>NZ_QWZQ01000027.1 GCF_003885105.1 Lactiplantibacillus garii
ATTTTGTACGTAATACGTTAAGTGTAATTTTTATGGTGGATATGTGTAGAAAGATGACAAGTCAGCAAAGAAAGAAAACCGTTTTCGCTTTCACGGATAATGGATGTGAGAACAGGAATGGTCAAAATATGTTATTAAAGTATATAAAGGACAACCAAGCACATGCTAAAGTTATTCATCTTGACTGTATAGCTGATCTCTCATCACCCGTGATATATGCGAACTCAAAGATAATAAAAAAGCTTGAGGGTCAGGATCAAGAATTAATTTTAAAGAGTATTGACGAACTAGATTATGCACATATTGGAAAAAAGGATATTGTTATTACTAATGGAACTGTTAAACAAAATAGTATTGAGATTGCCTCTGAAAAATTAATGGAAAAGAATTTTGACTTAGATATGATGGAAAAAAACTTTAACTCTGTACAAAAAAGTATCATTAATTTTGCTTCGTAGGAGGAGAAAGTCTAGTGCGAATTTATTTAGTACGTCACGGGGTCACGGAGTTTAATTCGAGTCACCGGTTTCAAGGTGGTCAAGTAAACTCTCCGCTATTAACTGAGGGTGTAGAAAGGGCAAAGCAATTGGGCAAATACCTTGCTGATCAGCAATTTACTAGTGTTTTTTCAAGTCCCCAAGGGAGAGCATTAGATACCGCAAAGTTGATTTTAAATGAACGTGTAACTTCGCCAGAAATCACCATTGTACCCGATTTACGAGAATTTGAATTTGGTATTTGGGATGGGAAACCAGAACAACTGGTTATGGATAATCCGCAATATGATTATCTAATTCGAGAACCTGATAAATATAATCCTAAGTTAGCAGGTGGCGGTGAAACTTATGATAATTTTTTGTCGCGCACAACAAAAGTTATAAAAGCCATCGTACAAAACGAAGGTCCCAACAATTCAAACTCAGTATTAGTGGTATCACATGGAAATGTTATTTCTATGACGGTAAAATATTTATTGGGTGTACCATTTGCTAATCTACGCCAGGATATTTGTCACAGTGATTCTGGTGATACATTAAAAACAGCGGGTCACGGAATTGTTGATAATGATAGCTTAACGGTTATTGAAACGATTGATAACGAGACATTTAAGCTAAAAGTTTGGAATAAAGTGATACCTCTTAATAGTAAATAGCGCCTGCAAGATGTAAGTATTGTTACTGACATTTGGCAACAGATGACTATTAGAACTCAATTTGTTTTTGAATTGAGTTCTTTTTCACCTTTATTGGTCATAGATTTAGTTTTGACTATGTTGAATGGAATAGTATCTAAAATTAATTGTTGACACCGCTTACAGTTGTTGCTATTATAAACCACATAAACGAGAGCGTGTTACTGATTCGATCAGGCATAAACCTACTTTATAAACGTACGAGCAGTCCCTGTTGTGGGATGCGATACTGTTGGAGTAGGTTTTTTGTTTGGTCACGCTTGGAGGCTGGTCATAGTGAAGTTCCTAAAGAATTTTAATAATAACGCCGCTTTAGTCGTTGATGATCAGGCTGTTGAATGGATCGTCGTTGGTAATGGCGTTGGGTTTGGCAAACATAAAGGCGATTTAATCGATGAAAATAAGGTTCAACGTCGGTTTGTCGCGACGTTAAAACAAAATGTCGATATTGATAGCTTTCAGGATCTGAAGCCGCAATCGTTTACCATCACGACCAAGGTGGTGCATTTAGTTGAACCATTGCTAAAAATTAGTTTTAGTGACTATCAGTATTTTGTTTTAGCTGACCACATTGATTTCGCCTTAAAGCGCGCAAACGACGGAATCGATGTGGACAACGGGACCGTTCGGTGGGAAGTGAAAAAACTTTTTAATAAGGAATATCAAGCGGCGAATCAAGCCGTTGCCTTAATTAATCAGTTGGCAAACGTAACGCTACCTAAAAGTGAAGTTGTTTTTATGACGTATCACTTCGTCAATGCCGCGTCGGACGGATCTAAATTACAAGAAACGATAAAAATTACTAAACTAATTAGTGGCATCATTGATATCGTGCAATATCAGTTCCACATGACATTGGATACCGAATCATTTAATTATAGTCGTTTTATTGCCCATTTGCGGGCGCTATTAGTTCAACGGGCGTGTCAGGTGACGGTGACGAATGGTGAGTTGGATGCGTCATTACTACAATTAATGATGACAAAATATCCACGTGCGTACGAAACCGTTGAACGTATTGATACGTTTTTACAGAGTCAAGCAGGTTGGCAGTTGCAACCAGATGATAAGGTCTATTTAACCTTACATATTTGGCGAGTGACGCACCGTCAGAAAAGTGAATAATTAAAGATAAATCAGGTGTGTTACTGAGTAATCAGGCATTAACCCAAATATCTTTTCTTGAGATTAGCCGTGGCTAGGGCCCTAGTCGCGTAGTTTGAAGAAAGGACGTTTGGGTTTTTGTTTTACTTAAAATTAACGTTTTAGGAGGAAACGAGTATGGCTTATGAAGAGTTAAGTAAAAAAATCATCGCCGGTGTCGGCGGTAAGGATAACGTTAGGAGTGTGGTTCATTGCACGACGCGGCTCCGTTTTAAGCTGAAAGATGAAGGCGTTGCAAAAACGGATGAACTTAAAGAAACGGATGGCGTGATCACGGTCGTTCAATCCGGTGGTCAATATCAAGTCGTTATTGGAAACGAAGTAGCGGATGTGTATGAAACCTTGATTAAAGTAGGTGGCTTTTCCGATGGCGGCAGTGTGCCGGATGACTACGGTGAAGACGAAAAAACGAGTGTGTTTGACCGCTTTATTGATTTAATTTCTGGTATTTTCACCCCCATGTTAGGTGTTCTATGTGCGGCCGGGATGATCAAAGGCTTTTTAGCCATGTTTGTTGCTCTTAATTGGTTATCCACCAACTCTGGGACCTATAAAATTTTGTATTCAATTGGGGATGGCTTTTTCTACTTCTTACCAATTGTATTGGGCTTAACGGCTGCCAAGAAATTTCACGTGGATCAATTTATCGGCATGGCGATTGGGATGGCGCTTTGCTACCCAAGCATTGTTGCGTTGAATGATAGCAAAACCGTGTTAACAACGCTCTTTAGCGGAACGCTGTTCGAATCACAAATTCACGCAACTTTCTTAGGGATTCCGGTAGTGATGATGAGTTATACGTCGTCAGTTATTCCAATTATTCTTGCGGTTTGGTTTGCTTCAAAAGTCCAAACTATTGCAAAGCGAATTGTACCGACCGTGGTCAAGACGTTCTTGGTACCGTTCATTACCCTATTGATTGCCGTACCCGTGACGTTTTTAATCATTGGGCCGGTTGCTAGTTGGTTAAGTGATGGTATTTCATCAATCTGTGTAGCTATTTACAACTTCAGTCCGATGTTGGCCGGGATTGTTATGGGGGGCTTCTGGCAAGTCTTTGTTATCTTTGGTGTTCACTGGGGTTTCGTGGCCGTGATGATGGCCAACGTAGCTTCACAAGGTTACGATCCCATTTTAGGGTTATCCTTAGCAGCTTCGTTTGCGCAAACCGGGGTCGTTTTAGGAATTTTACTTCAAACTAAGAATGAAAAGACCCGTGGCATTGCGTTACCAGCCTTTATTTCCGGTATCTTCGGTGTTACCGAACCGGCTATTTACGGGTTAACGCTGCCACGCAAACGCCCATTTATTTTAAGTTGTATTGCAGCGGCCATTGGTGGCGGCATTATCGGGTTAGCTGGTACTAAGCTGTACATGATGGGCGGCATGGGGATTTTCTCGATTCCTGCTGCGATTTCTAAAGCGGGCGTGGACAGCACTGTTTACGGGCTGATTTTAGCAATGGCGGTTGCCGCTGTTCTAGGCTTTGCCTTACAAATGCTGTTTGGCCGTAAGAGTGTGGATAGTGAAGCGCCTAAAAAGAGTCAAACTACTGATGCAGAACCAGCAATTGCTAGTGGGGTTGTTGAGACGACTGCTGCTGGTGTTGCGACAAAGGTTGATCCTACTGTTCATTACAACGTTGCAACTAACTTATCCAGTCCCGAAACGGGTCGGATCGTACCATTGAGTGAAGTACACGATGAGGTGTTCTCATCCGGCGCAATGGGCAAAGGAATTGCCGTTGAACCGACTGAAGGAGTCTTGTACGCCCCAGCCGATGCCGAAGTTGCGATGGTTTTCCCAACCGGACACGCGATTGGGTTAAACACTACTGATGGAGCAGAAATTCTCATGCACATTGGGATGGATACCGTTGAATTGGACGGTAAGGGTTTTGAAACCCTAGTTGAAAAAGGAACTAGCGTTAAAGCGGGTCAGCCCTTAATTAAATTTGATATCAAGGCGATTGAAGCCGCTGGTTACACCGTTACAACGCCAATCGTGGTGACTAATTCGAAGAACTACCACGACGTTAAAGTGGCGTTGCCGGAATTAAAAGATGTGAATGCAACTGAACCATTATTACAATTAAACTAAATTAAAAGGAGTTTTGATCATGTACTCAAAAACAATGCCAACGGGATTTCCTAAAGGATTTTTATGGGGCGGTGCGACCGCTGCCAACCAAGTTGAAGGTGGCTGGAACGAAGACGGTAAGGGCTTGACCACGGCGGAAGTCGTTAAAAAGGCCACTGACCGCAAAGTCATGTCCATGAACGAAGTCACTAACGAAACTTTACAAGTGGCCATCAATGACAAAACGGATACCATGTACCCCAAACGGCGGGGAGTTGATTTTTACCATCACTATAAAGAAGACATTAAATTGTTTGCTGAAATGGGATTTAAGGCCTACCGTTTGTCGATTGCTTGGGCCCGAATTTTCCCTAAGGGTGACGAGATGGAACCAAATGAAGCGGGATTGAAGTTCTATGACAACGTCTTTGCGGAATGTCACAAGTACGGAATCGAACCCGTTGTCACAATCTCCCATTACGAAATGCCGTTAAACTTAACGTTGACTAATAATGGGTGGGCGTCACGCAAGACGATTGCCGATTTTACCCGCTATACCGAAGTGCTATTTAAACGCTACAAGGGAGTAGTTAAGTACTGGTTGACTTTCAACGAAATTAACGCTTCAACATGGGGTTTCACCGGGACTGGTGCTGTAGATAGCGAGTTGAGTCTGCCTGAACAAATGCAGTTACGTTACCAAGCGTTACACCATGAATTTGTAGCTAGTGCGATTGCCGTTAAACAGTGCCATCAAATTGACCCGGATGCTCAAATTGGTTGTATGCTAGCGCGGATGCAAACGTACGCTAATACGCCAAATCCTACTGATGTACGGGCGGCACAATTACAAGATCAGTTAAACTTATTCTTTACGGATGTCCAGGTTCGCGGGGAATATCCGGAATACATGAACCGTTACTTCGTTGAAAACGGCATCGAACTGGCCATGGAACCGGGCGATGAGGACTTATTGCGCGAAGGCAAGGTTGATTTTCTGAGCTTTAGTTACTACATGACGACCATCACTTCAGCGACCGACGACGTTGAAAAGGTCAACGGTAACTTAGCTTTAGGCGGAAAGAATCCGTACTTAAAAGCGAGTGCCTGGGGCTGGCAAATCGACCCCGTTGGTTTACGGATCACGTTAAACGAATTCTGGGATCGTTACCGGGTGCCGCTATTCGTTGTTGAAAATGGTCTGGGTGCGGAAGATAAAATCGCCGCGGACGGTAAAATTCACGATGATTACCGGATTGATTATTTACGGCTACACATTGAACAGATGAAGGAAGCCATCAAGGATGGCGTGGACCTAATGGGCTACACGACTTGGGGCTGCATTGATTTAATCAGTGCCGGTACCTCCGAAATGAGCAAGCGTTACGGCTTTATTTACGTTGATCAAGATGATGAAGGTAACGGTTCGCTCAAACGAATCCGGAAAGATTCTTTTGATTGGTATAAAAAGGTTATCGCTTCAAATGGGGAAGACCTAGCGTAAGTTGTCAATGCCAGCTAATTAAAAATATCAGTAGTAAAGCCCATACCATTCAAAACTTGGTACGGGCTTTACCACGTTAATGGTGGTGAATCGTCTATAATCCATTAATTTGTACTATGTACTATTACAAATTATACGCTTATATAAAGGGTTTCTATGAATTTACGATAAAATCGATTTGATATTGATAGGTCAAATTGATTATACTGGAATGTAAGGGCTATCATTTTTATAATGGTAAGCCAGAAAGGGTGTTGATTAGATGTCAGAATTTCCAGAAGGCTTTTTATGGGGCGGCGCGACCGCTGCCAATCAATTAGAAGGTGGCTACAAGGAAGGTGGCCGCGGTTTATCAATCGCCGACGCGCTTCCTGGCGGTAAGGATCGGTTTAAGATCGTTAGTCAGCCCGATTTTGATTGGACCATCGATGAAGCTAAGTATACATACCCGAACCACGAGGGTATTGATTTTTATCACCATTATAAAGAAGACATTGCGCTCTTCGCTGAAATGGGTTTTAAATGTTACCGGTTTTCCATTGCCTGGTCGCGGATCTTTCCTAACGGTGACGAACCACAACCCAACCAAGCCGGCTTGAAGTTTTACGATAACGTAATCGACGAATGCTTGGCTAACAACATTGAACCAATCATTACGATCTCACACTATGAAATGCCATTGAACCTGGCCAAACGCTACGGCGGGTGGAAGAACCACTACTTAATTGAATTTTATGAAAACTTTGCCCGGACCGTTTTGACCCGTTACGCGGATAAGGTCAAGTACTGGATGACTTTTAACGAAATCAACAGTGCCGCCCACTTCCCAGTGATGGGGCAAGGGCTCGTACCGTCCAACGGAGCCGACGATAAAAAGAACGTTTTTCAAGCTTGGCATAACCAGTTCGTTGCCAGCGCGAAAGCGGTTAAAATTGCCCACGAACTCCATAAAAATATTCAGGTCGGTTGCATGATTCTGTACGCGACGAGCTACAGTTACGATGCCAACCCGGCTAACCAGTTAGCCAACTTGCACCACAACCAGGATTTCAACTTTTTCTGTGCCGACGTGCAGGTCCGTGGCGAATACCCCGCTTACACGAAGCGGTTGTTAGCTGAATACGGCTTGGCCTTCGATGACCTCGAAACGACCGATGGCGAACTGGCTCTTTTGAAGCAGTACCCGGTTGATTACATCGGTTTTAGCTACTACATGTCAACGGCGGTCGAAACGACCGGACAAAATACCGATACGGTGGCTGGTAACTTGATGGGCGGTGTTAAGAACCCGTTCTTAAAGGCGAGTGACTGGGGCTGGCAGATTGACCCAACCGGTTTGCGGATTGCCTTAAACGAGCTCTACGACCGTTATCAAAAGCCGCTCTTCGTCGTTGAAAACGGCTTGGGTGCACTTGATAAACCGGACAAGAACTTCCACGTGGAAGACGACTACCGGATCGATTATTTGAAACAACACATTCAAGCGATGGCCGGCGCAGTTGCTGACGGGGTCGACTTAATGGGTTACACACCGTGGGGGTGCATTGACTTAGTCAGTGCTTCTACCGGTGAAATGAGCAAACGCTACGGCTTCATTTACGTTGACTTAGATGATCAGGGTAAGGGCAGCTTAAAACGGTACCCTAAGAAGTCGTTCTATTGGTACCAAGAAGTCATTAAGAATAACGGGTTGGAAAAGCCCAAAAAACCCGCAAAAACTGAAGTAGATTTAACCAACTTAGACTTGAGCTAAGCTAAAAGGCCACCCGCGACGTACGGGGGGCCTTTTTAACTGAAAACGGGTAGCGTTGTTTTCAATCAAAATTTATAGCTTAAAACGCCTTTTTAAATTGGTATAGGCTAATTATTTTAATAAAAACATTGATTTTAGCGCTCTAAGTGTTATAGAATTAAAATTGGTATTGGTAATAAGACGATTGAAATAAAATGTATAAGAAATATAATTTCATTTAAAGATTATAATATACCACCGTATTGTAATTTTGTTACAACGGTGGTATATTTATTTTGAAGATGAAAGCGATAACAATTGGAGGGTGAAATAATGCTGGGTTTTTCGGTGTATTTGAACCAACCGTTAGATGCAACGCGGCTTGAACAGATGCGAATGATGGCTGACGCCGGCTTTACCGGGGTCTTTACGTCGATGCACATTCCGGAGGACGACCCGCATCAATACCTAACGCGAGTCCGAAAACTGGGACAAGTTTGTCGGGAACTAAATTTACAGTTGACCGCGGACGTTTCGGCGGCCGGAATGCAACGGATGGGTGTCGATATCAAGGATGCCGCAGCGCTGGCGGAGTTGGGGTTAACGGCGTTACGAATTGATGACGGGGTGCCAATGACCACCATCGCCGCGTTATCCCACTTGATGCCGATTGCCCTGAATGCCAGTACCATCAGTCCGGCCGACGTTCAGGCATTAACGGTAGCCGGGGCTAATTTTGAACACTTGGAAGCGTGGCATAACTATTATCCCCGGCCAGAAACCGGGTTGGACGCTGACTGGGTCCTGGCAAAGAATCAGTGGCTAAAGGCGCAGGGATTTACAACGATGGCGTTTGTGATGGGCGATACCGATTTGCGCGGACCGCTGCACGTCGGGTTACCGACGCTCGAGGCTGACCGTGGCGCCCAGCCACTGGCGGCTACTTTGAACCTCCAGCGTCGTTTGTTAGTTGATAAGGTTTACGTTGGTGACTCAGTGTTGAGTTCGGCGCGGTGTGAACAATTCAAACATTTTTTTAAGGACCACACTTTGCAATTATCCGTTCACACGACGACGGCGCAACTACTGGCAACCACTTGGCATAACCGCCCCGACGTTGCGCGGGACGTGGTGCGGTTAGTTGAAGGGCGTCAAAAGATTCACCAACTGGCACCGGCCAATACGGTGGCGCGGCCGCTAGGGGCCGTAACGATTGACAATGACCGCTATGGCCGTTACGTGGGTGAGCTGCAAATTATGAAGACGGCTTTACCCGCGAATGAACGGGTCAACGTGGTGGGACAAGTTGCCGCGGGTGACTTGGCCTTATTACCATGGATCGACAGTAACCAAGCGGTTCAGTTTATAAAGGAGGATGATGGCAATTGAACTTAGGAAATTTAACCACGGAAACGCGGAATCAAAAAACGATGGCGTTGGATACGTTATCAGTCAAAGAGGTTTTAACCCTCATGAATCAGGAGGATCAGAAGGTTCCGGCGGCGATTCAAAAAGTGCTTCCTCAAATTGAAAGCGCTGTAAAAACGATTGTTGACCATTTACAAGCCGGCGGTCGCTTAATTTACATGGGGTCTGGAACTAGTGGCCGGCTAGGCGTACTGGACGCCGCTGAATGTGTCCCGACGTTTGGAACCGCTCCGACGTTGGTCCAAGGTTTGATTGCGGGGGGCATGTCCGCCATGACGGTGGCCGTAGAAGGGGCCGAAGATTCCGTTGAACTGGGTCGGCAGGACTTAGTTGATCTAAAACTAACGGCCCACGACACCGTAGTTGGGATCGCGGCGAGTGGTCGGACCCCGTACGTGGTAGGCGGCTTAGACTATGCTAAGAGCGTTGGTGCCGCAACGATTAGCCTGGCCTGTAACGCGCACGCGGTAATCAGTGACCACGCCGCGATTGCCATTGAAGTTGAGGTCGGTCCGGAAGTCTTGACGGGTTCGACCCGGCTTAAATCGGGGACGGCGCAAAAATTAGTTTTAAACATGTTATCAACGGTTTCAATGATTGGAATCGGTAAAGTTTATAAGAATTTAATGGTCGACGTTAAACCAACTAACGAAAAATTGGTCGAACGGGCAAAACGGATCATTGTCCAGGCAACGGACTGTTCCGCCACAACGGCCGCCAAGGCGTTTGAGGATGCGGATCAAGACGTTAAGCTGGCCATCGTGATGGTTTTAACGGATATGAGTAAGGACGAAGCAGCACAACGCCTGCAGCGGGCAAAGGGATTTGTTCGTCAGGCAGTTAATTAGGAGGGATTTATTATGGCTGAAGATAAGTACGTTCGGATCGCCCACGCGATTTATGACCACGTTGGCGGACCGCAAAACATAGCAAAGTTGATCCACTGCATGACCCGGGTACGGATGACGATTCGGGACGACTCCTTAGTGGACATGGACGGTTTAAAGGCCATTGACGGCGTCATGGGCGTTGTTCAAGAAGACACGTTGCAAGTCATCGTGGGCCCCGGCACCGTGGACAAAGTGGCCGAAGAAATGGTCAAAGAAGTGGGGGTTGGCTTAGGCGAACCGTTCCCCGATCCAAGTACTTTTACGACTAAGAATGATTCGACGACCAAGTCGGAACACCAACGTGACAAGGAAATGGTGGAGGCCAAGGCCAAGAAAGTTCACGCCGCCCAAAAAGCTAAAATTAAACAAACCCCAATGCGCAAAATTTTAAGTGCAATTTCTAGTATTTTTATTCCATTAATTCCAGTGTTCGTTGGGGCTGGTTTAATTTCCGGGATCGCTGCAATCCTATCTAATATGATGGTCGCCGGCGATATTGGCAAGAACTGGACCGACTTCATTAACGTTTTGAAGGTCATTAACGGTGGCCTGTTCTCGTACTTAGTGATCTACGTTGGGATCAACAGTGCGACCGTCTTTGGTGCAACCGCCGGCTTAGGTGGGGTCATTGGGGCCGTGACGCTGTTAACGGGGGTCACCCCACAAGCACCGATCCACAACATTTTTAACGGCCAAGCGCTATCCGCGGGTCAAGGTGGGATCATCGGGGTTATTTTTGCCGTTTGGGTCCTTTCACTCGTTGAAAAATGGTTACACAAAGTTGTTCCGGATTCAATTGACATTATCGTGACACCGACGATCGCACTCCTGGTGATTGGGATCTTCACCATCTTTATCGTCATGCCGATTGCCGGGGTTATTTCGACCGGCTTAGTTGGCGGGATCGAATGGGTCTTAAACGTTGGTGGGGCCTTCTCCGGGTTTGTCCTGGGACTGTTCTTCCTGCCAATGGTCATGTTTGGGTTACACCAAATCTTGACACCAATTCACATTGAAATGATTAACAAGTTAGGCATGACGCCACTATTACCAATTTTGGCTATGGCCGGTGCTGGTCAAGTCGGGGCTGCGATTGCACTGTGGCTGCGTTGCCGGAATAACCGTCAATTAACGAACATGATCAAGGGGGCCCTGCCCGTTGGGATTTTAGGTATTGGCGAACCGTTAATTTACGGGGTCACGTTACCGTTGGGCCGGCCGTTTATTACCGCATGTATCGGCGGTGGTATCGGTGGTGCCGTGATTGGTGGTTTAGGTAACATCGGGGCCATCGCAATCGGGCCTTCCGGGGTCGCACTGATTCCGTTGATCAACAACGGGCACTGGATGGGCTATGTTTTAGGCCTACTAGCGGCGTACGCCGGTGGCTTTGTCGCAACGTACTTCTTCGGCGTTCCTGCTAGTGCTAAAATAGCTAAAGATAAAGAGGGCCACGAAATCGCAACGGCGGCCTAAATACCATTAGTTAAACGTAGGAGGTTACCCATGACTAGTATCTTATTTACCATTCACAACAAGCTAGCCAACTTTTCAAACGCTGAGCAAAAAATTGGCCGCTACATCTTAGAACACACCCACGAGGTGATTCAGATGAGTACTGCCGAGCTGGCCGCGGCGGCGGACGTTAGTACCGCGACGGTCGCCCGCTTTGGGCAAGCGCTGATTCCGGACGGTGGGTACCCCGCGTTAAAATTACGACTGTCGGCAGAAAGCAGTGTTGATCAAAGTTTATACGATGAAATTAACCCCCAGGATGACCTGGCGGCGGTTAAGTCCAAATTAGCGCTACGGATTAGCCATACGATTGAGGAAACTAACGCCGGCCTAGATGATCAGGCGTTAACGGCGGCGAGCCAACTAATCGCTGGCAAGGCTAACGTGTACGTCTACGGACTGGGCGCTTCTAACGTGGCGGCTACCGACTTTGAACAAAAGTTTATTCGGGTCGGTAAGGCCATTATTCACTCGCAGGACACGCACCTGCTAGCCGTGGGAATTACGACGCAACGCGCCACGGCCGCCGTATTCTTGATTTCCAATTCGGGTGAAAAGGCGGAAAGCATCCAGTTGGCGAACCTGGCCCGCTCAATCAACGTACCGGTCATTGTGTTGACGCGCAACCCAAAGAGCACGCTGGGGAAGCTAGCGGACTTTGTGTTGCGCAACGATGACAGTGAAGAAAACCAGACGGCCCGCACCGCGGCAACCACGTCGTTAATGGCGCAACTGTACGTCATTGATTTGCTGTATTACACCTTTGTCACGCATGATTACGCGCACCACATTAAGCAACTCGTGGCGACCCGGGACACGATTCGGAAACATTTTAATTAGGGGTGGTAATGTGTTCGGTTTTAAGAAAAAGCAAACGGCGGTGGCCTTAAAGGCCATTGCTAACGGTCAGCTGATGCCCATTACGGCGGTCGCTGACGAAGTCTTTTCACAGAAAATGATGGGGGACGGCTTTGCCATTGAACCCACCACTGGGACGATTACGGCACCCGCGGACGGTGAAATTAAGACTATCGCCGACACGAAGCACGCCGTGATGTTGACGACGCCAGACGGTTTGGAGCTGATGCTGCATCTCGGCTTGGACACGGTTGAGTTAAAGGGCGCGCCCTTTGACGTTAAAGTTCAAGTTGGTGAACGGGTTACGGCGGGCCAACCACTCGTTCAAATGGACCTTGCGGCCGTGAAAGCGGCTGGTAAACAGACAACGGTGATCATGGTGATTACGAACATGGATCACGTTGACCAACTAACGGTGACGGCCCCCACGACCGTCACGCCGGCGGACGACGCGGCCACGGTGACCGTTAAAGCATAATTAATTAGTTCGCGTATCAAAGGACACCTCAGCACGTTTGGGGGTGTCCTTTCGTATGGGGTAAAACAATTCAGGCGGCTCACCCCTTGACAAATGGAACCGTTTACTCTTAAATGGTTGTTAATACATGAGCAAAAAGTGTTTTGTTACTCAATTCAAATTAAAGCAAGGCACGGGTGACTCATATGACTTCGACAGAACGAATTAAAACGACAATTTGTTTATACCTGAACTACCTCGTTCACGGCATGGCCATCGTGATTCTAGCGCAGAACATGACGGTGCTGGGACGACAATGGCACGTTAACGACGCCGGCGTTTCACTGGTCATTTCATCGTTGGGCATTGGGCGCTTGCTAGTTCTCTACCTCGCCGGCACTTTTTCCGACCGCTGGGGCCGCAAACTATTTGTCCAACTGGGTATTTTGACGTACACGTTGTTCTTCGTGGGAATCGTCATTTCGCCCAATATTTACACGGCGTACTTTTTTGGAATTTTGGCCGGCATGGCCAACTCGTTTTTAGATTCAGGGACGTATCCGGCCCTGATGGAGCTATATCCCAAGCGCCAGGCTACGGCCAACATTATGATCAAGGCGTTCGCCTCAATTGGGGAACTACTCCTGCCGATTTTAGTGGCGGGATTGGACCACTTTAATTGGTGGTACGGCTGGTCCTTCCTACTGTGCGTTATTTTGATGGCGGTTAACTTGGTCTTTCTACGCCGGCGGACTTTTCCGCAACTCTCTACGCACCCGGCTGAAAAAGCGGTTACCGATGCGACCATCAAGACGGCTTGGACCCCCAAAAAGGTTATTTTGGGCGTCGTTCTGACCATCTTCGGTTACGTTTCGATGGCGACCTTTTACCTCGTTAGTCAGTGGCTGACTAAGTACGGCAGCGATGTCATTCAGCTAAACTTAGTTCACGCGCGGATGCTGGTCAGCGTTTATAGTATCGGGTCGATTCTCGGCGTGATCGTGACCGCGGTCCTCGTTGAACGGGTCATTAAACCCGTTTGGTTCATGTTAATGGATACCTGCGTTTCGTTAGCCGCGCTGTTAGCCTTAACGCTGGTACCCGAGTGGGGCGTGGCCCTAGTGAGTTCCTTTGTTATTGGCTGCTCGGCGGCCGGTGGCGTTATGCAATTAGGGTTAACCATTATGAGTGACACCTTCCCGCGGGCGAAGGGCCGGATTACCGGGATCTACTACACGGCCAGCGGGTTAGCGTCCTTCACGATCCCGGTGGTTACCGCCTGGATCTCGCAGACGGGTATTCAAGATATTATGTGGTTTGACGTGGCCATCGCGGTCGTCGGGGTACTGTGCAGCCTGGTCGTCTTAAGCCTGGTGCACGGTCGGCAGCCGGTTGAACGGTTTGAAAAAGCAGCCTAAAAATTAAAAAGAGTGTCCTCAAAGTTGTTCACGTTGACTTTGAGGGCACTCTTTTTATGGCGTTATAACAGCCGGTTTTGGTTGGTGTAGTGTTGCCAGCAGTAACTGCGGCTGAATTCTTGAAAACGGTGAACCGACGGCGTTAAGAAGTGGTTGCGTTTAACGATTAAATAAATTTGGTGCTGCAGGGGTTGGTCGGCTAATGGTTTTAACACCACGCTGCTTTGGTCTAGCAGGGGCAGATCCGGCATGATCGCCACGCCTAAGCCGAAGCGCACGAACCCCGCCATGGTGTGGTCCTCTTCGACTTCGTAAGCAACCTTGGGTTTGACGTGGGCGCTGGCCAGAATTTGGTCGATCAACGGCCGCAACCCGCTGTTTTTGGAGAACAGGATCATCGGGTAGGGTGCCAGTTCCTTGACTTGTACGGCTTCTTTTTGGGCCAGCGGGTGCCCGGTCGGTAACGCGGCCACGATGGCTTGCTGGACGAGCGGGATAAAGTCGAATAAGTTGGCGGTGGGCTGCTCACCAAGTTTATCGACATTGGAAGCAAGGACCAGGTCGTACTTTTCGTCGGCCAGGTCCTCTAGCAGTTCGCCGGAGTTGCCCTGGCCGAGTTCAAACGTGACCGCCTGATTTTGCGGGTCCAGTTGAAACTCGGTAATGAGTTCGGGAACGAGTTGTTGGCCCATGGTGTACGTGAAGCCCAGGTTAATGTGCCCGGTATCGGGATTCATCAACTGCTGCACGAGTTCGTTGCCTTGTGATAAATCGTTTAAACTGGCCGTAATATACTTCAAATAAACCGATCCAATCGGGGTTAATTTGATGTTGCGCCCGTCTGGCTCAAATAAAGGGACGCCAACTTCTTTTTCAAGCTTTTTAATGGCGTAGCTCAAAGAAGGCTGGGAAATGCCGAGGTTCTCGGCAGCCTTAGCCATGTGCTGCGTCCGGGCTAATTCTTTAAAAAATTCCAAATGCCTAAGATTCAAACTAATGATACCCCTTTCATTCATAAACAAATTCGATTGATTAAGCAACGTATTCATATTTATTATATTAAAGCATTTTGTTACGATAACAAGTGAATTGAGTAACAAATCAACAAAAAATTTAAAAATATTTTAGGAGTGGATTAACATGACAGAACGTATTGATGGACACACTTTATTAATTGGCTTAATGGCATACCCGATTCGGCACTCGATGTCACCAACCATGCACAACAACGCTTTTGCAAAATTAGGGTTAAATTACGCTTACCTGGCTTTTGAAGTGGGCAACGACCAGTTACCTTCTGCCATTGAATCGATTCGGACTCTAGATATGCGTGGGTCGAACATCTCCATGCCCAACAAGCAAAAGGTGATCCCGTTGCTTGATAAGTTGGACCCGGCCGCTGAAATGGTCGGCGCGGTCAACACGATCGTTAACGATGACGGGGTTTTGACCGGTTACACGACCGACGGGATCGGCTTTATGAAGTCCTTAGACGACGAAGGCATTGACATTCGCGGTCACAAGATGACCTTAGCGGGTGCCGGTGGTGCCGGAACGGCGATTGCGGTTCAAGCTGCCTTAGACGGCGTGAAGGAAATGTCGATCTTTAACCAACACGACGCGGAATGGGAAAACGCTAAGCGCAACGTCGCTTTGATCAACGAAAAAACCGATTGCCACGCAACCTTACACGAATTAGAAGACCGTGACGATTTTAAGAAAGAAATTCAAAGTTCATTTATCTACACCGATTCAACCGGCGTTGGGATGAAGCCGTTGGAAGACAAGACCTTGGTTGACGACCCAACCTGGTTTAACAACCCCGATTTAGTGGTCTTTGACACGGTTTACGCACCCCGTGAAACTAAGTTAATGCGGGTCGCAAAACAAGCCGGTGTTAAGCACGTCTTTAACGGCTTAGGCATGATGCTGGAACAGGGTGCCGCCGCCTTCAAACTTTGGACGGGCGAAGACATGCCAGTTGACTACATCCGTCACATTTTATTCGATGACGATCAAAAATAATGAGGTTCTAATATGAAAAATAAGTATATGCCGACTGCCATCAGCCTGTATTTGAACTATTTCATTCACGGGATGGGCGTCATTATCTTGGCACAAAATATGGAGGCCCTCGCTAAGCACTGGAATACCACTACCGGGGGCGTGGCCGTAGTCATTTCTTCCTTGGGAATTGGGCGGCTGATCGTATTGCTGGTTTCCGGCTGGTTATCCGATAAGTTCGGTCGTAAGCCGTTCGTTATTTTAGGGGTGATCACCTACCTGCTGTTCTTCGGCGGAATCTTAATGAGTACGTCGATTGCGGTAGCCTACGTCTTTGGGATCTTGGCCGGGATTGCCAACTCCTTCTTAGACTCCGGGACGTACCCCGCTTTAATGGAAATGTTCCCCGAATCCAAGGGGACGGCTAACGTTATTATCAAAGCTTTCATCTCCGTTGGTCAGTTTGGGCTACCCCTGTTAGTCAGCTTCTTAGTAGCTGGCAATTACTGGTACGGCTGGTCCTTTATTCTATGTATTGTCGTTTTGTTAGCCAACCTGATCTTCATGGCCGCTGCCGGCAAGTTCCCGGTTGCTAACCAGGATGCTAAGGTTGAAGAAAAGGCTGCCGCAGCCGATGATCAACCCGTTTCTAAGGGTAACTTATGGTTTGACGGAACGCTGTTCATCCTTTATGGTTACGTTTCACAAGCAACCTTCTACCTCGTTAGTCAGTGGCTCAGTCAGTACGGCGCCAAGGTTGCCGGAATGGGCGATGCCAGTTCTCGGGCTTTGATCAGTTACTACAGTGTCGGTTCGATCGTCTGTGTACTGGTCACCGCCGCGTTAGCTAAGCGCGCCGTTAAGGAAATTCAATTTTTAGGGGTTTACACCTTAATTTCGTTCGTTTCATTGCTATTGATGTACTTGTTCCCAACGGCCATCATGTGTTCCATCATGTCATTTGTCGTGGGGTTCTCCGCCGCTGGTGGGGTCATGCAACTTGGCTTGACGGTCATGTCGACCTTCTTCCCATCCGGCAAAGGAACGATTACCGGGGCGTTTTACACGGCCGGATCGATTGCTTCCTTCACGATTCCGCTGGTTACCGGGATGATGTCAACCAACCTGGCCAACATCTTCTTATTCGACGTCATCATCGCGTTAGTTGGGTTCGTCCTAGCCGTCTTGATTACGGTACGTTACTACCACTTATTTGGTAAAACTAATCAAAAGGGGGTTGCCACTAATGGAGCAACCAGTCGTTAAATTACGTAACTTAAGTTTGGGGACCGGTCGTCCCAAGTTGGCCGTCCCGATTACGGGGAAAACGACCGCCGACATTTTAGCCGCGGTCGACCCCATTAAAGCCGCCGACCCGGACGTGGTCGAATGGCGGATCGATTTCTTTGAAGGCGTGACCGACGTTAAGCAACTTCAACAAACTGGTCAGTGGTTACGCAGCGCGCTTGGTTCAATTGCGCTGCTGACTACCTTCCGGACTAAGGGTGAGGGTGGCGAACTCGAGCTGAGTGACGCCGATTACTTCACCGTTTGTGAGAACGTCTTAGCCGGTAATTTCACCGACGCGTTGGACGTTGAACGGTACCACGACGAAGCCGCCGTTAAGGGCTTGGTTGCCAAGGCCCACGCGAACCACGTCGTCGTGATCATGAGTAACCACGATTTTGACAAAACGCCGAATAAGAAGGACCTGGTTGGTCGGTTGACCAGCATGGTGGCTTTCGGGGCCGACGTCGCTAAAATGGCGGTCATGCCGAAATCGGCCGACGACGTGTTAACGCTGTTAGCCGCCACCAACGAAGCCCACAAAACGTTGTCACAACCCGTGATTACGATGTCCATGGGTGATCTGGGAAAGGTTTCCCGGCTTTCCGGTGAAGTCTTCGGTTCCTGTTTATCCTTCGCGACGGTCGGTGCGGCTTCCGCTCCCGGTCAAATTGCGTTGGACCACCTCAGGCCCGAATTAGAAGACTTAAAACTTAGTTAATTAAAAAGGGGGTTACGTGGATGACCGTTGCACAGAAAAAGTACGTTTCGCAATTTACCATGATGGGTACCGTCATCTCACTGACCCTGTTTGAACCACGACAGACGGTGGTTGAAGCCGTCTACGACTACTTAGCACAAATGGACCGGGTCTTTTCGGTGAACCGGTCCGATTCTGAATTAAGTGCTGTGAATCAGGACGCGGGGCAGCATGCCGTTACGGTCAGCCCCGGCTGTTTTGACCTGATTCGCGACGCCGTTGACTATTCCCGGCAACACGCGGACAGCTTTAACGTGTTGATTGGCCCGCTGGTAAAACTATGGAGAATTGGTTTTGGTGGTCAGCAAGTTCCGGACCAATCCGCGATTGAACAACGCTTACAACTGATGACTCTCGATCAGGTGGAATTAAACGCTACACGCCGTAGCGTTTTCTTGAAACGGGCGGGAATGCAGCTCGACCTTGGTGCCATTGCCAAGGGTTACTTTGCCGACCAAATTGTGGCGCAGTTAGCCGGTGTTGGGATCAAGAGCGCCATCGTTAATCTAGGTGGCAACGTGAAGTTACTGGGTTCCAATCCGTTAAGTCCGGATGGTCAGTGGCAGGTCGGCGTCCAGGCCCCGGCCGCGCCACGGGGTTACCCGGTTTTACAGGTGCAAATGTCCGCTAAAACGGTGGTTACTTCCGGGATCTTTGAACGTTACTTCGAAGTTAACGGTCACCGTTATCACCACATTCTGGATCCTCAGACCGGTTATCCGGTTGAAAATCAGTTAGACCAAGTGACCGTGATCACTGACCAGTCCGAACTGGCCGAAGTGTTATCAACGGTGACCTACTTTAAAGGACCACGAGCCGGGGCAGCTTTGATTGAAAAGCTGCCCGGTACCGAAGCTATTTTTATTGATCGTCAGCAGCAAGTAACGGTTACAAGTGGCTTGCAACCGCGACGCAAAGGAGTGTTTTATATTGAGTAATGAACAAGTAAAGGGCCAAGCGATGGGCCACAACGGGATCATCAATTACGAAGTTGACCTACAGGATAATAAAATTGAGGATTTAAAGATTTTAAAGCATTCCGAAACGTCCGGGATCTTTAACCAAGTCATTGATAAGCTGAAACATAACATTATTACCGAACAGTCGTTTGACGTGGATACGATTAGCGGGGCGACCGTCATGACGCAGGCCCTCCTAAGTTCGGCTGACAAGGCGGTGGAAGCCGCGGGAATCAACGTTAAACCGACGCCAAAAGCTAAAGCAACGGACACCACGAAGCGTTATAAAACCGACGTTTTGATCATTGGTGGCGGTGAAGCTGGTTTAGTTGCCGGTTGCCGCGCTTTAGCCCTGGGCCAAAAGGTTATCTTGGTCGAAAAGAACGGCTACATGGGTGGCGCAACCATCCTGAATGGTTCCAACGTGGTTGGGACTGGATCGAACGTGGCCGCTCAGATTTTTGATAATAACCACGATACGCCGGAAATGCTGGCCCAAGACGTTAGTCGCGAAAGCTTGGAAACCAACTACCCCGCTTTGACCGACTTAATGGTTCATAACATTGGTTCTGCCATTGATTTCGTCAGCGAGTTTGCCGACCTGCACTACCAAAAAGCGCAGACCCAAACACCAGAACACTCAATTAACCGGCAGATTGAATTACCAAGTGCCAGCAGCTTTGAATTTATTCAAAAAGTGTCCAAAGCCTTTACCGCGGCGGGCGGTCAAATTCTGTTGGACACCCGGGTTGAAGAGTTGACCTTTAACCGTAACCACGATTTAAACGGGGTCGTGGCTAAGCAACACGACCTGACCGTTAAGATCAAGGCTAAGTCCGTTGTCTTAGCTACTGGTGGGCACGGTGCCAACCAAAAGATGCGCGGGGACGAAAGCAAAGGGATCGACTACTACGGTCCAATGACGTCGACCGGTGACGCCTACCAGTTTAACGACGTTCTTGATTTACAGACCCACGACTTGGGTTGGTACAAGATTTACCCACACGGGGTGGAAGTTGAACCCGGCGTGGCCAAACTGACCACCTACGCTTCTAAGGAAGCTACCGATATGGGCGCGATCTACGTTAACAGTAAGGGTGAACGGATCGTCAACGAATCCAACGTTTACACCGCCTTCCGTAACGCCATTCTCAAGCAGGATGACAAGGTTGCCTACTTAGTGATGGACGAACGGACATGGAAGAAAGTTTACGATTTACTAGTCTTGCACGACTTTACACCGCAAGAAATCAAACAATTCTTCGCCGACCCAACGAAGCGCCCGGTTTTTGTTAAGGGTGACTTACAGACGGTCGCTAAGGAAGCGGGGATTGACGGGACGGCTTTAGCCGCGACCGTGCAGCGGTACCAGGACTTCGTGAAGAATGGTCACGACCAGGAATTCGGCCGGGACCCACAGTTCTTACACCAGTTTGAAGGCCAAACTTTCTACGTGATTGAACAACGCGACCGCTTTGCGACGACGTTAGGTGGTTACAGCGTTAACGCTGACAATCTCCAGTTGCTAACAACGAAAAACGCGCCGGTCGCGAACTACTTCGGTGCCGGTGAGGTTATCGGCGGCGCCAACGGGCACGATTCAATGCCAAGCATGATGAATACTTGGGGCATTTCGTCCGGTTACGTAGCCGGCGCGGCGGCGAGTGCAAACGCTAAGCGTCAAACTGCCGCTGGCGATGACGAAGCCAACATCGTGGCCATCGTGGGCACTAACGCCTCCAAGTCGTATAACCGCAAGTTGCTGTTTGCGATGAAGGACTTGTTCGAAACCGAAGTTAACTTTGAAATTTGTGAAATCAAGGACCTGCCACTCTTTAACGAGGACGACCTCGATCAAGAACCAGCGAGCGTTAAAGCTTTAGCCGCTAAGGTTGAAGCCGCGGACGGCGTTGTGATCGGGGTGCCCGAATACGACCACTCCGTACCAGCCGCTTTAAAGAGTGCTTTGGAATGGTTGTCCAGCGCGGAACACCCGTTTAAGGACAAGCCGGTTATGATTGTCGGGACCTCCTTAGGAATTCAAGGAACGGTTCGGGCCCAAATGAACCTGCGCCAAATTCTGGATTCACCGGGGATGGACGCGAAGGTCATGCCGGGGAACGAATTTATGTTGCCACAGGCTGGTACCAAGTTTGACGAACACGACCACTTAAACGATGACGGCAGTGAACACTTCTTAAAACAGTGCTTTAGCCACTTCTTAGACTATTTACCTGCTGATACTAAAACGGCTGTTACTAGCCATTAACGGCTCAAAAAAGGCCTTGCCACCGACTATACGCGGGGGCAAGGCCTTTTTGACTGGCTAGATTTTTTGTTCGATGTCATTAACGGTCACGACCAAAACGGCGCGAATCCAGTCAAATTCAGCTTTCATTTCGTTAAAGTAGGCGCCGGCGGTTTGGAACTCGCCGGTACCGTGGACGTGGAACCCACAACCAGTGCCGGTCGTGCCGGGAACTTGGTAACTCCCAACCGCAATGGTCAGGTGGTTGTCGGTTGGAAAATCATTTTCAATGGAGTGCATTCCGGCAGACGGGATTAGCAAAGTGTGGTCGTCGACAACGTGGATGTAGTGACTCCAAGTGTTAACGACGTGGGCCGGGTGGGCATTTACTGTGACGATGGTGGCTGGGGTGGTTGCTTTGATAACTTTTAAAAATTTAGGATCCATGGGGAACGCTTCCTTTACACTAATTCTAATAATATATCAATTTCAATACATTATAATAATTTTAGGACCGCTTTTCAAACGATTGGCTTACAAAAAAAGCCCGACCAATTTACGGATCTAGGGTTCCGCAAACTTGGTTGGGCTTGGATTATGAATGTTTATTCAGTTACCGTTTCGGCAACCATGTTGTCAATTGAAAGTTCTGATTTGGCATCGAAGAAGTGGGCCTTATTCAGGTCAAAGCCCATATCCATCTTAGTGCCGGGTTGTTCAAAGTCCCGGGCGTTGACTTTAGAAACAAATTCGGTTTGGCCGACCTTGCTGTAAAGTTGTGATTCGGCACCTAATAATTCGGAAACGACGATTTCGGCGTGAATGGTATTTTCAGGGAAAGTTTCCAAAAAGGCGTTTTCAGTGTGAATATCTTCTGGCCGAATACCGAGGATGAAGGACTTGCCATCGTAACCGGCGGCCTTTAAAGCCTTTAAGCGGCCTTCGGGAACCTTTAACGTAAAGCCGTCTTTATCATCGGTGATCTTACCGTTGTTTAGGGAAACGTTAAAGAAGTTCATGGCCGGCGCACCGATGAAGCCCCCAACGAAAACGTTGGCAGGTTTATCGTAAACTTCGGACGGGGTTCCGACCTGTTGAATCTTCCCGTCACGCATGACGACGATCCGGTCAGCCATGGTCATGGCTTCGGTTTGGTCGTGGGTAACGTAAATGGTGGTGGTGTTTAAATCTTGGTGCAACTTGGCAATGGAAGCCCGCATGGAGACCCGTAACTTGGCATCCAAGTTAGAGAGGGGTTCGTCCATTAGGAAGATCGGGGCGTCACGCACGATGGCCCGGCCTAAGGCAACCCGTTGCCGTTGACCACCTGAAAGGGCGGCTGGTTTACGTTGTAAGTATTCCGTTAAGCCTAAGATTTCCGCGGCGTGCTTGACCCGCTTATCGATCTCGGCCTTATCCTTCTTTTGAATCTTTAACCCGAAGGCCATGTTGCCGTAAACGGTCATGTGAGGGTACAGCGCGTAGTTTTGGAAAACCATCGCAATTTGACGTTCTTTTGGTGGCAACTTGTTACTCTTTTTACCATTGATAATCAAATCACCCTTGGAAATGTCCTCCAAACCGGCGATCATTCGTAACGTCGTGGACTTCCCACAACCAGAGGGGCCGACGAATACAATGAATTCTTTGTCCTTAACGTCCAGGTTAAAATCGGTGACGGAGTAGTCGTCCGCGCCGTCGTACTTTTTATAAATGTGTTTTAAATTTACTTCAGCCATTTTAGGTCACGTCCTCGTTCGTTTTAAATTTCATAATTGATTATAGTTTGAAAGCGCATACAAAGATATGCTAATCTTGAACAAAAGAAGTAAAATAGTTTTGGCAGTTTGCACAAAACTATTACTAAAAGTTTTACTTGTTAGGAGCGGAATGTGATGGAGATTAATCAAGTAAAAACGATTTTTCCGCAGGCGGTACTACGTGCGGACCCGGTGGAAAATGACCAATACTTAAACTTTCCGGTGGGAAACGAATGGCTGATCCTCCCCGCAAACGGGGTGAGTGGGCGCGAAATTGCCCTGTTAAAACTACTACTTAATGATCAGAGTACGTCCCAGACACTGTTAGCTAACGGGCACCGCTGGTTTCGCCGACTATTCTTAGGTGAAAAGGGACCGGCGACGTCGCAACAAATGGTCCGTGTGATCCAGATTCAAATTATTAATCAGGACCCAGCAATTACCCCGACTAAGTGGTTGACCGCGTTCCAGTCAATGTTTGAGCACCCCTTATTAGATGCGTTTTTAATTAGTACGGACACGGCCATCGCGGTGGAAAAACTGAACGGGAAAGTGTTTGCTAGTGACGACTTTTTGGGCATTAGTCAAACGTTAGACGACGACTTTTACTGCACGTCGAAACTGTATGTCGGACAGTATTGGCCGGCCGATAATAATCTTGGAGCGGTGTTTGCCCGTGAACGGGAACTGTTCCAGTTCCAAGTGCAACAAAACACGAGTCGGCGCGTGTTTACCATTGCTAACAGCATTTTGAAGTACTGTTTTGAAAAGCAGCTCAGTCAAAACGAATTAATCGTCCGCAGCAAGCACGAACTCCTGTCGTTACCGGACGCCCGTGAGACGATTACGAGTCTATACCAAAATGGTGGTAACGTCAGCAACACCGCGAAACAACTGTATGTTCACCGTAATACCTTACAATACCGCATTCGGAAATTTCAGCAGGCGACTGGTTTTGATTTGAAAGATATGAACGATTTGTTGTTCTGTTATTTGCTGACATTTGAATAAAAAAGCAAGTAAAACAGGTAAAAACCGAGAAACGTTATATTTTTACTAAATTTCGTGATAAAAATCCGGTTGACGTTAACTGAAAACGGTTACATAATAAGGACTGTTAAAACATACAGGTTGTAAAAAAGGAGGAAACAATGATGAAAAAGTTTACTAAAGCCCTATTAGGAGTAGGGGTAGTATTGGCAAGTACCACGTTATTAACAGCATGTGGTAACTCGTCGAGCTCTTCATCAAAATCAGGAACCACCACCGTAACAATTTGGGCGGATGATCCTAATTTCACGGTACCAAATATGAAAACTGCGGTTAAGATGTATAACGCAGAACACAAGAATTCAGGGGTTAAGTTTAAGGTTCAGACCCAGGGTGATTACGTTACTAAGTTGCAAACCGTTTTATCAGCTGGTAAGCAAAGTAGTTTTCCTAACATTGTAACGATTGAAGATTATAACGCACAAAAGATGCTATCTTCATATACTAAGTATTTCAATACTAACAGTGATATTAATTTAAATAATTTCTCAGGTTATAAGAAGAATATCGTTACTTATCAAGGTAAAACTTACGGGGTACCATTTGATTCAGGTGTTTCAGCTTTATACTACCGGAAAGATATTTTTGCTAAATACGGTGTAAAGGCTAAGGATTTAAACAACATTACTTGGGACCAATTCATCAAACTTGCTGAAAAGGTTAAAAAAGGCAGTGGTAAGGAAATCTTAGGTACTGGTACTTTGTTAGGTCAAGATCCAGATATGATTCGTCAAATCCTACAATCAACTGGTAACTGGTACTTCACTAAGTCAGGTAAGTTGAACGTTAACTCAACGGCCTTCAAAGAAACCATTAAGACAATTAAGAAATTAAACGATGCTGGTGTTATTAAAGGTTACAGTGACTTTAATAGTCGGAACAAGGCCGTATTTAATGGTAATGACCTAGCCATTGTTGAAGGTGCTTGGTACTTACCAACTATCAAGTCTGATAAAAACATGAAAGGCAAATGGGGCGTTGCTACGGTACCACGTGTCGCTGGTGTCAAAGGTGCTGTAAACTCCACTAACGAAGGTGGTTCTAGCCTTTACGCATTAAATACTGGTAACGCTAAGGCCGATAAAGCTGCTAAAGAGTTCTTGAAGACGATGTACGATGGTAATTCTAAGTTTTATGCCAAAGTCTTGAAGGATCAAGCCGCGATTACGACTTACAAGCCTGCTAAGAAGAACAAGGAATGGAAGCAAACTGATCCGTTCGTTGGTCAAAAAGTTAACCAATACTTTGCTACTAACATGAATAAGATTCCAGCCGTTTCATATGGGATTCACTCCGTTGAATTGGAAACTGTTTTCCAAAGCAATTTGGGTAACTATTACTCAGGTAAGACGAGCTTGAACAGCACAATCAATAAGATTCAAAGTGCATACAAGACGCAGGTTAACAGCAACTAGTACTCACTATAGTTGATATTTGTAGTTTGGGAGGGTATCAAACATGAACGGTGTAAATGAGAGAACGAATCGGATTGGTTGGTGGTTCATCGGCCTATCAATTATCGGTTTTGTAGTCTTCATGCTCTATCCAATTTTAAATTCTGTTAAATTGGTGTTTTCATCAATTTCCGGGGATAGTAGTACGTTTGTGGGCTTTGGTAACTTTGTCCGGTTATTTCATGACAATGTTTTCTGGAGTTCACTTGGGAATTCATTCCTTTTCTTAATCGTAGAAGTTCCAATTATGCTGATTTTTGCGATTGTGTTAGCGGTTGTATTGAATTCCAAGAAACTAAAACTTAGAGGCTTTTGGCGGTTATTAATTTTCTTACCATGTGTCACGTCATTAGTTTCTTACTCAGTTTTATTCAAAATGTTATTTTCAAGTGATGGCTTAATTAATACGTTCCTGATGAATACGTTACACGTCATCTCAGCACCAATTCCGTGGTTAACGGATCCTGTAATGGCTAAGGTTGTTATTATTTTAGCTTTACTATGGCGGTGGACCGGTTATAACATGATTTTCTTCTTAGCCGGACTACAAAACGTATCTGAGGAAATTTACGAAGCTGCAGAAATCGATGGGGCATCCAAAGTCCAACAATTTTTACACATCACTTTACCAGCATTACGGCCAATCATTTTATTTACAGCTGTGCAATCAACAATCAGTACGTTGCAATTATTTGATGAACCAATGAATATTACTGCCGGTGGACCAAACAACTCATCGATGACGATTGCGATGTATATTTACAACGTTTCCTTCAAGTTCGTGCCAAACTTTGGCTACGCGGCTTCATTGTCCTACGTTGTGATGTTTATCATCTTAATTCTCTCATTAATACAGATGAAGGTGGCGAAGAACGATGACTAGTAAAGTAAGTTCATTTTTTAAATATCTATTTATTATCATCTGCTCTTTCATTAGTGTGTTCCCGTTCATTTGGATGATTATCGGATCTACTAACTCTTCAAGTCAAATTATTGCCGGAAAAATGTCGTTTGGTGATCAATTCATGAATAATTGGCACCATACGTTTGCCCAAACGGCGGTGGTCCAAGATTTTTGGAATAGTTTAAAAATTGCGGTTTTAGTTACGGTACTGTCAATCATTGTTTCAGCTTTGGCTGCTTATGGTTTCCAAATCTACCGTTCACGTGGTAAGAATTGGATTTATTCCATCTTTATCGCATCAATGATGATTCCATTTTCAGTGTTAATGATTCCACTGTACCGAATGATGACTAACTTTGGCTTAGTTAACAATGCGTGGGCGGTTGTTTTACCATCCATTCTCTCTGTTTTCTTGATTTTCTTCTTCCACCAAAGTTTGGAAACTTTCCCGATTGATACCATTGAGTCTGCCCGAATTGATGGTGCTAACGAGCTTAAGATTTTCTGGAGCGTTGTATTACCACAATTACGGTCTACGTTTGCCGCTGCGGCTATTTACTCCTTCATGGGTGCCTGGAACAATTATATGTGGCCATTAATCGTCTTGCAGAGTGATGACCAAAAGACGTTACCACTGTTAATTTCAGGATTATCTGCAACAACGAACTTCTCAATTGATTACGGGATTATCATGGTTTTGATTATCATTTCAACCATTCCAATTTTCGTTATCTTCCTCTTCCTGCAGAAGTACTTCGTTCAAGGTATGACGGGTGCTAATAAAGGATAGGCTTTAGAAAATGGTTGTTATCAATGACTAGTTGGTTTTAGTTATTACCCCCAACCTTTCCGCTAGTTAGTAGCTTGTGTCGATTATGAAGATTATTAGGCCCACTCCTATTGGTATCATAATTGAGTAAACTAATATTGAAACAACGTATTTGTAAAGTTATGAAAGCGGTATTTCGTTGATCGAAATGCCGCTTTTTATTAATTTAGTGATATAGGAGATTAAATTATGCTTGGTGAACATGCTTTTAATAATTTTAATTGTGCAAATAGACTTAGCTTTAAACCGGCAAATGCAAACTTTAAATCCGTCCCTAGCGCTTATTTTCAAGGCCGGTGGTTTGAACAAAGTACGGGCAAAGAGACCGTAGTAAGCACGATTACGGAAGGATCGTCCCTGTTTTTTCAATTTGAAGGAACGCATTTGGAAATTGATTTTAAAGTTCTACAAACGATGTGTATTGTTGCGGTGTCAATTGACCATCAAGTTTACCGTAAAATGCCCGCAACGGAACGATGCATTGTATCAAAGTGTTTGAATCCAGGGAAGCATGAAGTCAGGGTAGTTGTTGATGCTATCAAAGAGACGGATGACCTTTGGTATGGTGGAAAGGGTTTGGCAGTGCGGTCAATTGTGGCGGAAAAGGTACGGCCAATCAAACCGACTAATAAAGTTGCTTGGTTTCTAGGAGATTCGATTACGGCGGGGATTCATGTAAATGGTGATCCCGAACCGGAAACAAATAGTTACATTCAGTCTTATGGCAACATTGCTTCTGAAAATCTAAAGTTAACGAATATTCCAATGGCGTTTGGAGCAACCGGAGTAACCACGGGGGGCTCCGGGGATGTCCCCAAAGCGATTGAGTACTTAGACTTTGCAATGAATGGTGTTCAAGTAGATTGTGACCAGCCAGATATTTGTATTGTTAATTATGGGACTAACGATCGAACTAACCGTAACTTATTTCCAGCTGAATTTAAAACGTTTATGATGGCACTAAGCCAAAAGGTTCCAGGTGTGCCGATTGTGGTTTTACGGCCGTTCGTAGGAGACTTTGCGGCGGAAATTCAGGCGGCTATAGCAGGTGTACCAAATACTATCTATGTTGATACTCAAAATTGGCAGTTTGAACGTACGGATGGGTTACATCCAAACGCCGTGGGTTCTAAAAAACTAGGGCTATACCTAGCGGAAAAGTTAAGAAGCCGGTTTGAAAATGACTTTTTTGAATAGTTGAATTAAATAACGCCCGGATAAAGTTAATTAAACTAACTTTATCCGGGCGTTATTTTAGAAGTAAAAGTGCCGGAACTTTCCGGGTGTAATGTGCTCAAAGCGCTTAAAGACGGAAATGAAGTGGCTGTTGGTGTTGAAGCCGACCATCTTGCCGACTTGTTCGACGGAGTACTTGGAATTATTAAGCAGCAGTTCCTTGGCCTTTTGAATGCGGTACTGTAGTAAGTACTGGTGCGGTGAAGTCCCCGCAAACTTACGGAAAACTTCCAAAATGTACTGTTCACTGTAATTGGAAAACTCAGCAAAATCGTTGTTTTCTAAGTCTTCGCTGTAGCGGTCGTGGATTAACTGGATAATTGGTTCGATCACGTTTTGATAAATCGGCTGGTTGCGCGGATTGGTGATCATGTGGCGTTTTAATAATAGTAGGAAACTGTAAACTAGTTCAGACGACTGATAAATTTTTAACGGGTCCGGATCCTCGATGGCTAAGTGGTGGTCCTTAATGAAATCGAAAACCTGGTCGTCTTGTTCCTTGATCAGTAGGTAATCGTGAAAGCCGAGCATGGCCGTTGCTTCCGCGATTAAAGCACCCCCAAAAGTGAAAAATTCGGTCTGCCAGTCGCCGCCAGTGGAATGGTAAGCGTGCGGGATGCCCTGATTGATCAGCAGTCCCTGCCCCGCTCCGAGTAAAAAGGTGTGGTCACCCACGGTTACTTCACCGGTGCCGGATAAGCCTTGCAGCCAATGCACGTACGGGTAACCGTGGGGCCGGTTGATATCTTCTTGGTGCCAGTCGTAACCAATACTGTCCACGAAAAACGGTAACGACCGGTCGGTAACACGAAAACTGTAACGCATGGTAAAATGGCCCCCAAACTTAATCTAACTAATTTTATAATAGCACGCGTCACTCAATGATGCGGGTGGCACGTGCTGTAGAATTGCAAACCTTAATTTTCTGGATAAGTCGTCATAAAGTCCACCGCCGCGCCGCGCAGGTTGGCGCCGTCGGTGAAGGCACACGGCACCACAACCGGATCAAACGGGGCGATTTTTACGATGGCCCGAATCTTTTTAATTTCTGCGAGTACCCCGGGGATCAATTCGGGGTTGTTCGATACCGCGCCCCCGAGGACGATTTTTTCGGGATCAAAACTATACTGTAGGTTATAAATGGCCTTAGCAAGGGCGGCGTACATCGTGTGAACTTCGGCTTGTGCGGCGGCGTTGCCCTGGTCGGCCAGGGTGAAGACGTCCTTACCGGTGTAAGTTTGGCCGTCGTTGACCCGTTGTGTGTAACGGTTGCCCACTTGTACGGGTGAGCCTAGTTCACTCAACGTGTGCTGATCATCAACTAACGTGTAGCCTAGTTCACCACCAAAGAGGTGGGCACCGTGTTGAACTTGCTTATGTTCAATAATGGCACCACCGATCCCGGTACCAATGATCATGAAAATGAGGTTATCCACGTCCTTACCGGCCCCCGCGGCCACTTCGGCTAACGCGGCGCAGTTGGCGTCGTTTTCAATGGTCACCGGTAGACCGAACTTTTCGACTAACGCCGAATGGATGTCAAAGTGGTGGATGTACGGAATGGCGCTGGCGCCTTCAATTTGCCCACTTTGTTTGTTAACGGCTCCCGGAGAACTGATACCGACTCCGGTGATGGCGTAGTCTTGCTTCATCCGTTCAACCGCACTGGTCAGTACGGTATAAAATTCAGCTAACGTTGTGGGTGTTGGGATGGCGGGGTAGTTGTGGACCTGATTGTCCGCCCATGCTCCGAGTTTGATGCTGGTCCCACCAACGTCAATTAAGCCAATTGTTTGTGTCATTATTTAGTACCTTCCTTATTTAGTAAAATTGTTTTAAACCAGTCCATGATCGTGGGGAGCTGGTGATCCCAGAACTTGAAATCGTGGTTACCGGGTCCTTCGAGGTAAGTATAGCGCTCCTTAAAGGCCGTCGCTAAGACGGGACGGATTGCCTGGTTCATTTGGTACAGAAAGTCTTCGGTGCCCACCGTTTGCAAGACGTGGAGTTGGTTTTGCGGTAGGTGGGTGGCTAAGTAGTTAATATCGGCCGGAGTCTCATGCAGGTCAGTTTGGCTAAAAATCAACGACCAGTCGGGAACTAAGTTGGGATTATCCTGACCAAACTGGGTCACATCCATGACACCGGACAAAGCGGCAACCGCCGCAAACCGGTCGGGATGGGTAAACGCCCACTTATACGCACCGTAACCGCCCATGGACGCTCCGGCCACGAAGTTTTTGTGGGGATCGAGTGAGAGCGGGTAAAAGAAGCGCATCCGCTGGGGCAGTTCTTCGGTAATAAAGTGCCAGTAACGGCCTCCCGCGGCCATATCCGTGTAAAAGCTGCGTTCAGCTCGCGGCATCACAACTGCAAAGCCCGTATCGCTTGCGTAGCGTTCAATCGATGTGTAGCGTAAGAACATTGATTCATCATCAAACAGGCCGTGAAGTAACCAGACGACCGGCAGACGGTGGTCAACGGCTTGGAGCGGCACGTCGTTGCCAACTTTGGATTCCGGCAAAATGACGACGGCGGTCGTATTCATTTGTAATTCATTTGAATAAAACGTGGTTTGATGTAAAGACATCGTAAAAAACCTCCTAAATCAATTCAGTGATGCGGATGCTGACCGTTCGCGCTGCCAAGTCTGACGGTCATAGGCGTGGAAGAACGGCCAATAAAGGCCAACGGCAATGATTAATTCAACGAGTTGCCAGACCGCCGCCCGCCAGTCACCCCCGGTAATTAAGAACCCGTTTAAAATCGTTGGGGTGGTCCACGGGACTTGGGCCACAACCATCCCAATGAGGTGGGCGCGCATTAAGCCGTACGTTAAGCCCTGTAAAATAATGGGAATTCCGATAAACGGAATCACTAAGGTGGGGTTCATGACGACCGGCAGTCCAAAAACGACCGATTCGCTAATGCCGAAAGTGGATGGCAATAAGCCCATTTTACCGAGCTCCTTAAAGCGCTTACTTTTAGCGGTGAACGTACACAGGGTCAACGCTAAAATGGCACCAGTTCCACCAATATTCATGCCAAAATTTAAAAAACCATCCGCGGTGATACGGGTAACGGCGTGGCCGTTTACGGCGTTTAAGCCGTTAGTAATTAGGGATTGTAAGAAAAACGGACTTAAAATGGCACCAATCACATTATTACCATGAATTCCCAGGACCCACAAGAGTAAGGTGCAAAATAGAACGATCAGAATGCCCGCTAAACTGTTGAACAAGGCAATTAATGGGGCAAAGATTAGTTGAATCACCGTGTTGATGGGGAGTGGGCACCACCATTGTAGTAAGCCCAGCACGAGTAACACCACGAGTGCGGGCAGAACGCTTAGAAATGATGCGGGAACTGCTGGTGGTAAGTTACCGGTGTGCTGAAGTTTGACATTGTGGTTAGTCAACCACTGTAGGCTCTCAATGGCGAGTATTGGAATAATAATGGCAGTGAAGAAGCTTTGGGGGCCAAACGCCGCGACGAATAAGTGGCCGGTCGGGGTTAAATTAACCATTAAATAGGCAATAATTCCGATGCTAGTTCCCGTTTGGGGGCTTAGCTGATTCAACTTAGTGGCTGCAAAACTCATGTTAACGGCCAATAGTAATGAAAAGTAGTTGAAAATTAAGTTGATTGGAATTTTTAATTGCGGCAGAACTGGTTGAATCAAACGTTGCCACCCGCCAACCGGAAGCTGCGTCACGATAATGAACAGACTACCAATTAAGACTAGTGGACCGATGAACCCGAGTCCCATGTTTAAAATTAAGAGCGCTTTCAAATTGCTGAATTTAGTTAGGACCGGGTCGAGCGCTAATTGCATTTTTTCCATTAACTTTGCCATGCGTGGATGCCTCACTTTGCCCCTACCTTAGCATGCCAAACCAGTCTTGTAATTAAGCAAAAGTAGTAAAAAATACCTGATATTGAAACTGAAATATAGTGTATTTAGCTTGCTTTAACAATAATAAGATAAAATAATGCCAAAATACTTAACTTTAAAGTTTATGACATTTTTTTATAAAAAGGGTTTGAATTATGCTAGGAGTTGAGTGTACAATGTAAGCGTTAACTTGATTTAGTTGAATAAAACAACCAACTTACCTACTAATCATAGTTAGCGGAACGCGGAAATGCAATCATTTTTGCAACGGATAAATAATAATATTGATGAAAACTGTTAAAGAAGGTGCGATTAGTGAAATTTACAAATGGTTATTGGATGAATCGGGAAGAATACGACGTTGAATCACCGATGGAAACGTACGATGCGCAACGGGAAGGCAAAACCTTAAAAACCTTTGCACCGTTTAAGCGGGTCTTGACGCGTGGCGACCAGTTGAATTTAGGGGCCACGACAATGACGTTTACTTCGCCAGTCGAGAACGTGATCGGGGTCAAATTGGAACATTTTGATAGCGCGGATCACGGTCCAAAGTTTAAGATCAACGACTTAGACCCGGACGTGGACATTCACATTGACGATCAAACGGCTTCCTTGACTAGTGGCCAACTTAAGGTTTCCCTACCGTTGAAAACGGATTTTGATTTAAAGTTTACGGCCAACGGCAACTTAATTACGGAATCCGCACAAAAGGCGCAGGGGGTCATTTTTAACCACGATACCAAAGTCAACTACATGCGTGAACAGCTTTCAATGGACATTGATGAAAAAATCTACGGCTTAGGTGAACGCTTTGGGAACTTCGTTAAAAATGGTCAATCCGTCGATACTTGGAACCAGGACTGCGGGACCGGGAGTGAACAGGCCTACAAGAACGTGCCGTTTTACATTAGCAGCCGTGGTTACGGTGTCTTCGTTGACGAACCCCAACGGGTCTCCTTTGAAGTGGGCTCTGAAAACGTGGACCGGGTCCAATTTAGTACGGAAGGGCAATCCCTACAGTATTACGTGATTTACGGTCCAACACCGAAGGAAGTGTTACACCGGTATACCCAATTAACCGGGGGCATCAACTTACCACCGGCATGGTCGTTTGGCTTGTGGCTCAGTACGTCGTTTACGACCGACTACAGTGAAGCTACCGTGTTGAAGTTTATTGATGGGATGAAGGAACACCACATTCCACTCGACGTCTTCCACTTTGACTGTTTCTGGCAAAAAGGTTTTGAATGGTGCACGTTGGCTTGGGATAAAGAAATGTTCCCGGATCCCGCGGGCTTACTGAAGAAAATTCACGACCGGGGCATCAAGGTCTGCGTCTGGTTAAATCCGTACATTGCCCAAAAATCGCCGCTATTTAAGGAAGCCCGGGACAAGGGTTACCTGTTGAAGCGTCAAAACGGTGACGTTTGGCAATGGGACCTTTGGCAAGCTGGAAACGGCTTCGTTGATTTTACGAATCCGGATGCGACTAAGTGGTATCAGAGCAAGTTAAAGGAACTCCTGAACATGGGAGTCGACTGTTTCAAGACCGACTTTGGTGAACGGATCCCAGTTGACGACGTGCAGTTCTTTGACGGCTCTGATCCGCAACAAGAGCATAACTACTACACGCTGCAGTATAACCAGGCCGTATACGATGCGATTGCCGAAGTTAAGGGCCAAGAAGAGGCGGTCGTCTTTGCCCGTTCCGCGACGGTGGGGTCACAATCATACCCCGTTCACTGGGGCGGTGACTGCCTATCCAACTACAACTCCATGCGGGACACGTTACGCGGCGGGTTATCATTCCTCCTTTCCGGCTTCGGTTTTTGGAGTCACGATATCGGGGGCTTTGAAGACGGCGCCGACCGACCAACGCCGGACCTTTACAAGCGCTGGACCCAGTTTGGACTGTTGTCTTCGCACAGCCGCTACCACGGCAGTAACGTTTACCGGGTTCCGTGGAACTTTGATGATGAAGCGGTCGCCAACACGAAGCGTTTCGTTGATTTGAAGCTTTCCTTAATGCCGTACCTCTACACGCAGGCGGCACACGGTGCCCATTATGGTAACCCGTTAATGCGGCCAATGTTCTTGGAATTCGGGGAAGATCCTAACGTTTACGACAACGGGACCCAGTACATGTTTGGTTCCCAGCTGTTAGTCGCGCCAATCTTTAACGATCGCGGCCAGGCTCATTTCTACCTGCCGGGTGGCAAGTGGACTAGTATCTTAGACGGTAAGGTTTACGACGCGCCGGCAACTGGGCAGTGGCTCAACGAACACTTTGATGAGTTGAGTTTACCGGTACTGGTCCGTGAAAATTCCATTTTAGTTCGGAATGAAAAAGCGGTTCACGCGGCTTACGACTACACGAAAGACGTGGCGATTCACCTGTATCAATTAAAAGACGGTGAAGTTTCCACGGCAATCGTTGATGGTCACGGAAACGACGTTGCGACCGTTACGGCCCACCGCAACGGCCCCCAAGTTACGGTAACAACTAAGGGTGTTAGTGGTGACGTTACGGTTTACGTTCATGAAAATGACGGAACGGCGTCGACGAAGTTAATTAACGGGCAAGCAGCAATTACCTTGTAAATAAGCAGTTTTCAGACGACTTGTTGACAAAAAATGTGGACAAGCCGTCTTTGTATACATATGATGTTTGTAGAAGATAAAAGGTGAGGTCATGGGTATGGAACAGCGTAGTCTGAATCGGGATCAACTCCACGATTTAAATTTAAAATTAGTTTTACAACAAATTATTAACCATCCGGCAACGTCGCGGATCGAGATCTCGCACGAACTTGCGTTGCATAAATCCACCATTTCGGCGCTTTACAACACGCTGATGGACCAGCACCTGTTGACGGAAATTGGTCAGGGGGCGGCGTCGAACGTTGGTGGCCGGAAACCCACCATGGTGACCCTTAACCAGAATTACGGCTACACGGTCACGTTTGATCTCGGGTACCGCCATTTGCACGCGACCGCCAACTATGCTGATACGACGGTGATCGAGTATCAGCGGATCGACATCGTTAACCAGCCAATCACGGTGATGGTGACCAAGTGTCAGGCCTTTCTTGCCAAAATTGCTTCCGAAGTCCGGACCGTTAACGGCCTACTCGGCATCTGTTTTTCGATTCACGGGACGATTAAGGATAACCAAGTGATTGCTTCCCCGTGGCTCGACATGCAGGACGTTAACTTAGTCAAAGTTTTTGGGGACCAGTACCAGGTACCGGTCCTTTTGGAAAACGAAGCCAATTTATCCGCCATCTATGCTCGGGATTTTAGTACGGATCAACCGTACCGCAGCTTCGTGACGTTTAGCATTCACCGGGGGATCGGTGCCGGGATCATCTTGAACCAGCAACTCTCACGGGGTGAAAATGGGCGTGGCGGTGAAATCGGGAAGTCCTTAACGCTACTCGGTCCCAACACGGCGGGCCAGTCCGTTGAGTCACTGTGTTCCGAAGACGCCCTGATTACGCGGATTGAGAATGCTAAACAGGTGGATAATTTAGACCGGGAAGCCATTAGTCGGCTATTTAGGGACGGCGACCGCGACACTGAGCGCATTTTACGCCAGGCTTGCAGCGTCGTTGCCGGCTTGATTTTCAACGTGGTGACCATGTTGGATCCTCAGGCCGTATTTATTAATTCACCCTTGATTGCCGGCTTGCCCGAATTAATGGACGAAATTAAGGGCGATTATCAAGACATTGCACAAACGGAGTTCCCAATCAACTTGATTTCTCGAACCCGGTACGCCACGTTATTGGGCGGGTGTTCACTAATTACCCACCACGTTTTGGCGTTGGACGGTTACGAATTACGGTTTCAACAGGATTAATTTTACGGACGAGCCGCGTTAGTGAACCCGGGATAACTAATTAAATAAGTGAATAACGAACGGCTGAATGACTTAGATTATCACGTCATTTGGCTTTTTTGTGGTGATTTTTCGCTGGAAAAAGAAAATCAAAATAATTTTAGAAAGCGCTTGCATTTAAGTCGCTAAGTTTTATAATGATATTTGTAAGTTGGTTGTTGGAACAAACTAACGTGGAGGGATATTAAAATGCAAACAAAAACGAGTTATTGGAAAGGCGTCGACAAGATTCAATACGTCGGCCATCAAGATAAAAAATCTGGTTTAGGCTTTCAATATTACAATCCTGATGAAGTAATCGGCGGGAAAAAGATGCGGGACTGGCTCCGCTTTGCGGTGGCTTACTGGCACACGTTTGATCAACGCTTGGTTGACCCATTTGGTGACGGAACCGCGCAACGTCCGTACGATCACATTACCGATCCAATGGACTTAGCCTTAGCGAAAGTTGACGCCGCCTTTGAATTTTACGATAAATTAGGTGTTGATTACCTTTGCTTCCACGACCGCGACCTCGCTCCGGAAGGTGACACGTTACGTGAAACCAATAAAAACTTGGACAAGGTCGTTGACCGAATCGTTGAATACCAAAAAACGACCGGGATGAAGGTACTTTGGAACACGTCAAACATGTTCACTAACCCTCGCTTTGTAGAAGGGGCCGCAACTTCACCATCTGCGGATATCTTTGCTTACGCCGCCGCTCAATTAAAGCACAGTTTGGAAATTGGGAAGCGCGTGGGTGCTGAAAATTACGTTTTCTGGGGTGGTCGTGAAGGTTACGAATCACTTTGGAACACTAACATGCAGGAAGAACAGGAACACGCTGCTAAGTTCTTCCACATGGCTAAGGATTACGCAAACGAAATTGGTTTTGACGCTCAAATGTTACTCGAACCAAAACCTAAGGAACCGTCAACTCACCAATACGACTTTGACGCTGCCACGACGATTGCCTTCATGAAGACTTACGGTCTGGATAAAGACTTCAAGTTAAACTTGGAAGGCAACCACGCAAACTTAGCTGGGCACACTTACCAACACGAAATTCGGGTAGCCCGCGAAGCCGGCATGCTCGGTTCGTTGGATGCCAACCAGGGTGATAAGTTGATTGGCTGGGACATTGATGAATATCCTTCTAACTTGTACGAAACGACCGCTGCGATGTACGAAGTCGTTGAAAACGGTGGAATCGGCCCTCGCGGTGGGTTGAACTTTGACGCAAAGCCACGGCGGACGTCCTTTGAACCAAACGACTTATTCTACGGCCACATCGTTGGGATGGACAGCTTTGCTGCCGGCCTACGGGTTGCTATGAAGATGAAGGAAGACGGCTTCTTACAAGATATTCTGGACGAACGCTACGCTTCTTACAAGAGCGGGGTTGGTGCCGATATCGAAAGTGGCAAGGCTGACTTCAAGTCGCTTGAAAAGTACGCGATCGACAAGCCGCAATCCGAATTATTAGCCGCAACTAGTTCTGATCACCTTGAAGAAATCAAGGATACGATCAACCACTACATTATTGATACGTTAAGCAAATAATTAGTTTTAAAAATATTGATGACAATTTGAGAGTGAGAGTAGTAGGGCCTGAGACGCTTGTCCCGGGTCCTTTTTAAAAAGAAAAGTGGGTGGAAATATGAGTGCAGTAGTATTAGGGGTCGACCTGGGAACCAGTGCCGTTAAGGTGTTAGCCGTGGACCAGTCCGGTACCGTAGTTGCGGAACAAAGTGTTGGTTACGACCTACAACAACCCCAACCGGGTTACAGTGAACAGCGGCCCGAAGACTGGGTTACCGGAGTCACCCAGGCCATTCAGCAGTTGATCAGCAATGACCACTTGAATCCCGATGACGTTCAGGGTATCAGCTATTCCGGGCAAATGCACGGGTTAGTTCTACTGGACGCCGCCGGCCAAGTGTTACGACCCGCTATCCTGTGGAACGATACCCGGACCACGCCGCAGTGCCACGAAATTGAACGGGTCCTAGGCGATAAATTTATTGAAATTACGGGTAACCGTCCGCTGGAAGGCTTTACGCTGCCCAAACTGTTATGGGTAAAAGAAAATGAACCTGAAATTTGGGCGAAGGCCGCGTGCTTCGTTTTACCGAAAGACTACGTCCGTTACCGGATGACCGGTCAGTTGGCCATGGACTATTCCGACGCGACCGGGACGGTCTTACTCGACGTTAAAACTGGTCAGTGGAGCCAAACCATTTGTGAGCAACTCGGCATTCCCCAACGGCTTTGCCCGCCATTGATGAAGTCGGTCGATTTTGCGGGGAACTTAACGCCGAAGTATGCGCGGGCGGCCGGGTTAAGTCTGACGACTAAGGTCTATGGTGGTGCCGCGGATAACGCGGCCGGCGCGGTCGGTGCCGGGATTCTGTCTGAAGATAAGGTGATGGCCAGTATCGGCACGTCCGGGGTGGTTTTAAAGTACGAGGATAACCCGAATACGAATTATCACGGGGTGTTACAGTTTGAGGACCACGCCTTTCCGGATAAGTATTATTCAATGGGCGTGACCCTGGCGGCCGGCTACTCATTGAGTTGGTTTAAAAAGACCTTTGCGCCGGACGTTGATTTTAAAACGATGGTGGAAAGTGCCGGACAATCGACGGTTGGTGCGAACGGGCTGATTTTCACACCGTACATCGTGGGTGAACGGGCCCCGTACGCCGACGCCGACATCCGCGGAAGTTTTATTGGAATTGACGGGACGCACCAGCGTTACGATTTTGTCCGAGCCGTTTTGGAAGGCATTATCTTTTCATTTAAGGACCTTATGCAGATCTACGAGCAACACGGCAGTCAGTTCAAGACGGTCGTTGCGATTGGGGGCGGAGCTAAGAGCCCCCTGTGGCTTCAAATTCAGGCGGACATTTTTAACCACCCAGTTGTGAGCCTAGAAAATGAGCAGGGCCCCGGAATGGGTGCGGCAATGATTGCAGCTACCGGCCTGGGTTGGTTTGACTCAATGGAAGCCTGTGCGCAAACCTTTGTCCACTACGGTAAGGTCTACGAACCAATCGCGGCCCACGTCGCCGCGTACCAGCAAGTTGATCAAGTTTACCGCCAAGTTTATCCCCAAACCAAGGGGATGTCAGCGGCATTGATGGCTTATCGACGCGCTGATTAAATAAACTGAAACTAAAATAAGGGACCCGGATTTTTCCGGGTCCCTTATTTTAGTTTCAGTTTTATAAGTTGGATTGAATGATCAATGCGGCGTACGGTTTCAGTGTTAACAAGCCGCTGTTAACGGCTTTGCCGGTTAGCAGGTCCTTTGCGTACGGCTGTGCTTCGTAATGGTAAGTCCGGGTATCAGCCGTGGTGTTGATTAAAAAGTCGTAGCGGTTACTTGCAGACTGGCGGGTGGTCAGTTCAATGCCCTGACTGTCGGCTGTAGGTTGGTAAGTCGTTTCAAGGCCAATCAGGTCAACGAGTCGGTCACCTAATAATTGCATGCCCGTTTGATCCAAGTAAGTGCCGACGAAGAAGCCGTGGCCCTTACCGTACGTATTTTGCGTAATGGCCGGCGTCGCGTCGTAGAACTTATCAGTCTCGTAGCTGGCCAGGGGTTGGGCACTCCCAAGGTGGACTAGGCTGCAGACGGTGTTGGCCTTAGCCGTTGACTGGTCGTTAAACTCAACTTGGCAGGTGCTGACGGGTGGCAAAACGTCCCATTCTTCAGACCATAACCCGAGGGTGGGTTCGATTTGTTTGAAGTAGCCCCCCTGATACACGTTGTCGTGTTCGTCAACGGTCGTACTCATGGCGTTAGTGATGAAGTTACCGCCCGCGTGAACGTAAGCGTTGACCTTGTCAGCTAGACCGTGTTTGAACATGAAGAGGACCGGGGCGATCACCGCTTGGTAGTTGTTAAAATCATCGTCGACCGAGATCATATCGACGGCAACGTTGTGGTCGTAGAAGTATTGGTAATAAGCGTGGACCTGCTCAACGTACTGCAAGCGAACGTTGGGACCGAGTGCGAAGTCGAGTGCCCAAAAACTGTTCCAGTCAAAGATGATTGCGACTTGGGCGTGTTTTTGACTGGCCAGCAAGTCGGCGGGAAGCTTTTGTAGGTCGGCGCCAATTTGGCCGGCTTCTTTAAAGACGCGGGTTTCCGTGGAATCTGCGTGCGAGATAATCGCACCGTGCAGGGATTCGCAACCGTTACGGGCTTGGCGCAACTGAAAGACTTGGACGGTATCGGCGCCATGTGCCATGGCCTGAAAACTGAGCATCCGGAATTCGCCGGGGTCCTTTAAGGCGTTATACGGCTGCCAGTTTTGTTGGCTAGGAGTCTGTTCCATCAGCATGAACGGTGCGTGCTTAAGTCCGTACATCAAATCGTGACTCATCGCAGTAAAGGAAGCCGGGGTATCGAAACTCGGGTAGTTGTCCCAAGAAACGACGTCCATTTCCTTAGCCCACTTGAAGTAGTCAAGGTCTTTTTGGGTTCCCATGAAGTTGGTAGTGATTGGCGTGGTTGCGTCGGCCGCCCGAATAAGGTCCTTTTCCATCTTGAAATTGGCCAGTAAGCTGTCCGATTGGAAACGACGGTAGTCTAAGGAAGCTCCGCCCAAAGTTGCACCGCCGTTTTCAAATTCGTCGGTGTGCTGATCCGGGGGAACAATCTCGTCCCAATCGTTGAAAGTGTGGCTCCACATGTTGGCGTCCCAGGCGTCGTTTAATTCGGCTAACGAGGTGTAGCGTTTCTTAAGCCATTCCCGGAAAGCCCGTGCGCAGTTGTCACAGTAACACTGACCGCCGTACTCGTTAGAAATGTGCCAACAAACGATATTAGGGTTGCCAGCGTAGCGTTTGACGAGCTGCTCAACCAAGCCCCTGGCTAACCGTTGAAAGTTGGGGCTGTTAGGGCAAGCGTTATGCCGTTTCCCAAAGCCCTGACGAATGCCGTGAGTGTCGACTCGGTTAACGTCCGGGTATTTTTTAGCCATCCACGCGGGCAGCGCGGCGGTCGACGTTGCCATGACGATTTTAAAATGATGCTGATTCAACAGGTTAACGATCTTATCCAGCATGCTGAAATCGTACGTCCCTTCCTTAGGCTCCAAGAGGGCCCACGAAAAAACGTTGATGGTTGCTGAATTAACGTTAGCTCGTTCCAGCATGGTTAGGTCCCGTTCCCAAGAATCTTCGGGCCACTGTTCCGGGTTATAGTCCCCACCAAATAAGATGGGATATTCTTTCCAAAGTTTTTGATCCATGATTGTGCCTCCGTCCGATAATTAAGTAATCGTTTATATTATTTAAATTAGCACAGATAATGGGAGTTGTAACTCAACATAATAACTGAAAAATATCATTTTACGAAACTAGATAATATCTTAATAATATTGTCTTATTGGAGAACTGAAAAATAAATCACTAATAATGAATGCAACTGTTAAAAATAAAAAGATGATTACTAAAATAGTTGCATGCCTTGTTAAAATCGGAAATGGGTGGGCTACATGGACCATAATAGGGAAGTAATAGCGTATACTAATATTTAATAAAGACTAATCAGTGTACATGTAACTTTGAAAC
>NZ_QWZQ01000028.1 GCF_003885105.1 Lactiplantibacillus garii
AAATAAAAATAGTAGTATTCTAAACTATAAGACAAAGCCGGAATGTGTGGTATGTTTATAAAATTGCTTTGGTTTATTAAAACTATAATAAATTATACTATGAATGTTTTTGTATTCGTCACAGTATTTTCACAAAATCAGTTTAACTTATATTTATTGAGTTCAACCAAGTAGGGTTGAATAGTCGTCAGAACTTAGCGAGGTGATTTTGATGCGACTAAAAGATTTAACAGGTGAAACCTTCAGTCGTTTGACGGTGGTTGAACGTGCCGAAAGTGCGCCCAACGGTAATGCCCGTTGGTTGTGTCAATGTTCATGCGGTCGGCAGGTCGTTGTTGACAGTTACCGGTTGCGTAAGGGCATCACGAAGAGTTGTGGTTGTCTGCGAGCCGACGTCAGCCGCAAAAATATTTTTGAGAACCCGAAGACCCGTAAAAATATGGGCCGCAGTGATAATTTACCACTGTACCAAGGAACGTCCGTTGACCGGTTAAAACCGAACAGTCGCAACCGCAGTGGGGTCATTGGGGTTTCGTTTGACCGCTGCTCTCAAAAATGGGTGGCCCGGTTGATGTACCGGGGGCGGTTGGTTTTGAACCAACAATTTGCTGACATGGATGACGCTATTTTAGCGCGGAAACAAGCTGAAGAACGCTACGTCATGCCCGTTCTAGAGGAATATGAAAAGAGTAGCACGGAATAGTCGCGTACATAGGATCCGGGAAGCCGTTTGGGCGGACCGGATCTTTTTTTGCATTTAATTTCCCGGGAAATATTAGCCGGGGCGTTACAGTTGAGTTGACTTAACAAACCGTTTAAACTTAATGCGCAGAATTAAAATTGAACGGAGGATTTTCCAATGGAAATGGGATTAGAGCATAAACGGGTGTTAGTTACGGGGTCAACTAAGGGGATTGGTCGCGCAATCGCCGAAGTCTTTGCGAAGGAGGGTGCCGACGTGGTGATTAACGGTCGGCGGGCGGAGACGGTTCAAGCCGTGGTTGATAAACTCACGGCGGATTACCCGGAAACGACGCCCGTCGCGGCTCCGTTTGATATTAGTGACCCGGATGAAGCGGCAAAATTGTTTAAGTTAGTTCCCACCGTTGACGTTTTAGTTAATAATATGGGAATCTTTGGGCCGATGGCGTACGCGGACATTGACGATGCCACTTGGGAACGGTTCTTTAAAGTTAACGTTTTATCCGGTAACCGGTTAGCTAAACACTACCTCCCCGCCATGCTGGCGAACGATTTTGGGCGAATTATTTTTATTGCCAGTGAAGAAGCGGTCATGCCATCCGGTGAAATGCCGCAATATTCCATGACTAAGTCCATGAACCTGTCATTGGCTAAGAGTCTATCGAAGTTAACGGTGGGGACCCACGTTACGGTGAATACCGTTATGCCGGGATCAACGCTGACGGAAGGGGTCCAACACATGCTAAACGAGATGTACGCGGACTCGGATTTACCAAAGAATCAGTGGGAACATGATTTTATGGTCAATCACCGGCCGTTGTCACAAATTCAACGGTTGATTCGTCCCGCCGAAATTGGCCGCTTAACGGTGTTTGTCGCGAGTCCGTTTGCGGGCAGCTTTTCGGGTGAAGCTTTACGGGCTGACGGTGGCTTAGTACCAACGCTTTATTAAGCTTAAAGATAACGCGTGTTCGGTAATTGACCGAACACGTTTTTTTATTCTCTTTTTACCGTTATTATGGGTTTTGGCCGACTAATTTGTTAAATTGACTCGCAAGTCATTGACTTACTGGTCAATGACGATTATGATTACTCCTGAAATTCAACGGTGCGGTGAACACCGCTAAAAGACGATGGGAGTGAGTTGGATGACGGAACAAGTACCATTATTAAAAGTGAACCACTTACAAAAGCGCTTTGGAAAGTTTGAAGCGCTAAAAGACGTTGATTTTGCTATTTATCCGGGGGAGGTTTTTGGGTTTATTGGTCCCAACGGTGCCGGTAAGTCGACGACGATTCGAATTTTACTCGGGATTTTACGGGCGAGTGCGGGCACGGCCACCTTTTTTGGTCGGGACGTTTGGAAGGACAGCGTGGCCATCCATGAGCGCATTGCCTACGTACCGGGGGACGTCTACTTGTGGCCCAACTTAAGCGGTGGAGAAATTATTGACTTGTTTTTGAAGTTAAACGGTGAAAAACACAGTTCCCGGACGGACGCCTTGATCAAAAAGTTTGAATTGGATCCGCGGAAGAAGGCCCGGACCTATTCCAAGGGGAACCGGCAGAAAGTGGCACTCATTGCTGCTTTTTCGACGGACGCTGATTTTTATATTTTTGATGAACCCACCTCGGGACTGGACCCGTTAAACGAACAAACCTTCCAAAATGAAGTTCTCCGGTTAAAACAACGCGGTAAGAGTGTTTTGTTATCTAGCCACATTCTTTCCGAAGTTGAAAAAATGTGTGATCGGATTGGGATCATTCGCGAAGGACGCATCGTGGAAACGGGGACGCTTACGGAAATGCGTCACCTGACACGAACCACGGTGGACGTGCAAACTGTTCGGCGACTTGACGGGTTAGATCAGTTGGCTGGCGTCCACGGGTTAACCGTTAAAGATGGCACTAACCACGTTAGTTTGGCGGTTGATGCGGACCAGTTAACGACCGTGATCCAATTTTTGACTGCCCGGACACTCGTTAGCTTAACAACCACGCCCCCCACGTTGGAAGACCTGTTTATGCGTTATTACGAAACGGATACACAACCAGCGGAGGGGAAGTGATTGGGATGCACTTAACGTCAATTTTTCAACGGAGCGGTTTATTGATCCGGTTTAACCTCAAACGGGACTGGGTCAAACTAGTTCTCTGGACCGTGATTATGGCGGGCTTACTAACGGTGATTGCGGCTAAATTTGATGGCATTTATAGTGACCAAACGGCTATTAATGAAATTGTTAAAACCTTAAAGACGCCGGCGATGGTTTCGCTATTTGGCGCGTTTACGGCCCAGCAGCCGTACACCACGGCAAAGGTGTTTGCTACCGAGATGGTGGTATTTATGGCGTTGTTTATGGTCGTCATGAATATTATGATTGCGGTCGCGACCACGCGGGGGGATGAAGACGCCGGCTTGCTTGAACTAGTTTGGGCACACGCGGTGGGCCGCGGTGCCCCGCTATTTGCCGGGGTAAGCGAATTGACCCTGTTAAACGGCGTCATTGGCGTACTCTTTGGTGCGGGGCTTCAAGTTGCACACATGCCCGGGGCGGATACGGCGGGAAACTGGTTGATCGGCTTCGCGTTGGCCGCGCTGGGCTGGGCGTTTGGCATGGTGACCCTGTTGGTTGCGCAAATTGCCGATAATGCCGGTGGTACCACCATGTTAAGCTATACTGTTTTGGGCGTGATGTACGTCGCACGGATGGGCACCGACGTCAGTCACCCACACTTGACGTGGTGGATTCCGTTTGGTTGGATTGAAAAAATTGGGGCGTACCAAGCTAACCACTGGCTCCCCGTGCTAATGTACTTATTATTAGGATTAGTTAGTTTGGGATTCGCAACGGGGTTAAATTTACACCGCGACCTCGGTGCCGGACTACTCGCAACGCGGCGGGGACGTCGGCGGGCCAGTGGTTGGTTACGCGGGCCGGCTAGCTTGCTTTGGCGCCAAGCGCGCGATTTAATGATTGCTTGGATCGTTGGTAACTTAGTTCTGGGGGCGTCTTACGGCTCGGTCTTTAACACGATTGGTGACTTGGCGAAGAGTAACCCGATGATCAAACAATTATTAGGGGCGACCGCCCTGGCCGCGGCCAACCGGTTAGTGGTCAAAAACTTTATTGCGATTTTAGCGATTGTTATGGCCGTCGTGGCGCTGATTCCAGCCATCCAGTTGATGTTAAGGCTGGTCGGTGACGAGCGTAAGGGCTATCTACACCAAGTTGCCGCTACCGCGACGTCGCGGTGGCACGTCTGGGCGGCGTATAGTGGTTGGGCGCTGCTTACGGGTACGCTAGTCTTTGCGGCCGGTTTACTCGGGATGTATTTAATGGGACTAACAAATATGCACGATCCCATCGGTTGGCGAACGTATTGGCACGTATTTGCGGCGTACCTTCCCGCCATGTTGGTCATGGTCGCGTTTGCGAGTCTGCTGAGTGGATGGTTTCCTAAGTGGCGGTTCTTAGCGTGGGTCTGGGTCGCATACGGGTTCTTTTCCCTGTACCTTGGCAATTTGATTGAGCTGCCCAAGTGGTCTAAGCACCTAACCCCGTTAGGTTTTGTGAATAAGGTTCCGGTAAAGGGTGTCGATTGGTCAACCAACTGGTGGTGCCTTGCGTTAACTGTGCTACTATTAATCGTAGCAGCAATTGGCTACCGGCGGCGGGATTTAGCCCAGTAGCGGAAAGGAACGACTAAGATGACGACTAAGGAAGTACCCAAGGATCCGCAAAAGGTTGCAAGAATTATGCAAGCGGCGCAACACGCGTTCGCCAAAGACGGGTACCGGGACGCTAAAACGGACAGTATTGCGGCGGCGGCAAAAGTTTCTAAGGGCTTGATATTTCACTACTACGGCAGCAAGCAGGCCCTATACGTTGCCACGGTTCAAGCGGCGACGGCGACCATTATGGCGACGATCGACCCCAAGGCGTACGAAATACCCACAGACCTGGTCGCGTTGGTCGTTAATGGCACTAAGTACAAGAGTGAATTTGGGCGCAGTCACCCGGATGAAATGCAGGTACTGATCAACGCGTACGGTGAGGTGGACCAGTTGCCCGAAAAGGTCCAGACACAGATCAAGGCGTTGTATGAACAAAGTATTGCCGTGACGCGGACGATGATTGGACAGGTTTTAGATAAAATGACTCTGCGTCCCGGGTTAGACCGGGACGTCGTGATTGGCTTGATCATGGGAGTTTACAATCAAGTTTTTGCCGAGTTTCAGGCCCACATGGTTAAAAATCACGACGTTAAATCCATGGATGACGTCCAGTGGATCGTAGAACGGGCCAAGGCTTACATGGGTATTTTAGAGTACGGTTTTGCCGAAACGTAGGTTGTTGAACGGAACGGCCACGGGCCTTGAACGCAGTACGCTAAGTGGGCGTTAAACCAGCAAGTTTTCCTAAACGGGGGAAGCTTGCTGGTTTTGTATTTAGTTAGGCCCTCAATTGATTGAATTTAAGGTAAGTTTCCCCGGCGGCGTTGCACCCCGCTATCTGATGGTTATTTAGAAAAGGAAATACTTTTTGGACCGTGGCGGGCTTAAAATTGTGGTAAGTTAGAGCTAAGAAATTAGATGAGGTGAGGGACCGGGATGGAATTGAATTTAACCGCTAAACAGCGTCAGCAATGGCAACGGCTGACGACCTTAATGGATGAAAATTTAATCACGCTTGCGGCGGAAGTGGACATGACGGGGCAAGTGAAGCCGGCCGTTTTAGAGGCACTGCGTCAGCGGCAATTGCCACAAACGGGGTTAGCCGATACTGATCGGCTGAGCCAACAAACCCTGTGTCTACTGGCCGTGACCCAGGTATCGGCTAGTTTGGCCACGTTGTTAGCCACCTGGTGGCAAGTGGCGGACGCCGTGCTCACTTTCGGCACCACGGCACAGCGCCAAACCTACTTGGATCAGTTGAAAATAATCGGGCTTCCCGCACTGGGCACGACCGGCACGCCGACTGCGGCGGTAACGGCACTGCCAGTAACGGACGGTTGGCAGCTGACCGGTACGGTCAAGCACGTGGTAAATGCTGGCCGGGCCCAAACTTACTTGATCGTGGCGCAGACGCCGCCCAACGTTCCGAGTGCTTTTTTGGTTTCCGCAAACCACCCCGGGGTAACGACGGGTAACCCGCTAGAACCCTTAGGATTACCCGGGTTAGCCGTGGCCGACCTTGAACTGGATCAAGTCAAGGTGACGGCGACTGACCGGCTGGGGCAGATTGGTCAGGGCTTCCCAATCATGCAACGCGCGCAAGCCGTTGGACGCGGGTTGTTAAGTGCGGTAGTGGCGGGAATTTTGAACCACGCCGCGACCCAAATCAAACAATTAGCACTAGGTGAACAACCCCCGCTAGTTGAGCTGACCCCGTTACTCGCAACCGCCCACGCGGTAGCACTTAGCGCACTGTCCGTAGCGGATCAAATTGACGCACACGTTCCGTTTGCGTCCGCGGCGGCACTAACGGGTTTTAATGCTAGTCAGCAGGGCGTTGCCCAGTTAACGGCCGTGACTGGTTTAATTGGTGACTTAGCTTACAGTCGCCGCTCACCACTCATGGCACTGACCCGTGACCTTCAAACGTTGCCCCTGTTGATGGGAACGCCGGCCGATTTAGCAACGGCGTTTGCAACGAGTCAGTTAAACGCCCCGGCGGCACCGGTTGACGGCGCCAAAGCTATCGAACCGGAACAACTTGCCGTGGCGGACCTGCACCGGGTCGTTAAAAAGCTGAATTTGACCAAGGACGTTCCGGTTAACGTGGGCAGCATTGCCACGGCTAAACGAATCGTAGCTTTAGGACGGGGGGCCCTGGACCCCGCCGTCCTATTGCAAGCCCAGCAACTGGCCAAGTGGATTGGAGCGGCCATCGCGGTTACTCAACCGCTGACGATGTTAGAACAGTTTAGCATTGATCAACAAGTTGGGGGTAACGCCATCCCGGTGGCTCCCGAAGTGCTGATCAACCTCGGGATTTCCGGAGACGACCAGTACTTAGCCGGGATAACCGGTGCCCAGCACGTATTGTCCGTGAACCAGGATGCGACTGCCCCGATAATGGCCGCGTCCCAACAAGTTTTTGTGGGAAAGGTCGCGGACTTTTTGGATGGGATGGTCGCCGCGTTAAACTAAACGGCATAAACTGGTGCGTAGTGACTGTTTCCACACACGATAAGAAAAATTAACGCGCGAATTGCTCAGTTAAGGTTGAGTAGTTGGCGCGTTTTAAAGTTACCCCAACGGCCGATTTACATTGTGAATATTTATCATAATAAGCGGTAAGAAGTTGATTAATTTTTACATAAAGGGGTTATTAAGCTGGGAACGGCGTGTTACAATAAATGAATAAATTCACAATATTTCATTTTTAGGGGGACTAGATGATGAAGGCACGCTTATTCTCAGTTGTCGCCAGTTTAACAATGGTGGCCGCGAGTTTATCGGGGTGTGGCAATGCCAACACCACCAAAAAGGCAAGTAGCAGTAGTAGTTCTAAGAAGACGGAGGTCACGACCGGGGCGTCCAAAACCCAGTATTCGGCCATGAAGGACTTGAAGTCGAAGTACGACGTGGTTATCGTGGGTGCCGGTGGTGCCGGTATGTCCGCTGCGTTAGCCGCTAAGGAAAAGGGGCTGAGCCCGGTCATCTTAGAAAAGATGCCGGTAGCCGGTGGGAACACCCTGAAGGCTTCTTCGGGGATGAACGCTTCGGAAACGAAGGTTCAGAAAAAAGCCGGAGTTAAAGATTCAAACGATAAATTCTATAACGAAACGTTAAAGGGCGGTCACGGGACCAACGATAAAAAGATGTTACGCTTCTTTGTTGACCACTCTGCCAGCGCGGTGGATTGGTTAGATGGCATGGGTATCAAGCTGACCAACTTAACGATCACTGGTGGGATGAGCGTGAAACGGACGCACCGTCCGGCCGATGGTTCCGCGGTTGGGGGCTACTTAGTTAGTGGCTTACTCCGCAACGTTAAGAAAAATAACATACCAATCTACGTTAACGCCGACGTAACTAAGATCAATGAGCAGGCGGGCAAGGTTGACGGGGTTAAAGTTAAATTTAACCAGGATAAGACCAAAACAATCAGTTCTAAAGCCGTTATTGTAACGACCGGGGGCTTTGGGGCTAGCAAGTCCATGATCAAAAAATATCGTCCGGATTTGGTTAAGTACGTCACGACCAACCAGGCTGGGAGTACCGGTGACGGGATCAAGATGATCACCAAGCTAGGTGGTTATACGGTTGATATGAATAAGATCCAGATTCACCCAACGGTTTATCAAAAGCCGCCGTACCTAGTCGGGGAAGCCGTTCGTGGTGAAGGTGGAATCCTGATCAACAAGCAGGGCCAGCGGTTTACGAACGAGATGGGGACCCGGGACGTCGTTTCAGCGGCCATTAACAAACAGGCCGGAAAGTACGCGTACGTGCTTTTTGACGGAGGCGTGAAGAAACGGGTCACGGCCATCAACCAGTACCAAAAGAAGGGAATGGTCGTTTCGGCCGATAGTTTGAGCGGGTTGGCTAAAAAACTGGGCGTTTCCAGCGCTAACCTAAAAACAACGGTCAAGACTTGGAATAAAGACGTTAAGAACAAAAAGGATGCGCAGTACAAGCGGACGACCGGGATGGACAACCAGTTGAACACGCCGAAGTATTACGCCATTAAAGTTGCCCCCGGCATTCACTACACGATGGGCGGGGTTAAGATCAACCCGCAAACCGAAGTGTTGAAGAAGTCCGGTCAGGCGATCCCGGGACTTTACGCTGCTGGTGAAGTAACCGGTGGGCTGCACGGGGATAACCGCATTGGTGGAAACTCCGTAGCCGAAATCGTGATCTTCGGCCGTCAAGCGGGGACCCAGGTTGCTAAGTACGTTAAATAAGCGGGACCGTCACTTGGAGTGATTTCCGTGCGTTATAAAGGTTAAAAGACCGCCAGCTACTCGATTTTGGAGTGGCTGGCGGCCTTTTTTTATTGCAGCTTGAACTTACTCGTCAGCTGATTAAGAACGGGAACCTTAAAGAGGGCTAATAAAACGGCGGTATAAATGAGGTAGGTCACGATTTCTTGGATCAAACGGGTCGTCAGTAGTACTGTCCACGGGGTCATGTACATGGTGTGGAGCCACAGGCTATTAAGAATGAAGTTCCAAACGAAGACCACGATGAAATTGGCGCATAGGACGCGGGTCAGGGTCGTGTGGTGCTGAAAAGCCAGACCGAACGTCAAGCCGGTTAAAAAGGCGGTTAAAATGAACCCCGGAAAAAAGGTAAACTTCGGAAACAGCAACATGCCTAAAAAGTAGGCTAATGCCGTACTGCCGGCAGTCACGAGTGGTGAAAAGAGCCGGGCCGTTAACGCCACAATAATAAAGGCAAAGGCAATTTTGGTAGTTAAAAATTGAATGGAGAGGAGGCTGCCCAGCACAATTTGCATGGCGGTCAGCACGCCGAGTAACGTGAGTTTTTTAACGGTGGATTGTGAAGTCATAGTGATAAGATTCCCCCAAAATGATTGATTAACTTGTATTGTAGTGGAAAAGGTGGGTTAATGCCAGTTAAATTTAACCAACCACGGGTTGTGAGGAATTTTAAGTCGTGCGGGATAATTATAAAAATTGTGAAATTAAATTACGCAAATTTATGCAATCGCTTGCAAAAGATTTGAAAACGTTTTATATTTAAGCGTGTAGAAACCATTAGATCGGGGGGAACAACATGGCAACAATTAAGGATGTTGCCCAGCGTGCGGGGGTGTCGCCATCGACGGCTTCCCGTGCAATGCATGGCAGTAAAATTATTAGTAAACCAACCCGGGACAAGGTTGTAAAAGCGGCCCGGGAATTAAATTACGCACCGGATTTTAACGCTCAAAACCTGGCAACGAAGGCTAGTAACACGATTGGCGTCGTTTTACCCGTAGACCACCACGAAATTTTTTCGAACCCGTTCTTCTTAGAAATGATTCGCGGAATCAACGAGGTCTGCAGTAAAAACGGGTCAATGACGACGCTGGCGACCGGCATTTCCAGTGACGAACTGGTACATAACATTGACGTGATGATTGCTCAGGGACATATTCGGAATTTTATTTTGTTATATTCAGAAAAAAATGATCCGGTCGTGGCCCGCTTGAACCACTTTGACGTGCAGTACGTGGTGATTGGCAAACCGTACCAGGAAGTCAACAAGACGTCCTACGTGGATAACGACAATATTCAGGCGGGAACCGACGCGGCCCAGTATTTGCTGGACCGGGGACACCGCCGGATCTGCTTTTTATATTCAGATTTAACTAAAATGGTCCAGGGTGACCGGATGCTTGGGTACCAACGGGCCATGATGCAACAAAATTTACCCAACATTATGTTGGAAGAACGGTTTGAAAACCACGCTGCCGGCGTGGCGGCACTCAAAACTTTCTTCGAGCAGTACCCCGACGTGACTGGTTTTGTTGCGGTTGACGATATGATGGCATTAAAGCTCCAACAGGTGCTCCATAATGATCCGGAATGGAAAGTTAAGCAGTTTTCACTGATTGGGTTTAATAACTCGATTTTTTCCGACCTGGCACACCCGACCCTCACGTCGGTTGCCGTCTTTCCCCAACGCTTAGGGGAGGAAGCTGCAAAAATTGCTATGGCCGATCACCCGACGGACGAACTGTCCACGGCGGTGATTGTCCCGCACCAAATTGTCAAACGCCATTCGGTGCACCAAATCAAATCATTAAAGTAAGTAGCGGGTACCAGGATTCAGCTAAAGAGGGGGAATTTAGTTAATGGCAACGTTAAACGATGTCGCTAAGCGGGCCAACGTCTCTAAAATGACGGTTTCGCGGGCGATCAACCATCCAGAACAAGTTCGACCGGAATTACGCGATAGTATTTTGCACGTGATGGCCGAGTTAAATTATCAACCCAACGCGGCCGCGCGGGCGTTAGTGAGTCGGCGGACGCGGGTCGTTAAATTGACCATTTTTGAGGATATGGACACCACCGAACCGTACTACATGATGCTACTGGCCGGAATTTCCAACGAACTGAATCAACACCAGTACGCGTTGCAACTCGCCACGAGTAATAGTTACGAAGTTGGGGAGTGTGACGGGTATATTTTAACGGGCATTCGGCAAAAAAATTACGCCTGGGTCGAACAGTTACGACAACCAGTCGTCTTTTTCGGCCGCAACCAGCAGGGTTATGATTACGTTGACACTAATAATTACCAGGCGATTCAAGACAGTGCGGGTTACGCCGTCCAAACCGGTTATACGAACCTGGTTTTTGTCGGAATCGCGGTGGATGAACCCTTTGAAACGGACCGTGAGCAGGGTTTTCGCGACTTCGTGACCCAAACCGGTGTGGGCGCCCGGATGATCCGGCTGGCGAACCATTGTCACGTCGCGACCGATTACGTGCGCCAGCATTGGCGGGAATTTCCCCGCAATACCGCCTTTATTTGTGCGAGTGACCGTTTGGCTATCGGCATCGAGGACGGCGTCATCCTGCAAGGCGGGCGGGTCCCCGACGATTACGGGATCATTGGCTTTGACGGGGTTCTATTAAACCAGATCGCGTCTAAACGCCTAACGACCATGCAGCAACCCTTAGAGGCAATGGGCCGGGCCGCCGCACGGTTATTGTTAGCCAACATCGCGCACCCGGATACGGAAAGTCAGCCCCACGCGCAGGAAAAAATCATTATTAATTCACGGTTATCGATCTCGGAATCGACCCGTGCATAGAGGAGCAATTTTATGAGTAAACACTGGTATGACCACCAAACCATTTATCAAATTTATCCTAAAAGTTTTAACGACAGTAACCATGACGGGGTGGGCGATATTCCCGGGATCACGGCTAAGGTGCCGTACTTGAAACAACTGGGGATCACCACCATTTGGTTAAACCCCATCTATCAATCACCGCAAGTTGATAACGGCTACGACGTGTCGGACTATTATCAAGTTGACCCGCGCTTGGGCACAATGGCCGAAGTTGAAACGTTGATCAAAACGGTGCACGCTAACGGAATGCACATTATTTTTGACTTCGTTTTGAACCATACTTCCGACCAACACCCGTGGTTTAAACAAGCGTTAGCTGATCCAACTGGTCCTTACCGGGACTATTACTTATGGCAAGACCCCGCCGCGGACGGGGGCCGGCCCAATAACTGGGGTTCCTTCTTCGGGGGCAGTGTCTGGGAAAAGGACCCGACCGGCGGTTCCCAGTATTATTTCCACTTGTTTGATAAGCGGATGCCCGACCTTAACTGGAAAAACCCGGCGGTCCAACAAGCCATGCAAGCCGTTGCTGAATTTTGGGTCGATAAGGGGATCGACGGTCTGCGCCTCGACGCCTTCATTCACTTAGCCAAGGCTGATTTTCGGCAAACGTACCCGAGCGTGACTGGTGACCAGACCCCGATTATTAGTGACATGTTTTACGCGCACCTGCCCAAAGTTCACCAGTACTTGCACGACTTTGTGGCGGCAATCAAGGCTAAGCACCCCGAAACCTACGTGGTCGGGGAAGCGTCTTCCGCCGATCCGCACCTGATGGTCGATTATACGAAACCGGGGAGCGACGAGTGTGATAATGTGATTACGTTTAAGACGTTTGCCGATGATAATTCCGGTGACGACCCGCACTTCTCCGACGCGTTTCAACCGCGCCCCATGGACGTGACCACCTACAAGCAGCACACCGTTGGGATTCAGGCGGCCCTAGCTGGGACTAGTTTGCCCACGCTTTATTGGAATAATCACGACATGGCCCGGGTAGCTACCCGCTACGGCGACGCGGATTACCCGGTGGCCAGTGCTAAGTCGCTGGCCACCGCACTCTACTTGCAACGGGGGATCCCCATTATTTACTACGGTGAAGAATTGGGCTTGACCAACATTCGTTACGAGAACGTGGCCGACTTTGAAGATCAGACGGTGCCGGACTTCGTCGCCAGTGCCCAGGCCGCGGGCAAAAAAATGCCGGCAATTCTGGCCATGCTCAATCAAACCCATAAAATGGCGGGCCGGGGCCCGATGCAATGGGACGATACGGCCTATCACGGCTTCTCCGATCACTTACCGTGGAAACACGGGGAAACTGATAATATGAATGCCCAGGCCGAGATGGCGGACGCTAACAGTGTCTTTAACTATTACCGTCAGTTGTTAGCCTTGAAGCAGCAGGCCCCGTTCGTTAACGGACAATTTATCATGTTACCAAGCGATGAGCGGCTCTTTACTTACCTGATTGATGATGATCAGCAGCAAGCAGCGGTTATTTGTAACTTAACTAACCAACCGCAAACCTACACGTTACCGTTTGCAGGAAAACGCACGTTACTCGTGCAAGGCGGTGCGAGTGTAACCGAAAAGCAAGTTACCTTACCAGCGTGGAGTAACATCGTGGTGGCGCCCGACTAACCTGGTAGTGATTGGTTATGCATCAATTGGTATAGTATTACCTATGTTAATGTTTATAAACAAATATCGTTAACATTTTATTAATTGGTATAAATCCTAATTTAACAGTAAATCCTAGCTATTTAATGAGCTAGGATTTATTTTTTAACAAATATTGTTAACGTTAACATTACGAAAACGCTTGCGAAAGCGTTTGCACAGTTGCATAATAAATTATGGTAAATGAATTAAGATACTTCGCAAGGAGGAAGCACTATGAGTACTTGGAAAAAGTTGGGGATGGGTGCGTTAGCCACTGGCTTGGCACTCACGCTTGTAGGTTGTGGTAATAGTAAATCGTCATCGTCCAGCTCTTCATCAAAGATGGATAAGACGTTAAAGGTTTCAGCGGACCCTTCGTATAAATCATATATGAAGTCTGTGATTCCAAAGTTTGAAAAGAAGTACAACGTTAAAGTTAAGATTTCATACAAGGCCATGCTTGATGAAGACGACGCTTTGAAGTTGGACGGCCCTTCAGGTAAGGGACCCGACGTTTTAATGGCACCATACGACCGGGTTGGTCAAATGGCGTCACAAGGTCAATTATCTACGGTTAAGTTAGTTAACGGTCGGTACAATAGCACTGGTAAGAAGTCCGTTACTTACAAAGGTAAGGTTTACGCGGCGCCCGTTACCATCGAATCCGACGTTCTCTACTATAACAAGAAGTTGATTAAGAACGCGCCAAAGAGCTTCACCGAACTTGAAAAGTTAGCTAAGAGCAGCAAGTACGCTTACGCTAACGACAAGACGAAGTCCGTTGCCTTCTTAACACAGTGGACTAACTTCTATAACTCATTTGGTGTGATCAAGGGTTACGGTGGTTACGTCTTCGGTGACAACAACACTAACGCCAAGAAACTCGGCTTGAACAACGCCGGTGCCGTTGAAGGGTTAACTTACATGACCAAGTGGTTCACGAAGTACTGGCCAAGTGGGATGCAAAACGTGACCTCCAACGAAAACTTCGTAACGTCACAATTTACTTCTGGCAAGACCGCGGCCGTTATCGATGGTCCTTGGATGGCTTCAACTTACAAGAAGTCTAAGATCGATTACGGGGTTGCCGTTTTACCTACTTTGACTAACGGTAAGGATTATCAAGCGTTTGCCGGTGGGAAAGCTTGGGCAATTTCAAACTACTCTAAGCACAAGACCGCGGCTCAAGCTTGGTTAGACTTCATTTCAAACGATGCTAGCCAAAAGAGTCTTTACAAGTCTGCTAGTGAAATTCCGGCCAACACGGTTGCACGTAAGTCCGCCGTTGCCTCTGGTGATGACATGGCCAGCGCCGTTTCTAAGCAGTACGACAAGGATGTTCCTTTGATTAACTTGCCACAAATGGCTGAAGTTTGGACACCAGCTCAAACGATGGTTACCAACGCTGCTAGCGGCAAGATGACACCAAAACAAGCTGCTAACAAAGCACAAAAGACCATTTCAACTAATATCTCTCAGAAGTATGACAACTAGACATTATTTTAAATAGCGTTTAAGGGGGCTGAAACAAAATTCGTTTTGTCTCAGCCTTTTTAAAAAGAAAAATGCACTTAATTTAGGATTTATTAGGAAAGGGGTACGGGCGACATGCAGAAAAAAGATGCAAAAAAAGCGCAACGCCTGTCAATTATTCCCGGGTTGGGTCAGTTCTATAACGGCCAAACGATCAAGGGTGTCCTCTTCATCATCATTTTACTGGCGTTCATTGCACAGCTAGCCTTTGGCGGGATCAATGCGTTTGCAAACCTGGTTACGCTCGGGTCGGTTTCGATGCAAGATAACTCCCTGTTTATGATGATCTACGGGACGTTACAAATTTTAATCACCATTCTATTCATTATTTTCTGGATTGCGAACATGTACGACGCGAAACACGTTGCACAGTTGTTAAATAACGGTAAGAAGGTTTCCCACACGTTCAAAGAACTGGGGGCCAACCTCGTTGGTGGGGGCTTTGCTTACTTACTAACGATTCCGGCGTACATCCTGATGATCTTCGCCATCGTGTTCCCCGTACTGGTCACCTTACTGATGGCCTTTACGAACTACGATTTCGCGCACATTCCGCCAGCCATGTTGCTGGACTGGGTCGGCTTTAAGAACTTCACGTCGATGTTCTTCCTGAGTGGTTACCGGTCGACGTTTAACGCCGTCTTTGGCTGGACCGTCATCTGGACCGTTTGTGCCACGACGTTACAAATTATTATTGGAATCGCTACGGCGGTCATTGCCAACCAAAACTTTATCAAGGGCAAGCGGTTCTTTGGGGTGATTTTCCTACTCCCATGGGCCATTCCCGCCTTCGTTTCCATTATGAGTTTTTCGAACATTTTTAACGATTCTGCCGGTGCCATCAACGTGCAAGTCATTGGCTTATGGAACACCTTAGTTCCGTTTGCCCACATTGCGCCGATCCACTGGATGACCGACACTTTCTGGACCAAAGTAGCCATTATTATGATTCAAGGCTGGTTAGGATTCCCGTACATCTACGTGATGATTACCGGGATCTTGCAAGCCATTCCCGAAGATTTATACGAAGCCGCAACGTTGGACGGTGCGACCGTGATGCAGAAATTCAACCGGATCACGTTACCGACCATCTTTGCGATTGCCGCACCAATCTTCGTGACGCAATACACGTTTAACTTCAATAACTTCTCGATGATCTACCTGTTCAACCAAGGGGGTCCCGGTGATGTCGGCGCTAACGCCGGTGGGACTGATATCTTGATTTCATGGATCTACAAGTTAACGACCGGGACGTCACCGCAGTACTCACTGGCGGCCGCCGTTACGTTGATCATTTCCGTACTGGTTATCGGGATTTCGCTGATCGTCTTCAAGAAGACGCACGCGTTTGAAATGGGGGACTAGTGTTATGGAAAATGCAACTGCAGCACCAAAAAATGTAAATTCCAAACAAAATAGCGCCCGGCGGCATCGTTTCTGGAAAGAGTTCTTTACGTACCTGTACATGGTTGTTTTGGCAATCATCATCATTTATCCGGTATTGATCACGTTCATTACCGCTTTCAAGGATGCCAACGTTCAAGCCTTCGTGCTCGACTTTGGTGGCAAGTGGACGTTAGCGAACTTCAAAGCACTCTTTACCACGACGCTGTACGGCAGCTGGTACTTGAACACCATGATCATTTCAATCTCATGCATGGTTATTCAAGTTATCGTTGTGACCTTAGCGGGTTACGTTTATAGTCGTTACCGCTTTGCCGGTAAGAAATTCAGTTTGACGTTCTTCATTGTCATTCAAATGGTGCCAACCATGGCGGCTTTAACGGCTTACTACGTTTTAGCTAACATGTTAAACGCCTTGGACCACTACTGGTTCCTAACCGCCATTTACATTGGTGGTGGGATTCCACAAAATACGTGGTTAATGAAGGGATACTTCGATAACGTGCCGTACGACCTGGACGAATCTGCCAAGTTGGACGGGGCCGGCAATTTTAAAATTTTCTGGTCAATCGTCTTACCACTGGTTAAACCAATGATCGCGGTTCAGGCGCTCTGGGCTTTCATGTCACCAGTTCAAGATTACCTGATGGCGAAGTTCTTACTGACATCTGAATCACACTACACGGTTGCCGTGGGGTTACAAACGTTCATTAATAACGCACAAAATCAACAAGTCGTACTATTCTCGGCGGGGGCGATCTTAGTCGCGTTACCAATTGCCTGCCTGTTCTTCTACCTGCAACGGTTCTTCGTTTCCGGATTACTCGCTGGTGGGAGCAAGGGTTAACACAAACTTTAGTAGGGGTGAAATTAGATGCAAATGACAGCAAAAAAAGAAGGCGCAACGGCTTTCCCAGTCCGGTTTTTCGGCAGTCTCTTCTCACCTCGAAGAATGTTTGCCAACCGTGACAAGTACAACTGGTTACAGATCATCGTCCTGTTTATCTTCTTAACGGCGGTGATGGTCATGCCGATCCCGTTTTATTACAATCACCAAACGAACTTTAACTTAAAGCCGTTTTTACCGGCAATTGACCGGATGGCTGATAGTTCGGCGATGCAAACGGCCTTTAAGCAAGCCGGTTTTAAGGATCAGCAGTTTACCAACGTAAAACACCAAGTCATTCTTAAGAACGGTAACGAGGTGGCCGGTTTTAACCTCACCGCCGCCGACATGGCGGGACGTAAAAACGTGATCAACATGCACGCCAAAACGTTTCAAGTTAAGTCGGTCGGTAGTGAATTTAACGCCAAGTACGTGCCGACGTACGATTTAAAGACCAACGCGCACGATTTCTTAGTCGATTCTTGGTATCAAAGTAATAAAGTGATGATTGGCCTGTTCATGTTGATGACACTCGGGCTGATCATCGTGGGGGTCAATTTGATCCTCGTTAACGGCGCGGCGTTCTTCTTGTTCCTGTCACGCCACAACAAGATTACTCACATTCGCAATTATCGCGAAGCCGTCAACTTAGCGCTGATGATGATGGGCATTGGAAGCTTACTGGCAATGGTCATCGGCTTGATTCACTTTGACGTGACGATTGAACTGACCGTTCAGTCCCTGAGCTTAGCCTTTGTCGTACTGTGGGTTTACCTTAAAACTAAATTTAAAGATCCAGAAGTTGATGAAACCGGCGTCTTTTAACCGGTTGGAATTAAAAGAGAAATGAGGAAGACTAATGGCACGCGATACGCAAACGGAGTTACGCAACGACATGATTTATTCCGTGTTCGTCCGGAATTATTCGAAATCTGGTAAATTCGCCGCGGTCACCGCTGATCTGCAACGGATCAAGGACCTCGGAACGGATATTCTATGGCTATTACCAATTTATCCGATTGGGGAAGCCAACCGTAAAGGAACGTTGGGTTCACCATATGCAATCAAGGATTACCGGGGAATCAACCCGGAATACGGGACCATCGATGATTTCAAAGAATTGACGGAAAAGGCGCACGCACTCGGGATGAAAGTGATGCTAGACATCGTCTACAACCACACTTCCCCCGATTCGGTGCTTGCGACCCAACACCCGGAATGGTTTTACCACGACGCCGACGGTCATTTAACCAACAAGGTCGGTGACTGGAGCGATGTAAAAGATCTGGATTACGGTCACCACGAACTTTGGCAGTACCAGATCGACACCTTACTTTACTGGAGCCAGTTCGTTGACGGGTTCCGCTGCGACGTTGCCCCGTTAGTGCCCCTCGATTTCTGGTTGGAAGCGCGGCGGCAAGTTAACGCTAAGCACCCGGGAACCCTCTGGTTAGCTGAATCCGCTGGGAGCGGCTTTATTGAAGAGCTTCGGGCGCAGGGGTACGTCGGTTTATCCGATAGTGAACTTTTCCAAGCCTTTGACATGACTTATGATTACGACGTATTTAGTGATTTTAAAGAATATTGGCAGGGACAAAGCACCGTGGCACGTTACGTTGACTTGTTACAACGGCAAGATGCCACCTTCCCAGCTAATTACGTTAAGATGCGGTTCTTGGAAAACCACGATAACGCGCGGATGATGAGTTTGTTACACAGCGAACCCGAAGCCGTAAACAATTTAACGTGGATCTTCCTGCAACGGGGTATTCCGTTAATTTATAACGGTCAGGAATTCTTGGCCGAACACGAGCCGTCCCTCTTTGATAAGGATGACATTGTGGCTGACCGGCATGGTGACATAACGAGTCTGATCCAAAAACTAGTCAGCATTAAAAAATTACCCGTTATGCGGGCGGCTGACTACCAATTAGCCGTAGTGGAAGACGGGGTCATCAAAGTGACTTACCGGGGTGCTGGTGAAGCCCTAGTTGCCTTTATTCCTTTAAAGGGACAGGTAACAACGGTCGCCACGACGCTGGAAACGGCAACGTATTCGAACTTGTTAACGGATGCGGACGTCAAGGTTAGTGATGGTAAACTGGCCGTTAACGGTCAACCCGTTTTGATCAAATATGCCACGGATACGGCGGCCACTAAGGTTGCTGATCAATCCAACTAGCTGACTATCAGCTTTAATTTTTGAACGTAAAAGCAACCGGTTGCGGCCGATTGCGTATTAGGACGTAGCTTAGTAGTGAGAAAACAGGGGAGTGGATTTCGATGGTTGAAATGAATCTCGAACACATTTACAAAAAATACGAAGGTAACGAAAATTACTCCGTTACCGATATGAACTTGGATATTAAAGACGGCGAATTCATCTTCTTCATCGGCCCGTCCGGTTGTGGGAAGTCGACCACGTTACGGATGATTGCCGGGTTGGAAGATATCAGTAAAGGTAACTTTAAGATGAACGGCCAAGTTATGAACGACGTGGAACCTAAGGACCGGGACATCGCGATGGTTTTCCAAACCTACGCGCTGTACCCGAACATGAGTGTTTTTGATAACATGGCCTTCGGGTTACAAATTCGTAAAACGTACAGCAAGGCTGAGATTAAAAAGCGGGTGGATAACGCCGCCGAACAGTTAGGCCTAACCGAATACTTGCAACGTAAACCAGCGAACTTGTCTGGTGGGCAACGGCAACGGGTTGCACTGGGCCGGGCAATCGTCCGGGATGCCGGGACGTTCTTACTGGACGAACCGTTATCTAACTTGGATGCTAAGCTGCGGGTCGACATGCGGACGACCATCGCCCAAATGCACCAACGTTTAAAGACCAACATGATCTACGTCACCCACGACCAAGTCGAAGCGATGACCATGGCCGACCGGATCGTGATTATGAATGACGGGAAGATCATGCAAGTTGGGACGCCGCACGAACTCTACAACGAACCAGTTAACCAGTTCGTGGCCGGTTTCATGGGTTCACCTTCCATGAACTTCTTTACCGCGACGCTGCACGATGGCCGGGTAACCGATGGTGAAGGCTTAGACGTGGCCGTGCCGGAAGGGCAATTGAAGGTTTTGAAAGCCCAGGGTTACGACCAAAAACAAATGATCGTTGGGATCCGACCGGAAGACATTCACGCGGAACGGATCGCGTTGGAAGCGATGCCGGACTCAATTGTGAAAACCAAAGTCATGGTTTCTGAATTCTTGGGTGCCGACAGTATGTTGTACTGCACGGCCGGAAAGTCGAAGTTCACCGCAAAAGTGGACGCACGGGATTACCATAATCCGGGTGAAAACATTGAAGTTGCCTTTGAAATGGCTAAGGCCCACTTCTTTGATCCTGAAACCAAGGATGTCATTCGTTAATTCGGTTTAGGAGGAGCAGTTAAATGAAACGTATTTTTGAAGTGAATCCGTGGCACGTGGTTAGTCACGAATTAGTCCCGACGGATAAACGTTTACAAGAAAGTATGACGAGTATCGGGAACGGCTACATGGGGATGCGCGGTATGTTTGAGGAACACTATTCCAATGATTCTTTAAAGGGCATCTACATCGGTGGTGTTTGGTATCCCGATAAAACTCGGGTTGGCTGGTGGAAAAACGGTTACCCGGACTACTTCGGCAAGGTCGTTAACGCGGTCAATTTCATTAAGGTCAATTTAACGATCGACGGTGACCAAGTTGACTTGGCGAAGGACGAAATTAGTGATTTTACGGTCGATTTGGACATGCATACCGGCGTCTTGCGGCGTTCATTTATCGTTACGAAGGGTGACAAGCGGGTCCAGTTCTTGATTGACCGCTTTGTCAGTGCCGCCCAAAAGGAACTGTTTGACGTCCATTATAGTGTTCACAACCTGAGTGCCGAACCGGTTCAAATCGGCTTTATTTCCCAAATTGACGCCGACGTTTTTAACGAAGACGCCAACTATGACGAACAGTTCTGGCAAGTCCTTGATAAGAGTCACGCCGTTACCGGTGGCAGCATGATTGCTGAAACCAAACCGAATGATTTTGGAACGCCCCGTTTTACCCTGGGAATGCAAATGTTGCACCAGACCGATTTTCGGGGGGCCAACGCACCTGAAACTGAAAAGGCGGTTACCAACATTTTCCGTGGAACGCTAGCTGCCGATGAAACGCAGAATTTTGAAAAGCGGGTCATTGTCGTGACTTCCCGTGATTATGACAGTTTACAAGCGCTACGTAGCGGTTTGGCAAAACTCAGTGAAAAGTTGAGTGGCGCGACTTACGAAGACCTACTACGGGCTCACGAAGCTGTTTGGGCTAAACGCTGGGAATTAGCCGACGTGGTGATTGACGGTGACGACGCGGCCCAACAAGGTATTCGCTTTAACCTCTTCCAGTTATTCTCAACTTATTACGGGGAGGATAAGCGCTTGAACCTCGGTCCTAAGGGCTTCACCGGTGAAAAATACGGTGGTGCGACTTATTGGGATACCGAAGCGTTCGGAGTACCGTTCTACTTGTCGTTAGCGAAACCCCAAGTGACCGAAAACTTGTTGGAATATCGCTATAACCAATTAGCAGGGGCCTTCCATAATGCCAAGCAACAGGGCTTAGCCGGGGCGTTGTACCCGATGGTGACCTTTAACGGGATTGAATGCCACAACGAATGGGAAATTACGTTTGAAGAAATTCACCGTAACGGTTCCATCGCTTACGCCATCTTTAACTACACCCGTTATACGGGCGACGACACTTATTTGAAGACCAAGGGAATTGACGTATTAACGGCTATCTCGCGGTTTTGGGCGGACCGGGTCCACTTCTCAGAGCGTAAGCAGATGTACATGATTCACGGGGTCACCGGCCCAAACGAATACGAAAACAACGTGAATAACAATTGGTACACCAACTTCATGGCACGTTGGACGTTAGAGTACACGTTGGCTAGTTTGAAAAAGGTTACAGCGGATAAGCGTACTGACTTAAACATCAGTGCCGACGAATTGGCGAAGTGGCAAGATATTGTGGACCGGATGTACTTCCCACACGATGACAAGCTGGGGATCTTTGTCCAGCAAGATACGTTCCTGGATAAAGACCTAAAGCCGGCATCCTCGATTCCAGCGGACCAGCGGCCAATCAACCAGCACTGGTCATGGGACCACATTTTACGGTCGCCGTACATTAAGCAAGCCGACGTTTTACAAGGGATCTATTACTTTATGGATCGCTTTACACCGGAACAAAAGAAGGCTAACTTTGATTTCTATGAACCGTTAACGGTCCACGAATCAAGCTTGTCGCCCGCCGTTCACGCGGTTTTGGCGGCCGACTTACACTACGAAGACAAAGCGGTTGAAATGTATCAGCGGACGGCCCGTTTAGACCTGGATAACTACAACAACGATACGGTCGACGGGTTGCACATTACGTCGATGACCGGCTCGTGGTTGGCAATTGTGCAAGGCTTTGCGGGAATGCGGGTCAGGGACGATACCTTGGCGTTTGCACCGTTCGTACCGAAAGCTTGGACGCACTACCAATTCCACGTTAACTTCCGGGGTCGTTTACTGAAAGTCGACGTTGACCAACAGGGAACGACGGTCACGTTAGTTAGCGGGGAACCGTTAACGATCGAGTTAAATGGTCAGTCGGTGGCGGTGGCGGATACCGTTTCGACAAAATAAATTAGCAAACAACCGACTTGATCTCTGCCTGGCCGAAACTGGCGGGGATCAAGTACCAACCCTAGAATGACAACTCTCATTCTAACCTACTCCTAAATGGCTCGCATCGAAGGGTGCGGGTCTTTTTGTGTAGAGTGTGAAGTTCCGGCGGGTTGATGCTGAGCATTGCCTAGCCATCAGTAGCATGCGGTTTTGGCATGTTGCTGGTGGCGTAGCAAGCGCAGGCATTAGCCGGACCTGGGAAAGTAGCAATCCCCTAAACGCTACACTCACATAGCGTTTGTAAAAAGTCACCCCAACATGGCAGCGTTGGGGTGACTTTAACAGCGGTTTAGTGATACCCGTTGTTGATTGGGGTGTAATCAGTTTCCGTAGAAAATAGCTAGGGGGTACGGTGTTACGGTTTCACTGTAACTGACTAATGCAAAGTTATCATAAAGGTTCCGTATTGTTCACGTAAAGCGCCCCGAGCAACCGGTTATTTATGACTGGTTGCTCGGGGCGGTGGTTAGTTCACTAATGATTTAAAGCCAGTTTAGCCAGCAGCAGTCCCCCGGCAATTCCGGAGTTGTCACCTAATCCGGCGGGGACGATGTAGTCATTCAAAGTGGGAACTTCTTCGTAACCGTTTAAGTACGTTGCAAACTTTTGACGGATAAGCGGAAAGAGTTGTTTTTGTTTCATCACACCACCGTTCAGGATAATCTTGTCCGGTGCGAACGCAACGGTCAAGTTAACGCAGGCTTGCGCAATGTAGTCGGCAACGAGGGACCAAACCGGATTATCTGGGGCAACGTCTTTACCAGCCTTGCCAGTCCGTTTACCAATGGCGGGACCGGCCGCGAAGCCCTCTAAGCAAACGTCGTGGTAGGGGCAGTTGCATTCAAAGTCGTCACCGAGTAGGCGGTTGATCCGCATGTGGCCTAGTTCGGTGTGGGTGCGGCCGTTAAAAATATGGTTGTTGCTAATGACCCCGGCACCCACGCCGGTCCCAATCGTCATGTAGATGCTATTTGGAACGTCCTTAGCAATCCCAATGGCGGCTTCACCGTAAGCCGCTTCGTTGACGTCGGTCGTCCAGTAAAGGGGTAAATCAAACTTCTGCTTTAAGTGGCCTAAAAAGTTAAAATCGCCCCAGCCTGGTTTGGGTGTGGTGGTGATGTAGCCGTACTTCGGGTCGCTTGGATTGACCCCAATCGGACCGAACGACCCGATTCCAATGGCTTCAACCGGGTGGCTGGTAAAGTAGTCGTCGACGGCTACCATCGTTTCTGCGGGTGTGGTGGTAGGGATTGAGATCCGGTCACTAACTTGCCCGTTTTCATCACCGGTCGCGCACACAAACTTAGTACCGCCGGCTTCAATTGCACCTAAAAGCATAGTAAATCCTCCAAATCAATAAATATATATTCTTATTATTTAATAGTATACTCTTATTAAAAATGTTTGTGAACGATTACATAAAAATTGTTTGCAAACCGAATAACGGTTATTTTCCCAGTAACGATTGGGCCGCGTATGGTCGTACGGGTAAGACGTAACGGTCTTCAAGGGCCGTGTCCGGGTCAGCAATTCGCTGCAATAGCAGGTCGATCATTAACGAACTAATGGCCGCAATGGGTTGAACGATGGTCGCCAATTCGGGATAGTAATTCCGCGTTAAATTAGTGCCGTCGTAGCCAATGATTCGTAACTGTTCTGAAATTTTGATGTCGAGAGTCCGGGCAATTTGCATCACCATGATGGCAGTCATGTCATCGGTGGCAAAGACCCCGTCCGGAACGTGTTTGGCCAATTCGCGTTTGAGCGTTGCCCATTTCACTTCGGGAGCGGTGCTAAATGGCAGTTCAATAACGTGCGGGGTTAGTTGGTGTTCCTTGAGCACGTCTTGATAGCCACGCAAGCGGTCGTTCGTCGGGTTTCCCGGTCGGTTGGCACCGGTCAGTAACCAGATATCGTGGGCCCCGGTATCTAGCAGTGAACTTGTCGCAATACGGGCCCCGTCATAGTTATCAGAACTGACGATGGGAATGTTATCGCCTAAGTAGCGGTCAAAAGAAATTAAAGGCGCGTTGATCTGTTGATATTCGGGAATGGATAAGTTGTGGGCCCCGGCAATGATGCCATCAACCTGGTTAGCGAGTAACATCCGAACGTAGGCGCGTTCCTTTTCCGCGTCACCAATTGAGTTACATAAAATGACCCGGTAACCACGTTTAAAGAGTTGGCTTTCCAAGTCTTGGACCAGTTCCCCGAAAAAAGGATTGCTGACCCCCGGGAAAATGAGACCAATCAGCTTGGTCTGTTTACCTTGTAAGGACCGGGCGAGACTGTTTGGTTGGTAATTTAAGTCGCGCATGGCGGCGAACACTTTTTGTTTTGTTTTTTCAGAGAGCGAGCCGTAGTTGTTGATGACCCGCGAGACCGTGGTGACGGAAACCCCGGCTAGGGCTGCCACGTCGGATAATTTTGCCATGTTCTGGCCTCCGTTAGTTCAATTTTGGAAGTCGTTGCCCCGTGACCTGAACGGGCGTATCAAGGGCCGTTGTCACCCGCCACGGTGTATCGAAGTGGGGGAAAATTCGCCCGGAAGCGACCCGCTGACCGTCGTCAATGAATAGTTCAAAGGACGAACGGTCCAGCCACAGAGCCAACTGGTGGCTCCCTGGGAGGAGGTCGAGCTTACGGGTGTTACCATAATCGCTGTCAACTGGTTCGCCAGCGATTCGACGGTCGATGGTGAGGGCTTGGCCGTCAAACGTGAGGGCCAGTTCCTCGTGCCCGTTACCAAGGGCGATCTTACCAGTGGGAACTTGGTTCAGGTCAAAGGTTAAAACTTCTCGTCCCTTCAGTGTATCACGTAACGGTTCAAAGTGACTGGTAGCCGCGGGAATTGTAACCGGAGTTTGACGTAGTTGACCGTTGACTACGTGGAGGGCTTTGACGAGGCTTAAGCAGCCCTGCCACCCCTCCCGGTCACTGGGATAAGTAGTGTCTGGAAGCCCCAACCAACTAATGGCGTAAGCCTGGTGGTCGGGACCATTAACCACTTGGGTGGCGTAACAGTCGAAACCCTCGTCCAAGTTAGTCACGGGTCCGGGATTCACCAGGCGGGCGTTTTGCCAGTCAACGGCATCCGCGACAATAACCATGTTCGGGTAAATATTAGCGTAGGGGATTCGTTGACGGTCTAACCCTTGCGGACAGAAAATCAAAACGACGTGACCGTCAACGAATGCCAAGTTAGGACACTCAATCATGTAACCGAGGTCGGCATGGCCTAAGTCAAGGGGACCAACTAATGACCAGGGACCGTTAACCGCATCCGCTTGATACAGTAAAATTTGACCCTGGTGGTCTGCACGTTGCGCTCCTAAAAGTGCGTAGTAGGTTTTCCCAACGTGCAAGATTTGGGGGTCCCGGAAGTGCGGTGTGTACCCGGAGGGCTGGGTAATTAAAGGCAGGTCGCTCGCCGTTAATTGTTCGTCTTGGTTTAGCCACGCCCCGAGTTGCGTACTGATTCGTCCGCCGTTAGTGGTCCGCACGTTACCGGTGTACATTAGAAATAACTGGTCGTTTACGGGAAGGGCCGACCCGGAGTATACCCCCTGGGTACTATAAGGTGCCCGCGGTTCCAGCGTTAGCTGATCTTCTTGCCAGTGAACGAGGTCTGGGGACGTCACGTGACGCCAAGATTTTAACCCGTGGACCGGTCCGTACGGGAAATTTTGATAGAAGACGTGCCACTGATGGTTATAGTAGGTAAACCCGTTCGGATCGTTAAGTAGTCCGGAACGGGGTTGAATGTGAAAGCTTAAGTGCCAACGGGAGTTGCGTTGTGCACGGATTAACCCTGCAAGGGTCTCCGCGGAATAACTACCATAGGGCGCGTAGCGTTGCTGAGTTGTCCATTTTTTCATTGTGTTTACTCCTGTATGTTTAACGTTTGATACCGCTATAATAACACCAATCAATTTATTTTGCACTAAATTGATAAACGTTTGACAATTTATAAGACAGCGGTTACAATTGGGCCATCAATTAAAAAAATGAACGTTGGAGGAATTACCATGGATCATAAACAAGCGGCGCAGGACATCCTCGCACAGGTGGGAAACGACAACATCGTTGCCGCGGCCCACTGTGCGACCCGGTTGCGTCTTGTGGTAAAGGATGAAGCTAAAATTGATCAACGCGCGCTGGACAATAACCCGGCTGTTAAGGGTACCTTTCGGGTCAACGGACAGTTTCAAATTATTATTGGCCCTGGTGACGTAGATAAGGTTTACGCCCACTTAATTAGTATGACGGGGCTAAAGGAAGTAACGCCTGACGATTTAAAGGCCGTGGCGGCGGACGGTAAAAAAACGAACCCGCTAATGGCACTGGTTAAAGTTTTATCCGATATTTTTGTCCCGTTGATTCCCGCGCTGGTTGCCGGCGGCCTGTTAATGGCGTTAAATAACGTTTTAACGTCAAAGGGCCTGTTTGGTTCCCAGTCACTGGTCGTGATGTATCCCGGTATCAAGGGGATCGCTGAAATGATCAACACGTTCGCATCGGCGCCGTTTGCCTTTTTACCAATTCTGTTAGGGTTCTCCGCGACCCGGCGGTTTGGCGGGAACGCGTACCTGGGTGCGACGATGGGGATGATCATGGTCATGCCGGCGTTAGTGAACGGTTACAACGTTTCTGCCGCGCTGGCAGACGGAACGATGACCTACTGGAACGTCTTTGGTTGGCACATTGCCCAGGCGGGTTATCAGGGCCAAGTGTTGCCCGTTTTAGCCGTTGCGTTTATTTTAGCTAAGGTTGAAAGTTGGTTGCATAAAAAGATGCCGGCAACCTTGGACTTTATTTTTACGCCCATGATCAGTATCATCTTTGTGGCGTTCATCACCTTTGCGTTTGTCGGCCCGGTCCTCCGCGTTGTGGGGAACGGCTTAACGGACGGAATCGTCTTCCTGTACGACCGTTCGGGATTCATTGGTTCCACGCTCTTTGGACTAGTTTATTCACCAATTGTGATTACCGGATTGCACCAAAGCTTTCCGGCCATCGAAACGCAACTGCTCGCCGACGTGGCCAAAACCGGTGGGGATTTCTTCTTCCCGATTGCTTCAATGGCTAACGCGGCGCAGGGGGCGGCTTGCTTAGCCATCTTCTTCCTATCACGTAATCAAAAGGAAAAGGGGTTAGCTTCTTCCGCCGGGGTTTCCGCCCTCCTTGGAATTACCGAACCCGCCATTTTCGGGGTTAACTTAAAGAAACGGTTCCCGTTTTTTATCGGAATGATTGGTAGTGCCGTAGGTTGTTTCTTCGTTGGGTTATTTGGCATTCGCTCAACGGCACTCGGCGCGGCCGGTTTGATTGGTTTTATTTCACTGCCCGTTAAATACTACTTACAATTTTTCTTAGCGCTTGCTTTAAGTATTGTCGTGGCGTTCGTCGGGACGTTGATTTATGGTAAACGGGTCATGGCTAAAACGCCACAAGATGAAGAATTAAAGGAAACACTCGCCGGTGAAAACACCGTTGCGGACGGGACAGTAATGGCACCAGTTAGTGGGGACGTTGTCAGTCTAAAGACCGTGAACGATCAGGTCTTTGCCAGTGAAATGATGGGGAAGGGCGCCGCAATCGTGCCAAGTGATGATACCGTTTATGCACCGGTTGCCGGCACGATAACCGTAGCTTACCCGACAAAACACGCGTACGGCCTATTAGCTGACGACGGTGCGGAGATTTTGATCCACTTAGGTATTGATACGGTAAAGCTGGATGGTGACCACTTTGAAAGTCAGGTCAAACAGGGCCAACACGTAACGGCTGGTCAACCACTAGGCCAATTTGACGTGGCAGCAATTAGGGCGGCGGGATACGACCCCACGGTCATGGTCGTTGTGACCAATACGGCAACCTATGCCAGTGTTGACCGGATCGACGTCAAAGCCGTACAGCATGGCGACCACGTGATTGCGCTGACTAAACCGGTTACTTCGGCGGGCGTGGCAACTGCTAATTTTTAATAACCATGAAAAAATCAGCTTCCAAGGTGAAAGACCGCGGAAGCTGATTTTATTTAGATTAAGTTACTTAGCAACTACCAATTGGCCGTTGTGCGGTGCGTCGAGCAACGTGTGACCCTGAATAAAGCCGTCGAGTGTGAACGGTAGTTGTTGAGCGATGTCGACCGTTAACTGGCCGGTTCGTAATAATTTAAACAACATTTGCAGGGTCGCCTGGTCTGAAATAACGTTCGTTGGGTGAATCGACCGGAACCGAATGGATTTGCTAGTTGCGGGCAAGCTCGGTGCAAACGAAGCAATCGTTGCGTCAAACTTAGCCATGGCCAGGTCGTCCTTGCCACCCACGCCGTCACTGGTCACGTTAATAATGACGTCCCCCCGGTCCGCTAAAACGTGAACTGGGTTTTGACGGTCGTAGGCCACGATCTGCTCAACGCCCAGTGCCGTTAATTTATCGGTAAAGCGCGAGTTGGCAATGGCAATCACCTGAGCGCCTAAACGTTGGGCCAGTTGAATCGTCAACATGCCAACGGTACTGCCAGCCCCCTTAACAATGACGGTTTGGTCCTTTTGGACGTCCGCAAAGTAACGAACGGTCTTGTAAGCAATGATTCCCGGAGTAATCAGACTAGCCGCCTGCGTCGGTGTTAAGTCCGCGGGAACCGTGACGGCTAGGTCGCTATCTAAACTAACTTGTTCGGCGTAAGTGTGTTGAGTATGGGCCGCTACGATGGTGCCTACTTTAAAGCCGGTTACGGCCGGGCCCACTTTGAGAATTTTACCAACGACGTCGTGTCCCGGGATGACGGGTAAGTCCAAACCGGCCTTAGCGCCTAAACGTTCGCTGCGATCCTCGTCGTTTAAGTTAACGGCGAGGGTTTCAATAATAATTTGATTACCAGTTGGTTCAAGCACCGGTTGTGTCATTTTTTCAAAAACGGCGGGTCCCCCAAATTTACGATAACCATATGCAAGCATCTTAAATCCCCTCCTTGACAAAAGCATGCTTTTGACTAATTGTAGCGGGGCACCGGCCAAAATCACAAGTGGGCACCATTACTTTCTGGTTTGTGTTTGGTCAATAATAAAAGAGGTGTTTTTAGTTGCCAGTTTGTGCCGGTTTGGCCTGGCGCTTAAGCCCCCACCCAGTAAAACCACTAATAATCGAGAACAGTGGGGAAAGCAGGCTGAAGAAGCAAAATGGTAAGTAAGCTAACGTGGAAACGCCCAGCGTGTTGGCAGCGAAGGCTCCAGCGACGCCCCACGGAATCAAGTAGTTGATGACGGTCCCGCCGTCTTCGAGGACTCGGCTTAGGGCCAGGTTGGCGAGGCCGCGCTGGTTAAAAGTAGTTTTAAACGCTTTACCGGGTAGGATGACGGAGAGGTACTGTTCACCAACAAAAATGTTTACGCCGATTCCGGCGAGAATCGCCGCCGTGACGGTTGCGCCGGTTCCCTTAAGGCGTTTAGCTAGTGGTACCATGGCCGTTTGAATCAGGTTAAACTTCATTAACAGGCCCCCGAGTGAAAGGGTCAGCAGAATCAAGGAAACGGTCCCCATCATGGCGCTGATGCCCCCACGGGAGAGCAGCGCATCTACGCTGGCGTTGCCCGTTTTGGACACGAAGCCGGATTCAATCATGCTGGCAAGCTTGGTTAAGGGGATGTGGGGCTGTTCGATAAAAATCATCACGATGGCCAACCCAATATTCATCAAAAGGGTCGGGATGGCCGGGATTTTAAGCACGGCCCCCGCCAACATTAGGGCTAGTGGGAGGGCGGCCCACCAGCTGATGGTAAAGTTTTGATTTAAAACGGTTAACGTCGTTTGAATTTTTCCTAAGTGGTTAGCCGTTGCGGCACCGTTACCCAAAATGGTGTACAGAACCAGTGAAACGATAAAGGCTGGAATCGTGGACCACATTAAATTGCGGATGTGGTCGAACAGGTCACTTTCGGCAATGGCCGAAGCCAAGTTGGTGGAGTCGGATAACGGGGAGGTCTTATCCCCAAAAATGGCCCCGGAAATGATGGCTCCAGCAATCAGCGCCGGGTTGATGCCCATGGTCGTACCAATCCCGAATAGGGCGATCCCAATGGTGGAGATGATGGTAAAGGCACTCCCAATGGACGTTCCAATAATGGCACAGACGAGAAAGACTGAGGGAACGAACCACTGCGCGGAAATCAAATGAAAACCGAATACCATCATCGACGGGATGATCCCCGCTGCGATCCAAACGCTAATAAGGGAACCGATTAGTAGAAAAATAAAAATTGGAATGATCCCGGTTTTGATGCCGTCAATGATGCCACCGTGGATGTCGTCCCAGTGGGCCCCGCGGACCCGAGCCCAAAGAATTACGAGTGCAATCACGAGGATTACGGGTGTTTGGGGTGAGAGACCAAACTTAATGACCCCTAGTCCCATGATTGTCAACATAACTAGTAAAACGATTAACGCTTCCGGTAGGTGCACCGGTCGCCACTTTTTTGAATTTTCCATCTAAATTCACTCCTTTTTTTGAATAAAAAATCGTCCCCGTTGCAATATTTGCAACAGGGACGATTGATTAGACCGTGGTACCACCCAGCTTGAGTTCCTAATAGGACTCCACTCACTAGCAGTTAACGGGTCTAGTTATTATCCGCCGGGCGCACCCGGACCTCACCTACCGTATTTCATCGTAATTAACCTGATCGGTTCGCAGCAACCACCGACTTCCTGACGCACAGCTAATCCGCTACTTGGGAGTAGGATTATCGTTCATTATTTGAATATGTGTGATGATAGCACGCCTAGTTTGAAACGTCAACTAACACTCCAAAATAATGACTAAGTCTACAGTCAGAAATTAGCGTTGTCGGGGACTTAACAAAAATAAGGCAGGTGAGCGCAAGCACTAGTAATGTTCAATGATTAACTTAGCAAACTAAGTGCGTTTGACGGACGATCACGGCTACGCAAGGTACCGCTAAAATGATAAAATGAGCGTGAGTGTAAGCGCTTAATGAGTGCTGGCGAATAACAGCAAATTAATTAGTTGAGGAGTGATTTAAATGACAAATCCATGGTGGCAATCCGCGGTGGTTTACCAGGTATACCCGCGGTCGTTTCAAGATTCAAATGGTGACGGTATCGGCGATCTACCGGGCGTAACGCGACGGTTAGATTATATTAAACGGCTCGGTGCGGACGTGATCTGGTTGAATCCCGTTTACCAATCGCCCGGGGTGGATAACGGTTACGATATTAGTGATTACTACGCTATCAACCCGGAATTTGGAACGATGACCGACTTTGATAAATTACTGGCCACCGCCCACGCGAAGGGGCTAAAGATTATGATGGACATCGTGGTTAACCATTCTTCCAATCAAAACGAGTGGTTCAAGGAGAGTGCTAAGAGCCGCGACAACCCGTACGCGGACTACTATATTTGGCGTGATCCGGTCGACGGGCACGCACCGAATAACTGGGGCGGTTTTTTTGGCGGTTCGGTTTGGGAGTACGTTGATAGTCGTCAACAGTATTACCTGCATTCGTTTGCCGTGGAACAACCGGACCTGAATTGGGAGAACCCCAAGTTACGGCGGGCCGTTTATGACATGATGAACTTCTGGGTCAAAAAGGGCGTGGACGGTTTCCGGTTAGACGTAATCAATCTGATCTCCAAACCAACGAGTTTTGCGGACGGTCAGCCCAACGCGGGGGAACCATACGCTGACATTGGGCCCATCATTGCCAACGGGCCCCGCTTAAACGAATTTTTACAAGAAATGCACGACCAGGTCTTTGCGGGCCACGACCTCATTACGGTCGGCGAAACGCCGGGAGCTAGCGTCGCTGACGCCCAACAGTTTGCCGGTCGGCAGCGCCATGAACTAAACATGATCTTTGAATTTGAACACATGGACCTCGACGGTAATGCGGATCCTAGACTGGGTAAGTGGAACGACCAACCCGTTAAGCTAGTGGACCTTAAACGGTGCTTGACCAAGTGGCAGACGGGGTTACACGGGACGGCCTGGAACAGCTTGTACTGGAATAACCATGATCAACCCCGCATCGTTTCGCGGTTCGGTGATGAACGTCCGGCGTACCGTCAACGTTCAGCAAAAATGTTAGCGACCCTGCTGCACTTTTTGCAAGGCACGCCGTACGTGTATCAGGGTGAGGAACTGGGGATGACGAACGCGCACTTTACGCAGTTGAGTCATTACCAAGATTTGGAATCGGTAAACGCGTACCACCACTTTGTGGATGAGGAGGGGGCCGTTTCGAAGGAAACGATGCTCCGGTATTTGGCGCACACTTCCCGGGATAACGCGCGGACCCCGATGCAGTGGACTGGCGATTTGCACGCCGGCTTTTCAACGGGTAAGCCGTGGTTACCCGTCAACCCGAACTACGAACGAATTAACGCGCAGGCGAGCCAGACCACGCCCAATTCAACTTTTAGCTTTTATAAACGGTTGATAGCGCTCCGCCACCGGTTGCCCGTTATGACGACGGGGAAATACCGGCTTTTACTAGCGGATGATCCCGCCGTCTACGCGTACACCCGCTACACGGATAATCAGACGTTGTTAGTGATTTGCAACTTTACGGCCGCGACGCAAACGCGCCACTTTGAACAGCTGCCTAAGGGGACGCCACTATTGATCAGTAACTATGATGATGACCATGGTGACACATTGCGGGCTTATGAAGCTAAGGTTTACCTGTATTAAAAACTAAAATGGACGTTCAGGATTGTGTTTACCACAATTTTGAACGTCCATTTTAGTTTATTTTTGTTGTTGAACGGCTTCGTCGGCTTCAAAGGTCTTTTCAATAATGTCCATGACTTGTTTGAATAAACCGATGGGAAACTGGTGAGCCCGCCGAATCAAGTTAATGTGTACGCTTGGAACTTGAACGTCTTCGATTGGGATTTCAATCAAGTCGTCTTCAGCCGGCGCGGTAATGTCCGAAACAAACCCGAGGGCCAAGTCTTCACGGACTAAGCCACTGACTAACGTACTGCTATCGGATTCGAAGAGTACTTGGGGTTTGATTGAGAGTTGTTCTGCTAATTGGTGAAAAACGAGTTTGTTTAAGTAGGTGGCGTTTAAAATGACGAAGGGTGATTTAAGTGCCTCCTCAAACGTTGGGTGTTCCATTTTAGCGAGCGGGTGTTGCGGACTGGCTAAAATCTTGAACTTGAACGGCCGTAACGGGGTTACCGCGAGTCGTTCGTCTAACGTCTGATCTAAGTTGCCACTGATTGCTAGGTCCAGCTGGCCCCCGAGAACTTGTTTGACCAACTGGTTAGCACCCATTTCAACGGTGTGGACGCTGTTAAGTAAGTCTTGTTCCAAAATGGGCTTCGTTAGGGCTGGTAAGTAGTGTTCACTGACGGAAGGTTCGATACCCAGTCGTAACGTGTGTTGACGTAAGTGACTGATGGATTCGTTAACGTGTTGCCAGTTAGCGATAATGTCATTGGCGGCCAGTAGAAGTTGCTGACCACTGGGTGTCAAAACCAGGGCCTTCGTTTTAGCTTGGCGGAAAAAGAGGGTCGTTTGGAAGTGACGTTCAAGCCGTTTGATTGCTTGAGAAATGGTCGGCTGACTTACATGAAAATCGGCCGCCGTTTGGGTATAGCTTTGTGTACTAATTAGGCGTTGAAAATAGTACAAATCCTTAATATTCATGAAAATGTAGCCTCCATAAAAATTATTAATGTTGTTCTAGCGATTAATAGTCGCAGGTAATTAGGCTCAATCCCGATGATAATTAGTAAACGTAGTTATCACATGACAAGTTAATCATACCATAGATTAACGGTCCGAAAGTGGTACCGATAATCATAGTCGTTCGGACAGGGTGCTGTCAACGGATAATAGTTGAGGGCCTGCAACTATAATGATTATTAATAATGCCCGAATTTACGATTGGTATAGGTACTGATTTAGCCGGGTTTGCTCAAATTTGCGATAATTTCAATTTATTAGTTGAGGTGGTGTTGGATTATTATTCAACGAACCACGACGATTAGTGCGTTAAAACTGAAAGTTACAACTTAAAATTAGAGCCCCACGTTGCAGTGCTTATCAAAGTTAAAGGGGTCAAACGATAAAATGATATTATAGTGCGAATTCATAAATTAAAGTGTTTATGTTTATGGATAACAAACCCCAATTTTGAATATAAAAATAAATTATCAATTAAGGTGGTGTCATATATCAGTCGATAAGCGAGACGGTGGTCTAATTTGCGGAAAAATCCGCTAAGACACGGGCTTGTGACTGAATCAGACCCGCCAGACTCATTTTAAAGTTAACCCCTTTAAACTATAAATTGAACGAATGATGACTCGTGGGTGCTTATTTAAAAATATCCAAACCACTAAAGTTTAACAAGATGGTCATAAGTAATGATTATTAGTTAAGGGGTTGTGCTAATTTGCTAAATACGACAAAAACTGTTGGGAGATGATTCGCTTTTAATGCTTGGTCACTTAATCTCAACATAAATAATTATAATACTAAAATAGATAAAAGCACTAAAAATCCCAAATTAACAACTAGTTTGTTAATTTGATATAAATATTAATTATATACAGTGCAGCAATTAGCTCAGTTTACCCGTGCTTCCCGTTATTTCAAGTCCCGGTGGTCGTGTTTGGAGGTAATTAAAACGTGACGACCAAAAATATCCAGGGCAATTCCTAAAAGCAACATGATGATCAAATAGCAGCGTAGTACGGGGTAGAGGTCGGAAGCATCAACCTTGGCCGTGATAAGGGCACCCCCGATGGCCGTGATTAAACCGAGTATTAACTGGCCATTGATTAAAATTAATTTAGGTGCCATGGATTAAGTCCTTTCTGTGCTAAATGGGAAGCGTCTGGTCATTGTAAATGCGATAACGGTTGCAAGTCAAATCATTAGAAACGTTGGTAAAAGTAAGTGATTTGCAATTTTATCGTATTATTAATTTTTATTTATTAGATATGTTGTTTATGTTCAATAATGTAGCTTATAATTAAGGCGGGTAATTAGTTGAGGCTTCAACCGATTACTAATTTTATTGGAGGGGGTGAAAAACAATGAAATTAAAGGCTTTGAAAACGTGGTTAGCTGGTACGGCAACTTTACTTACGATTATGGCAACCAACGTGGCCCACGCCCAAGCGGCAAAGTCTGAAACGGCGCAAACGGATGCGGACATTACGGTTGATAGTGGGAGTTCGTCAGCGCCGGCTAAACAAGTTTTTTTAAAGAATAATTCGGGTAGTAGTTCAACCGGAACTAGTAGTTCCAGTAGTTCGTCTACTTCAAGTACTTCTGCGGCTAGTCAGAGTAATAGTACGGCACCTACTAAGGCCACAGCCACTATTTCAGCCAGTTCCGATACGACGGAATCTGCGGCTCAAGTTAGTGACCGTTCGTCTAGTTCGAGTCAGTCTAGTCATCAGATTAGTATGACGGCTAAGTCGCAGAGTGCGACCGATGCTAATAAGCAAAAGTCGACGACCATGTATAGTGGTGTGACGACCAGTCAGAAGGGATCGACAAGTGGTTCTAATCCCAAAACAAGCATTAATACGCAGGCTAGTTTGTTTCGAATGAGTCGGGCAGAATTTGCAACCTTAGCTGCAAAGGCTGAAATTGCCGTTAAGGGAATTGATGCCGATGATGCGACAATTACAAGTGTGGATAAAGCAACTCACTACAAGGCTAGTGATGTTTTAAGTGTTTACTCTACTTATCTGGCATCTTATAAGTGGTCCGTCCCCGCTGATACTCGGATTAAATCTGGTGATACGGCTACTCTAACGCTGCCAAGTAATGTTTTGGCAACGGGCGGCTCAACGACGGTTAATAAAGACGGTGAAACCGTTGTTACTTTAAGTCTTAGTAACGGTGCAACCACGGGGACGATGACTTTCGGTGATTATTTCACTGACCATGCATACGACGCTCAGGGCGGTACCTTTGATATTTACGTTAACGGAACGCAAAATATATCGGGAAACAATGATGCTAAAATCAATAAAGTTGGTTGGAAAGATGATGCTAGTCTAGATACCGATGGAATTCCATCTAGAATGTATTGGCAAGTTGTTGCCAATCTTGGCAGTGAGGACTGGAAAAATGTAACCATTACTGATCAACTTGGTTTATATCAAAGCCATGATAGTGAGATTACACTTGAAACGGGAAGTTACATTAACGGAGCTTTTAGTAAAGCCGCTACGTTAGGTACCTATGCTTTTGAGACAAATAAATTTACTTATGCTGATGGAGTAGTTTCGCCGGTTGTTCAGGTTACTGTTAAGGGAAATCAGTTGAGTGTTAACTTAGATCATGTAACAACGGCAATTAATATGTTCTATTCGGTTAGTTTGGAAAAGGGTCATTTATACACTAATAACGCGGATGTTACTTATACGCCGACTAGTGGGACTAATCCAGATGATGGATCGGGTAATCCGGGATCGGGTTCTGGTTCTACGGGTGGTACGGATCCCGTAGTTCCTGAAAACCAACAATCAAATAATAGTAGTGGATTTGGGATTAAAGGGACCTATGATGATCAGCCGTATAATCTGCTGATTATTAAAACGGATGATACTGATCAGCCCGTTAGTGGGGCAACGTATGAGTTATTAGACGAGAATGGAACGGTATTGCGCTTTGGTTTAATGACTGATGAAGATGGTCGAATCTATGCTGAGAACCTTTCGGCGGGAACTTATTTATTACGTGAAACTAGTGCACCAACCGGATACCAATTAGATTCATTAACCCATGAAATTTTAGTTTCCGCGGGAAGAGCTACCAGTAGCTTAATTACTTATCACGTTACGGATATGAAGATTGCCAAAACGGCGGTTAAGGTGGTTAAAGTCTGGCGGAATGTTCCTAATAGTGAAACAACCCCTAACGTACGGGTTACGTTGTTGCGGGATGGTCAAACGTACCAAACGATGACGTTAACAAGTGTGAATGGCTATACTGGTACGTTTAGTGACCTTGATACTACCGACGTTAACGGGACAGCGTATGTTTACACTGTGCAAGAAACGGCGATTTCAGGTTACGTTAGTCACCAAACGACGTCCAACGAAACGGTTACCTTGACTAACACGTATCAAACTGGAACGTTAACCATCGTAAAAAACGATGCATCCACGCAACAAGCTTTGGCGGGTGCAACTTTCACAGTAAAGGATGTTAATGGCAACGTTGTGAGGACACTGGTAACTGATCAGAATGGTCGGGGCACCGCAACCGGCTTAGCTCAGGGTAATTACACCGTTCAAGAAACGGCAGCGCCAGCGGGGTACTTGTTGGACACAACGGTGCAACAAGTTAGCCTTAATACTGGTAACAACTACCACGCAATGTTAACGTTTGCGGATGTACCGCAACCAGTTGTGCCGGTGACCGGAACGCTGACAATCGTAAAGATCGCTGCGGAAACGAAAATGCCATTAGCGGGTGCGACCTTCACTGTGATGAATGTTAATGGTGAAATTGTACGAACCTTGATTACTGGTCAGGATGGCCGTGCAACGGCTACTGGCCTGGCATTAGGCATGTACACTGTTCAAGAAACAGTGGCACCAGTAGGTTATCAATTGGATACGTTACCACAAACGGTGACCATCACTGCAACTAATGAGTATTCAGTAAAGTTGGCGTTTACGGATACTTTGGAGCCGGAAACGCCAACGACGCCAACGACGCCAACGAAACCGGACCAAGTTGTCGTGCCAGGGTCAGCAGTGGTTCAACCACTTGCTCCAGCCGGCACTAACCATGCACAACCTGCACGGCAATTGCCACAAACTAACGAACGGCGTTGGGTTTGGGTACAGTTGCTTGGTTTGGTCATGTTTACGTTGACCATGGCAGGTTTTGTGCGGCGTTACCCAAATGAAGGATAAATTAAAATCGCTTAGTAAATCTGAAATAGATTTGCTAAGCGATTTTTCGTTTGACGTTATATTTTATTCCTCAAACCACATTGATCAGCTTAGCGCCGGTTCTGTGGATTGCGCTGATCATGTTTGATTCTGACTGGTTGGGCAGCGGGAACGTGACTGCTGGCTGCCGCGCCAGCAATAGCTGCTAAGCCGGCTGCGACTAAAAGACCTGCTAATAACATGGACAGAACCTCCTTAATTGTTCAAACCTCGTCTCTTGATACTTGCAGTTTAGGTGATTGACTTACTAAATGCAATTAATTTGTCGGGATTTTAAAGTGAACTTGAATAACTTGAAATTTTCTTAAGCAATTGCTTATTATTATTAATTCGCGCAAAGGCGGTCGCGTCGTTGAGATACTCTTGAATCTTATCGGGAGCGTCGATCAACTGTGCTTGTAAAAATTTGATCCACGCGGCGTAGTAGGTGACGTGGAACCGTGAGCAGATGTTGATCCCGTAATCCAATAATTTGAGGCTTTGAGTGGGTTGATCGATGCTAGCGTAAAAGTTGCCCGTGTAATAGGCCAAGTTGATCACCCGCCACACACTGGCCGTTGTTTCCAACGGGAGACTTGGTAGGGCGTGGCGAACCTTTTCAAAGTAGTACTGGGCCTTGTTAGGGTCGCTATTAAACTGGTACGCGATCCCGGTCCCACAGTAGGCTAATTGGGTGTAAATCGTGGTGTGGGATTCGTCTAAGTCGGTAATGATTTGATCAAAATTAAACAGGACGTCACTAATGGGGTGGTGGTTTAAAGCCGCTACGTAACCCTTTAAATAACAATATTGTAACTTGGTTTCCCGGTCGTGACGGGGTTCGTCGGCGATTTTAGCTAATAACGTTTCGGCGTCGTGATATTCACTAGTAATTAAATCAAATTCGATTTTTTCAAGCACCTTCAAAACGGCGGCGTCGGCTACGCGTTCCGTTGGAAAAACGTCTTCTAGTTGTAAGTTAAGTCGTTGGCAAAGTTGCGCTACGATACGAATCGCGGGTGCCTTACCGTTATTTTCAAACTTACTAAGGGTGGCTTGGGTACAGATGCCCTCAGCTAAGGCTTTTTGGGAAAGACCTAAAGCTTTTCGCCGGGCAATAAAAAGTTCGATATTCAAGTTGACACTTCCTTTAACCAAACTAAAGCGGTATATAAACCGCTTTCAGTATCAATTAAACACCGTTAATATACCCTTGTCAATATTTATACGTAATTATTGATATTCTAAAAATATATCAATTCAATTTTAACGTGTGAGCGTCGCTGACTAGCGAAAGTGGGGGCACCTTGTTTACGTTAGCGCGGGTAACCAGGTTCGGTGCAGGCTTTAGTGTTTTAGTGTCGTCACCTTAAAAGTAAAAGTACGTCAAGAACTCTGTTTACTTGGAGTCCTTGACGTACTAGGGGTTATTAACGGTGCCAGCGCATCGTGTATTCTGGTTGGTGCGTCGCTTTATCAACGGATTGTTCGTGAACGTGAAAGCCGCTGTGATGATAAAAGGCCACCGCGGGACGGTTGGCGACGTATACCGATAGTTGAAGCTTATGGGTCAGCTCCTTGGCAGCACTCAGTAGGGCGGTGCCGACGCCCCGTTGCTGCGCATCCGTTTGTACGAAGATGCCCGCGACGTAGTGGCCCTGTAAACCAATAAAGCCAATAATTTTTTCGGCCGTTGTCGCAATGATCAGTTGAGCCTGCGGCAAAGCTTGGCGGACCGCCGGCGCTTGCTTACGCCAGTAATCGGCTTTAATGAACGGGTGAGCGTTCAGGTTGCCGTCTAACCAGATGGCCATCAGTTGGTCGAGTTGTTCGTCGGTTGGGTGGTGCAATAACTGTGTTTGCATAGGTCTTCCTTAGTTGTGAATTAGCGCCTAGTCACCATGGTCGCTTTGAAATGAATCAAAAGTGTTCTATTTAATTAAATACGCAGATGAACTGGGCTTCCATTTTTTTATTCGGCAAATTACAAGTTTAATCCGAACAAGCCCGGAAACTTTCAATGGCAGTCTGTTGATGATGGATTTTTAATGGTCGTTGATTAATAAGCTCAAGTGCTGCCAGGATTTCATCAGTCGTTATCTGGTCAAAGTTAGTCTTTTTCGGGAAAAACCAACGTAACCGTCGATTGAAATATTCATTGGATCCCCGTTCCCATGGAGAATACGGGTGACAAAAATAAACTTTAATCTGATAGTCTTGTTCTATGGATCGATAATCGGCAAACTCCTTACCATGATCAACAGTTATAGATTTCACTTGGGAACCGAAGGTCCCCATAAACTTTCCAAAGGTATCATTTAAGGTCTTGGCGGTGCGATTAGGGGCTTTGATAGCCCATAGAAGCCGGGTTTTACGTTCTACAAAAGTGACCAAACATGCTCGTGACTGACCTCGGCTAGAAAGTACCGTATCGACTTCCCAATGACCAAAA
>NZ_QWZQ01000029.1 GCF_003885105.1 Lactiplantibacillus garii
TAATTTCGTGGAGTATCGGGTGCGACCGGTACTCTTTTTTATTTTCCATTATATCAAAAGCCAGTCCGGAAAAATCCGAAGATTTTTCCAGACTGGCTTTGTTTTTAGAGACTTATGTCACAGCCTCTTCTTAAGGTCTTGATGGGGCTACTGATTGTTTAAATCTTCGCTCAATAGTTGCTTATTTTCTTGTTTGAGAATCTTGATCATCTTACGCCGGGCCGTAAAGAACGGCAGCCCAATGTGGGCGAGGTTACTGCGGAAACGCCAACGGTAATGGTACGTTTTTGCTGGCACGTACGGCGCACTGGTGACGTAGTTAGCGTACCGAAATGCAAATAACTGGTCTTCAAGAAAATCAATGTCTTCGTTAAATTTGAGTTGGTGGTTGGTGATGATACTTCGGATAAAACACTTGTTCCACGAAAATCCACCAACGGTCCCAAAGTTAATGTTAGCAATTAGTTCTTTTTGAGTATACGTTTTGGCGGGGCTGGGAACGGCTAAATAGCCGAAGTGACCACAGACCACTAGCTGACTTTTAGGTGCGGCCTGGTAAGCTGCAAGAAAAGTCGCTAAAAAGTCGGGTTCGACCCAGTCGTCACCGTCAACGAAGCAGAGGTACTTACCCTTAGCCACCGCCATACCAGAGTTTCGCGCGGCGGAAACGCCAAGGTTGCGTGAATGACTGACCACGTGAAAGCGGTCGTCACGCGCAACGAACGCGGCAATTTGTTCACCGGTATCGTCACGCGAGCAGTCATCCACAACAATCACTTCAAAATCAGTGACCGTCTGGCGTTGGAGACTCGCCAGGCAACTATTCATAAATTTGTGTTGGTTGTACGCGGGTACAACCACTGAAAAAAGGGGTGCTGACACGCTAATTCCTCCATCGTAAATTTGGTTACTTCTACCATTATAGCCATAAATTGTGACGAAACTATAGTGAAATCCCCTTTTTTATAGATGTTTTAATTATTTGCTAAGTTTGTTGTGTGAAAGTACAGGGCTAAATCAGGGTACGCAAAGACCGTGTGGGAGAAATCTAACAGGCCGTTATTTTTATAATAATTGCAGGAATCTAATGCCATGTAGGTGGCACCGTGGTCTAACCCCATTAGTTGGGATTCTTCGGTGGATAAGTTCGTGAGCGACAGGTAGTCGTCACTATTAGCAATTCCAATACCGTACGCTTCACTTAAAAAGTCCCAAATAGACGAGTTGACCGCCTCGGTTGATAAGTAGGGAACGACCGACCGTAGATAGTACGCTTTTTCTAAACAGTATAGCTGATTGTGCCAGTAACGTAACCGGATGACCCGGTAAAGCTCCTCATCCACGGGAATCCCTAGTTGTCGACTGAGGGCGGTGTCGCCGTGGATGGTATCGAAAGTCAATACCTTTGATTCAAGATCGCGGGGGTGTAAATTGCTGTTCAGCATCGAGCGGGCGGATAGGTTGACCACCGTTTTGTGTTTTAATTGAATATTAGTAATAAAATAACCACTACCCTGTACACGTCGTAAGAGTCCCTGCTGGTAAACGAGGTCAATTGCCTTGCGAATCGTGTTGCGGCTGGCGTGGAAACGTTCCATTAACTGCGCCTCAGTGGGTAATTTAGTTTCAAACTGGCCATCTTGGATGGCGTTGACAAGCTTGGTCGCAATTTCACGATACATAATGGTTCACTTCTTCCGATAAAAATATTTATGGGTACCAATTTAATAAATCGCGTTAATTTGATTAATAGGGCTTGTCAAATTTGTACCCATGACTTATAATTCTAATTGTAATGAAAGCGGTTTAGTAAAGCAACCGCTGAAATGAATTAATTCAAAACTATCTAGGAGCGTGTTTATTATGGCTGAAAAAACGATTATGTTGGTATGTGCTGCAGGGATGTCCACTTCATTATTAGTCTCAAAGATGCAAAAGGCTGCTGAAGCCGATGGTATCGATGCAGAAATTTTTGCAACCGCTGCCAGTGACGCTGATGCGAAGTTAGCTGAAAAGAACCCTGACATTTTAATGCTCGGACCGCAAGTTCGTTACATGTTAAGCGACTTCCAAAAGCGGGTTGATATCCCCGTTGAAGTTATCAACATGCAAGACTACGGCATGATGAACGGTGAAAAGGTATTACGCGAAGCCGAAGCTTCAATGGCTAAATAATAATTAAATGATTTCTAGATGCTGCCGGACCACGGTAGTAAAGCACTACCGGTCCGGTGGCATTTTAATTGTGTGGGCAACTAAATAAACAAACAAGCTAAAAAGGATGAGGGTTAATGGCAGAAGAAACGCAAGCACCAAAGGAAACCGAAGCAAGTCTCGAAACAATCATGGGTCTGATCGTTAATGGTGGTAACGCCAAGAGTTCAGCCTTTGAAGCCATCAAAGCGGCCAAGGAAGGCGACTTTGACACGGCGGACGCTAAGTTGAAGGAAGCTGATAACTTCTTAACGGAAGCACACAACTCACAAACTTCAATGTTAACGGCGGAAGCTCAGGGGGAACATACACACGTTTCCTTACTCCTAGTTCATTCACAAGATCACATCATGAATGCCATCACCTTCCGTGATTTAGCTGGTGAAGTCGTAGATGTTTATCGGCGTTTAGCTGCTGACGAAGCAAAATAAACGTTAACCATTTGGGGGACCCAGACGAATACCATGCGGTGTTGGTTCGGGTGCCCCTTTTTCTTTAAATGGCCAACTTATTTTGCTGAAGGGTCGGGCTTACACCACCTTCTGATCCGGCCAGTCACATTTAGTAGTGGCGGCCGGGTGCGGGCAGTCAGTGGCGTGAGTAAGCCAATGTGATGACTTTTATGAAAATTTAGTAGTGGCTTTGCCGCACGAACCCAACGAATGGTTTAGATTTTGAAAGTACCCGTAACAAATAAATAATATTTAAATTGGAGGTCATAAATTTATGGCAAACGGATATAAGATGCCAAAAGGATTTTTATGGGGCGGCGCGGTTGCTGCCCACCAACTCGAAGGGGGCTGGCAAGAAGGTGGTAAGGGCGTTAGCATCGCTGACGTGATGACCGCTGGCCGTAACGGCGTTGCTCGGAAAGTTACCGACGGTGTAAAACCGGGCGAAGTTTACCCTAACCACTGGGGCAATGATTTTTATCACCGGTACCCCGAAGACGTGAAGTTGTTTGAAGAAATGGGCTTTAAGTGTTTCCGGACGTCAATTGCCTGGACCCGGATCTTCCCAAACGGTGACGAGGAAGAACCGAACGAAGCCGGCTTGAAGTTTTACGACGACATGTTTGATGACTTATTGGCCCACGGCATCCAACCCGTGATTACGTTATCCCACTTTGAAATTCCGTACCACCTAGTCAAAAAGTACGGTGGGTTCAGTAACCGGAAGATGATCGACTTCTTCGTACACTTTGCGAAGACGGTTTTCAAACGTTACAAGAATAAGGTTAAGTATTGGATGACCTTTAACGAAATTAACAACCAAACGGCCTGGGATGATCCGCACCCGTTACTTCAAAACTCCGGCCTAGAACTGGGTAAGGACGACAATTGGGAACAAGCGATGTATCAAGCCGCCCACTACGAATTAGTGGCCAGCGCTTTGGCCGTTCAAGCGGGACACGCAATCAATCCCGATTTCCAAATTGGCTGCATGGTGGCCATGTGCCCAATTTATCCGTTGACTGCTAAGCCAAGTGACGTCATGATGGCGGAACGGGCGATGCAGAAACGCTACTGGTTTGGCGACGTCCACTGCTGGGGCGAATACCCGAAGTGGCTGCCAAAGTACTTTGAACGTAAGGGCTTTGACATGGACATTACGGCGGCCGACCTGGCTACTTTAAAGGCTGGTACCGTGGATTACGTTGGCTTTAGTTACTACATGTCCTTCGTAACTAAGGGCAAGGACGGTGACGTGGACTACGACTTCAAGGAACCGGACGATTTTGTCGAAAATCCGTACGTGGAAAAATCTGACTGGGGCTGGCAAATTGACCCAACCGGTCTGCGTTACGCGATGAACTGGATGCAGGACCGCTGGCACTTACCACAGTTTATCGTTGAAAACGGCTTCGGTGCCTACGATAAGAAGGAAGCCGATGGCAGTGTTCACGATGATTACCGCATTAGTTACTTCCACGACCACATTCAAGCCATGGAAGAGGCCGTGGCCCTGGACGGGGTTGACCTGATTGGTTACACGCCGTGGGGCTGCATTGACCTGGTTTCGGCCAGCACCGGTGAAATGGCTAAACGCTACGGCTTTATTTACGTGGACGCTGACGACAACGGTCAGGGGAGTTTTGACCGCTCCAAGAAGGATTCCTTCGACTGGTATAAGCAGGTCATTGCAAGTAACGGTGAGGATTTATAAAGAGAGGACGATTTTTTAATGGCAACAACTAAGAGTGGTTTACGGTCAGACTTTTTATGGGGCGGCGCGGTCGCTGCCCATCAACTTGAAGGTGGCTGGCAAGCCGGCGGCAAGGGTGTTAGTGTCGCTGACGTAATGACCGCCGGTGCAAACGGGGTTCCCCGTGAAATTACCGACGGCGTGATTGCGGGCAAAAATTACCCGAACCACGAAGGCATTGATTTTTACCACCACTACAAGGAAGACATTAAATTATTTGCTGAAATGGGTTTTAAGTGTTTCCGGACGTCAATTGCTTGGACCCGGATCTTCCCGAACGGTGACGAAGCCGAACCCAACGAAGCCGGCTTAAAGTTTTACGATGACATGTTTGATACTTGTCATCAGTACGGTATTGAACCCGTGATCACGTTGGCCCACTTTGAAATGCCGTACCACCTAGTTAAGAAATACGGTGGCTGGCGAAGTCGGAAAGTCATCGACTTCTTCGTACACTACGCAATGACTGTCTTCAAGCGATATAAGAATAAGGTTAAGTATTGGATGACCTTTAACGAAATTAATAACCAGACGACCTACACCAACCAATTTTTGATGGCAACCGATTCAGGGTTAGTTTTAAAGCCCGACGACCCCGATGCCGAAGCGTTGATGTACCAAGCCGCCCACTACGAAGTTGTTGCGAGCGCCTTAGCCGTTAAAATCGGTCACGAGATCAACCCCGATTTCCAAATTGGGAACATGATCAACATGACGCCCATCTACCCGTTGACTGCTAAACCCCAAGACATTATGCAGGCGGAAAAGGCGATGCAACGCCGTTACTGGTTTGCGGACGTCCAATCATGGGGATACTACCCACGGAACATGGAAGCTTACTTTAAGCAAACCGGCTTCCGGCCAGACATCACGGCCGAAGACCGGCAAGTCTTGAAAGAGGGGACCGTGGACTACATCGGCTTTAGCTACTATAATTCCAACACGGTTGAGGGTAAGGCTGACAACCCGAGCTACCACTTTGTCGGAACCGAAGCCGTTGATAATCCGTATTTGAAGACCAGTGAATGGGATTGGCCAATTGATCCGGAGGGGTTACGGTACTCCCTGAACTGGTTACAAGATCGTTACAACAAACCAATGATGATCGTTGAAAACGGTCTGGGTGCGCGTGACAAGGTCGAAGCGGACGGCTCAATTCATGACCCTTACCGAATTGATTATTTACGGGCCCACATTGACGCGATGATCAAAGCGGTCACTGAAGACGGCGTTGATTTAATTGGTTACACGCCGTGGGGCTGCATTGACTTAGTTTCAGCCGGAACGGGTCAAATGTCAAAACGTTACGGCTTTATCTACGTCGACAAGGACGATGAAGGTCACGGAACGTTGGCCCGTTCTAAGAAGGACTCGTTCTACTGGTATCAAAAAGTTATCAAAACTAACGGTGCCGATTTAGACTAACTTAGCAGGAGTTAATAAATTTTTTAAGCGCGCAAATTACTCGAAAGGGTAGTTTGCGCGTTTTGGTGTCCGCATGGTCGGTCAGTTTTTGAAACGGAACCTAATTAGCTAACTTTAAATTTAAAATATTTAAATTGGTCTAATTAGCGTGTTTGCTGGTTTCGTCCGTAATTTAATGGCTAATTTACAAAGTGGTACTGACTTGCGTATCCCCGAACTTTATGGTTAAATGCCCGTGTGAGAAAAGTTTACAAGGCGTTTAAGTAAAGGACTTGAAAATAATGGATAAGCAAAAGTTGATTCAGGAACACCCGCAAATTAAGGACTTAATGGCTAAAAAACCAATCGTTTGGCGCAACCCGGATTACGGTGAACGGGCGCCGCTACCGTTGTCACGGGCCCAGATTTTTGACGCGGTGGCCCGTTGGGAACGCTTCGCACCGTATTTAGAGCGGGTATTCCCAGAAACCGTGGCGACTCACGGGGTGATCGAGTCCCCCCTGATTCGCATCGATCGCATGCGGGCCGCCTGGGAAATGTTGAACCACCAGTCCTTACACGGTCAGCTTTACTTAAAGGCAGATAGCGAATTGCCCGTGTCCGGTTCAATCAAGTCGCGTGGTGGCATTTACGAAGTGCTCAAATTTGCGGAACGGGTCGCCATGCAACGATCGGACTTGACGTACCTCGACGACTACGGGGTGCTGGCCAATTCGGATTACCACCGATTATTTGCGCAGTACGGCGTGATCGTGGCGTCGACCGGTAACTTAGCCCTTAGCGTTGGGATTGCGGCGGCCAGTTTCGGGTTTAAAACGACCGTTTACATGTCGCACGACGCTCGGCAATGGAAGAAGGACCGGTTACGGGCTAACGGCGTGACCGTTAAGGAATTTGATACTGATTTTTCCAGCGTGATCCCGTTGGCCCGGCAGGCCGCAGCTGCGGACCCGCACTGTCACTTTGTTGACGACGAGGGTTCCACCGACCTCTTTTTAGGGTACGCGGTTGCCGCGGTCCGTTTACAACATCAGTTTAAAAAACAGGGGATCAAAGTGGATGCCAAGCACCCGGTCGTGGTTTATTTACCCGCCGGTGTTGGTGGCAGTCCGAGTGGGGTGGCGTTTGGCTTGAAAATGATTATGGGAGCCAACGTACACCCGGTCTTTTGTGAACCGACCCACGTTCCGTCCGTCACCCTTGGGATGATGACAAAGTTAAATGAAAAAATTTCCGTGCAAGACATTGGTTTGGACGGTCTGACGGCGGCCGACGGGTTAGCGGTTAGTCGCCCGTCCCGGATCGCCGGTAAAATTATGCGCACGTTGTTACTCGGGAGCGTGACGTTTAACGATGACGACCTGTTTGAGTACGTCAGCGAACTGATTGATACTCAGAAAATTACCGTGGAACCCTCCGCTGCCGCCGGGTTTACCGCTATTAAACCGTTGACGACCGCCGTGCCCGAATTGGGCGGTGCGAACGTGACCCACGTCGTCTGGGCGACCGGTGGGGACATGATGCCGGTCAGTGAGCGTGAACGGGATTACCAACGCGGCACGACCTTGCTTACTCATGAGCGGTTCAACTAAAAGCATTCAATTTGATTAAAGTATCAGCCTTAAAATTCTGAACAATTTTGAGGCTGATACTTTATTTAGATTTAGAGTGAGTGATTACTCATTTTAGGGTTGATTCTTTAGCGGGTCCGTTATATGATGTGAATTGTAAATGAGTGAGTGAACACTCACTAGTGAAAGGAAGGATGACATGACAACAAATTACGTTGAAGCCCAACGCGTTAGCAAAAGTTTTGGGCAGCACCAGGTGTTAGATCAAATTGATTTAACGGTCCCCGCTGGCACGATCTACGGATTGATTGGACCGTCTGGCGCCGGAAAAACGACGCTGATCAAAAGTATTTTAGGGATGGAAGCGGTCGATGGTGGGGAAGTTCACGTAATGGGGACGTTGATGCCCAACCGTGCGGTGATGGCCCAAATTGGCTACATGGCCCAAAGTGACGCCCTGTACGAAACGTTGACTGGCCGGGAAAATTTAAAGTTTTTTGGCCAATTGATGAACGTACCGAAAACTAAATTGGCGCAAATGATTGACTACGCCGCTAACTTGGTCAACCTAACAACACAGTTAGATCAACGGGTCAGTGGCTATTCCGGTGGGATGAAACGCCGGTTGTCACTGGCAATTGCGCTGATTCAGGACCCGCCGTTACTAGTCTTGGACGAACCCACCGTTGGCATTGATCCGGAACTGCGGCAACAGATCTGGGCGGAACTCAATAAATTGAAAACGGGTGGAAAATCAATGTTGGTCACCACCCACGTCATGGATGAAGCGGAACGCTGTGATTATTTAATGTTGATCCGGCACGGCATTGCCCTCGCACAGGGGACCCCGGCTGAATTAAAGCAGCGTTACCATGTCGAAACAATTGAACAAGTCTTTTTGAAAGCGGGGCGGCTCCAAGATGCGAACAATGGCAATCGTTAGACGGGTTTTAAAACAAATGGTTCGGGACAAACGGACCTTGGCGTTAATGTTTTTGGCACCACTCCTGATCATGTCGTTAATGTACTTTTTATTTCAAAATAATACCACCCAAGTTGCTAGTTTAGGCGTTCATAACGTTGATAGCCAGGTACTGAAAGTAATTAAGACCAAACACGTGGATTTGAAGGATTATGAAAGTACTGCTAGTGCGGCGAAGATGATCAAGCAGCACGATTTGGACGGCTACCTAACCCAAAAGAACGGGAAGCTGACCGTAACGTATTCTAACAGTAACCCCACTAACACGTCGCTGATCAAAGCCGCACTCCAAAGCGGACTGGTGAAATTAAAGGTGAAGGCCCTCGCTGCTGCCACTAAGACGCAACAACGGGTCTTAGTGAAGCAGCAACGAGCCCTGACTAAGCTGACCACCGCGCAGACGCAGGCCACGGTCACGAAGTTAAAAATGGCCCTTGCGCAAGCGCAGGCCAGCGGCAACACCGCCGCGGTCAAAAAGTTAAAACGACAACTCAAGCAGGCGACGAGCACGCGTTCGACTAGTCAGCACGTAAGCAAACCCACGAGTTACACTACGCAAGCCCACTATATTTATGGTAGTAGCGACTCGACCTTCTTTGAAAACTTTTTACCAATTTTCTTAGGGTTCTTCGTCTTTTTCTTCGTGTTCCTAATTTCGGGGATCTCACTCCTAAATGAGCGGACGACCGGGACGTTGAGCCGGTTGTTAGCAACCCCGATTCGACGCAGTGAAATTATTTTTGGCTACCTGATCGGATACGGTCTGTTTGCCATTATCCAGACCTTCATCACGGTACTCTTCGCCATCACGGTCTTTAAGATCCACTTGGTCGGCAGTATTTGGCTGGTATTCTTAGTTAACTTGTTACTGGCACTGGTTGCGTTAGCCCTGGGAATCTTTATTTCAACCTTTGCTAATTCTGAATTTCAGATGATCCAGTTCATTCCGCTGATCGTTGTCCCGCAAATTTTCTTTGCCGGGTTAATTCCCGTCACCGGGATGGCTAACTGGTTACAGGTTGTTGCGCACGTCATGCCGCTTTACTACGGAGCGAATGCGTTGACCGACGTGGTGACCAAGGGAGCGACCCTGGGTGACATTGGCGTTAACTTATTAATTCTGGTAGGCTTTATGGTAGTCTTAACGTTCTTAAACATTGTTGGTATGAAACGTTATCGGAAAGTGTGATTAACATGGAACAACACCCCCGGATACGGGATTACTTTAGCCAGGATTTAGCGGACAATCGTGACATTACGCCTAAACAGCGGGCCATTTTACAAGCGAGCCTAGACTTGTTTGCCGAAAAAGGGTTTGAACAAACGAGTACGAGCGACATTGCGCAGCGTGCGGGGGTTGCGGAAGGCACGGTTTACCGTCGTTACCGCACTAAGGAGGGGTTGCGGGATGCCATACTTGCGCCGCTCGCAACCAACATCGCGCCAATGCTCGCTAGTGATTTTTCAAAGGATGAACTGCATCGGCGTTATCCGAGTCTAGAAGCCTTTTTAACGGCGATTTACGATGACCGGGTCGCGTTTGTTCTGGCCAACCAGAAAGAAATTAAAGTAATTTTGGAAATGGTGGCTTTTGACCAAGCACGTCGTAATCAAATTATTGGTCACATTGCGCCGGTCATGGTGCAACAATTTGGTGGGGTGCTTAACCAGTTGCGAGCCGATCAGCTGTTGGTCCCTTGGCCGAACGACCTAATTATTCAGACAATTTTGTCAATGATTGGCGGTGAATTGATGCGGGGTGCGTTGACTTTGCCGAATGACGATCCTCAACGCGAGCGGACATACGTGCTAGGCGTTTTGGGGAAGCTCCTAACCCCGAGTGCGACCGATGATCCCGCCCTGACCCAACTATAAAAATGCAACTTAAAACGACTCCGAAAATAACTTTCCGGGGTCGTTTTAGGTTGCATTTTATATTAATCGGCGGGCGTCGCCTGACTTAATAATTCGGTTTGTAACTGACTTAACGCGGCGGTCATGTAGACCGGGTACACGTCCGGATTAATTAAGCGCTGGGTGGCGCGGGGGAGCTCAGCCAGTTGGTGCTGACTCGTGGTTTGGATGGCCTGAACACTGGGATAACTCGTTGTAGTCAGTGTGACCGGTTTTAGGAGTAACTGGGCGTCGAAGGCGGTTAACACGTGGTGACGGTCAACGCTCAGCGGGTCACTATTAAAGACGGCTAGGTGGCTCTCTCCGACAATGGTTTCGTGTTCTAAAGCAATCAAATCGGCAAAGGCCTGCTTAGTGCCCGGCCGGTATAGTCGGTAAACTCGTTTTTTACCCGGAATGGTCAGCTTTTCGCGGCTAGCACTCACCTTAATCTTAGGTTCTACGTGTCCGTTTTGTTCAATGGCGGCGAGCTTGTAAACACCACTCAAGACGGGCGCGGAGGCACTGGTAATGAGTTTTTCCCCGATGCCGAAGTTATCAATCGGGGCGCCCTGTTGGAGAAGCGACGTGATGATGGTTTCGTCGAGGGCGTTAGAAATGGTGATTTTGGCCTCCGGAAAACCGGCGGCGTTCAGCATCTTACGGGCCTGTTGGGCCAGCATGGTGACGTCACCGGAGTCGATTCGAATCCCAACCGGTTGGTGGCCACGCTCACGCAGTTCTTGAAAGACGGTGATGGCGTTGGGGACCCCTGAATTTAGAACGTCGTATGTATCAACCAGCAGCGCGCTGTTATCCGGGTAGCGTTCACTCCATTTACGGAAGGCCGTCAATTCATCGGGAAAGGCTTCGATCCAACTGTGGGCCATGGTTCCGGCCGCCGGAATGTTGAAGGCTTTGGCCGCTAAGACGTTCGACGTACTCTTAGCCCCGCCAATAACGGCCGCGCGGGTGCCGTAAATTGCGCTGTCAGGACCCTGAGCACGCCGGGCACCGAATTCCATGATGGGCCGTCCCGACGCAGCGAAGGTCAACCGGCGGGCCTTCGTCGCAATCAGGGATTGGTGGTTTAAAATGTTGAGAATCAGGGTTTCAAGTAGTTGAGTCTGGGCGATGGGACCGGTCACCGTCAGTAGGGGTTCCCGCGGAAAGACCGGGGTCCCCTCGGCCACTGCTTGAATTTGGCAGTCTAACTTAAAGTTGGCCAGGTAGTTCAAAAACTCCGGATCCCAAAGGTCCAGGGTTTTAAAGTAGGCGAGGTCCGCTTCACTAAAATGAAAGTTTTGTAACGCCTCGATAACTTGTTGTAGTCCGGCTGCAATTACAAAACTACCAGCGTCGGGCACGCGCCGGTAAAAAACGTCGAACGTGGCTTGCGTGGCGGGTAAGTCGTGCTGGAAGCCGTTAGCCATGGAAAATTCGTACAAGTCGGTAAGTAATGACAAATTACGCATAGGATGATCCTTTCTAAGCTTTGATAGGTGTCTTGACACCCTCCTGATAAAAAATAGTTTAGCACAGTTTCGGAATTGTGAATAGCTCACGCGGTGTTCGGGACATTTTAAGAAGCCCCGTGATCCGTTTAATTAGGCAGGATGATGGGGAAAAGCGTGTTAGAATAAATAAAGAAATATTTTTTATTAGGATGGCTTATGAATAGAGTGAAAGTGGTCACACTGTGTGGTTCCCGCAAATTTGCGGCGGTGTTTAAAAAAATTGAAACGGACTTAGCGCTGCGGGGGAACGTGGTGCTAGGTCCAGTATTTAACGTGGGCGGTCAGTTAACGGCCCACGAGGTGCAACTTTTACGGGCCGCCCATTTCAAAAAGATTGAGCTGGCCGATGAAGTACTGGTAATTGACGTTAACGAGTACGTGGGGCCACAAACGCAAAAAGAAATTGCCTACGCGCGAACCTTAAATAGGGTTATTAAATATTATTCTCAGGGTGAATCCGCAGGTTAATCAGGAAGGTGAAGTTATGACGGGATCGGAACGCCGCGACCAAATTCGGGCCGCGTTATCAACGAGTACGGATGCGTTAAGTGCTACTACTTTGGCACACCAGCTGGGGGTTAGTCGTCAAACGGTAGTGGGTGACATTTCGTTACTACGTGCCAATGGTCTTCGAATCGTTGCTACCCTGCACGGTTACGAGTTGGCAACGGCTGACCAGCCCACCGCAATTGTTGTTTGCCGGCACGGTGCCGCGGCGGCACTTGACGAAATGACCCGGATTATTCAGGCCGGTGGCGTAATCAAGGACGTGACGGTTGAACACCCATTATACGGACGTTTGCGGGGAGAGTTAGAATTGCGGACCGTTGGTGACGTTCACTTGTTTATGGGACGGCTTAAAAAGCAGCACGGGCACTTGCTGTCCGAGTTGACCGATGGTATCCATACCCATACGATTGGTTACCAAACGGCGGCCCAGCTGACTGCGATTCAGGCCACGTTGCGGACCGCTGGTTACTTGTATGAAAATTAAATGAACCACCAAAAAATGACGACTTCCGGCTATTAGTAGCCTAGAAGTCGTCATTTGGTTTAGATGCATACAATGAATTTTAAAAGTAATCGATCAGTGCCGGGCGGTTTTTGACCAGCGCGTGGTCTAACCGTTCGGCCGCATCCCGGGCGCCGGTGATCTGGCCGTGTTGCCAAGCACTGACCAGTGAGCGGGTCCCAAACAGGGCCTTAGTTAATTGTTGAATTGATAGCTGAAGGTCACTGGCGTGGGTCACGTCAGCGCTGACTCGGTTCAAGGTGGTGCGGGTCAGCTGTCGTTGCAGCTCCCAAACGCCCTGGTTTGCGGGCAATATGGGATCACTTACGGCAAGCCGAATGGGAGCCACGTCGGCGGTAAACGGGTAGCGGGTGATGAAATCGTGCAGTAAAACGATGCGGGCCATCATGTACGGCGTCGTAGTGACTTGCAACGTGTACGGGTCGGCTAAGAGATCCAGGCCGCTTTCCGCACTGGGGCCGTCGTAACTGAACGTTTCAAAGGTGGTACCGTGTTTAGTGATAAAGTTGGCCAGTCGTTCAAACGCTACCGGGGTGTTCGTTGACCATTCCTGAATCGCAAAGTTAGTGGCTTGGCGTTCGTACACTAGGTAGCCTTCAATCTGCGCGTTGGCGTTGCGGTAGATTGCCACGGACCAGTTATGTTTTAGCGTGAGGTAGTGGCGCCACCATGCCGGCCGAACTAAGCCGCCCCGTTGATTGATCGGCTGTGCTTCGTAAAAATCGTTGACTAATTCCAACCCCTCGTTACCGTAGCGGGTCACCGTCCCCGTTAAGTCGGTTGGTTTAATGCGGGGCAGGTCCTTAGCCGCCATCACTTGGTGACAGTGGTCAAAGACGTGCTCGTAGCCAAACCGCCGGTAGTACGGGTAGGAAAAGGGTGCCAAGTAAGATAGCGGAACGTGCTGGGCCGCCATGGCTTCAAGGGCGGCCGTTAACAGCTTCCCGGCGCCGCCCTTACCAGCGTATTCGGGCGCACTCATGACGTCGCCGATGCCGTGCATGGCGTAGTTGACCCCGTGAAAATTAACTTCCAAGGGGAGGCTGTACAGGCCGCTGACCAGTTGATCGTGGTCGTGAAGCCCGTAGATCCAGCCGTGCTGGTAACGGTCCATGAAAAAGGCGCGCCGGTTAGGTGTGTCGTGATTATTAAAAGCGTACTGGTAAAGTTGGTAGAACGCCTCGCGGTCCTGATCCGTCGTTAACCGGTAATCTGCACTCATAAAGGAACCCCCTTTGTTGGTTAATTACTTGGTTGCAACGAACTTAAAGTCAGCCCATGGTTGGAGCAGTTGCAAACAAGGTGCGTCACTTTCAACCACGTGGCCAACCACGTTGATTCGACCTGTGTTCTTAAAGTCCCGGCGGGCGATTTGGAGTTCACCCTTGTATTGGCCGTATTCGTCGTTGTCGATCAACACGTCACCGGCCTGAACGTCTGCGGTGTGGTGCGCTGGAAAGGCTTCGTCTTTGTAGATCACCCGGGTCTGTGATGAGCGGATAACGTAGTCGGAGAAGTCGCCCCGGTAAGTTTGTGGTTGGTCAAAGAGCACCTTGGTTTCAGCGGCCGTTAAATCGGCTACCGTTTCCACGTGTAAGAGTGGGTAAGGACTGAAGAAAACGTCGCTGACGGCCTTTAACTCGGCTTCACTGGCATAGGCGTTACCGATTAAAACGTCGTCGATTAACCCGGTCATTTTCAGGTGTTGGGCCTGAGCAGCAACCGCTAAGCCCCGGTGTTCTTCCAGGGTGCACAGCCCGTCTTGCATCGGCCAAGGACCGTAAGTGGCGTCGTTGGAAGAAACGAAGGCGGCGGTGTTGATGCCGTATTGACGGTATTGTTCAGAAGTCTGAACAAAATAATCGTAACCTAAACCGGTGTATTGTTGTGGGTAGAAGTTATGCGATCCCAGTAGATTATCCTTTTCAGGGGAGTAGTCCATAATGGTGTCCACGTAATGGGTTCCCTTGGAAATGTTGACTTCAATTTTTAACCCGTATTCGTTGTGGGTCATCCGGGCTTCTTCTTGACCGGTAAAGCCGAGGTCTAAGCGGACGCCCCAGGCACCGAGGTCGTGGAAAAACGATAGATCGTCGTAGGAAACGCCCAGTTGTTTAAAGAGGTCGGGGTTGACGTCGACCATCACTTGTAAGCCCAGCTTGTTAGCGTAAGTGATCACCTTTTTAAAGTTGCTAACGACTTCGTCCTGGTCGCCCTTAATTTCAAGGAGCGACGTAAATACCCGCTGGTAGCCATATTTGGCTGCTAAGTCCAAGTACGCGGCGTCCTTTTCAAATGTTGACCGTTCCGGATAAACGGAAACACCTAGTTTACTCATAAAAAATTCCCTCCAAATATTAATCGGTTTCTGTATTCGCTTTCATTATCGCACATTTGATTGGTCCATACCAGCACAAAGCGTAATTTGTTGGTACAAATTTTAAACCTGTTCCTGATACCGGGATTATGATACGATTTCAGTAAACACAAAGTGGAGGCATACTGATGACATTTGAAGCAATTTTACCCGAATTAAAGGCCGGTAAAAAGGCGGTTCGAACCGGCTGGGAAGGCACCGAGCTGTTCGTGATCTTGCAGGCAAAGACGACCTTTGAGGGGGCACCGTTGAACCCGTATTTTTTGATCAAAACGGCGGACGAAGCGTATAGTATGTGGTCACCGACCGATTGCGATATTTTAGCAACCGATTGGCAACTGGTCGCCTAATGCAATTTAGCGAATTTAAAGACCAGACCGTACTGGTCACCGGCGCGGCTTCCGGTATTGGATTAGCCCAAACACGGGCTTTTTTAACGCAGGGTGCCCGGGTGATTGCAATTGACCAGCACCCGCTACCGACTGACGTGGCGACCCTAGCAACCGTCAGTGGTCAGCTGGCCGATGTTCGGGATGCCGCCGGCTTGCACGCGGCGATTGAAGCGGGCGTGACCGCGTTGGGCGTTCCCGACGTGGTTTGTAACACGGCTGGCAAGCTTGATGCTTACCAACCAACGTTGGCCATTGACGTGGCAACCTGGCGGGACGTCTTAGCAACGGATCTAACCAGCCAATTTTTAGTTACGAATCAGGTTTTGCCCGCCATGTTAGACCGGGGGCACGGCGTCTTTGTGAACATGGCGTCAATTGCCGGACTAGTAGGTGGTGGTGGCGGTGCGGCTTACACCGCCGCAAAACACGCCGTGATCGGTTATACGAAGCAACTCGACTTGGACTACGCGGCGCGGGGCATCCGTGCGAACTGCATTGCCCCCGGTGCCATCGACACGCCCATGAACGCGGCCGACTTTGCCGGTGACGGCAAGCTGGCTAAGTGGGTGGCGGCCGAAACGCCCGCTAAACGGTGGGCCCGGCCGGAAGAAGTGGCGGATCTAACGTTATTTTTAGCCAGTCAACACGCCGACTACGTTCACGGCACGGTCGTCCCGATTGACGGGGGCTGGCTTGCAAAGTAGGAAGGAAGCTGACGATGAAAGCTTGTATTTTTTGTCAGTCGCAGCCGTACGTGTTGGAAAACGACTTAGCGGCCGCGTTTTATGATATTCACCCGGTCAGCCGGGGACACCTATTGATTATTCCTAAGCAGCACTACCCGACGTTTTTTGACGTTCCCCCGGCGGACCGGGACGCCATGTTACAGTTATTGACCACGGCTAAGGATTATCTCGAAAAACGATTTCATCCGGACGGTTATAACGTTGGCATTAACGTTGGGCCGGCCGCCGGGCAAACGGTGATGCATTGTCACGTGCATTTGATTCCGCGGTATCAAGGTGACGTGCCGGATCCGCGTGGGGGCATTCGCAAAATGTTGCCTCCCGCGGCGGGACAGCAATAGAAGGGAGTACGAATAATGGCAGAGTATTTTAACAAGGTGGGCCGTGCCGGTAAAATTTTGAAACAAACCCCGGTGTATCACGGCCCCATTTTTGATTTGGTTAAACAGGAAATTAAAACGCCCGATGGGTTAACGGTCGAACGCGACTTGATCGACCACGGTAACGCGGTCACTATTTTGGCGTTAACGGCCGATGACCAAGTGGTTTTAGGCTCCGAATACCGGGTCGGTCGCAACGCGGAGACCGTCAGTCTTCCCGCGGGGTTGATCAACGGTGACGAGGATCCGTTGGTGGCGGCTAAGCGCGAGCTGCAAGAAGAGACCGGTTACGTTGCCCATGATTCGCGGGTAATGACCCAGATCAGTTCTTCGGAGGGGTTCACGAACGAAACGGTTAGTTTGATTTTGACGCACATTGATCCGACCGAACACGCCGCAAAACACTTTGACCACGATGAGTACGTTAATACCCAGTTAGTGCCACTCACGCACGTTATTGAGCTGTTGAAAAAGGGACAGATTCGTTCAGCGCAGGGCGTTTGTGCGTTGACGTGGTATTTGAACTTTATTCGTCCGGGAGAAACGCGATGAACTTAGCTGAGAAGTTTGCTTACATGGCAAGCGGTCAGGCTTATAATGACCTGGATACGGAACTTGTGGCGGCCCGGGATCGCGCAACTGAGAAGACCGACGCCATAAACGCGACGATCAACCCGACCGAAAAAGAACGGTTGCTGCGCGAATTAATGGGGACGGTGGGTCAAGCACCGTTTGTGAATCCTAATTTTCGGGTGGAGTTTGGCCGGAACATCCACGTTGGTGACGACTTTTACGCGAATTACGACTGTGTTTTACTGGACGGCGCCCCGATTACAATTGGCAACCACGTGCTGTTTGGTCCCAAAGTGGGGTTGTACACCAGCAATCACTTATTTGACGCGACTGAGCGGTTACGGGGAGGTTGCGTTGCCAGGTCGATCACGATTGGTGATCAGTGCTGGTTGGCTGCCAACGTCACGGTACTACCGGGTGTAACGGTGGGCGCGCGGACGATTATTGGGGCGGGGAGCGTGGTCACCCACGATATTCCTGCCAACGTGATTGCGGCGGGCAATCCCTGTCGCGTGATTCGACCAGTTACGGCGGCCGACCGAACTGGTTTTACCGGGAAGCAGTTTAAATTAGGATCAGATTAACTTGAAAAGCGTGGGGCCATGGCGCTTAAAAACTGACTTTTGGCCCCACTTCGGCACCGTTGTTATGGAAAATAAGGCCCCTAAATGACTCAGCTTATTTGAGTCATTTAGGGGCCTTATATTTTTAGCCGCCGCTTTTTATATTGGGTAACGCCTACTTGACGTGAATACCGTTAAAGTAGGCGGCTAGGTTGGCCGCCTGGTAGAGGTTAACGCTCATGCCACGGGCCATGGCGGCTTCGAGGTCGAGCCGTTCAAAGTGGCAGGTACTCAAATCAATATTTTTCAGGGCGGTTTGGTAAAAAGAAACCTGGTCGAGGTCGCAACGGTTGAACTGAACCCGCGTTAAACGGTCGTTCATGACGCTGGCATCGGTCAAACGGCAATCGTTGAAGTGGGTGGCCTTCAATTTCATGTCGCACAGCATGCTCAAATCAAGTAAGTCGTTGTCAAAAGACACGTTGTTTAAGAAGGCGCCCGTTAAATCGAGACCAACCATTTTACAGTCTTTAAACTGAACCCTTAGTAAGCTAGCCTTTTCAAAGTGGCAGTTTGAAAAATCGCACTTGATAAATTCCGCGTCGGTTATTTCCAGCCGCTCAAAGGTTCGTCCGGTAAACGTGACGTTTTCAAAACTAACGTGATCGAACATCGGGTGCACTAAGGCAGTGTCGGGAATGGTTTCGTCACTGATCCGACAATTGTCGAGTAGGTGGTCTTCGTCTTCCAAAATTTGATTGAACTGTCCCGCGGGTAGGTCGGCGGGGGTGATACGTGGCTGATCCATATTAACACCTCGTTTGATTGGTATTAGCATACCTTAAATCGTTCACCGCATAATTAGAGTTTACTGAGCGCTTTAAAAGTGTTCAGCAACCTTGGAAGCGTACCAAATGACCAACAATCACTTAGCGGACGTCTAACCATCAAAAATGGCTTAAATTTATCATGAAAATTTTAGAATCAACGTTATTTTCAGCTTTAGGGTGGCCTTAGAAGCCGTCCTGACAACGATTAGTAACGATGGTTAGTTGCCACCCGCCGAGAAGCGTTTCATAAGTCCAACGGGCAAAAACGCAGGAACATCAACGGAGGCTGTGACTTTTGTCACAGCCTCCGTTTTATCTCCGAACGATTATTGTTGAAATGGGTTTCAAAAGTCAGCCGGCTCCGCTTAACCCGTAGGCCAAACAATCCAAGCCCAGGATTATTCGCCATACGCTGTTAATGCTCACCAGCCAACTGACCTTTGGCACACTCTGTTTGATGTGACTAGGTCGCAACCCGTCTTGAATAGTTGTGCTGACAACCTAATACAAGACACTATTTAGTTTTGTTAGTGGGTGCCGGCAAGGCGTCACCGAAGAACGCGTCGACGACTCGTTGACTAGCGTGACCGTCTTCCCAGGCGTTAAAGCGTTCGCTAAATTTGTGATAAGCGTCGGCGTATTCGCGTTTGAGAGCCGGTAGATCGTGTAAAGCGGCGAGGACGTCGTCGTTAGTTTTCAGTAGTGGCCCCGGTAAATCGGTCTCCATGTTGAGGTAGAAGCCCCGCAACACGCTCCCGTACTTTTCGTAATCGTAAACGAAGTACAGAATTGGCCGTTTTAAAATGGCGTAATCAAAGAACACGCTTGAATAGTCGGTAATCAACACGTCCGAAATCAGGTAAAGTTCGGAGATGTCGTTGTAGCTTGATTCGTTATAAACAAAGTCGCCAAAACCGGTCGTATCCAAATGTTCGGTGATGAAGTAGTGGGTCCGTAAAACGAGCACGTAGTCGTCACCGAGTTCACGCCGTAAGCGGGCGATATCTAATTTTAACGTAAATTTATAATCACCGACACCGTAGTAATCATCGTCACGCCAAGTTGGGGCGTAGAGGATGATTTTTTTATCTAACGGAATACCTAATTTTTCCTTGATGGCCCGGGCCTTAGCATCTTTATCCGGCGCGTTTAAAAGGTCGTTACGCGGGTAACCGGACTTAAGCATCCGGTCGGTGGGGTACATAAAGGCGTGTTCGAATACGTCAACGGAAAATTGGTTCGCCGCAATCAGGTTATCCCACTGGCGTGACTGGTGGTAGAAGATCTGTTTATACAGTGGGTTAGCACTGGCAACGTTATCCATATCAAAAACTAAGTGCTTCAGCGGGGTTCCGTGCCAAGTTGATAAGAACTTTGTCTCGGGCCGCTTAATGAACCACTTAGGCTGTCGCATGTTGATCACTTGGAACTTGGAGGTTGCCAAGTAGTACATGTAGCGCCACCCAAAGCGTTTGACCACCGTGGTATTGGGCTGCTTGCCGGGGTTGGGTTCAACCCCCTTATTCATGACCCAAACGTGGTGGAACTGTCCCGGATAGGTCCGTTGCATGTATTCATAAATGGCCTTAGGACTGTCCGAGTAGTTCCGGCCTAAGAAGGATTCGTATAAAATCGTCTTGGGCTTAAGCGGTAACTTGGTCAACCACCACCGGTAGGCTAATTTAGCGCTGCCCCGACCGTGCCGGTGAATGATGCGGTTAAGTTCCCGCATCCAAACGATCCGGTTAACTTGCCGTTGTGGTAAACGCCCGTCACGCCGAATTGCTAAAATGATTCGGCGACTTTGACCATGAAGGGTTTGTTTGATCAAGGACGCGGGGATCACGTTCAAGAACGCCTGCAACGTGTGCAGCAGTTCGGGCAGTTGTTCGGCAGGAACGGTTCCCGTTCGCGTTGCTACGGCCGCGTATAAATAGCGGTGTAAGCGATGCAAGTCACGGGTCGCGTATGCATTAAAACCGTCTGAATCGTTGGGCAACGTCACTAACGCGGTTTGCCAATCCTGAATTCGTTTAGCCCACCGGCGCGGGTCATCCTGTTGATGGACCGACGGGTGGTTGATGGGGTCGTTATGTTTGACCCGGATGTAAGTGTGTTGACTGAGCCGGAGCGTGCTGGTCGTGACGTTGAGCAATGGCAACATAAACGGACCGTCGGGGTACAGGTCGTTTGTTTCGTTAAATTTGAGCTGGTGAGCTAATATTAATTTGCGGTTAGCAATTTTGCCGCTAACTTTGAGCTGACGGTCCAGCCCCGCCCACCGGTTGTCACCACTATGTTCCAAGTAACGGTGTTGTAACCAGGTCATTACCGTCGGATCAACCGGTGTATCGGTTGGCAGTACGGCGTTCGTGGCCAAATTAAGTGCGTGGCGCTTCGGTCGGAGTCGTTTCCGGCCACCCCATTTGGGCATGTCGTCCGCGACGCCCGTTTCGGCGTGGCTAGTGACGAACGCGTCGTGGGGTTCGTAGGTGGGGTACTGGTTTAAATCTAACAAAACGTCGCTTGAACGCGTCGCGGCAATGGCCGCGGCGTCAGCTAGCGCGTTGGGGAGTAAGTAGTCGTCACTATCGATAAATAGTAACCAGTCGCCGGTTGCTTGCTGAATGGCCTGGTTACGGGCCGCCCCCACGGTTGCGGGGGTAAACGTGATCTGATGAATCGGAAACGGCGCTTGCCATTCGGGTTGACTTAGATCAATCGGTTGATTACAGGCGATCAACCATTCGAAATCCTGCATTGTTTGTAGCGTTAGGTTTTCTTTTAACGCGTGTAACTGCTGCAACTCACTGGGCAGGCAGGGCGTAATTAAACTGTAAAACATACATAATCCTTTCTAAATCACGGTAATCTCAACTCGACGTGCTTAGTGATGTGCGTCTAAAACGGGGACTTGTTCCAGCTGGTCGCGCAACAAATCTTGTTGCGCTTCCGTTAACTGGTTTTCGTCGGCGTGCTTTAAGAGGCGCTTTAGTTGGGACCGGTAATACTTTTCAAAGACGGGTTCCCATTCGGCATTAAGCGTCACTCGTTGTCCGAGTTGCAGCTGGTTGAACCACGCTAGCGGGGTATCACGACTCCACGAACCATTTTGAATGGTTGGCACGTGCAATCGAATAATTTCCGTTTGTTGGCTTAGCAGTTGTAAGTTTTGCGCTAACGAAACCACCGGGTAGTCCGGACTAAGTTGGCTAACGGGGAGTAATACTCCGGTTGGTCGTAAGCGTTGGGAAAGCAGGCGAAAGTTCTTTAAGTTCGTTTGGACCGAGTAGTTTTGAAGTCCCCATAGTTGGGGCCAAACGTTGTCCGAGTCGGAAAGCTGCTGATAAGTTCTTAACAGGCCGTTGTTGGCGTGGGCCGTTAAGTAATCATTTATTTGTTCATCTAGCGGTAATTGGTTATCAAAGGTTGCCAAGCTAACGGGCGTGTTGGCGTGTTGACTCGTCACACTTTGCCACTGCGCCAGGGCCCCCGGTAATAGGCCGGTAGTTTCGCGTAAGTTTAAGACGTAGCCGTCGGCAGTGGTTGGTAACTGGGGTTGTTCCTGTACCGTGACGTGTAACGCTGCTAGTTTTGCTTGGTGTGCGCCGGTCAATTCTTGATTGGCCGGTAATTGTAAGTTGGTAACGACTCCCGCGAATCGTTGGGCTTCAATAGCCGCACTTAGTTGCAATAGTCGATCCCAAGAAATAGTTTCATTTGGGACGATATTAATAAGTAAATTCATGAATATCTCCGCTCCTGAATTGAATCATTCGGTAATTTAAGTTAAGTTACATTACATTCAATTAACTCATATACTATAAACCTTGTAAAGGGTCGGCGACAACTGGAATGCGTTAACTGAGTAGGCGACAATTACCCGAAACAGCTCATGAAAAGCTATTGGTATTTATGAAAATAATTATGAAAAATCGTTGCTAAATGAAAGCTACTTTGGCAACGCCCAGCTAGCTATGCCGGGATGGATGCATAAATCGCGAACTATGAAAACGGGTTGCAAAAGCTTAAGAAATTCTTGATGATTAACGTGCTACAATAAAAATAACTAGGTGGAATATTTTTATTAAAATGAGGGGATTATCATGCAAAGGCAACGACGGGGAGTCGCTTGGAAACAGCCAATCATAGCGTGGTTAGTCGCATTCATAATGGTGGCGGTGATTTTTGCTAGTCAGGGCATTACACCGTTTGGAAACCATAACTTATTAATTGGCGATTTGGGCACGCAGTATACCGCTTTTTTTACTGGTTTTGTCAGGCTACTGCGTCAACATGCATGGACCGTGTATAATTTCCAGTCGGCACTGGGGGCTAGTTGGGTTCCCATGATTGCTTACTATTTAATGAGTCCGTTTAATGGGTTATTATTTTTATTCCGGGAAAGTCAAATCCCGGTGGCAGTAGCCTTAATTATCATGTTAAAAATTGCGACGATTGCGGGTAGCATGACGGCTTACCTACAAGCCCATTGGCAAAGTCACCGTGCCGGTATTTGGTTATTCGGACTGGTTTTTGCGTTTTGTGGGTTTGTCACGGCTAACTTTTTTAACTTGATGTGGCTAGACGCGTTGATCACGCTGCCCTTAGTCGCCTGGGGTATCGACCGGTTAGTTCGTTCAGGGCGTTCCGGACTGTATTTTGGGGCGTTAGTCGTGACGATCCTGGTCAACTATTACATGGGTTACATGGTTTGTTTGTTTGCCATTGGCTACTTGCTCTACACGTTAGGGCTGCAAACGAACCAGCGGTTGAACCGAGATTGGTGGCGGCATAATCGCCACTTGATCAACCGGTTTGTGGCCACTTCGCTACTGAGTGGCATGAGTACGTTGTTCCTGCTCTTGCCAACCGTTTTTGGGATGCTAGAAGCTCCCAAGGTTGCGGCCGGCCATAATGCCTTTGCAGTGACCCCGCTATTCGGCTTGGAATTTTTTAGTCAATTTCAAATGGGCGCTAGTAACTTTGCGCAACGACTCAGTCACGGACCGGCCATTTTTGTTTCTTCACTAGTCAGTTTACTAGCCGTCGCCTACTTTGCGTTGCCACAAGTAAAACGGCGTGATAAGTGGTGGAGCGCCGGATTACTGGCATTTTTATTTTTGGGGATGTGGATTCGCGGATTCAACACCTTTTGGCACATGTTATCGGTCCCCGCGAGTTACCCGTTTCGCAATAGCTTTCTGTTTAGCTTTGTTTTGGTTTTACTTGCAGGAAACGCTTGGCAGGCCGGAGTTGAGCAATTAGCGCGTCGTTGGCGGTGGCGGTTATCGCTGGGACTTGCATTGTTAATGGGACTAGGGGCCGCTAGTATTCCAATTTTGCGGTGGTGGCCGAGTTTAGCACGTTACGCCCGCAGTTTACAACCGTGGAACTGGTTCGCGTTAATTTGCAGCTTAGTTAGTTTGGGACTAATGGCTTGCTTGATCTGGGCGGTACCTGCGCGCTATCAGTGGACCATTGCCAGCCTAGTGGTGTTGGAACTGGGCGCCAACTTTATCTGGGCCTTAGGGGGAGCTAATTATGGAAGTCAGCGACAGTTCGCGCGGGCCTACCAGGCAGCGACCCAGCAACTACGTGTGGTTCGCCAGTCGCGTCAGCTTTACCGCGTCCGTTACGATGTCAAAACGTTAGGACGGGGCTTTACCGGCAGCTATCACGGGTATAATGATCCCATTTGGCTAGGCGTTAACGGGACCAACGCATACAGCTCAACGACTCAAACAAAAACCGTTAAGTTAGCCCGCCAACTGGGCCTTTTTGTAAAGGATGACCGCCGTTTGAGTAACCAGGGCTTTACGCCGGTCACCGAAATGCTCTGGGGCGTTCGCCTAAAAGTTGACCACCGGGGAACGCAGCCGGTTGGAAGCTATCAAGGCATGGGCTTTGCGACCACTAACCGTTTGACGGCACTCAAACTAGGCACTGACCCGCTCACAAATCAGGAGGCCGTGTTACAGGCCCTCCGTCCCAGTGAACGACCGTACTTTGTCCCCGTTAAGCGGGGTGTCGACCGGTTACGCGTCACGCACGCTGCTGCCAGCCGGCAGACTTATAACTATCACCACGTCTTGCGGATTACCCCGCACGCTGCCGGGCGGTTGTACCTGGTTGATCCCAGTGGTCAAAGTAAGTTCAGTACGCTGAGTGTGAATCACCATGCCAAGGCCCCCGCGATGTATGCGGATGGAACGACGACCGTAATTAATCTCGGTAAGCAGCAACGGGGACGTACGCTGTTGCTCAAATTTGCGACTAAAACGGCTTCCCTCCGGCGTGTTCGGCTGGTTACTTTACGGCCGGGCGCACTGAAGAAAGCCCAACAAACGTTAAACGGACACGCGTTATTGTTGCGGCGGTTACCGCACCACTTTAAAACAACTTACGTTGGGCACGTCATGGCAACCACCCAAACGCCGGATCTGTTTTTAAGTCTACCAACCGAATCCGGTTGGCAAGTACGGGTTGACGGCCGACCGGTTACCACGCGTCTATCCTTAACCGGACTTTCATCCATTGCCATTCGTCCTGGTCGTCACCGTATTGCAATTAGTTACCAAGCTCCCGGTGCCATCCTGGGTCTGATTATGAGCCTGCTAAGCTTGGCCATTTACGCAGTTACCTGCCGGTTAAAGCGGCTTTAGTCACTAAGAACGGCTTCGGAATGGGTGTCTAAATGGAATACTTTAAGCTGAACGATCGTTGAGTAGTGGACCCACGGCGATTGGCGTTAGAACCCGGCGCCCTGCGAAGCACCTTGGCAGGACAAGCCGTGGGCCAACTTTTGAGCTAATTTCAAAACCCGGAATCATCTCAAAAGTTGGCCTTGTTGTCAATCGTGAAAAGACCGCGACCAACAACAATTTCACAGCTATATGCCAAAACTTCTCCGGGCGCCTAGGTGGAATATTATTATTTAAATTGGGCAAGAAACTGAGTAGGTTAGATTGATAATCGTCAATAACTTGGAAAATCACTTCCTAAGTTGTTGACGATTTTTTATGCAGCGCCATAGATACTTTTAAGTCAAAGTGAAAAGATGTCATGGATAATTTATTTTTGATTAGCGAAAACTAATCCGGTTAGCATTTAGAACTAAGTATTTTAAGCAACGTGCTATTAAGACTAAATAAATTAGTGGTTACGGTCCGCCAGCGACTAGTTGAAGCCAGAAGGGAGAGCGTGGATGGTCCCAGCGGTGAAATTTCACTTGGTCGGGGTATTTTCCCGGCTTAGTGAAAGGCCAATGGTTGAGACCTGAACTTTGGGCTCAAGCTTGTGCCCACCGCTTTTTTGGCCCGTCCACGCCGACCGGAGGACTGAAAAGTGTGGACTAACTTGGAATCGATAAGCGGAATTTGAAACAAGCTAGGTCAACTGATTTAGGTTGAACCGGACAAAGAAGATGGGTCGTGAATTTCTTGATTTATTTGAAATCGGACTGAGATGTGAGTATAAAAAACTGGTAGTTCCAGTCCAGTTGAGGAAGAAACTACCAGCTAAGGGTGAGCGCTAAAGTTCGAAATACTTTTCAAGGAAGACTGCGACACCGTCTTCATCGTTGCTGAGAGTGGCGTGCGTTGTGGCAGCCTTAACGGCGGGAATCGCATTAGCCATGGCCACGCCAACTTTGGCGGCTTTAAGCATGCCAAGGTCGTTTTCTTCGTCACCAAAAGCCATTAGGTTGTCAAAACCTTCGTTAAAGTGACCGAGTAGGGACTTTAAGCCGCTGGATTTATCGGTGTGCGGTGGCAAAAACTCTAGTAGTGTCCGCCGGGAAGGGACGACGTGGAAAAAGTCGGTGATGCTGGCCGGTAAGGCGGCCTGAACTTCTTTGGCGTCGTTACCGGCACTGACGACTTTACCAAACTGGTCATCGGCGGGAAGGTCAGCAAAGTTGACGTTTTTGAACGGCATTAAACCGTTAATGAATTCTTCGTACGGTGATTTGCCGAGGTCCATGATTGAATAGACCTGGGTTAAGTCGATGACGTCTAGGTGAAAGCCGCTAGCTTGCGCGTGGTCGAATAGCGGCCGAATATCCGCCTTGGAAACGCTGGTCCGGGCCAGCACGTCGCCGGTGGTGTTTTGCTGGACTAGTCCACCGTTAAAGGTAATGGAAAAGTCACCGGGTTGGTTTAGACCTAACTGTTTTAAAAACGGTTGGATCGCTTTAATGGGACGACCGGTGCAGAGAACGATTCGCTTACCGGCCGCGTGTAACTGTTTTAAAGCTCGTTCGGTCCGTAATGAGATGGTTTTATCGGACGTTAACAGGGTATTATCTAAATCTAAAGCAATGGTTGTAATCATAATGATTCACGCTTTCTAGTGAAGTTTTAAAATGGTTTTGATGGTCGCACCCATGGTGGCCGGGTCGGTAACCTGCTTATGCCGAATTGGAGCTTGCCGGAGGGCGGTGACCGTTGCCGGAATTGGCGTTTGAATTAGGGCGTGCAATTGATCAACGGCGGCCAAACCGTCCGTGTCCACGGCTTGTTCGGTGATTGCACTCAGGACGGCCTTTGGGAACTTGTACGGACTGGCCGTTGAGACGATCACCATTGGTCGGTCGTCCTTAGTTGCTGACTGGTACTGGTTGGCCACCGCCGTTGCTACCGCCGTATGGGGATCAATAGTGTAGTGGTGTGCAGCGTAAACGTGGTGGATGGCGGCTTGATCCTGATTTTCGGTCACGAACCCCGCCCAGAAGTCTTTGATGGCTGCCCGCATCGTCGGGGTCAGCGTGTAACGGCCACTGGTTTTTAGGTCGGTCATAAGTTGCGCGGTGGCGACCGGGTCGGAACCGGTCAAGTAGAAGACGAGTCGTTCCAAGTTGCTAGATACTAAGATATCCATGGATGGTGAACTGGTTAAGAAAAATTCCCGGTTTTTATCGTAAGTACCCGTATTAAAGAAGTCGGTCAGAACGTTATTACGGTTGGAAGCACAGATCAACTTGTGGATCGGTGTTCCTAATTGCTTGGCGTAGTAGCCGGCCAGGATGTCCCCAAAGTTACCGGTAGGAACGCTGAAGTTAATCGTGTCGCCGTTTTTTATTTGGCCCTGTTTGATCAACTGCGCGTAAGCGTAAACGTAGTAAGCTACCTGTGGAAATAGCCGACCGATGTTGATTGAATTGGCACTGGAGAATTGGAAGTGATTGGCTGCCAGTTCGGTGTGTAGGTCGGGGTCGTTGAGCAGTTCTTTAACCTTCGTTTGGGCCTCATCGAAATTGCCGTTGATGGCAACGACGTAAGTGTTGGCACCAACCTGAGTAACCATCTGTTGTTTTTGGATAGCGCTGACCCCGTCTTTGGGATAAAAAACGATGATCTTAGTTTGATCAACGTCAGCAAACCCAGCCATGGCAGCCTTACCAGTGTCCCCGGAAGTGGCGGTCAAAATCACAACGTCGGACTGTAAGTGGTTCTTCTTGGCCGCGGTCGTCATCAGGTGCGGTAAGATTTGTAAAGCCAGATCCTTAAAGGCAATCGTTGGACCGTGGAACAATTCGAGGTAGTACTGCTCACCGTGTTTGCGTACCGGGGCAATTGCCGGATCGTCGAACTGGTCACCGTAGGCAGCATCGATGCAGGCGTGGAGTTCAGCTGGCGTGTAGTCGGTGAAGAATAGTTTTAAGACCTCGTAGGCAACTTCCTGATAAGACATAGTTGCGAGCTGATCAAAGTCAAAGTTAGCTTGGGGTAAGTCGACCGGAACAAACAAACCACCGTCGGGCGTTAAGCCCTGTAAAACGGCCTGTGAGCTCGTCATGGTGTGGCTTGCAGTTTCACGGGTACTGCGATAAAGTGTTTCCATGGATGAACGTCCTTTCAATTGATTTTGTCTAAATGATACACTAAATTGTGAGTTAACGGGGCGCTTTTCCATAAATCTCCGCTAGTTTTACCGAATAAAAACTTTTATAATAGATGAAAATGTAATCGCTTACGATAGAAGGAGTTTTGTAAATGTTATTGGCAGGAATATTACACCGTCCTGAAAGTGAAGATACGGCAATTTTGGCCGATCACCAAGTCATGTTACGACTAAAGACGGCGCTAGATGACGTCACAAAGGTTGAAGTGATATACGCGGACATGTACTTATGGCAAGAGGGGACCCCGATGCAGACGACGGCCATGCACCGGGGGTTAGCGACACAGAGCAACCAGTACTGGACGTTACCGGTCACGATTCCAACTAATCGGCTTATTTATGGATTTCGGATCACGGATCAGGATGGTCAATCGATCGGGTACGGCGACGACGGCTTTTTTGAGGATACCCTGACGAATTGGGCGGTTGCCGGCCATTATTTCCACTTACCATACTTACACGTTAGTGACGCGGAATTACCACCAGCCTGGGTCAAAGATACGGTTTGGTATCAGATCTTTCCGGAACGCTTTGCAAACGGTGACCGAAAAAATGACCCGGAAAACGTCACGGCTTGGGGCGCGGGTCCGGTTAAACGCGACTCATTTTACGGTGGGGATTTAAGGGGCGTTATTGACCACCTGGATGATTTGGCCGATTTAGGCATTAACGGGCTATACTTGTGTCCGATCTTTACGTCACCGTCCAACCATAAGTACGATACCATCGACCACTTTGAGATTGACCCCCATTTTGGGACGAAGGCGGACTTTCAGGAATTAGTTGCTAAGGCCCACGCCCGGGGAATTAAAGTCATGCTGGACGCAGTCTTTAACCACTTTGGGGAACAATCTCCCCAGTGGCAGGACGTTGTCAAAAATGGGCAACAATCCCGGTTTGCGGACTGGTTCCACGTTCATGGTTGGCCAGTGGGACGGGATCCCAAGACCCAGCAGTTAAATTATGAGACCTTTGCGACGGGCGCCGCGATGCCTAAGGTCAACACCCAAAATCCGGCCGTTCAGGATTACCTGATCAACGTAACGAAGTACTGGATCGAGCAGTTTGACATTGACGCTTGGCGGTTTGACGTCGCCGATGAAGTTGATCACGGGTTCTGGCGCAAGCTATGCGGGGCGTTGCGGGCAGTTAAACCGGACGTTTACCTACTAGGGGAAGCGTGGCATAGTAGTCAGGCCCTGGTTAACAACGGTCAGTTTAACGCCGTCATGAACTACCCGTTAACGCAACCCATTCCGGCGCTGCTCAATCATGAGCTAAGTTTAGCCGCCTACGTGGGTAAGACCAACCTTCAGTTGACCCAGTACCGGTTGCCTAACCAGCAAGCCATGTTTAACGCCATCGATACCCACGATACCCAGCGTTTACTCACGACTTTGCACGGAGACGAAGACAAGTTAAAGGCGGCGTTGGCCTTGCTGATGCTATTGCCGGGAAGCCCGTGTTTGTACTACGGCACCGAAGTGGGGATGGCTGGTGGTCCCGACCCTGATAACCGGCGTTGCATGAACTGGCAACCGAATACGGACCAATTAGCCCTGAAGGCCTTCGTTAAACGGTTGATTGGTTTTCGCCGGCAACGGGCGGACTTTTTAGCCACGAGTGAATTGAGCTGGCAAATTGACGATCAGTGTTTGACTTTAAAACGGCAGGGGCCGACACAAACGGTTTGTGGGCGTTTTAACCTGGGAACTACCGCGATTAAAGCGGCAATTCAAAACGTGGTTATCAGTAATAGGACCAGTGCCCACCAGTTATTGCCGGGTGGTTTTGAAATTAAGGTTAACTAAAAAAATGACGTTCAGCTTTGCGGCTGAGCGTCATTTTTTTAGCGATTACTTAGTGGCGGCTGGTTTGATAGCGCGACCCTGAATGAATTCGATTACAATTAGGACCACGTAGCAAATCAGGATAATGCCTAAGAGGTTGGTCGTTTGAACGGTACTGGATAACCAGTAGTATTGCCAGTTCTGGTTATTGAAGACCCACCAAACAATTAAGCCGGCAATTAACCCTAAGGTATTCATAATTGCAATAAAGAAAATATTGCCGTTTTGTTTTTGACCTGCCCAGTAAGCGGACAAAATCGCCATCCAAACTCCCCAGACGATTAAGCCAACCACAACAACCCAATAAATAAGTGATGCGATCATTGGTACTCCTTCTTTCTACAAGTTAATAACATTATTTTACCATGAATTCGATTACATTGGGAGCCCCCGGTGATTTTTTTCACAATCATTTTTAGGTTAAAATGGCGTGATTTTGAGATGTTACTTGTTATTTAGGGGTGAATTATTTACAATTAGGACATAATGACAATGTAATAGGGAAAGGGTTGGCCTATCAATGACTTCTGCGTGGAACTGGATTGGAATCATTGCTTGGATAATTGTTTTGGCACTGGTGGTCTGGGTGTTTCATAACATTCGGGTCCGCCGAATTAAGATGATTGTGGAACGCAAGCATACGTTTGAATGGAACAGCCTGTTTATTACGATTGGGGAACTGGTCGTGGCCATTGGTTTACTAATTGGCATGGGCTATGTGACATTCAACCACCAAGTAGATTTATCAGATACAAAGGCGGTTAAGGTCACTTATAAGTATGAACCGCTCGTTTTACGGGTAGGCAATAACGGCTCATCTTCATACTACGTTGCGGTTGATCGGGGAACAACGAACAAGCCGGTGCATATTTATAATTATTGGATCAACGGGGCCAAGTACACCGTTTCTAGTAATAAAGCCACGGTGGCAAGTAGTTTGAAACAGGTAAAAATTGCGGATGCGGGGATTCCGTGGTCGCAAACGGCGCTGAAGAAAATGGACCGGGAACACGAGCGGGCGTACGTGGTTAAGCTTACAGCGACGTACCAGCCTAGTTTCTTAAACGGATTAGGGATTCACGTTGGGCACCAAGCGATGACGCGGTGGCTGATTCGGGTACCAGCGCAGTCTTTCATTAACACGACGGATATTCAAGCACAGTAGTAGTGGTATTTAGACGGATTCGGGGGATGTAAGCCCTACGAAGCCGTCTTTTTTTATAACTTTTAAAAGTTATTAAATATTCATAATACAATGCTTTTTTACTATGGTTATTTGGAGAATGGAGTAGAATGATAATGTCATATTTTTATAGAATAATTAGTTTATCCAGTTAATCTTAATCATAAGTGATAGAAAGAAGCGAACCAATGATTGGCGAACAAAACACACCGTTATTCGTTTGTGGAATTGTCGGGGATCAGCAAACGATGATCGTAAATAAATGTTTAACGGGGCCATTTAAAAACCGTTATGATTTGGCTACCGCACCGTGGACGTCGGGAACCACGTTGGGGGTGGCCGTTAGTCGAATTACCAAGTTACAAACCGGATTGACCACGGTAGTTTCCAAGCAACTCGGAACTGTTCAGTTTAAGTTGCCCGGGCTAACGTCACTCGGATTACCAAGCACGATGATCAGCATTTTCTATTTGTTAGAACCGGTTGGCGGGCAGCTAATGGTTAAACGACCAGCGTACACGGCGGCACTTTCAGCGGGAGCGGCCCGGGTGCCGTTGTCCCAACTTAATTGGCAAAACAGCTCACCAACCGTGATGCAGGCCAAACGTTTTTTGATGACCGGGGCTTTCCCAATTGCGGATCAACCAATCGCGGCGTACCAGGTCGCGGAGAAAACGGCGTGGGTCGATGCGGACCTAGCTGACTATTAGTGAGTTGACAATTGACTAGTCGCGGTGTAATTTAGAAACAACTTAAAAAATGAAATGTTGATGAGAAGAGTAACTGTGGGGCGCCGTCCAGCGAGTCAAAGGTTGGTGGAATTTGACCGGTAACGCGCAGTGAAGATGAACTCGGAGTTGACTAGTGGTTGGCGCTACTAGTCCGGATCGATCACCGATAAACGGATCAAACGTAATGGTAACGTTGCGTGAGAGGCAGCTTCGGCTGTAAACGTAGGTGGCACCGCGGAGTTTGAACTTCGTCCTTAACGAACAAGTTAGGGACGGAGTTTTTTTGTCGCATGGAAAAGGGGATTTTAAGATGGATCAAGCAACGTTTATTAAAAAGTACGCAACTAACCGGGCCAATACTAATTCATTGAAGTGGGACGCCCTTGATCAGCGTTATGGGAACCCGGATTTGATTGCAATGTGGGTTGCGGACATGGAATTTAAAGTGCCGGAGCAAGTGACGCAGGCACTGACTGACCGGGTGGCACACGGAATTTATGGCTATTCCTACACACCGGATAGTTATTACCAAGCCTTTATTAACTGGGAGCAGCGTCGCCACGGATTGACCGTTCAAAAGGATTGGATCCGGTTTGGGTCCGGCGTGGTCAATTCCCTGTACGCGTTAGTTAATACGTATACGCAACCTGGTGACGGGGTACTTATTTTAACACCGGTCTATTACCCCTTCTTTAACGCCGTACAGGATAATCACCGGCAACTGGTGACCTCCGAATTGGTCAATGATCACGGTCACTATACGATTGACTTTGCCGACGTTGAAGCAAAAATTAAGGCCAACGAAGTGCGGCTCTTTATCCAGTGCTCACCGCATAATCCGGTGGGCCGCATTTGGACGGCCGCGGAAGAAACCCGGTTATTAGCCCTTTGTGAACAGTACCACGTTTTGGTGATCTCCGATGAAATTCACCAAGACATTGAAATTGATCCCCAGAACCACCCGTTTATTTCGGCGTTAACGGTGGCTGACGGTCGGTTTACTGATCGGGTGATTGTCGTTAACGCGCCGTCCAAGACGTTTAATTTAGCGTGCCTACTGAATTCACACGTGATTATTCCTAACCAAGTATTGCGGGAAAAGTATGACGCTGCCATCAACCGTTTGAGTCAAACTGAAGTGAACGTACTGGGACAAACGGCTGGGCAGGCCGCGTACGAATCCGGTGCGGCGTGGTTGGACCAAATTCTCGCCATTGTCCGGGATAACTACCATTACTTGAAGACCCAATTGGCACAACACGCGCCGCAGATTGTCATTGCCGACCTCCAAGGGACTTACTTGACTTGGCTAGATTTGCGGGCGTACGTGAAACCGGAATTTACCCGGGACTTTATTCAGGATAAGTGCGGGTTAGCCGTTGACTTCGGGGAGTGGTTTAGTTCGAATGACCAGGGGTTTGTCCGGTTAAACTTAGCAACCGACCCCAAGTACGTCCACCAAGCCGTTGAACACGTTGTTCAAGCGATTGAGCAACTTACCACCCACGCCTAAAAAGTGGAAAATTGACCAAAAGCAGCCGCTCATTCCGGATTTAGGAATGAGCGGCTGCTTTGAGTTAAACAAGCTGATCTTCAGTGCACGTTTTGGTACTACGCGTTAATTTTAAATGGAGTTAAAGTTTATTCTTGTTTACAACTATGAGGCGTTACTTATATTAACGGGTTTTATTAGGCGTCGTGCGTTGCTTAAGGAGTCGTCGCCGGACAATTTCACGCCGGATGAAGGAATAGGCAACGAGGGCCAGCGTTAGCAACGCAATGACAACGGCGGCTTTGACGAAACCAAACATCCAAAAGAAAACCGCGATTGCAAGGGTACAATAGACAATTAAAAACATGGGGCCCTCCTTCTTTTAAGACGAATTAACTAATCAATAATTTCATTGTAGCGGGTAAAAGTAGTCAACCCGTGATTGAAATTTGAATTTTTTGTTAAATCTGGGCCCAATGGTTGACGGTTGTGCACTTAGCGGTGGTAATGGCGGTTCATCCGGCGCTCGTTTGCGTGCGCCAGTTGCTCTTCGGTTAAATGGTAGTGGGTGGCAGCGTCTAATTTCGTTAAGCCGGCAATTAACGCTCCAAACTGGTTCTGATCGTGGACGCTGGCTTTCAACTTTGCAGCTAGTTGGGTTAACACGGTTAGTTCCGGTAACAAGGTTTCTTGAACCTGTTGATCATATTGGCGTTGGCTTAAACTGTGCGTCTGCCAGCGAGTGACCCGACTAAGTAGAGTGAATAGTTGGGTCGTGAGAACGGTGACCAAGTAGTCGCTTTCCGTGGCGGTTAAATTCATTGTGATGACCTTCCTTCAAATACTAATTTTATTAGTTATTGTAAGTCAGGCGCTTCGTAATTAAAATGAAAAAATTAGTAGCCAGTGTTAACCGTTGCTACCACTTTCGTAGTGGCGGGTGTCGACTGTGTCGATCAACTGGTCGTCCTGCTTGTTTGGGTGAGGTGTTTCGGTCGTGACCATCATTTCTTTATCATGCGGGTCAGCGTAGTTGATCACTTGGCTCAAAAAGTAGGCGTTGGTAGCTTTACCGCGGTTAACGCCCCATTCCGTTATTTGAGAAGGTTCGGCGGGCTGGTATGCTTTAAGGACACCAGCTCCGGTAACTTGGATCTTTGTTGCAATGCTGATTATCGGCATCAAGGTTATGAATTGGGCAAAGATTTAAATTGAACGCACCACTGATCGACCTGGTTGTTTATAATTAACTTGATAATTAGACGATTGGCATATTAAATAGCGAGGGAGTAGACAAAGATGATTAAGCGATTATGGCAGCTGAACCGAAGTGAGCGTTGGAAAATGTGGGCCCAAATAATCGGTCAATGGTGCAGCGAACTATTAGTTGTCAGCGTGGTCTGGGCGGGAGCTGAATGGATCCTGAGCAATCACGTTGGTCGTTGGTGGTTCTGGCTAATTGGTACACAATTACTGGTGACGGTGAGCTACTGGCTGGGTGTTCGCCGGTTGAATCAAAACGACTGGGCGGTGGCTTCCAGTAAAGCCCTCCAGCGGCGGTATTTGACGGCTTACTTGCAAACGACCGGGGTCGATGAAACCAATGTTATGACGGTGCTGCACCAGGACCTGAGCACTTTAAAAAAGGTCACGATTTTTTTCGATACCATTATCCCGACCATTATCCAGTTAACACTGACCGGGATCGTGGCACTGGTGATTGAAACGGTCGTGCTGCCAATCACGGTTTTGATCCCAATCGCCGGCATCCTGCTACTCGGCATGGGGATGGGGATGCTGCAGGGATTGGGTGACCGCAAAAACCTGGCCTTTATTGCCAGCTTTAACGCGATGGGCCAACGTTTCTTAGACGACTTTCGCGGCATGGCGACGCTAATCATGTATCAGCGCCAGCACCAATACGCGGACGACTTTGAACACGACACCGAACATTTCCGTCAAAAGACGATGGGCGTGCTAGAGTATCAGCTCCAGTCGCTGACCATTATGGATTTTTGTTTATACGGGGCGATTGGACTGTTCCTGTTAGCCCAGGGGCACGCCGTCGTGACCGGTTCGCTGGCCTTAAGCACGGCAATCGGAATCGGAACGCTGATGGCGGTCTGGCTGATTGACTTTCGCAAGTTCGGTTATTTCATGCACGTATTCATGTCAACGCTGCCTAAATTAAAACACGTGTTTAGCGTGATCGATACCGGTTCTAAAACCAAAGCGGCGTCCGGCAACCGGCTCGCCAGCGTTCACCAGATCAACTTGTCGGGGACGGTCGGGTATGAGCACCCGTTGATCACGGTGCCCGGGTTGACGCTGACGCCCGGTCACGTGATTGGGTTGACCGGGCCCAGCGGTAGTGGCAAAAGTACCCTTGCGCAGATCTTAATGGGGCGCTTGCCGTTGTTGAGCGGCCAAGTCACCGTGAATCAAGAAACGGACCTGACGACGGTTGCGCCGTTAGCTTGGCAGCAAAACGTCGCGTACTTGGGACCAACGACTCGGTTGTTTGACGGAACTATCGCGGACAACCTGTTGATGGGTCACGAACTGCCGGGCTGGCAGGAACGTTTGGAGAAACTCGACCTGTGTCAGTTCACGCGGAAACTATCAGCGGGGTACGCAACGCCCGTTGGTGAGAACGGCGCGCAGTTATCACCGGGTCAGCGTCAGCAGGTGGCGGTCGCGCGGGCGGTGTTGGCGGACAAGGCGGTCTACATTTTTGACGAGGTCACGTCCAATATCGACCCCGAAAACGCCGACGTGATCATGGCCGGACTACGGCGACTAGCCCGTGAGAAGGTCGTCTTATTGATTACCCACCGTTTAGCCGATCTAAAACGGCTGACCGACCTGTACCTGGTGGACCAGCAGCAGTTGGTCCACGGCGATTTCGAGAGTTTACGGGCCGATTTTCCGGCCTTTAAGACCCTGGTTGCCGAGCAAGACCAGTTATTAACGGAGGCGGGCTTACAATGAAATTATTGAAACGGTTATTACAAACGGCCGGGCCGCTGAACTGGATCCTTTTAGCCAGCATCGGTGCCGGCCTGTTGGCGACCACCCTGCAGGTCAGTTTACTGTGGGCCGGGTTTACGGCGCTGTTTCGCCGGGTTCCGCAGTTGTGGTGGCTTTTGCTGATCTTCGCGTTAGTCGGTGGCTTCGCGCGCTTTTTTGAACAGTATTTAGGCCACCTGGCCGCGTTCAAAATTCTAGCCCACTTACGCAACCGGGTCTACCAGCAGATCATGCGGTTAGCTCCGGCCAAGCTGGACCACGCTCGCAGTAGCGACGTGTTGAAGCTCCTGACGGAAGACATTGATCAAATCGAGATCTTTTACGCGCACACACTGGCGCCGGTCGTTATCGCGGTCGTGGTGTCGCTAGGGTTTGTCGTGTTTTTTGGGCTGATTCAACCGTTGTTCGGGGTGATCGCGCTGATCGCTTACGTGCTGATTGGGATGGTCGTCCCGCTGGTCAGCCAGCGGCAGTTTGGTGAGCTGAGCAATCAGTTGAACCACGCCGATTTAGACGAACAACGCCTGATGGTCGACGCGGTGACCGGTAAGCTGGAGTTGCAACAGTACCAGGCCGTTGACCAGCATTTACACCGTTTGCGGGTGACCGGGCAACATTTCTGGCGGCTCGACCGCCAAAAAAACGGGCGACAAACGCGCGCCGGCGTGACCATGCAGCTGATTCTGGTCTTAAGCTTGGCCGCGGTGATCGCCGTGGTGAAATTAACGGACGCGCCGTTAGTCGCCGCCCTGGTTTTTCCGTTCACGTTTGGCCGGGTCCTGGCACTCGGTAATTTACCGGGTTCGTTAGGCGGGGGCTTGTTGGCCGCCCGGCACGTTTTTGACTTATTAGACGAACAGCCATTGGTCACGAACACGGGAACGGCGCCACTCCGGACAATCAATCATTTTCAACTGGCTAACGTTAACTTTGCCTACCCGCAGCGGCCGGACACGCCGATTTTAAACCAAACTAATCTGGCCGTTCAGCGTGGCGAACGGGTTGGACTGATTGGTCCCAGCGGCGCGGGTAAGAGTACCATTATGAAGTTAGTAATGCGCTGGTACGTTGCGCAGAGTGGCCAAGTTCAGGTCAACGGTGATCTGGTCGACACTTACAAATTGGACCGGTTACGCGGGCCAATCGCTTACGTGCCTCAGAACGCGCAGCTTTTTAGCGGGACCTTGCGGGAAAATTTAACACTGCGCGATCCGCTGATCACGGACGCCCGGATACGGGAAGTGCTGAATTGGGTCGAGTTGGCGCCAACCATCGCCGGGTTACCCGAACAACTAGACACTGTTGTGACGCGCAGCGCGCCGGTTCTATCCGCGGGGGAAGTTCAACGTTTGGAATTAGCGCGGGCATTAGTTCGGAACAGTAGTTTGTTGATCCTGGACGAACCAACCAGCAACCTCGACGTGCTTAACGAGGCCCTGATTTTAAAAACGGTCAAGCAACACTACACCGGAACGGTTGTCTTGATCACGCATCGCCGCAGTTCGTTAGCGTTGTGTGACCGGGTATTAAAGTTAGATCACGGTCGGCTAGTACCCTTTGAACCGTAAAATAAAAGCGACGGTGGCATAAGCCTCGGGGAAAAAAATAAAAAAAGAGTGTGCCAAAAGTCGGTTAGCGGGTGAGCATTAACGGCGTATGGCGAATAATCCGGGACTTGGATTGTTTGACATACGTGGTTAAGCGGAGCCCGCTGACTTTTGGCGCACGTTTCGACAATAGTTGTTCGGAGATAAAACATACTAAGATTAGCTCTGTAAAACCAAAACGGTTTTACAGAGCTTTTTGAATTACAGTGGAATATGTGGAGCTAAAGATCACACATAGCCCTTTGGACTTCGAGTCCGTAACCATAAACTGATCACCGCCATTATTCCCAGTAATTCAGGTTTAAGTATGTTGGTCCTTGAGACCGTGTTTAGGAAATTAGAATCGCCGAGGATGACTCCGGAATGGCT
>NZ_QWZQ01000002.1 GCF_003885105.1 Lactiplantibacillus garii
GTTAGTAATATTAATTTATTAAATTCAATGATAAATGGATATGATTATGAAGCTGTTCATTAATTCAGAACGATGGGGGAATCGTGATGCGTTATAAAAGTAGAGCAAGTTCCAAGGGGTTAGCGCTTCTTGGTGTCACCATATTTTCAGCGAGTTTAGGATGGGATTACATAACGGCCCACGCCGATACGACGCCGACTGCCGATCCTAAAGCCGTAGTTAAAACCACCAACGTTGAGCCAGTCCAAACTAACGGTCAATCAAACCAGACCGTGTTAAAGACTGGAAGTCAACCCGTAGCGCCTACACCTGAATCGAAACCAGCCGGCACGCCGACCGCCACTGAATCGACGTCCAAGCCAGCGACCACGGATGCCACACAACCAACGACACCGGGCGTATCAGATACGACTGCTAAGGACGCGACGCAGCCAGCCAATGGTCAAAAGGTAGCTGAGCCGGTACAGCCAAAGGCAGCGGCGGGGACGGAAACTAAGCCTGTCAATCAAGGGACGAACACCACGCAACCAACCACACCCGTAACGAATCAGAACGTTAAGTCCGGTACCGCGCCGGCAGTGACACCTGATAAAACGGATGGGGTGGAAACTCCGGACAATGCAACCAAGAACGTTCAACCAGTTACCACCACTAGTTTAAGCCGGCCACAACCGTTAACCCGGTCCAATTTAAAACTTAATCGAATGAGTTTAGCGGCGGTACCGGAAGCGGAACCCGTCACGGTGCCCGACGAAGCCGATGACATCGCGAGCGGGGACTTTGGGACCCACTGGGAAATCAATAGTAAAGGTATTTTAAAAATACACGGGGGAACGTTGGCTGATACTAAGGGTTCTCAGCGTGTGAATAACGTGGTGCAAGGAAGTCCGTGGAAAGATCACGTTGCGGACATTAAAGGTATTGATGTTAACGTTGACGGGACCGTTTATACGGGCGCGGACGCTTCATATTTATTTAGTGGTATGGATAAGTTAGGAAATCTGGACTTAACTAAGTTAAATACGAGTAAAACCGTAAACATGGAAAGTATGTTGGACGGTCTCAACGCAACTAGTGTTAACGTGTCCGGTTGGGACGTTTCGAACGTAACAAATGGTGACGGCTTATTTGAGAGTACGAGTGGTTTTACAAACTTAGATTTAACGAGCTGGGATGTTAGTTCATTCAAAACGATGCGGTCGATGTTTTGGGGTTCGAACTTAGCCACCGTGAATACAACTGGCTGGCAACCTAAACACGTCACGACTATGGCAAGCATGTTTGAAAAATCAAGACTTAATCAGATCATTGGTTTGGAAGACTGGGACACGTCGTCATTAACGTCGACGCAAGAAATGTTTTATGGTGATAAATATTTAACTAAACTGGACCTTAGCCATTGGAACGTTGCAAACTTGACTAATATTTATATTATGGTTGACGGCTCCGGCGTGCAGAGTATTGATATTAGTAATTGGAATACGCCTAAGTTAACGAGTGCTTCCTCTGCTTTTGAAAATAACATCAATATGACGACTTTTAAAGCAGATAATTGGAACGCTGAAAACGTCACGAGTTTTGAAGATATGCTGGCATATAACACCGCACTAAAAGATGTTGGTGATACGGGAACTTGGAACGTTAAGAGTGTCCAAAATGTTGCGGCCATGTTTTTCAATTCTAAAGTTGCCAAATTAGATCTAAGCACTTGGAACATGGATCACGTGACGAGCGCGAACGCAATGCTGAATCAGTGTCAAAATCTCTGGTACCTAAAATTAGGCCCCCATTCAACGTTAGTCGGTGGGATGTTACCGACAGTTGGTAGTAGCAGTCTTTATGACCCCAAAACGCAGCACTATTACAGCGCCGACAGTAGCAAAGTTTGGCAAACCCTGGGTGACGGTGACGTGCACTGGCCTAAGGGGAATCAGACCTATACTTCGGCACAGTTGATGGCGCTTTATCAGGATTCACAACCCCGACCACAAAACGTGGAAACTTACGTTTGGAAACAGCAAGTCATGCAAGCTACGGCTGGGCTGCAAAATAATGCCGATAATCCGGTGGTCACCATCAAGGCGTTTGACGGTCAACCGGGACCAGCTGAATTGGACCCTAGTGGCTACTTACTGGCGGTCACCACGCCTGATAATCAGAAAATTAGTTATCAACTGGAAAAGGGCGATATTCGTTATCAAAGTGCTCAGTTGGCGCACCCGGGTCAGTACCGCGTTGAACTGACCACGCAGGCCGTTCAAAAGTTACAGCAAAAGTTTAAGGCCTATAACTGGAACTTGGATACTAAAATCACCGGAACTTACACCATCCTGCCTAAACCCGAAACGATTAATGACTTCCATTTCCAGTTTGCCGCAAACAAGACTTACGATGGTCAAATCATGGCCAACCCAACGCTAACCTTTAAAACTTGGGATGGTAACACGATCAACGTGCCAACGATTCAGGATGATTACCGGGCCGTTCAAGATAATAAGACGGTTGGTGTTGTTCGCGATGCTGGTCAGTACGACTTAACCTTTGCGATGTCCAACGTGATTGCACGACTCAAGCAACAGTTAGGAACGCAGGCCGCTTACTACGACTTTACGGTGAACCCGATTGGTGATCAGACCTATTCAACCACGTACACGATTGCAAAACGGGACCTCCACGTTGACATGAAGGAGCAAAAGGAAGTTTACGCCCGTCAAATGTTTCATTATAACGTGGCGAACGTATCAGTCACTAACGGGGTCTCCAATGATAATCTAAGTTATTACAAAGTGGATGACCCGCGGATGGTTGACGCGGGGACATACCAAATTGGGTTACACTTCACTTATCCGAATAATCTTAAGAACTACAACGTGGTTGGCAATACTACCGCAAACTTAACCATTACGCCCGCCACTTTAAACGTGACGATTCCGGATGACACCGTTACTTATAACGGCAAGGTTCAAACCATTAGCAAGAGTAAAGTGAAACTCGGTGGGATTTATAGTGGCGATACTTTAGCCTTTACGGTTGCAGATAGCGCGGGCGCGGATGTTGGGGTCTACCCAATAAAAATTAGCCTAGTCAAAGATGACTTTAGTAAAAACTACCAGTTACCAGCGGACGCTGCTGGTCATTTGACCATTAAGCAGGCTCAACTTTTTGTGAAGATGCATTCGCGCACCGTGCAGTACGACGGCCGGGAGCAGACGTTACTCCCAAGCGACGTTGAGGTAACCAACAGTAATACCAATCAAATCGTGGGTGCCGACGAAGTGCCGTACACGCTGAGCAGCGGAAGGGGTGTCGGCACCCACGACATTAAAATCACCTTCACGGACCCGCAGACGGTGAAAAATTACGCCATCACGGGCACAGACCAACCTGGCACGCTGACAATTACGCCGGCCGTTTTAACGCCGGACTTTAGCGGTGTAGCAACTAGGGTTATTGATTATGACGGGAAGACCCACACATTTGATGGTGTTAAGCTAAACGGTGTTTTGAACAACGATCCAATCAGTTTTACCGTTGACCAAACGGCGAGCGCGGACGCGGGGACGTACCAATTGGGCGTGCACTTAAACGCCAACGCCGCTAACGATAACTACGTGTTGGCGGGCGGCAGCGACTACCTAACGATTGACCCGGTCCTAGTTAACGCCACGCTGGCAAACCAGACCGTGACGTACAACGGCAAGCAGTAAACGCTGGCTAAAAGCGTGGTTAGTCTCAATGGTCACGCTTTGGACAACGTGATTGATTTTGAGACGAGCATGAGTGATAAAACGGGAATTGGGACCTACACCATTCACCTCAAACTAGACCCTGCTAAGGCCAAAAACTACCAGTTAAACGGTGACCCGACCGGTACCCTGACGATCGTGCCCGCTAAATTAACGGCGGTGGTCCCCGACCAAACGCTGACTTATAACGGCCGCACGCAAGCCATCGATCAAGATGCCATACAGCTGCAAGGCGTGGTTAACGGCGAGGACGTCACGTACACTCTGGCCGCTCGGGATAACGACACGACCAACGTTGGTCAGCACGCGCTGGCTTTGACGTTGGCGGACACCGAGGTTAATCACAATTACACGTTGACCAACCCGCGTACCGGCACGCTGACCATTAATAAGGCTAAATTAGCCGTTAACCTGGCGGATGAAACGGTGACCTACAACGGTGAGTTGCAAACGCTTGCCACCGATCACGTCACGTTCCTGAACCCGGTCGACGATAAAACAATTGGTTACAAACTCACGAAGAGTACTAAAACCGGCGTTGGCGATTACACGATCCAAATCAGTTTGGACCCGGCCAGCCAGAAAAACTACGAACTGGACCCGGTCAATAGTAAGGCGACGGCGACGCTGACAATTACGCCGGTTAAGCTGCAAGCCCGAATGGATGATGCAACCGTGACTTATAACGGTCAGTCCCAGACGCTGCCGCAAACGGCGGTACGCATTACGGGCGCTATTAACAACGAGAAAATTTTATACGACTTATCACGGAGCGACGCGGGGGTCGGGGACCATCCGATTACCCTGAGCCTTGCTAAAAATGAGATTAACCAGAATTACGTTTTGGCCGGGCAGACCCAGTCCACCTTAACGATTGAAAAGGCCCGCTTAACGGTCACGATGAAGGATCGGACCGTTAGTTATAACGGGTTGCGGCAGGGCTTAACTGCCGGTGACGTGGTGGTCCAAGATCAAAATAATCAATTGTTCACGGCCTACACGCTGACCAAGTCCAACAGCGCGGACGCTGGCACGTATACGGTTAAACTGAACTTTAACGACTCTGACGCGAACTATGAGGTCGACGGCCCGACGACGGCCAAGCTGACCATTACGCCGATCACGCTGAAGGTGGCGATGGTGGACCAGCAGACCGTTTATACTGGACAGCAACAAACCTTCGACCGTAATCAAATCGTGGTTAGCGGGGCCGTCGCGGGGGAAACGCCGGTTTACACGCTGACGAACAGTGACAGCGCCGATGCCGGTCACTACCAGATTCATTTGACCCTGGACCCAACCGCCAAGGTCAATAAAAATTACCGCTTGTCCGACGATGACCAACAATCATTAAGCGGCGATTTATGGATTCAAAAAGCGGCCATGACCGTGATCATGAACGGCAGCACCGTGACTTATAACGGCCAGCAACAAACTTTACAGCCTAGCGACGTTCAGATTTTAGGCGCCGTGAACCCGCAAGATGCCCGGTACACGTTAACAACGAGTACGTCCAAGGACGTGGGGGCTTACCAAATTAAGTTAACGTTTGATAATGCTGATTTAGCTAATAACTACACCATCACCGGTAACCAGAGCGCAACGCTTAAAATTACCCCGGCCGAGTTAACGGCGCGGATGTTAGCCCAAACGGCGACCTACAACGGTGAGCGGCAAACGCTGGACCGCGGCCCAATTCACATTCTGGGCAACGTTCCAACGGAGCACGTCAAGTATAATCTGACGACGAGTGATTCGGCCGACGTTGGCGACCACTTGATCAGCCTGACACTGGATCCGACGGAAAAGAATTATTATCTAAGCCCAACTAGCGCCGTTTTAACGATTACGCCGGCGGAAGTAACCGTTTATCTAAACGATGCGAGTGCCGTTTATAACGGTAAGCAGCAGACGCTAGCGGCCAAGGACGTTACTATTACGGGACTGTTAGCTAACGTCGATTCAACGTATCACCTGACCAAAACGGCCAAAGCGGGCGTCGGTCAATATCAAATCAGCTTGAACTTTGATAACCCGAATTACCAAGTTACGGGGAAAGCCACGGCCCAACTGACGATCACGCAGGCACCGCTGACGGTTACGTTGCCGAAAGCCCAGGAGCGGACGTACAACGGCCAGTTACAGGTTTTAGACCCGGCGGACGTTCACATCTTAGGCAGCGTCGCGGGCGAAGCGATTGCATACACCGGTGGCAGCACTGCTCAGGCCGGCGTCGGTCATTACGACGTTGCCGTTCAGTTAGCTAAAAACGACATTAACGCGAACTACGTTTTGACGGGCCCGACTAGTACCACGATTGACGTACTGCCGGCACCGTTGACCATTAAGATGCAGGGGCAGAGTGTCGTTTATAACGGCCGGCAACGGACCCTTGAGGCCGATCACGTTCAAGTTGACGGCTTACAAGGCAGCGACGGGGGCGCTTACAGCCTTTCAAAGAGTGCCGCCGGCGTTGGTCGCTACCAGATCAACTTGACCTTTAACGACCCGGCAATGATGAAAAACTACACCATTACGGGCCCAACCAGCGCGCCGTTAACCATCACGGCGGCCCCGCTGACGGTTGCCTTAACGGACCAAACCGTAACGTATAACGGTCAGCAGCAAACCCTTAGCGGTGACGCCGTTCAGGTTACGGGTGCCGTGAATGGTGAACAGATTCGCTACGCTTTAAACAAGAGCAGCGACGCAAAAGTCGGGCAGTATCAAATTAATTTGATACTGGCGGACAACGGCGTTAACGGTAATTACCAGCTGACCCCGGAATCGAAATTGAACGCATTACTGAATATTAAGAAGGCTAAACTATCCGTCCGGTTACGGAACGCGACGGTTAATTACAACGGTCACGAACAGAGTTTACCGGCTAGTGCCGTGGAAATTACCGGCAACGTTCCAGGCGAACAAATTCAGTACCGGCTAACCACTAGCCAGAGTGCTAATACTGGGCAGTATCAAATTTCGTTCAGCTTGCTGAACAACTCGGTTAATCAAAACTACGAGGTTGCTACGGCGGGGACTGCAACCGCCCGAACGGCTCGCCGTGCCCGAATGAACGCGGAGAGTCTGGTGCTGATTCCCACCCAGGGACCCAGCGCGACGCTGACCATTAAGCCGGCGGAAATCAGCGTGAAATTACGGGACGCACAAAAACCGTACGACGGGCAAACCCAGACGCTTGACCCGCGGGACGTTATCATTAGTGGACTGCTTAACGGTGACCAGTTGGATTACCGCCTAACGCAAAGCGCCGGCAAAACGGCTGGTCAGTACCAGATTCACTTTGAACTGACCGACGCGCTAATGAACCGGAACTACGTTTTAGCCGCTGACAGTCAGCAGCCGAGTGCCACGCTGACGATTACTAAGGCCAAACTGGTCGTTATCAAAATGGCCAACGACACCGTGGTTTACAACGGTCAGCGCCAGACACTTAAGCCGAGCGACGTTCAGCTCCAAGGCCTCGTTAACGGGGATCAACTGAATTACCAGTTAACGAAGAGCGCCGATGCTAAAGTTGGCCAGTACGTGATTCGGTTAGTTTTGCCAACGGACGGCAGTGGTCAAAATTATGAGTTTGAAAATAACCCGAGCGCGTTGTTAACGATCATTCCCGCCGACGCGACGATTCAGGTCCATAACGCATTGGCTTGGTACGACGGGCAGGAACACCAACCAACGGTCAGCGTGACCGGCCTCGTCAACGACGACCAGCTAGGTTACGCCTTGTCAGCTGGTCAAACTGACGTGGGTACGCGGCAAGTGAACGCTAAACTGGACACTGCGAATGCCACTAACCAGAATTACCACGTTAAATTAATTCCCGGTACCGTAACGGTTGGACGGGTTGCCGTTCACTATTTGGACGAACAGGGTCGAACCCTGGCGCCGGCAACCACTGCCAGCCATGACGCCCAGCTCAACTACACGACTCAACCGTTAACCATTCAAGGTTACGACGTTGTGGCCGAACCAACCGGGCTACCGGCGAACGGGCGTTTAACGGGAGTGGGCGGCACCGTCAGCTACCATTATCAGGCCAAGACGGTCCGCGCCCGGGTCACTTACCTGGACGCGACCGCTAAAACGGTCCTGGCCCACCAAGATTTAACGGGTAAGTATGGCAGTTTGAGCGCTTACCGGCCAACCGTCGCGGCTTATCAACAACAAGGGTACGTTTTGGAAACGTCGAACTACCCGGGTGACGGCAACGTCTTCACGGACTTGACCGGAACGGCTAATTACGTGGTAGCCCTGAGTCATCAGCTGGTGGTCGTGACGCCAGCGACGCCGGGGCAACCGGGTCAACCGGTCGCGGTTTATCCACAAGTGAATTACCCGGCCGGTACCGGTGCGGACGCGTTAACGCGGACGATCACCCAGCGGGTTCACTACGTTGATCAAAACGGGCAACCATTAGCGGCTGACCACGTGGCGACCGTGAAGTTTAACCGGACGGCCACCGTCGATTTAGTCACGAAAAAGGTAACCTATACGGACTGGCTGGCGGTCAACGGAGACCAGTTCAACGCGGTCACCACGCCAACGATTAAGGGCTATCAAGCTGTTCAGAACCAGTCACAAGTGGTTCGCGTAACGCCTGACAGTGCCGACAACGTGCAGACGGTGGTCTACCAATTGGTGCAAACCGATACTGGCAGTCACGGTAACGGTGGTACGAACACCGGCTCAGACAACAATAATCATGGCAATGGTGATACGACTACTGGTCCAGATAGTGATGCTCACGGTAACAGTGGTGCAACCACTGGCTCGGATACCGGCAATCCTGATAATGACGGTGCGAATACTGAATCAGGCACTGGCAATCACGGTAATGGCGGTACAACCACTGGTACGGATACCGGTAACCATGATAATGGCGGTATGAATACCGGTTCAGGCAGTAGCAATCACGGTAACGGTGGTACTAATACTGGCACACATCCTGACAGCCAGGATCATCATGGTGCGACTGCTGGTGCTCATGGTAACGGTAGTACGGGCACTAGTTCCAATACTGGTAATCACCATAATGGCGAGATGCCTACTGGTTCCCAAACTGGCAGTCACGGTAACGGAAAAGTTGATAACCAGCAACATGGTGGTGCAACCACTATGAAACAACAAGGGTTATTAACGAAACCGCAAGTTTTACCGGGAACCGCGGCCGTTATTGACCAGCCAACGACTACGCAACCAGCACCTAAGTCCGCGGCAACTGGGAAGTTACCACGGACCGATGAACAAGAAAAGCAAGCGGCCAGCGTACTTGGCTGGCTCGTGATGAGTCTGAGTTTACTGGGTCTCGGTGCTAAAAAACGGGATGCACGTAAACGGAAGAATTAGGCAATAATAGCAAGTTAAAACGGTAGTCGGCTTAGATCGACTACCGTTTTTTGTGAGTGTTACGAGTTATTGTGGTGGAGCCACAATGCTAGGGCAGTGCGCTATTTTAGTGGAGTGGAAGATTCTCTCGCTGGCCGGTACCCGTGGCTTTCCCGATATTCCCGCGGTGTCATGTTCACGGAACGTTTAAAAATGGCAAAAAAGCTGCTGATGTTTTTATAACCAAGTTCGAAAGAAATTTCTTCAATCCCTTTATTGGAAAGGCCCAGCATCCGCTTAGCCAATTCGATACGCACGAAGGCTAACTGTTCGGTAAAGCTTTTGTTAAATAACTTCCGGCAGAGACGTGAAAAGTAGTTTTTATCGTAGCCGAAGTGGGCAGCGGTTCCCCTTAGAGTCGCGTCCTGACTGTGAAGGACGAGGTAATTAAAAATCATCCCGGATTGCGTGTCGGCGCTGGCGTGGTGAATGTTACTACCCGGAAAGTCGGAATCCGTAATCGAAATGGTGGCTTCGTGATTGCGCAGTAATTCAGTCATGAGCAGGCCGACTGCCATTTCCCGTTGGTAATCAATGAAATTGTCCGTTAGATCATGGCGTTCCAGTTCCATGATCAACTCAACGTAACGGTGCTTGAGCTGCTGATTTAAATTTCGGTACACAACGTAGTGCAACTCGTGCTCACCGCCGTTCATCAGGTCGTGGACCATCGGGTTGTCACCGACCACCACCAGGTTTAACGGACTCGGCGCGTGGAGTCGTTCGGTGAGAATGTTCAGTTTAGCCGGTGCGCCCAGATTTTCGAGGGTCACCGTTGCGGTGGAAGAAATCATGACGATGTCGTAGGGGCTGAGCGAAAGGTATTGTCCGTTCAGGCGTAATTCACAAATTGAAAGGCTTTCAATAAAACGAATGTGAAAATGTGCACTGCTACCCCCAATAAAGAATTGGGATTCTGCTGGATAGTTGTAGAAATCGCTTTCTTTCATAGATAACGTTTGTTTTATGGTGACCGTTTGAGCCATTAAAATCACTTCACTTTTCTGAAAAGATACTTATCAGTAACTATAAAGATATTATACACTATCTACTTGTGTATTTTTTAGCATTATACTGAATTTGAAAATTCAGATAGGGAGTGCATGAAGATGACAAAAGAAACTTTGAATACCGATATTTTAGTTGCTGGAACTGGCGGGACCGGGTTAGCCGCTGCCTACGCCGCCGTGGAAAAGGGCCTGAAAGTTTTGGTCATTGAAAAACAACCCCAAGTGGGTGGGAACACTAAGATCTCAAGTGGCTTTTTCGCCGTTAACTCGAAGGAACAACGCGCCGCTGGGATGCATTTATCAACTAAGGAAGCAATTGCCGAATTAGCTGATTATAACCACTACTTGTCTAACGGGGCCTTGTTGTCACACATTATAAATAACTCCGCCGGTACCTTGGAATGGCTGGAAGGTATGGGGATGGAAATCAAATTAAATCCAACCGCCAATACGACTCAATTTGCACACCGCGATAACCCGTACCGTGGCGGTTCTTACCACATGTACCAGCATAAAGACGAAAGTTATCAACGGGTTCAAAAGACGTTGGAAGACGCCGGGGTTGAATTTAAATTTAACACCACGTTGACCGACCTGCTAACGACTGACGGAAAGGTGACCGGTGCAACGGCTACGAACGCGGCTGGCGACGAGCTCATCATTCACGCACAGGCCGTCGTCGTGGCGACTGGTGGTTATGGTGCCGATAAGGAAAAGGTTGCCAAAACGATGCACACGCATAATTTACGGACACTCGGGGTTCCGAACATGGGTGAAGGCATGCGGGCGATGGTCAAGGCCGGCGCGACCGACATTGACAGCCACGCGTTGATTCACGCCGCACAGTTAGCCAAATCGAAAGTAACGCAAAAAACGTCCCAGAAGCACTTAGCCGGCTTTTCAACGAACGTTTTAACGCAATTATTATTAACGCCGCAACTCTGGGTCAACATGAAAGGCAAGCGTTTTGCCAACGAAGACGTGGTCTACGATACGGTTGAATGGGCCAACGCCGCTTGGTCGCAGGGTGGTAAGTACCTATTCATTGTGGATAAAGCCACTTTGGATAAATTTACCGCTGGGAAAAACGCCGAGGAAGTTTCTAAAGCGGGTCCCGGCGCGGCAACTGGTACGGGTGACTTCACCGCGTTAGCCGAAGAAGCCGTTCAGGGTGGTACAGCGTTTAAAGGCAACAGCTTGGAAGAATTGGCGGCCAACGCGGGCATGGATCCGGAACGCTTCGTTCAAACGGTCGCTCAGTATAACGACGCCATCCATGCTCAGGACGATCAGGAATTTAGCAAGTCGACTAAGTCGTTAGCTTACTCGGTTGAAACCGGACCATTCTACGCCTTTATTGCCCAGGCCGCTTACTTAGGCACGGTCGGGGGTGTCCGGGTTGATGAAAACCTCGCCGTCTTGGACGATAACTTTGAACCGATTCCGGGACTCTATACCGGTGGTGCCAACGCTGGCGGTTACTATGAAGGTCATAGTTACCCGGCCTTTGAAGGACTAGCATCCGGTTTCACCTGGACTTCGGGTCGCATTGCCGGTACGCACGCCGCGGATTACGTTCGCGCCCACGCAGTCACCGCACAATAAAATTAAGATAAAAAATTAAATCAAGGGGATGTTCACCATGGATACGTCGCATCACGTAGCGCCAATGAGTAAATCATACGTTTCAAAGACCCGTATCGGGGTCCTCGCCGTCAGTTCGATGGGGATGGCAGCGTTAGCCATCACACCATCGTACGCCGCAATCGCGAAAAACTTTGCGTTAAGCAATACCGGTGTCCAAATGTTGACGTCGTTGCCGAACCTATTTATGATGCTGGCCGGTCTGATTATCGGGAAACTCACTGCCAGCAAGATTCCGTTAAAAACATTGACGTTGAGCGCGGTCGTCCTAGTCGTTATCGGCGGATTCTTACCGCTCGCGTTTCACACCAGCTTTACCTTTCTACTATTCTGTTCCTGCCTAGTGGGGCTCGGACAGGGGGCCTGCACCAATTTGTCACAAGTCCTGATTTCACAAATGTTGCCGGAAAAGGAACGGCAGTCGACGATGGGCCTAACCACCACCTTTACTAATATTGGTGGGATCGTCTTCATCATGGGCGGCGGGCAGTTGGCCGCTTCCAGCGGCTGGGTCAGCAATTATTGGATCTACCTGTTCTCGCTATTAGTGTTAGTAGTCGTTTTAGCACTCGTACCGTTACATCCGGAAGCCTTAGACGGTACCGACGATGGTGAAACTAGCGGCGCAATCAAACTTAATAAGTACGTCTTTTACTGCGCAGCCTGGGGATTTGGCGTGATGCTCCTGAATAACGTTTTAAACAATAACATTTCGTTATTCATTGCCGAACAAAAGCTGGGTGCCACGTCACAAGCCGCTTTGACTTCCACGATTTCACTGATTGGCGGGATGCTATGTGGTTTGATCGTCGGGGTACTGGGCAAACGGTTCAAGTACTCGTCAATTGCGATTTCTTACTTACTGTACGGTGTTTCCTACCTCGTCGTTGGTTACGGTCACTCGTTAATTGCCGCGTTTATTGGCAGTTTCTTCGTGGGAGCCGCAATGAGCATTGCCATGGGGCAGTTCCCATACTTGATTTCAATTGCCGTTGGTAAAAACAGTGTGTCGATGGCGCTAGGGGTTTACGTTGCCATCTATTCAATTGGTGGTGTGGTCAGCCCGTTCGTTGTTAACCCGTTGACAAGTGCCTTGCAAGGATTGGGCATGAACGTCTTTGCCGTTAGCGGCGTCATCGCTTTGATTTTAGCGGTGGTCTGCTACGGCGTGAAGTTCCAAAAGAATTTGGTTCAAGCTTCACTTGGTTAAAGAATCAATAAGTACTACTACGGGGCCGGTAAACTGATTTTTCAGCTTACCGGCCCCGTTTTTGAGTCGTTACACATTAAAAGCCCGTTCACTTGGGGGAGTGAACAGGCCTTAGGTCTAGTTTGGTGTCAGCTAGGTGATCAGGCTAAACTAGTAGAAGTTGAAAGGTAAGTTGCGACGTTGGCCGCGGCGTTACGACCGGAGTAAAAGTTATAGCCTGACTGGGTACCGGGCATGTTGACGGTGTAAGTATCGCCAACGAGCACACCGGAAGCGTCGTTGCCGGCGGCGTACAGCCCCTTGATTGGTAAATCGTCATCATCCAGCACGCCGTTATGGTCGTCAACTTTGAGACCGCCCATTGTGCAGAAACAGCCAACCCCAATTTCTAGCGCGTAGTAGGGGCCACTGGTTAAACCGAGAAGGAACTTAGGATCTTTGCCAAATTCGGTGTCAACACCGTTCACTGCTAACTGGTTATAGTGGGTCACGGTGGCGGCTAAATTAGCTAAGCCCGTTTTTTGAGCCAGGGCATCAACGGAGTCGGCTTTGGTAATAAAGCTGGCATGCCGAGCCAGTGCGGCGTCCAATTCCTGTTGTAAGTCTGGTAACTTGTCATCCATGTAGGACCAAGTTCCCATTTCCTTTAACAGTCCCTGGTGAATAAAAGTATCGACGGTGTGCTGATCAAGAATCGTGAAAACGCGGTGCTGGGTGAGCAGCGCGTTGCCGGCGTGTGAAAAGTTGTCCAGTGCGGTGCGTTCGTTGACGAAGCGTTCGCCCCGTTGGTTGACCCAGAGCATGGCTTGCTGGGTTGCGGCTCCGTTAAGCTGAGTCTGCCAATTTTCGTAAGAGGGCCGGGTATCATCAAGAATTTGACCGCCAAATAGTTGGCCGGTACCTAAGTGGTATTTTTGCGCGCCGACTTCCCAAGCCATAGTCAAACCGTCACCAGTATTTTTCCCAGAGTTAACCGGAATTAACTGGTGCTGGTTTTTACTGATTGAGCGGGTCAATTTCGGATTATTCAAGTAACCGCCAGTCGCTAAAATAACGGCACCCGTTTTAATCGTGACGGTGTCGCGGCTACTAAAGTCCTGAACGATGATTCCGGTCACGCGTCCATCATTAACTTGTAAGTGTTGGGCTTCAACGGAAGTGACAACTTCGGCACCGGCCGCCTTAGCTTGCGGTTCCAGCGTGCCATGAATGACTTGTTCACCACGCCCGGTGTACATGTGCATCGTGTGGTCGCCGTCGCCAACGGGCAGGATGCCGTCAAACTTGACGCCTAGATTAAGTAGCCAGTCGATGTTTTTAGGACTCTGTTGAATAAAATGGTGCCACGTGCGGTTGTCCGCGCGGTAGTGGGTGTAGTCCATGACTTTATTTAAAATGGCCTGACCGTCCAAATGGATATTTTCATCCCGCTGAACCTGGGAGTTAACGGCAAAGCCGCCGTCCATGTAGTTACCGCTACCACCAGTCGTGCGTCCCTTTTCGAGTACTAACACGCTCAGCCCGCGCTGACTGGCCTCCAACGCCGCGGTGTAGCCGGACGCACCGGCGCCCACAATGACTAAATCATACCTTGCTTGTTTAGGTAATCCCATTATTAAAACCTCCGTTCAAAGTTTGACGGCACTCATGATCAAATAGTCACAAGCCAACGGAGACTGTGTGGCAGAGTGTAATACGCATTTAAAAAGCGCTTACATCTTTGCGCGACTACGGTCCCTTTCAAGGATCAGTATACTAGCAATCGAACGTGGGAAAAATATTGCAGGATATCTAAATTTACCCGGAAAGGTATCTTTTCTTGGGTGAAAATTGGCAAATAAAGACCGGGTATCTGGGAGGCTGTGTTACTTAACGTTAAAACGAAATGGTCTTAATTTCACCATAAGCAATTTTTTGCCAGGGACCAAGTGCCGAATTAAATAAACTTTCAAGATGGCGGCCTCCTAATTGACGTCCATTTCCCGTACGTCGCAGTAGTCGAGAGCGTTCCAGTCACCGAGCTGGTGAATAATTTCGCCGTGGCTGATGCAGGCAATGCAGTTGTAGTTTGCGGCGTACCGCTTTAAAACGTTGGTAAAGCGGGTGCGCATTTCTTCAGCGGTATCGTAGTGGAAGGGACAGTCAGCGGGGCGAACGTGGGGGTGCTCCAAATAAGCCTGGTAAGCGGCGGCAGCTTGTTGATCGTTATCGGCCCGTTTTCCGGTATTATCCGGTTGCCACTCCCGCAGGTCAAGTTCGACTTTTAATGGCAGGTCGTTGTAACGAACGAATTCCAACGCGGTTTGCAAGGCCCGGGTATAGGGCGAAGCGAGGATCAGTTGCACGTTTTTAAATAGTGGGTCGTGGGCCCGTTTGCGGGCAATCTGGATGCCCCGGGTGGTGAGCGCACCGAGTTCACGGCCGTAACCATGTAAATTGGCAGCGGTGACTTGGTCGTAGGTGGGTTCGGAATGGCGGATTAAGTAAACTTTCATATTAAAACTTCTTTCAAATTAACCTGGCGAACATTGTTAGTCGGCGTTCAGTTTATAATGGTGGTAAGGAGGGTGGTGGGATGGTGAAAACTCGTAAAGTAACTTTGTGGATTGCCACGTTGACCGTTGTGATTGATATTTTGAACCTTATCTTAATTATACGCAAACGTCGTCAAGATTAACGAAAAAATCAAAACGATATTTTCGAGATATTGATGCGGTAACGAGCCGGACATTTCGCACCGTAGGCAAACTAGTTGGTGATTGTGCATCCCCGTGATATATTTAAATAGTAATAATTACTATTTAAAGTAAAGGAGTTATGAACGTGGAAAAGCAGGATTTAGCTAGTGCGCGGCGGCGCCTGAAGAGTTCCAATTTGAAGTCCCGGAAACGGGCGTTAAAAGTTTTGCACGATTACCGGCGCAACTTACAAAAAAGTAAATAACAAGCGACGCCCGCTAAATTCCTTGATGGAGTTTAACGGGCGTCAATTGTTTTGGAAAAATCACCCTAGGATTATTGCTGGCCTGGGGGTACGATAAGGGTAAACGTAGCCGGTGGCCGCAGTAGGTATGATTTCCCGGGAAATTTAGCAATTGAGCTGTGGGTGGTTCGATGACAAACTGAAACGGGCCGGCTCAAAGTTATTAGCGCGTACGACGACCATTAGGCGGCTTAAAGTGAATTCAACCATGAGTTGATTGGCTATTTGTGCGATAACAACTAACATAAACGGTGTAGGGGGCGAATAAAATGTTATTACCAGCGCTTTTGAAATTACGGCGTCACCAGCACAATTTGACGCAGGGGCAGTTAGCCGCAAAATTGTACGTAACGACACAGGCCGTTTCGAAGTGGGAAACGGGTAAGGCGGTGCCGTCAATTGATAATTTGTTAGCTTTATCGGATCTTTACAACGTTTCATTAGATGAATTGGTCCAGGGCAGTCCGTTTTTTAAAAAGCCGTACATAGTTGGACGGCGCTTTAGCTTTCAGCGGGGCCTGGTATTAACCTTAGGGTGGCTGCTGATCAGTTTGTTCTTTACCGGATTTGGCTACCAGCCCTGGTGGTTGTTCGCGCTTGTTTTTGGGTTGGGACTAGTGGTCGTAGTACCGGTCGCGGTCAACGACTACTGGATCATTACAACGCGCGGAATTGAACTTTATTCGTATTCCGACAAACTGGGACTAAAACTGCGGCAGTTGGTGAGCGGGCACCCGGAAAAAGTGACGTTCGATTACGCGCAGCTCCAGCGGGTAACGTTAAGGTATCAAGTTCGGCAGCGACCGTCCCCGTTTGACTTTAATCCCGATTTATTTCAGCTCGTGTTGACAACGACCGGTATGAGTCGCTCCGTTAATCTCAACGCGCAAGTGCCGGACTACCTCCCGCAATTGATCGGGTTATTGACGCGTAAAGGCGTTTCAGTACTGGATGAACAGTCGATTTTACCCGTAATTGTTAGTGGACGATCCGTATATGAATATTTTCATGAAAAAACGCTGGGGTAATCAGCGTTTTATAGTTTAGCGGGGACCCGACGCGAAGGGGGTCGACGGCTTGGAATGCGGCCGGTGCGACTCCTTAGGGGCCTCGTCAATGGTAATTTGTTTGCGCCCACACGCCGGTAAAAATCAAGCGGGTTGTGGTCTTTCATAATAACTTCGGAAGCACCGATTGAAACGGTAACGTGTAGGGTGGTTCCATCGTAAACGATTGGCAACTGTGCCACCGTATCCAGGATCTCTTTGGCGGCCTTACCGGCAACCGCGGTGTTCAAGTTGGGCATGATCACGTTGAACTCTTCACCACCGGTGCGGTAAAGGTTGGTCCGTTCGCCGTACGACTTTAAAACGGTCGCGACGGCTGCGGCCACCTTTTCAAGTACTTGATCACCGGCCAAGTGTCCGTACGTATCGTTAGTTTGTTTAAAGTGGTCGATATCAAACATGATCATCGACAGCGGTTGGTGATGTTTCGCGCAGTGCTGAAACTGGTAGGCGATTTCACGGTCGTACGCCGCGTAGTTTTTGACGTGGGTCAGCGCGTCCCAATTCGCGGCTTGGAATAAGCGGTCCTTGATCCGCTGGTTGCGGTCCTGAATTCGAAAGTAGCCGTACATCATCACGGCTAAAAGCAGGTAGCTAAAGAACTCCTCCGCGAAGGTTGCCCACGACAAATCAAAGCGCAACCGAACCGTTGCCCACAGCAGACCGCCGAAAATGATGGCCGTTCTAAAGTAGCGGAGAAACGGGTGTGGTGCCATGGCGACACTTTGAAAGTACGAAATAATGTAAAACGCGGCGAAGATGACCGTGTACCCCCAGGAAAGGGGCTGGTCGACGTTGCCGTTTAAGACCATGAAACCAATCCCCGCCAGCGTGACTAACCAGTACGGAATCCAAATTTGGAGGAAGTACGCGATAAAAATCAAAATTAGTAAGTTAAAGCTGGTAAACGCCCAGGAAAGGCTGCTGGCCCGCACGATCAGTTGCAGACCAAAAATGGAAATGACCGCACAAGTGATACCGACAATCGTTTGAATCTTTTTTAAATCGGTGGTGTTTTTTTGCCGAGCTTCAAGTTTAGTCGTGACCCAAGTATAAACGGACCAGTAAAGCGTAATAACGCCAAGGAAAAAGAAAATACTAGTTAAGAAGGGCGGAATAAGCCATAGCGACCAAGACATATTAATCAGTCCTTTGTTTATATTAATAAACTTATCACCTTAACTATAAAGCAATTCAGTCCATAAAACCATCAAAATTTCATATAATGGATTATATGATTTGTGAATGATTCTCGGTAAACGTTATGACCGTCAGTCAAAAATGTACCGGGTTCCTTTTCGATGTCAAAGGGCGGTCCGCAATTGCTTGCGTGACCGCCCTTAGTGGTAGTAAGACTTATTTACTTTACGGGTAGAGCCGGTGTAACATCCGCGGGAACGGAATCGTTTCCCGAACGTGGTCTTGGAGTGTAATCCACGCGAGGAAGCGTTCAAGGCCCATACCGAACCCGGAATGCGGCACGGCCCCGTACTTGCGCAGGTCGAGGTACCAGTCGTAGTTGCCGAGGTCCTGTCCGGACGCTAATAAGCGCTGTTTTAAATAGTCGTAATCGGTTGAGCGTTCGGAACCCCCGATAATTTCACCGTAACCTTCCGGCGCCAGCAAGTCGGCGGCAATTACCACGTCGTCCCGGGTCGGGTGCGCCTGCATGTAAAAGGCTTTAATGGCCTTCGGGTAGTTGAGCACGAAAACCGGCTGGTCAAAGTGTTCCGCCAAGAACGTTTCTTCCGGTGAGCCGAAATCAACGCCCCAGTCGACGTCAAAGCCGTTTTGCTGCAGCAGCGTGATGGCATCGTCGTAGGAAATTCGGGGAAACGGTAACTTAGTGTACTTTTTCAACGTGGCCACGTCGCGGTCCAGGACCGCTAATTCGTTGGTACAGTGGTCAATGACTGCTTGCACCAAGTACGCGACTAGTTGTTCCTGAACTTCCAGGCTCTCGGCTTGGTGCATCCAGGCCATTTCGGGTTCTAGTTGCCAAAACTCGGTCAGGTGCCGGCGGGTCTTGGACTTTTCGGCCCGGAAGGTTGGTCCAAAGGTGAAAATCTTACCAAAGGCCATTGCGGCGGCTTCCCCGTACAGTTGACCAGATTGTGAGAGGTAGGCGTCTTGTCCGAAGTAGTCCGTTTGGAATAATTCGGTGGTGCCTTCCGGTGCGGACCCGGTCAGAATTGGCGCGTCAACTTTAATGAAGTCCCGGTCGTTGAAAAATTCGTAGACCGCTCGGATGACCTCGTTGCGAATGCGCATAATGGCGTTGGGCTTGGACGACCGCAGCCACAGGTGGCGGTGATCCAACAGGAAATCAATGCCATGCTCCTTCGGCGTGATCGGGTAGTCGTGACTGGTACCGACGATTTCAAAATCGCTGATGGCTAGTTCGTATCCGAACTTGGAACGGGTGTCCGCGTGAATCGTGCCGGTAACCCAGAGGCTAGTTTCCTGTGCTAAATCAACCAGTTGCGCGAAGCGGTCTGCGCCGAGCTCCTGTTTGAGGGCGACACCTTGAAAAGTGGCGGTCCCGTCGCGCAGTTGCAAAAAGGCGATTTTTCCACTGGAGCGCTTATTGCTTAGCCACACCCCAATTTTGACCCGTTCGTCGGTATGTTTAGCCGCGTTGATAATGCTGATTTTTTCCATGACATTGATGCTCCTTTACGTTGGATTGTTAAAAATTAAAGTAAGTGAATGTTGTTAGCTTCGCACTTGTCGATCATGGCTTGTGGCCAGAGGGCGGCTTGGACTTCGCCAACGTGGGCTTTGCCGAGTAGTAACATGCATAGGCGTGATTGACCGATCCCACCACCAATGGTGTAAGGAACCGAAGCGTCCAAAATCATCTTGTGGTAAGGCAGGCTTAAGCGGTCTTCGGCGTCCACGTCCTTTAACTGTTTCTTCATGGAATCGGCGTCGACCCGAATCCCCATGCTGGAAATTTCGATGGCTTGATCCAACGGTTCGTACCAGAATAAGATGTCACCGTTTAACTTCCAGTCGTCGTAGTCGGGGGCCCGGCCGTCGTGACGTTCGCCACTGTCGAGGGTCCAGCCGATTTGCATTAAGAACACGCAGCCAAGCTTTTTCGTGATCGCGTTTTCCCGTTCGCGGGGCGTCTTGTCGGGGTACATGTCTTCCAGTTCCTGAGTCGTGATGAAGTGAATTTCATCGGGTAAGTGGTAAACGGCCTGCGGGAACTTGTACCAAACTTCGTGTTCCATGTGCTTGATGACTTTAAAAATGGTTTTAACGGTACTTTCTAAGGTTTCGACGTTGCGTTCGTCCTTGGCAATGACTTTTTCCCAGTCCCACTGGTCAACGTAGGCGGAGTGGTAGTTGTCTAAGTCTTCGTCCTTACGAATGGCGTTCATGTTGGTGTAGAGGCCTTCGTGCATGCCGAAGCCGTAGCGTTTCAAAGCAACCCGTTTCCACTTGGCTAATGAATGGACAATTTCAATGGTTTCGTCGCCCATGTCTTTCATGGTGAAGGAGACCGGCTTTTCAACCCCGTTCAAGTTATCGTTCAAACCAGTTTTCTTTTCAACGAACATTGGGGCGGATAACCGGGAAAGGTTTAACTGCTTGCCAAATTCTTCTTGGAAAGTTTCACGGATGTAACGGATGGCTTGTTGGGTTTCTTTAACGGATAATTTTGGATCGTAATCCTTTGGAATAATTAAATGCATAAGTCGGAGCTCCTTTAAAATTTTTTAGTTGGACGGACAGTAATTAGCAAGATAAAAAAAAGCCTTCCATCCCTTGAATTATCAAGGGACGAAAGGCTTCTTTCGCGGTACCACCCAAGTTGTCTGCCAGATGCAGACCAGCTTTAAAATAGAGTACTAACATACTCTACCGATGATAACGTACCGGTTAACGGCTAATCCTACTTTAACGAAGTTATTTCAGTTAGCAACTAAGAAAGTGTTATTCGGACTAATCAAGTACTGGTCGGGTTTCCACTCATCCCCGATTCACTGGCAGGTTGATTAATCGTACTCCTCTTTCCTACGTTTTTTATCTTGTGCCATTTATACTAGCACTTATTTTCGGTTTGTAAACCACTAAATTAAAATTAAATTAGTACGCACTCATAAATCCATCATTTGAATTTAACGCGAACGCTTGATTTAACGGGCTTGTTTAGTCGTTCAGATTATAACGTAATTTCATTTTTTCGGAACCAGCGATCACCATTTCACCAAGTAACTTGGTCTGTAACTTCATCGCGGTGTCCGCCAGTTGTTGGTTGGCGGCTTCGAGGTACGTCGTGACGTCCTGGTGGTGACTCAAATCAGCGTCGGTGTCGTTTTCAATCTTTCGGTAAGCACTCATGGCTTCTAATTCGTAGCTATTACGCATGTCAACGTAGAAGTCGTAGTCGGTATCACCAAGCAGGGCGGTCGTGCAGCTTAACCAGTACATGTCATTGAGGTTAAAGGTCCCGTTGGCGTTTTTGTAACTAGCCGGGGTGTCGTTAACGTTGGCGTAGAACGGCACCACCGTGTTGAACGTGTTGGCGCCAAAGGCTAACCAGTGAATCCCAGCAATTTCAGCGGGCACGTTGTTGCGAATTTGCAGAATGTGGACGTCGTGGTTCCGGTTGATCCCGATTGGCCGGAACAACTTCTTGTCGGCTTCGGAGCCGCTGCCGTAAACGTCGTACTTGGTATTTTCAAAGTGGGAGCTTAAAACGAACTTAACGTCCTCGATGGAAATCTTGCGGTTAGCGTGGCAAATGAACGGTAAGTCCTGTTCCATCGGGTCCTGTTCCACGTCGGGTGTGAAGTACTTCTGGCCAAACCAAGCCCGCGGGTTATTGTAAACCGTGTCCTTAATGGTGGCACTGCCGAAGATGTGGCGTAAGTTAACGCGGTCAAAGTCGGGGTTCAAGTTGTACTTGGCAATTAAAGCTTCCAAGTCATCGGAAGCCAGCGTGTCGTCGGCGTCAAAATCGAAGTCGTCGATGTTCATCCGGTTTGGTGCGACTACGTAAGCGTCGTCCGGAATGCGTTTAGCGGCCCAGTGATGCCCACCGATCGTTTCTAACCACCAAATTTCGTCTTGGTCCGAAAAGGCGATACCGTTTGGTTCGTAGGTCCCGTATTCTTTCAGCAGGGCGCCTAAACGGGTGACCCCTTCCTTGGCACTGTGGATGTAAGGCAAGACTAAAGTACACAGGTCTTCTTCACCGATCCCGCCGGCGACTAACGGGTCAACCCCTTGAATCCGGGAATTGGTCGTAATGGTTTCGGTCGCGGACATCGCGACGTTTTCACTGTTGATCCCGGCGGCTGGCCAGGTCCCGTTAGTTAAAATTGAGTTCGGAATTGACGTGTAACGTAACGGGTTATCCGGCAATTCCACTTTAACCTTGCTAATGACGGACTGGTAGTGTTTAGGCTGGTCTTCGGGATTGACCACCACTAACCGTTCGGGATCGAGCGCTTCGTGACCGTCGTCGTTTCGTGAAATGATGGTTGAGCCGTCAATCGAAGCCTTCTTACCGACTAAGATCGTGGTGCAAGAGCCTTTAATACGTTTTTCCATAAGTGTATCCACTCCTTATATGCTGTTAAAGCCATTATACGCTTTCTAAGCCGGGGGTAACACCGTTAGCCGAGCTGGTCGCCACGGCCTTTTTGAGGATGTAGTTGACGCCGCTGATACTAATGCCCGTAACCGCCGCAATTTCCCGGTAAGTTTTACCGCGGGCGTGGAGTTTATGAACCAGAGCGTACTTAGCGTGCCGGTTCTGCTGTTTATCGCGCGTTGGCAGCGGTGTCTGGGGTGTCGGGGTATAAATGGGCGCGGGTTGGACAGTTTGAACGGGGGGCTGCTGGTACAAGTGATCCATTTTACGCATGACGGCCTCGGTCGTTTGAACGTCCCAAATCGCGTTATGTTGGTGTGAGTTGGTCAGGTTAAAAAGGGCGGCTAGGCCGTTTAGGGGGAGGTCGTGGTAACCGGACTTGTGGTTACCGTGGTTGATGATCGTATTCGTAAACGCCTGGGCGTCAAAGATGCTGACCGGAGTCGTCACAATTTTTTGTTCGGTTGGCGTGAGTTCCGCGTAGTGGGCCGCAATGACGCGCCGTAAGTACTTGACATCCTGCGTCTGGTCCCAGAAAACGAGCGGTAACTGGGCTTGTAAAACTTGATTGGTAAAGGCTTTAATGATGGCGAGGGGCGCGCCCTGACGCTCGTATTCTGCCAAGGTCAGGCCGGTTTCGGCCAGCCCGGTGAGCTTCTTTTCGGGGAGAAAGTTGGGATTATCAAAGTAACGGTTAAAAAAGATCGTCGATTGCCGGTGGGCGTTAAAGCTGATGGCACTCAGCTGGAAAACGTTGGTTTTGAGACCTAAGAATTTGTAGACCTGCCAGTTAATGGTGTTGGACGCACTGGTCCGGCGAAAGAGGTTGCCAAATTCACAGTCCACCACAACGTAGTGCGTCGGCATGGTCGTTAACAGCGTGATGGGCAGGAGCACTTCGGGATGGTCAAGGGGGCCCTTCGTCCCAAGCGGCTCGTTGGTGGGCAGGTGGAAGCCAAACGACTGTAAGAAGGCGTGACAACTGGGCGTGATCGCGGCGGTCGTGCAATTAACCACTTTTTTAGCGGTAATGACGAGTTCGTTACGCTGAGCGAATTTAACGTGGTAGCGTTCCTGATCGTCGCGCTGAATCGCGGTGACGTTGCCGGCAGTCGCGTATTCCTTAGCCAGGGTCAGCCGGTGGTCGGGCTGAATTTTGTAAACGGGACGGTTTAGCAAGTAAAGACTGTTGAGGTTGTTAGGGTTCTTGCGCTCTAACATGGTCAAAACGGATGACATGTACATCACTCCTCTGGTCTGGTTACGTTTATTGTACGCAGATTGTTCGTTAACTTGCCAATGATTGCACCGGGGTACCGACCATGAATTTAGTGATCACAAATTGGTGCCGGCGGTTATAGTGACCGTAGAGGGCTAGGCGGGCGTCCGGCTGTAATTGGTAAAATAGGGTGAGGGCGTGCTTGACCACGATGCAGTGGATCGGGGCGGCGTCTTCCTCAAGGGGGCGGACCCGGACGTAGAGCATTAGGGGGTCCCATTTTAGAATCTTGGATTGGTTGTCGTACTTAACCGTTAAACTTTGTTCGTGCATGTTAATCACCTCAAAATCATTATACGAACATACGTTCTGATTTGCAACTGAAAAGTGAACCGAAAAAAGTTAAGTTCGAACGGACCGTTGCCGAACCGTTTGGAACGCTAAACTTAAAAATATGAACGAATCGGTAAAGTTCTGGGGAAAAAGCTACAAAAATACGGTAACTCTTGGTATGATAAAATCTGGACGAATGAAAGGGGACCTTGCCATGGAGCGTGGACGACGCGCAACGCTAGAGGAACGAATTGCCATCGTAAAGTATACGTTGGCCCATGAAAACAACTATCAGCAGGCAGCCGACCGGTTTAACGTCTCCTACCCGCAAGTTTATACTTGGGTACGCAAGTATCGTCAAAGCGGCATGGAGGGCTTAGTCGATCATCGGGGCCGGCCTAAGCAGGTTAAGTAAGCTTACATACGAAATCCAACTTCGCAGATTGAAGTTGGATTTTTTCGTTTTTTAAAGGTATTTTTTGCGGAATTAGAAGGGGAGCAACTCCGGGGAGCTTAGTTGTATCTCGTTAGAATACCCTGTAAAATGGGACCATTAGTGATAGGAAAAGGAGCTCGTGAACGATGGATTTAGCGGCGGCGCAACAAGTATTAAAAACGACTTTTGGGTACGATGAATTTCGGCCCGGTCAAAAGGCGGTCATCGAACAAGTTTTAGCCGGTGAAAACACGTTGGCAATCATGCCGACCGGGGGCGGAAAGTCCCTGTGTTACCAAATTCCGGCGTTGTTGTTTACGGGATTAACGGTGGTCGTTTCACCACTGATCTCGTTAATGAAGGATCAGGTGGACGCGCTCAACGATAACGGGATCGCCGCGACCTTCATCAATAGTTCCCTGAATAATCAGGAAATTAACGAGCGCCTTCAAGAACTGCGCGCGGGCGACTACACCTTGCTGTACGTGGCACCCGAACGGCTAGATTCCGAATACTTCATTCAGGCGTTGGGGCAGTTGCCAATTGACCTGTTAGCCATTGACGAAGCCCACTGTATTTCGCAGTGGGGCCACGATTTTCGGCCGAGTTACTTGGCATTGAGTACCGCCATTGAACAGTTGCCGACCCATCCGCAGGTGCTCGCTTTAACGGCGACCGCCACGGAACAGGTGGCACAAGATATTTGCCAACAGCTTTCAATTGACCCGAACGAAGAGGTCAACACCGGCTTTGCCCGTGATAACTTGAACTTAGCGGTCGTTAAGGATCAGGATACCGACCGCTACATTTTAGACTACTTAAAAGTAAACCAGGGCGAAGCCGGGATCATTTACGCCAGTACCCGCAAGGAAGTCATGCGCTTAACCAAATTGTTACAAAAACACCACGTTAAGGCGGCCCCGTACCACGCGGGATTAGACGACGACGTCCGCCGGCAAAACCAGGAAGATTTTCTGTTTGACCGGGTGGACGTGATGGTGGCAACCAACGCTTTTGGAATGGGCATTGATAAGAGTAACGTCCGTTTCGTGATCCACGCGCAGGTTCCTGGGACCCTGGAAGCTTATTACCAGGAAGCCGGGCGCGCGGGACGGGACGGGTTGCCCAGTGAGGCCATCCTGATTTTTCGTCCGGCCGATACCCAGCTGCAACACTTCTTTATCGATGAATCCGAAATGGACGACGAGCATAAACACCGGGCCTACCGTAAACTTCAAGTGATGACGCAGTACGCGAACACCCAGGGCTGTTTGCAACAGTTTATCTTAAAGTACTTCGGTGAAGCCTCCCAGCCCTGTGGCCGTTGCAGTAACTGTACCGATGAACGTGAAGCCATGGACATTACTACCGACGCTCAAAAGGTGCTCTCCTGCGTGGTCCGGTTACACTCGCGGTTTGGTAAGGGCGTGGTGGCGCAGGTACTGACCGGGGCCAATAACCAGCGGATTCGCGAATCCAATTTAAGTGAACTGTCAACGTACGGTTTGATGGCGAACCAGCGCCAAAAAAGCGTCGCCGAACTGATTGATTTCTTGACGGCGGCCGGCTATTTACAAGCCGTTGGCGGCCAGTACCCCACGCTCACGGTGACCCAACTGGGAGCCGACGTTTTACGGGGCAAGGCCACCGTGCTACGCAAAACGGCACGAACTGTACAACAGTCCGTGCCGGAAAACAGTGCGTTATTTGAACAGTTACGCACGTTGCGGCGTAACTTGGCGGAAGAGCAACAGGTGCCGCCGTTCGTGATCTTCTCGGATAAAACGTTACATTCCATGTGCGACGTGATGCCCGAAGACGATGCCGCCTTCCTCAGTGTTCGGGGAGTGGGGCAAAGTAAGCTTGAAAAATACGGTGAGGTCTTTATGGCGACCATTCGGGCCGCGGCCCACGAACCGGCAACGGCGGATTCAGCGACGGCCGACTGAGAATCACCGCTATTTAGCGGAACTGGCCGCGGTTGAGGCGTCGTCGGCCTGGTTGAGCATCCCGTAAATATCTCCCGTTAAGCGGCCAAACGACGGGATGTTGTTTTGAACGTTTGCCATCAGGACGATGTAGGTTTGACCACTGGGACTGAAACTGTTGGCGACGTTCCAGCCGCTAACGATCCCGTGACTGCTGTAACTCCCGGGGTTGCAATAAAAGCCCATCCCGTACGTTGACGAGCTTCCCGGAGTCAGCATGGCTTTGCGGGCGCGTTTAGAAATCAGCTGGTTGGTCATCAGCGCGTGGTCGAAGCGGTACATATCGTCGACCGGCATGTAAAGGTTACCGACCCCGAACAGTTGTGACAAACTGCCGATTTGGGGGATCACGTAGCGGCCGTTTTTGACCTGGTAACCGGTTGAATGGTTCGGGACCGCCTTAAAGGTTTTGTAAGTTCCGGTTCCGGTCATTCCCGCGGGCGTGAAGATGTTTTTTTGTAAATATTGCATTAAGGACTGACCACTGAGCTTTTCAACCAGGTAGGCTAAAACGGTGTAGTTGCCGTCGAGGTAGTGCCACTGTCCCGGTTGGGCGTTGATCCCCTGCTTTTTGATGTCCTTAACGAGGGCGGCGGGGGTCATCACTTTACCAGTTTCGTGGTGACCGACTAACCCTGACGTATGGTTCAGTAAGTTTTTAAGCGTGATTTTGTGACCGTTCGGAAAGTTGTTCAGGTACTTGGCGACCGGATCATTGACGTTGAGCTTGCCACGGTCCTGTAACTGTAAAATGGCGGTCGCGACGATCGCCTTTTGGGCCGAACCGATATAGTAGGGCGTGGTCGTTTGGTTGGGAAGCTTGTGCTCCCGGTTGCGCTCCCCGTAAGCCTTGCGTAAGATCACCCGGTTATTGCGGACAACTAGCGCGGTTCCCGAAAAGTGACGTTCGGCGAGGTAGCGGTCGATGGTGGCGTTTCTGACCACGGTCGGGGCGGCCGGCTTAGTCTTCGTTGCTTTGGGCTGCGGCTTTTTTCGGGCAACTACGGTGGTGGACGTCGCCTTGGCCGCCGGTTTGTCGGTGTTGAAACGGTCGTTGATCATGTAAAAGAGCAGGCCCAGTCCCCCCAAGGTAACTAGGCTGATAACGAGGTAGTAAAACCCCGTGTGACGTGTGAAATGCATCAGTGAATTCCCCCAAAATCATGGCATTGTGTATCACTACTATACCATGGCTGTACACGAATAATTGTTAAGATTTAATATAGGTAAACGGGCCGGAGAACGGCGCTGAATTTGAACTTTAGAAAGGACTCGCAGCATGCAATTTGTTTGGCAACACCAGGGAACTCCGGTTTCCATGAAACGTTTTTTGACCACCCACGGGATTAGTATGCGCCTGATCAAGGCCGTCAAGCACGGTGAGGGCCAGTTCGTGGTCAATGATCAGGTCAAAGTTGGCACCATCACGGTCAACAACGGGGACGTGGCCGGCCTGCGCTTGGCAAACGAGGCGCCCGACCCGGAGATCGCCGTGAGTCACCAGCCGTTAAACGTGGTCTTTGAGGACGCAAACTGGCTCGTCGTCAATAAACCGGCGGGACTGACCAGCGTCCCGGGACCGAGTGACCGAACGGATACGCTGGTCAACCGGGTCAAGGGCTACTTATTACAAACCGGCGCGCCCAACCAGCGTCCGCACCTGATCACCCGACTCGACCGGGATACGAGCGGTTTGGTCCTGGTTGCCAAGCACCGCGTTGCCCAAAGTATTTTAGCCGACCCGCAGCTTAACGCGACCCTGCATAAAAGTTACTTAGCCTGGGTCACTGGTCAGGTACAACCGGCTGAGGGAATTATTGATCAGCCAATTGGCCGACCAACGGAAAGTCCGCGCCGGGCCGTCATGGCAACGGGGCAGCGGGCCGTGACTAAGTACCAAGTCGAAGCGTACGCCGCGGCTGAAGACGTTAGCCGGCTGCAACTCGAACTGGTGACCGGCCGGACCCACCAGATCAGGGTCCACTTAACGAGCTTAGGCCACCCGTTGTTAGGCGACCAGCTGTACGGTGGTGACCAGCAGCTGCTGACCCGGCAGGCCCTTCACGCCGCCACGTTAGAATTTTACGACCCGTTTGAACGCCAAGTTGTCCACTTTGAAGCGCCGTTACCCAATGATTTAAGTCAATTACCCGTTTAAACGGAAAAATGCCGCTGGCTTCCCAAATCGGAAACCAGTGGCATTTTAATTACGGTCTATTGACCACCCGCCGCGCTAGTATCCGCTGCGAGCGTCGCAAACGTTGCTTGTAATTGCTTTAACGGTTCGCTCAACGTGAGAAAGTAGATGTGCTCTACCCCGTTACTGCGCATGTCGATCACGCCGGCCTCCCGCATTAAGCGCAGGTGGTGTGAAACGGCGGGCCGTGAAATGTTGACCATGGCGGTAATGTCGGTCACGTTTAAGCCGTCATCACTGTTCCCCAGAGCAATGATGATTTGGCGCCGAATCTTGTCGGCAAAAATGTTGATCAAAGTGGCGCTCTTAGCGAGTGCGACTTCGGATTGTTGATAATTAGCCATATCTGACTGTGTCCTTTCAGCTTCGATTTAGAGTGACTAAGGGCCAGTTCCCCCATTGGTACGTACGCCGAATCGGCAGTTAGCCCCTCTAAGTGAACAACTACGCCATCCCGGCGTTTGCTACCCCGAAAGCAGCAATTAAAACCGGCCCGTTCGTGCGTATTAGGCCGAAACGGGTTGGTCGATTTAGAGTCTGCAAGTTGTCGAACGGACTGCACAAGCTCGGTAAACTTGTACTTACGTTTATTAAAGCAAGACCGTAAATGATTGTCAATCGTTTTTATTAAAAGTAAACATCATTAGCCACTTTAATAGTTTGTGTTCGTTTTGTATACGTATTTGAACGTAAAAGTGCGGTAAAATAAAGGTATCAAATTTAGGGGTGATAGCTGTGAAAGTTTTAGGCATTCTGGGGACGCATAATCCGGCCGGCGTCACTGGTCAAATGTTACAAGCGGTCCTAAAGGGGGCCGCGATTAGCGCGGATACTGAGTGGGTCGACCTTAACGACTACGCGTTGACGCCGGATCACGACGGATTAACTGATCCGGATTTGGATGCGTTGGAAACTAAAATGTTAGCCGCCGACGTGTGGGTGCTAGCGGCACCAACGTACTTAGGCGGTTTAGCGGGCGTCATGAAAAACTTTTTAGACTGTTTTCGCAACCGAATTGCCCGCTATAACGCGGTGGGCGAGGCGGTCCCGGACCGGTTTAAAAACAAACACTACGTCACGATTACCGATTGTTACGCTGGTGGCCTGGAAAACTACGTGACCGGGGTGACCGACGCCGCGTTTAAAACGATGGATAAGTTTTTGACGATGGGCGGTTTGATCAAGTCCCGTGAAATCGTGGTGACCGGTACTTGGGGGATGCAGACGTTATCCGCGAAAAAGCAGGCGGAGGGTGAACGGGTTGGCGCAGCGGCCGCCCACAAAGTTGAAAGGGATGATAATACCGTGAAACGTTATATTCAGCTGTTCTTTATGATTGCCGTTATGGCCCTAATCACGATGGGCATCGAAGCCGGGGTGGGCCGGTTGTTCCCGCTGACGAATTTCTGGGCCTACTACGGCGTGTTTGTTGTGATCTTTTACGTTCTGTTGGCCAGTATTTTGCACTTTTTCACCGTGGTCAAGCACCGGCGCCGCTAAAAAGTGGTAGGATTAAATTACGGGCGTCCTTAGTGTAACGGATAGCACGCGAGATTTCGGTCCTTGCGATCTCGGTTCGATTCCGAGGGGACGCATGTTTGAACTAGCCGGTACGGACCGGCTTTTTTTGTGCGTTAAATTTTGAAATTGTGACCGGGGCCGCTATACTATGTCGCAACCTGATTAGGGGGTGCTACCGGTGAAGAATTGGATTTTTGGCGTGGAATTAGTTGCACTGGCAGCCTGGATCAAGTGGGGTGCCAGTACGTGGTCTCGGGGTATTGTTGGGGTGGTTGTGATCAGCGGACTGTCACAATTGTTGCACGTTATTTTTAAAGCGCGGTAAGTCGGTACCACCCAGTTTAATCAGTCAGTTAAGACGGTCATTTGGCACGGGAAAACCGTGACGGGTGGGCCGTTTTTGTTATAATAAAGCAACGTGAAAAAAGTTTTGGAGGGATGACAATGCAGGTCGTTGGACCATTTATTGCCACGATTGGGTGGCTCGGGTTGGCGTTGATCGTTAGTGAATTGGCGGCCACCCTCATTTACGACGTGGGCCAGTGGGTCGGCTTTCGCCTCATCGGTGCACGGGTCGTCGCCATCGTGGGTTTTCGTTACCAGCTTTGTAAGGTCGACGGCCACTGGAAATTCCAGCGCCCGTTAACGGCTTACCCACACCTCGTCGCCATGCCGGCGGCTGATCCGCGCCGCTTTAACCACGCCCTGTACTGTTTTGGCGGCGGGTTATTTAACTTACTGGCCGTCGTTTTAAGCTTAGTGACGATGTTGCAATTTACGTGGAGCTTTAACTTGTGGCTGTTTATTTTTATTATCTGGGTCTGGACCAATACACTCAAAGTTGGCCAGCTATTACCGATGAACCTGCACGGGCGGGCCACCGCCGCGCGCGAGTTTCGCGCCGCCCGTGAATCGAACGCGGCGATGACCGCGGCGTACGTGACCGCCTGCGCGCAAGCGTTAAAAATGCAGACCGGCAGCGTGGCCGGCTTGGACGCCAACATGATCGTGATGCCCCGCCACGGTGGTAACCAGAATTACTTGGTGGTTCGGCAGGCCTTCTTGATTTTAGAGTGGGGCTTACAGCACGGGTTAACGACCCCCGACCTCTTGGCGGGACTGAGCCGCTTGGAACCGAGTTTCAACACGCTGCCCCCGGCCGACTTGGCCCGCTACATGACGGCGACGTTGTATTGGAACCTGTACAGTGAACACCCGGCACCCCAAATCATCGGCTGGGCGCAGGACACCGGTGTGCAACAATTACTAAAACGTTACGAACCGCTCGCCAACTTTAAGTTGCGGGCCGTTTATGAATGGCAAGTCAACCAACAGCCGCAACGGGCCCTAGAATTGATTGCGACCGGGATGAAGTACGCCCGGCGGAGCAACGCGACCGCGGAGTTAGTTTGGTTAAAAGCCTTAAAGGTGCGCGTAGAAACTTAGTTTCTGGTAAAGAATCGGCGTTTAACCCGTTGACCGGGTCACCAAAGTGCTAAGCTAAAGTTAGTTTAGAACGAAAAAGGGTGAAATTTTGAAACAGCGGATGCAACAACACTGGGGGCTTTGGCTAACGTTGGCGGTCGTTTTACTGGGCCTGATTGGGGTCGGACTGACCCGCGTAAACGCCGGGCTTTACCGGCAAACCGTCGCGCAGGTGACCCACGTTTCGGCCGTTAGTCACACGGCGACGAGTGATGAATTTGAAAACAAGGACGTTAACGACGTTCAAATGGTAACGGTGCGAATCTTAAACCACCAGCACCGGGGGCAAACTTACCAAATTAAAAATAACTATACCCAGTCGGGCGCGATGGACCAAGCCTACCACCGCGGCAACCAGGTCTTCGTCCGGATTCCGGCGGACCGCCACAGCACGGTCACGATTCAGGGGCTCAAACGCGACACCGCGCTGGCCTTCGTGGCCTGGTTAGCCATCGCGCTGCTGCTGCTGATCATGCGCTTTAACGGCTTAATGGCGCTTTTGAGCGTAGCCTTGAACGCGGTCCTGTTTTACGGGGCAATTCAAGTTGACCTAGCTACTAACGGCGGGCACGTTTACACGCTGTTCGGGGTGTTAGCGGTGATTTTTGCCGCGTTAACGCTCTGGTTAGTGTTGGGCTGGGGCCGGCAAATGCTGGTGACCTTTGGCGCGACGCTGGTTGGAACCGGCTTGGCGGTGATCATTAGTTTGACCGTGTTTGCGGTGACCCACGAACGCGGCGTGACCTACGAGTCGATGCAGTACGTGACCCAGGTCCCGCGGCCGTTGTTCTTAGTGGAAACGGTCTTAGGCTCACTGGGAGCGGTCATGGACGAGTCGACCGACATCGTGGCGTCGCTTTTTCAGTTAAAGACCGAGCGCCCGGACATCGCGGCTAATCAGGTTTTTAAATCCGGACTTCAGATTGGGCACTCCATCATGGGTCCCCTGATCAACGTGTTGTTCCTGATCTTCATGGCCGATACCTTCGCAATGACGCTGCTATACTTACGCAATGGCAATAACTGGGGCTACACCTTCACGATGAACATGTCGCTCGGGATGGTTCAAAGCCTGATTTCCGGGATTGGCATCGTGTTGGCCATTCCGGTCGCGAGCTGGTTAGCGAGTCGCTTAATGCCCGGGGAGGTGTCAACACGATGAATACCATTACGGTTTTAGGGGCAATCCTCTTTATTTTAATGACGGTTATCGGTGGCAAAACCGGGGCGACCGCCTTTCTTAGTTTGATTTTTAACTTTGGCCTGCTGTTTTTAGCGGTCGTTTTAATTTCGTGGGGCTTTCCCGCGATGGGCGTCTCACTAGTTATCGGGACGATCATCTTAGCGTTTACGATCTTTTTTGGTGAGGATAACGAGTTGGCGGCCAAAACCGCCTACGTCGCGGCACTGATTGTGATGGTCGTTTTGATTCTCATTATTTTTCCGGTCGAACACTGGATCATGGCGCAGGGCTTCAGCCTGGAAGACAGTGAGGACCTTGAAGGCATGTCTTTGACCATCGGCGTTTCGTTCGTTGGCGTGGCGGTGACCGAGGCCATCCTCAGTACGCTGGGGGCGATTGCCGAGGCTAGCATTGCCATTGCGGCCGGTCTCAGTGAGATCATTGAGCAGCACCCGCAGGTCACGACTAAACGCCTGTACGTCGACGGCATCAGTATTGGCAAACAAATCATTGGTACGACCTTTAACACCCTGTTTTTCGGTTTCTTCGGCGGCTTTTTAGCGCTGTTTATCTGGTTTTCGGGGTTGCACTACTCGTTTGGCAGCGTCATTAATAATAAGATCTTCGTGGCGGAAGTGATCATGGTCCTGTTTTCACTGATTGGGGTCATTTTGACGGTACCGGTCACGACCTGGGTCATGACGCTGGAGCACCGGCGCGGTCAGTCTAAGCTTAAAGATTGACGGTCAATGGTGAAATTTGGTACGGTGGGAAAAATTACGGGAGGTTTTGATATGCAGATTCGAAAGGCACAACCGCAAGACGGGGCTAAAATCGCGGCGCTGATCGCCATGATTTACCGCGACATGGAAATGCCGGTGTTAAAAAACGTTAGTGAGACCGACTTGCAGGATATGTTGACGAAGCTCTATTCGTTACCGGAAAACCTGGACGGCCTGGCCCAAACCTTTGTGGCGACGTTACACGATCAGGTCGTGGGCGTGGCGTTCGGGCACCCGGCCGCAAACGAAGTGGCGGTCAACGACTTGTTAAAACGGGTCTCGGGTGAACACGCCGGCTTTGACGCGCCGCTGGAACTGGGCGGCGAGGCCCGTCCCGGTGAGTGGTACTTGAGTATGCTGGCGGTTGACCCGCAAACTCAGGGCCACGGTGTGGGGAGTCGGTTATTAGAAGCCCTGCCGCAACTCGTGCGGGGTCTAGGCCGACAACTGAGCCTCAACGTAGACGATGGGAATCCCCGCGCGGCTAAGTTATACCACCGCCAGGGTTTTACGGTCGACGGCCAGCTGATGATTGGCGTGCACCCGTACGAACACATGGTAAAACCGCTTAAAGTTTAAACAAACGATTATTCAAGCGTCGTCCGCGTTAACTCCGTTCGAGTTACCGGCCGGCGCTTTAATGTAACGACCAAAATTAGGAACTTTTGTAAGCGGATGCTTTATCAATTTGACTAACACGGGTAAAATGGAGAAAGAATGATTGTAGGAAGGATCTTAGACCCATGCAAATTTATTTTGTCCGGCACGGCCGGACCCAGTTTAACTTGGAACACCGTTTTCAGGGCGGCCGTTCCGACTCGCCGTTACTCCCGGATGGGATTGCGGGCGCTCAGGCAGCCGGCCGGTACTTAGCCGCCACCCAGTTTGCCCGGGTTTACAGTAGTCCGCAGCAACGTGCTTTAGACACTGCGAAGTACGTGGTCGCGGAAAATCAGTGGCAGCCGACCGTTACCGTCGAACCCGGCTTTCAGGAGTTTGACTTTGGCAGCTGGGACGGGCAAAAAGAAGCCGAAGTTCGGCCGCGGGCGTACGCCCAGGTGCTGTTAAATCAGCCGGGAGATTACGATCCTAAACGGGCCGGTGGCGGTGAAAGCTACGCAACCTTCGTTGCCCGGACAACCGCGGCGGTGCGTAAAGTCGTGGCCGCGGCCGGGGTCGCGAACCCGTTGCCCGTTTTAGTGGTCGCGCACGGGTTAGTGACCACCATGACCGTTAAGACCTTACTCGGCGTACCGGTGGCTAAGTTGCGGGCCCCCATGGTCGTTAACGGGCGCACCCTCAAAACGGTGGGCAACGGCATCGTTGATAACGATAGTCTAACGGTCATTGAGACCGATGATAACCAAAACTTTACGTTAAAGAAGTGGAACGACACGCATTTTCTTGGGGACTGAAGGGAGCAGCGCCATGGAGATCTATTTTATTCGTCACGGCCAAACACAGTACAACCTTGAACAGCGGTTTCAGGGGGGTGGTTGTGATTCGCCACTGCTGGCTAGCGGGGTGACCGGAGCCAAGCAGGCGGGCGCGTACTTAAAGGATACTCGCTTTGCCAAAGTCTACAGTAGTCCGCAGTTGCGGGCCCTAAACACTGCTAAGTACGTGGTGGCGCCCAACCGCTGGCAACCGGCGATTACGCTCGATTCACGTTTTAAAGAAATGGATTTTGGTCGCTGGGAAGGGCAAATCGAAAGGACTGCCGAACCGCGTGACCAGTACGATCTCTGCGTTGAGCGGCCCGAAAAGTACCAACCGGAACTGGCGGCTGGTGGGGAAAGTTACCCCGAATTTTTGGAACGGGTCACCGCGGCCGTGTACGACGCGGTCGCAACGGTCGGGTTGGACTGCCCGCTGCCACTGCTGATCGTTTCCCACGGGTTGACCACGACATTTGGGATCAAGGCGTTAATGAACGTTCCTATCAAGGATTTACGCAAGCCGTTTGTGGTCAATGGTCAGGCGTTAAACGCGAACGGTGCCGGCATTGTTGACAACGATAGTTTGACGGTGCTGGAAACCCACGATAACCAAACGTTTACCATCAAGCGCTGGAATGAAACCAGCTATTTACATTAAGAACAGTGTACGCAAAAGGTGCTTACCCGGAAATGAAATTTTCCGGATAAGCACCTTTTTAATTAATCGATAGTCGATTTTTTAGCGAGGGCCTTGGCCGCTTCTTCGTAGTCGTCGAAGTGGTGCTTGGTCCGGCCGATGATCTGGTAATCTTCGTGCCCCTTACCAGCTATTAAAACGACGTCACCGGGTTGCGCGGCTTCAATCGCCTTGGCAATGGCCACGTGGCGGTCTTCGTAAACCGGTACCCCGGCGTCGGGCACGCCGGCGACCATGTCGTTCAAGATGGCCGTGGGGTTTTCAGTCCGCGGGTTATCGGAAGTAAAGATGGGTTTGGTGCTGCGTTGAACGGCAATTTTAGCCATTTTCGGCCGCTTGCCCTTATCACGGTCACCACCACAACCGACCACGCAGTAGATGTCCTTTTTAGCGAAGTCCTGAATAGTTTCCAGGGCGTTCAGCAGGCCGTCGGGTGTGTGGGAGTAGTCCACGATAACGCTGACACCGGTGTGGGAAGGCACGGCTTGGAAACGGCCCTTCACGCCGGTGACCTTTTCCAGCGAGGCGATGATCTGTTCTTCGGGAATCCCGCTAGCGTAAGCGGCAGCGAAGGCGGCCAGCATGTTGTACACGTTAAATTGACCAATCAGTTTCATCGTCACGTGGGTCACGTGACCAAAGACGGAGAGGTCAAACTCGGTCCCGTGGCTCTTGATCTGAACGTTTTGGGCGTTGATCATCGCGTCCGGCTTTAAGCCGAACGTCAACACGTGAGCGGCGGTGTACTGTTCAAATTCCCGGCCGACCGGGTCGTCGGTGTTTAAAACGGCGACTTTGCGGGTACCGCTCGCGCCGTACTTGTTACCGAGCTGGGCGAACAGCATGGCCTTAGCTTCCGAGTACTTTTCCATCGTTTTATGGAAATCCAAGTGGTCCTGCGTCAGGTTAGTGAACACGGCAATGTCGTAGTCAATGCCCCAAACCCGGCCAAGGACTAACGCAATCGAGGAAACTTCCATCGCCACGGTTTCGACACCGGCATCGCGCATCGCGGCCAGCGTCCGTTGGGTCGTAATGGCGTCGGGGGTCGTGTTAGCGGTTGGCAGTTTTTCGTCCTTGATCTTGCGGTACATCGTCCCAATCAAACCGGTGGCCTGTTGTTGGTCGCGGTAAATTTGTTCGATCAAGTGAGTCACGGTCGTTTTACCGTTGGTCCCGGTAACCCCGATCATCCGCATTTTTTGGCTGGGCGCGTCGTAAAAGACGTCGGCGAGGATCGCCATGGCGCGTTCCGTATTTTGAACGTAGATCACCGGAACGTTAACGTCGAGCGGTTTTTGGGCAACCAGGATTTTGGCCCCCTTGTCAACGGCTTGACCGGCTAAGTCGTGACCGTCGACGTGGTAGCCGTCCACACAGATGAACATGGCGCCCGGCTTGATTTCGCGGGTGTCCTGCGTCAGCATGGTGACGTCAAAGTCGGTGGTTAAGGCCGGCTTGACCTGTTTAAATTTTAAACTATTAATTAATACGCTTGCTTTCATTTTTAGTTACGTCCTTTTCAATAGAATCCGTCAATAACTGTTACTAGAATACATGCAAATTCACGAATTGTCGAGGTGGGGCGGGGCAACTTGTGTTGAGTTCAGTTTACCCTTAACGGTCGCGGCGTGACGCTGAAAAACACGCCTCTGAAACCCTAAGCGGCTAAAAAGGGCCGTTCTTAAAGCAATTGAACTTTCATCGCTTACATAAAAACGGGCAACCCGTAGCGGGCTACCCGTTTTATGACAACGTCATTATTTTTCAACGCCTAAGAACTCGTCGTGTAACGCGTTCATGGCGGGTTTTAAATCGGCTTCCTTAACTAGCACCCAAATGGTGGTGTAGCTGTCGGTTGATTGCAAAATGTCAATGTGTTGGGCACTGAGCGCCGTTACGATCCGAGCGGTCACACCGGGCGTCCCGGTAATACCGGCCCCAACCACGGAGACCTTGGCACAGTGACTAATCGCCTGACAATCTACGTGGGCCTTGGTTAACAGGTCCTTGGCTACCGCGGCGTCACCGTCAACTAAGTTAAAGACGACCTGGTCCTGAGTAATGTTGATAAAGTCAACGCTTAACCCGTGTTGAGCCATCAACTGGAAGATCTCACTGGAACTCAGGCGCGTGGTCGGCACGGTAAACTGGGTCAAATCAGTTTGGTGCGCGATCCCGGTGACCGTCCGGTAGTGTTCGATCTGGTTACTAGTCCGGTCACAAACCAGCGTCCCGAGTTCGTCCGGTTCCTGATAAGTGGAGCGGATGCGCATGGGAACGTGGGCCTGTTCGGCAATTTCAACGGCGCGCGGGTGAATCACCTTGGCGCCTTCGTGAGCCATGTTTGCTAATTCTTCGTAGCTGATGCTCTTGATGAAGCGCGCGTGGGTCACAAGCCGCGGATCGGCGGTCATCATGCCGTTGACGTCGGTGAAAATATCCACCCGTTTGGCGTGCAGGACCGCACCAAGAATGGCGGCGGAAGTATCGGAACCCCCGCGACCAATCGTCGTAATGTGGCCACTCTCAGTCGCGCCTTGAAAACCGGTCACGACGACCACGTCGTTATCAACGAAGGCGTCCTTAATGGGCTTCGGGTCGACCCGGAGAATCTTGGCGTTTTGGTAATCGTCGTTCGTGACGATCCCGGCGTCGTGGCCGGTCATCGCCGTGACGTTTAGACCCTGTTCACGGGCGAGCTCGGTAAAGACCGCCGTAGAAATGGTCTCACCAACGGAAACTAACATGTCGAGTTCCCGGTCGGTCAAACGGGACTGTTCGGCCCCAACTAATCCTAATAGGGAGTCGGTGGCGTAGGGCGCGCCCTTACGACCAATCGCCGAAACCACGACGATGACTTTATCGCCCTGGTCGACCGCGTATTGAACGTGCTTTAAAGCTTGTTTACGGGCAGCCACGTCCTTTACGGAAGTGCCGCCAAATTTTTCAACGATAATTTCCATGGGATACTATTCCTCAACTGTGGCTGCGTGGGCGTTGGCTTCCGGACTATCCATTAAGTGGTCGCTTTCGACGTAGATCTTGTGCCACATCATGAACGTTAAAACGGTCCAGAGTTTCCGGGAATTATCCCGTACGCCGGCTTTGTGGTCGTCCAATAACTTCAGGAAGTAGTCCTTATTGAAGTACTGGTCGGTTTGCGAGTCGTTGATGATCTGCTTGGCCCAGTCGTACATTTCGTCTTTCAGCCAGAAGCGAATTGGTACCGGGAAGCCCAACTTCTTACGGTGTAAAACGTGGGCGGGCACGATGTCTTCAACGGCCTTGCGTAAAATGTACTTCGTGGTGCCGTGACTGATCCGCAGGTCGGCCGGAATTTCGGCGGCTAAGTTGTAAACTTCGCGGTCCACAAACGGGGTCCGCAGTTCCAAACTGTGTGCCATGGTCGTCCGGTCGGCGTTGTGCAACAGGTCGCCGTTTAACCAGGTGTGCATGTCAATAAACTGCATCCGGCTGATGGGATCGTAGTCGACCGATTCATCGTAGAACGGTTGGGTGATCGACTGGAACGGGTGGTTGCGGTTATAGTCTTTAATGAAGGCTTGTTTTTCCTGTTCGCCAAAAATAAAGGCGTTCCCCACGTAGCGGTTCTCGAGCGGCGTAGTCCCCCGCAACAAGAACGAGCGGCCGCGCATTCCTTCCGGCATCATGGTGGCGATCCGTTTCAACGCGCCGTTGATCGGCTTGGTGTAACGGAACGGCTTCAACGATTCCGGTTCGTGGTAAATGGTGTAGCCACCGAAGAGTTCGTCGGCGCCTTCACCGGTCAAGGCCACTTTCACGTGTTTAACGGCTTCCTTAGCCAAGAAGTACTGCGGCACGGCCGCCGGGTCAGCCAACGGATCGTCCATGCTCCAAACGAAGTGCGGGAAGGCCTTCATGAAGGCTTCCGGCGTGATCGTCATACTGAAGTTTTCCACGCCGAGTTTTTCGGCGGTTTCTTGGGCCACGTCTAGTTCGCTGTAACCTTCACGTTCAAAGCCAACCGAAATGGTTTGCAAGTTCGGGTTAAAGTTTTTGGCAATGGCCACAATAATGGAAGAATCGATCCCGCCAGACAGGAAGGAACCGACCGGCACGTCGGAACGCATGTGAATCTTGACCGAGTCGATCAGCGCGTCCTTGATCTTTTGAGCGTACTCGTCTTCGGAACGCTTGACCGGGTGGAATTCACGGTGGTAGTAACGTTCGATCCGCGGTGCGCTGCCTAATTTCTTAGTTAACGAACAACCGGGTTCGAGCATTTTAATTTGTTTAGTCAACGTTTCCGGTTCGGGGACGAACTGGAAGGTCATGTAGTCTTGCAGGGCGTTTTTATCAAACGTCTTATCCTTTAAGATCTTGTAAATGGCCTTACTTTCGGAAGCGTAGTAAAAATCATCGCCGGAAATGGCGTAGTAAAACGGCTTGATCCCGAATTGGTCCCGGGCCGCAAACAGGGTCTTTTCCTGTTTATCCCAAATGACAAAGGCAAACATTCCCCGTAAGTACTTCGTGGCGTTTTCCTTGTATTTGGCATACATGCCAAGAATAACTTCGGAGTCGGAGTTGGTTTTGAATTCATAACCTTCTTGTTTTAATTGCGCCCGCAATTCAACGTAGTTATAAATTTCCCCATTAAATGTCATCCAGTAACGTTCGTTATCGTAAGACAATGGTTGGTGCCCGCCGGCCAAGTCAATGATACTTAAACGCCGAAACCCCATGGTGATGTTGTCGTCGGCAAAGTAACCATCGTCATCGGGACCCCGGTGGACAATCATCTTTGTCATTTCGTGGATGGTCTGATCGTAAGCGGCGTTATCCGTCTTCGTCCGATCAGTTAAGCAACCAGCAAAACCGCACATGTATGTTCATCTCTCAATCTTTTAAGTTTGAATGGTTAAAATAGTTATCAATAGTAGATTCGGTGGTTCGCCGTTAATTAAACCCGTTTTTAAGTGCACCGTAAAGGTTATCGAAAAATTATAACGGATTCTTAGCGAATTCATTGCGTTTAAACGACTAAACGGTGGACTTAACGGCCGCTGAATATACTTTCATCATTATACTTGCTTTAAGGCATAAGATAAAGCCACGAGCGTTAATTTAGAGCGGTTTCACGGGAATTTAATTTTAATTAACGAGTTGGGTTTAAATTAACTTACCCAACCAATACCGGCTTTAATATTACAAAATATTACAAAAAGCCCGCTTTATTACAAAAAACGGCCGAAATAGTAATCAAGCTGCTATTGGGCTGTTACATTCAGCCGGTATACTAATCCCTGTTGTTAAGTACGACAGCCCACGGGGAACATTAACGGGTGAAGTGCTGAAGGTTACTCATACAAAAATCACAGGAGTGAAGAATTTAAATTATGAAGATCAAGAGTTTATTATTATCAACTGCCGCCGCAGCAAGTCTGTTTGTTTTAGGGGCAACCGCTGCAAATGCCGACACCGTCACGGTTAAAGCTGGCGACACGGTAAGTGCCCTTGCTGAAACTCATAACACGACGATTTCTGCCATTGAATCAGCTAACTCATTAAAAAACGTTAACTTAATTTACGTTGGCCAACAGTTAGAGATCAACGGCGCAACCACGCCAACTTCAACGACTGCTGTTCAAGCACAATCCGCAGCACCACAATCCGCAGCACCGCAATCAGCGGCTGCTAGCCAAGCGCCAGTGCAATCCGCAGCGCCACAATCAGCTGCTAGCCAAGCACCGGTCCAATCGGCCGCACCACAATCCACAGCGCCGGTTCAAAGCCAAGCACCCGCATCCGCTGCCAGTGCCGCTTCCCAAGCACCGGTTCAATCCGCTGCTAGTCAGGCACCCGCACAATCCGCCGCTCCTGCTAGCCAAGCTGCCAGCACGACGAACTCCAGCGATAGCGCCGCTAAAGCTTGGATCGCCAACAAAGAATCCGGTGGCTCATACTCAGCCCGGAATGGTCAGTACATCGGTAAGTACCAATTAAGTTCATCATACTTGAACGGTGACTACTCCGCTGCTAACCAAGAACGCGTTGCCGAAAACTACGTTTCAAGCCGTTACGGTTCATGGGCTGCAGCCCAAAGCTTCTGGCAAGCAAACGGCTGGTACTAAAATTCTAGCCTAACCTAACTTAAATTTAAATTTGAACCACCAGTCGATTCGCGACTGGTGGTTTTTTTCTTCTATATATATGAAATAGTTGTCATTGGGGCTTGCCCTCGACCTACTCGAAGCCGGTATACTGGGCAGTAGCTAAAGGGGGATGATTGCATCATGAAAAAATTGAGGTTGGGGTTAATTAGCTTAATCGTGCTCCTGGCCGCAGGAGTAAGTGGTTGTGGTCGGAAGCAGGTGATGGGAAAATTCGTGCATGCTAGCGCACCAACGTTCTTTTTCCACGGTGGCGGCAGTAGTTACCACGCCGAAGAACACATGGTGGCCGCGGCTAAAAAGGCCGGCGCAACCAATACGGTTATCCGGGCGATGGTTGCTAAGGACGGGACGGTCAAACTAGTGGGTCAACTAAAAAAGGGTGCCGTTAACCCGATCGTGGAGGTTAACTACGCTGATAACCGTGAATTAAATTTTGCTAACCACGGGCAGTGGGCCAAAAACGTGGTGGTGGCCGTCCGAAAACAGTACCGCTTTACGTCCTTTAACATGGTCGGGCATTCTTTAGGAAATATTTCACTGATCTACTACTCGCTGCAAAATAGCCAAAACACTAAGTTACCGAAACTGCGCAAACAAGTTGACATTGCGGGGCACTTTGCGGGGCTGGACTTTAAAGGCGTCCCCGCGAGCGTTAAACAGCCGGCCGGACTTAAGTTGGGCACTAATGGCAAGCCCAATAAAATGAACGCAACGTATCAGCAGATGACTAAGTTACGCCGGGTTTTACCGAATCGGCAGGTTGCCGTTTTGAACTTGTACGGCAACGTTGGCGGCCACACCGATGGGACGGTGCCGAACGTCTCGTCGTTAGCGCTAAAGTACCTCGTGGCACCCCGAGCTCGATCTTATCAGGAAAAGGAGTTTACGGGTAAGCTGGCGCGGCACAGCAAACTCCATGAAAATCCGCAGGTGGATCAAGCGTTAATTAAATTTTTATGGCAAAAGTAAACCAAAATTAGTGGGCCGGTGGGATGAAAGCCGGTCAGTTTGCCAGCTGGACCAAGTTCGTTAATAATGGAAAGGGCATCAAAGAAGGGTGAGATGATTGTGAAAGCCAAGTTTGGCATGTGGAGTGTAATTCTACTAGGCATCAATTCGATAATCGGTTCGGGAATCTTTTTGTTACCCGGCCAAGCCGAAAGTCTGATTGGTCCCGCCAGTATTTTAGTGTTTGTGTTTGATATGTTATTAATTATCTCGATTGCGTTGTGCTACGCGGAAGACGCGACTTACTTTAAAGATAACGGTGGGCCGTACCTCTACGCTAAGGCCGCGTTCGGGGACTTCGTGGGTTACGAAGTCGGGTTCAGTGTCTGGGCCATCAGCATCATTGCGTGGGCGACGATGTCCACGGCCTTTACGACCGCGCTGGGCGCCATTTTTCCGGTGTTGCAACAACCGTTGTGGAAGGACGTGACGATTTTTGCACTGCTGGGAACGCTCACGCTGATCAATATTTCGGGGGTCACGCTGACCAAGCTCGTCAATAACGTTGTGACGATTGCCAAACTCGTTCCGTTGGTCCTGTTCGTGGTGGTCGGGCTATTCTTTATTAACGGCGCGCACTTTACGCCGTTCGTGGTGACGACGACTAACTTTAACAGCGCCTTTGGATCGGCGGCCATCTTGATTTTTTACGCCTTTACCGGCTTTGAAGCGATTGCAATTGCCGCGCAGGAGTTCCGGAACCCGCAACGCACGATCCCGCTGGCCATCGTGGTCGTTTTAAGCGTGGTTGCGTTACTGTACATTTTGATTCAGGTGGTTTCCATCGGGGTGTTGGGTGGCAGTTTGGCCGGTAACACCGCGCCAATTCAAGACGGCCTGGAAAAGATGGTGGGTCCCGTGGGTAAAACCATCGTGGCGATCGGCACCATTATTTCGATTCTGGGCATCGCGACCGCTCAGTCGTTTTACTTGCCGCGAATCGGGTCGTCGATGGCTGATAACGACGTCATGCCTAAAATCGTGGGCTACCGCAATCGCCGCGGCGTACCGGCCGTTGCGATGGTGATCTCGTTTCTGATTGCCTTCCCACTAGCGATTTCCGGTACCTTTCAAACCCTGGCCGCCATTTCGGTGGTGTCCCGCTTTGCCCAGTACATCCCGACGATCCTGGCCGTCCTGGTATTTCGACGTCGGGGACTGGCCGCGGGTGGCAGCCATTTCCGGGTCCCGTTTGGACCAGTGCTACCGGTCGTTGCCGTCCTGGTCAGTCTGTGGTTGTTATCCAAGGCGTCCGGTTTTCAGCTCGTGATGGGGTTAGGCTGCCTAGTCGTTGCCGTTCCCTTCTATTTTCTTAACCGGCACTTTAATCGCGCCACCGATCGTTAACCAAACTAAAAAAGCTGATTTCAGGCATCATGACGTGCCGTGAAACCAGCTTTTTTAGTGAAGTTTAGGCCCAACCGACCAACCGTAAAACGGCCATGGCGACCACGCCGGTAATGACGACGGCCAGCAGGCTCTTGGTTAAGATCCCGGCGAGAATCGCGGGCAGGGACGCGTAAACGTTGGGTAAATTGACCCCCGGCCAGTGGCCCGCGTGGTACGTCAGTAAACTTTCCACGAAAATGGCGGTCATGATGGCTACCGGGACGAACGACAGAAAGCTGATCAGCCAGCGCGGGACCGTGACGTTTTTGATCACGGCAAACGGGATGACCCGGGATAACCAGGTCACCAGACCGCACAGTAAAATGGTCACGAAAATATAAGGACTCACTTAGGACTCACCGCCATTCCGAAACCGCAACCGAGCAAAGTGGCAATCAGCAGCGCAACGTTGCCCGGGAAAAACCGCATTAAAATATACATTGCCACGGCCACGAACAGCACCACCCATAACTGCGTTAGCAACGGTTTACTGCGGTCGGTGATCATTTGCAAGTAGAGTAACCCGATAAACATGCCGACCACCGCAAAGTCGAGGCCGAACTGATCGGGGTCGGTGATCAGGTTACCCAGTAGGCAGCCCACCACCGTGGCGGCGGCCCACACCAGGTAGGCGACCACGTTAGCCGCGTGCAGCCAGGTTGGTCGCAATTTTTGACCGGTCTGGTTCAGCTTATTCATGCTCAGCGCGAAGGTTTCGTCCGTTAGCAGTGAGCCGAGGGCGATATTTTGGCCTAAACTATCCTTTTTAAAGTACTGGGCGATTGACAGGCTCATGAGAATCATCCGCGAATTAATGAGAAACGTTGAGAGTACGATGGCCGAAACCGGACTGCCTGCTAACACCATGCTGATGATGATAAATTGCGCGGAACCGGCGTAAACAATCAGGGACATCAATAGGACGGCTAACACGGAAAGGTGGCTGGTGTTAGCCACGATGACCATTGCCAGGCCCACGCCAACGTAGCCAAAAACGGTTGGTACGACGTCTTTGAGGCCACTTTTAAAAGTTAAACTGGAATCCATAGGTCCGCCCCCCGACGAAAAAAATTTGATAAATTATAGTGTACGCCTTTTGGTGAAAATAATGAAGAAGATTTTCATCGAAATTTAATCTCAGCGTCACGAAATTGTCGCTTGCATTTCAAACGGTGGGGGCGTAACATAAGCTCATTGATTTTTTGAAAGGACAAATGGTGAGCAAAATGACTCTGGAACAATTAGCAGCCCAAAGCGGGGTCGCTGCTGATAAAATCGTTACTTATACGCAGGCGGGTTTACTGCCTTGTAAAGACGCGCACGCTAACTTTAGCGCTGACGATCAATATTGGCTGGATATGGTCAATTGCTTCTTAGAAAATGGCTCCTCCGTTGAGGACTTAAAAGATTTGATGCCGCTGTGTGAACAGTGCGCGACAAACTAATTTAAATAACCAAATGTCAAGGGGACCGGTTGAAACGCAATTTCAGCCGGTCCCCTTGACGGTAAAAATGCGTTCACCAGAGTAGCCCTGGTGAACGCATTTTTTAAAACTTAACTATTTACTTTTTTTAACGGTAGCCAACATGCTTTGAATGGCGTTAGCCTGGTACTGCGCGGCTGCGGCCTTACTAATCTTAGCAATTTGGGCTTGGCTCATCGTCGGGTTCTTGACCATGGCGGCCTTGACCTGATTTTGAACGTAGACCTTGGCCCGGGCCTTGAGTGTCGCCTGTTGGGCCTTCATCAGCTTACTAAACTGTTTAGCCTGGCTGGTGCTCAGGACGACCCAGTCCTTGTTAACGTAGAAGTAGTGGGTCGTTTTGACGAGCTCCTGGTCGTTATCGGCAATGCCAAACCAGAACTTGGCGGCGTTGCTCTTATAAGTCCAACGGGTCGTTTTGGTGACGATCCGTGGGGACCCACTAGTCGTTTTAACGTGGTTAGCGACCTTGGTATCGGCCTTGGTGTGGCTAACCTTTTTTTGACTAGCCGTGTTTTTATAAACGTAAACGCGGTGCTTGTCGGCCGTTCCCACGCTTTGGTATAACAACAGGTTCATTTGTTTGTTACCACTAGCGGAGGCCAGCGTAGTCGTTTTGGTCGTGGTCGTTTTGACCATGCCGTAATGTTGGCTGTCATTTTTAGAAATGAACACCAGTGACGCGACCAGTAAAAGACCAAAGATCGCGGTCAGAGTCAACCGTAACGCGTTGCGGTGAACGTAAACGAAGGAAAGGAACAACGCAACCGCACTAAATACTAACAGAACTAAAATCATTAGTCGTGCACCTCCTCAGTAACGGGTTTAATTGAGTGCTGCTTGTCCTTCATGAAGAAGGCGACGACTAACCCAATCACACAGAACGCCACGGCTACCCAGAAAGCGGCGTGATAACCGTTCAGGGTCGCGTTTAGGTAACTGTCCTTGTAGCCCAAGGGGTTGCTTTTAATCAGGCTGTGCGCCGGTTTGGCACTGTCCGTCACGTTCGATAACACGGAAGTCAAAATGGCAGTCCCAATCGAACTGGCAATTTGCCGGGTGGTGTTGTTGACGGCGGTCCCGTGACCCATTAAGGCGACGGGTAAAGCGTTCATCCCAGCGGTCGTTGCGGGCATCATGACCATCGCAATCCCAAACATCCGTAAAGCGTATAGGAAGACGATGTAGATTGTGGCCGTATCCCGGGTAATGAAGACGAACGGTAACGTTCCGGCGGTTAGCAGGAACATCCCCAGAATGGATAACCGGCGAGCACCGAAGCGGTCAAAGGCGCGGCCGGTGATGGGACTCATGATCCCCATCATAAGGGCCCCGGCTAAAAGCGAGAGGCCGGATTCAAAGGCGGAAAAGCCGTGAATAATTTGCAGGTAGAGTGGAATCACCATTTCTGCCCCGACCATCGCCATGTTGGCAACGGAGCTTAAGACGGCGGCAATCGTAAACTCAGTGTGTTTAAAGACGCGTAGTTGCAAGAACGGATTTTCCATGGTCAACTGGCGCCAAATGAACAGGGCGATAAAGATGACCCCGACAATTAACGTGGATAAAACGACCGTGGAAGTCCAACCGTTATCCCCAACGGAAGAGAAGCCGTACAGCAGGCTCCCAAACCCGATGGTTGAAAGGACGAGGGACCAAAAATCTAATTTTGGTTTAGACGTTTCCAACACGTCGGCCATGAAGAAGAACCCTAAAATTAACACGACGGCAACGATGGGCACGATCAAACCGAAGAGGTCCCGCCACGATAAGTTGTCAATGACCCAGCCGGAGAGGGTTGGCCCAATCGCTGGGGCTAAGCCGACAACAATCCCGGCCATCCCCATGGCAGCCCCCCGTTTGTCAGCGGGGAAGATGGTTAACATGATGGTTTGCAGTAACGGCATGGTCACGCCGACCCCGACCGCTTGAATCAGGCGGCCAGATAATAGGGTTGGAAAGTTTGGCGCGACCCAGGCGGTGATGGTCCCGATTTCGAAAATCGTCATCGCGGATAGGTAAAGCCACTTCGTTGAAAAACGGGAACTCAGCCAGGCGCTAACGGGAATCATGATCCCGTTGACGAGCATGAAGCCGGTCGTCAACCATTGGACCGTCGACGTGGTGATGTCGAAATCCTTCATTAAAGTCGGAAAGGCCGTCGTTAAGATCGTTTGGTTAAGGACGGTACAAAAGGTACCGATAAGTAAGATTGCAATCAGCAGGCCACGTTTATACGGCTTGCCGTGCGTATCAACAGTTGTTGACAAGTGGATCCCTTCTCTCTAAAAAATGTACGTTGTCTAATATAATCGGATTGGGTACTTTTGTCAACAAACTTGACATTAATATCAAAAAATATATACTGAATATTGAAATTATTAGAAAAGAGGTAAAAAAGTGGACAATCAAGACGCAGCCTTTTTCAAAAAGTTCAAGGCGCAGATTCACAAGCACCAGTTTACGATCGGCATCAGTGACCTTGCTAAGATGACCGGGGTCTCACAGACGCAACTGCGCTACTGGGAGCAAAAAAACTACATTCATAGTATTAAAATGACTGAAAAAAATACGGTGCACCGTTACACGTACGGGACGCTGATGCGGGTCCATTTTATCAAAACGATGCTGGACGAAGGTTTCACGCTGGCGGCGGCAACGCAGCGGGCGGAGGAGCACGGCTTGCAGATGGAAATGATGCGGGTGTTCGTGATGAGCGCGTTTCAGGGAATCGAAGAGCGGGATGGTCACCACATGATCAACTTAGGGTATTTTGACGAGGACCACCGCCAAGAATTATATTGCTATATTAAGGACAATCAGCCGCACTACCGGGTTTATCCGGTGAAATAAGTTGGGGTGACCTGACTTCTAACTTGTGAAAACGGTTAATTAATGGTAGATTTAAGACGGTAAGTGTCGGTCAGTCATTCGGGCATTCAAGTTTCCCGCTCGTCAATCGATCTTATGGCTGGATTGACCGTTGTCATGTTGGTCGTGTTTTGAAGTTTAACTTTGCAAAAGGATTTACAACGGAGCGCGAAGCAGCGCTGAGAGAAGCCCGGTATAACCGGGTAGAAATCGTGCATAAAAACAACGTGTAATTGAAACTAGTAGTAGTATTCAATCGCCCGGTGATGATACTTACCAGTGGGGCCCAAGTGATGCGGGAAAGCTTGGGTCCTTTGTTATAGAGTGTAAAGCGAGACGGGTTGCCACTGAGCATAGCCTAGTCACGGCGTTGATTGACGAATTGTGTCAATTGACGTCGTGACGTAGCTAAGCGGAAGGGGCAGTCTCGATTTACACGTTTCGGCTACAAAGGTCAGGTAGTGTGATTGGTGGTTTTTCCAATCGGTCGCTAGACGTAGCAAGCGGAGAAAGCTGTCCTGATTTGCACGTTTCGGCCATCTAAAGTAGGTTGACTACGTTTGTGTTTGAAAGCACAAAAAAAGCTTCGGCGCAGGCCGAGGCTCAATGATCAATAAATGGTGGTCAATTATGAGTTAGCGATTTGTAAGAAATGGGTGGCGTACCATTCATTCCAGGCAACGGCGGGATTGCCGCTTTCGAAATACTTTTGATCAAGGTTGCTGATCAGGCCGATGTAATCGGCAAACGAGAAGCTAACGCTGTCGGCTAACCGCTGTTGCTTGGTCAGGTAGCGGCCATAGGTCAGGTGTTCGTTAATGTCGGTCATGTAGTTGGCCACGTCATAGTTTGACATGAGTTCGAGGTTGTTAACGTCAAAAAGCGGAATGTAGAATTTAGCAAAATCTTCGACGGCTTTTTGTTGTAACGACTCGTTAAGTTGGGTAATTGATAATTGAGCATCATTGTTCACGATGCGGTTCCTCCTTAGTATTGAAGCACGGTCCCAAATAAATTGCGGTAAGTGTAACCAAAATTGCTTGGTTTGCGCTACAATTTAATTATGGCACGATTAGGCGGGTTTTTCAAAAGTTTGTCGGGATTTAGTGGCCTACTAGTGGCGGGCCCGCACCAATTGTAGTAAGATAGTGGAATTAACGTTAAAGACGGATTAAAACGTCAATATTTAGTTGAGGTGAAGTATATTCATGACCCCCATGAAGGAAGATTACTTAAAAATTATTTTCGAACTTGGTGGTACGAAGAAAAAGGTGTCCAACAAGCAAATTGCACTGAGCTTAGACATCGCGGCCGGTTCCGTGACGGAAATGGTCGGTAAATTAGTGCAGGAAGGCTTGGCTAAGCACACCCCGTATGCCGGGATCTCGCTGACTAAAAAGGGGATTCGGTACGCGGAAACCCTAGTTCGCAAGCACCGCATTTGGGAAGACTTCTTAGTTGATAAGTTGAATTACGACTTGCCCGACGTTCATTCGGAGGCCGAAGTTTTGGAACACGTGACCAGTGAACGGTTAGTTGATTCACTGGAAGCGTTCCTCGGCAACCCGACGCATTGTCCGCACGGTGGTGCCATTCCGGATAAGGATGGTCATTACCAGGAAGATAGTCATACGAGTCTCGCCGACACGGAAGACGGTAGCGACGTGTCCATCGAACGGTTTATTGATAACCACGACCTATTGATGTACTTGCACGACATCGCGTTGCAGATTGGTCAGCAGGTAACGGTGATCAAGCACGACCCGTTTGAAGGTCCGGTCACGATCGAGGTTAAGGCGACTGGCCAACGGATTCCAGTTAGTTACAAGGCCGCACACAACGTTTTTGTTAAATAGCATGTAATCTTCGCGTCGTCCTGAACAAAATTTTCAGGACGACGTTTGTTATTCTGTTTTATTTATCACGGCATAAAGAATCTCAGGAAATTCCGGGATTGGCTACCCTTTTTTAGTGCAATATGCTACAATTATGCATGTAGCTTGGTTAGGTAATTTTGGTCAGATCGTTTCAATAAACTATCCCCATTTGCACCGAATCATGATTTACATTAATTTATACGTGCAAAACGCACTAGGAGGATTTTTTTATTATGGAACATGGAACAGTTAAATGGTTTAACGCCGACAAAGGTTTTGGTTTTATTACTCGCGAAAACGGTAGCGATGTATTCGTACATTTCTCAGCTATCCAAGAAGACGGCTTCAAGTCACTTGACGAAGGCCAAGCAGTTACTTTCGACGTTGAAGAAAGCGATCGTGGCCCACAAGCAGTTAACGTTACTAAAGACTAATTAACAGCTTAAACGGCTAAAAACGGTGGTTGGATGTAAATCCAATCACCGTTTTTTTGTGCGCATAAACGCGACTGGAAAGGATTGGTCTAGAAAATAACTGGGTTAATTTAAATTTACATAATTGTTAATTAATTTCTTTACTTTACTGTTCGAATGGCCCTATACTTAGGTTGAAATAATCGTTACCTACATTAATATTTACTACCATTAAGAATTTAATGGCTACGGAAAATTTGTCAAGATTTGATAATTGGTTACAAGTGAAAGCTGAGTTAGTTGTTTGATGTGAGAGGGAATTTATGATGAAAAAAAAGATGGCTTTGTTATTAGGAAGTGTGGGATTACTGTTTGGGTTGACGGCTACGGGGGTGTGCGTGAATGCCCAGGCCGCGACGGTCAACTGGGACAACGTCACTAAAACTAAGCTGGGCTGGTACTACACGACCAACGTGGCGGTGACCCAGAATAGTCACCAAGTTAGTTTTTACGTGGATACGGGGACTAACCCAGCGTGGTATAACATTCCAACGCATAATTACGATTTGACCGTTGGGAACCACCATTATTCGGTTCATTATGAGCAATCCGGGTCCACGGTCACTTTCTCTGCCATGAATACGGATACCTGGAAAGATTTAGGTACGGTGGGCAGCGGGACGCTGACCACTAAAAATGGTTTGGGTGTGTTGATTGGAAGCATTTCGTATCAGGCGCTGGGACTAGCCGCTGAGCAAACGGTTCCGGTCAGTCTGGGAAACTCTGAGCTGGGAAGTGAAGCGGTTCAGGGCGTCTTTGATGATCAAACGACCGGTACGACGACTGGCTCCAGCACGGAAACGGATTCGACTGCGACCAGTAGCAGCTCTAGCACGGAGACGAGTTCGGCGGCAACTAGTAGTAGTTCTTCGACGGCAACCAGTTCGGCCACAAGCAGCAGCAGTTCTTCGACGGCAACCAGTAGCAGCAGTTCGGCCACGAAAAGCAGTTCGACTACCAGTGACCCGGCAAAGCAGGCGGTCGACGGTGCCGCTAGCGACGTTGCCAGCAGCAGTTCGTCGCAAGCTAACAATAACAACGTTAATGGAAGTTTAGGCATTACCATTGACGGTGATATGAGTGATTGGGCGGACAAGGATAAACAGGCCATGACGTCTAAGGGCGATAACGATAACGTTAAAAACGTGGCGTTGTTGACCGATGACCAGGCCATTTACGCCTACGTGGGTATGCACCCGAAACTCGCCGGGGGCTATACCAATTTCATGCCGTCCGGTTATACGATCGACATTGGCGGTAAAACCTACTACATTACGTTTAACAACGGTACCACCGTCAACTTAGCGGTGGGTCAAAAACAAGCGGTCACCATGAACATTTATGGTGACAATCAAAGCACGAATCTGACCGGGATGGCCTACGTGACCCGCTCAAAGATCACCCAGAAGAACGGTAACGACAGTGATTACGATGGCACGGCCTACAGTGTTGAATTTAAGGTCCCGTTTGATAAACTCACCGGCGTTTCAAAAACGAGTGGTCAAACGATCACCCTCGCTAACCAGAACTTGTGGACCGGGAGCGTTCAGTCTTCCGGTGGAAGTACGGGTCCGGTCGTTTTAGCCAGTGTCGGTTTTGTGATTGCCATCGGGTCGGTCATCGGGGTCGTTGGTTTAAAACCGAAGAAGTGGAGTCACTAATTTTATGAACGTTTATTTACTGATTGGCCTAGTGATTTGGGCGTACGTGTTATCAGTACTGAAAAGAGCTCAGTTACCCGCGTTTGCATTTATCGTGGGGAGTGCCGGGCTCTTTTTCGTCCTAATTAGCTTAGCGGATCCGTACTGGATCTGGTTTGCCACCCACGCCGTGATCAACGGGGTCCGCTGGTTTGGCGATTTGACCGGTTGGAGCAGTGTGATGACCAAGTACGGCATGGTCAGCATCCATAACGCGACTGTCCCGGTAACGATGGTGATCGACTACGAGTGCTCCGGGATTATTGAAACGGCCGCGTTTTTAAGCTTAGTCGTCTTTTTTCCAATCTTTAATCAGTACGAGCGGGTCTTCTTTTCGGTGTTTGGGGTCCTGTGGATCTACGCGGCGAACGTGATTCGCTTGGCGACGGTCATCGTGATCGTGCACTTTGGCGGGGGGCAGCTATACTTTTTAGCCCATTCGATCCTGGGCCGCCTAATTTTTTACGTTCTGGTGATTGTGTTGTATTACAACGTTTTTACTTTTTCACAAATATCACACAGTTTATACCTCAACTTTCAGGCACAGCTTAAACGATTGAGAAGAAAGGAACCCAAGTCGTGACTTACTGGTTAAACTTAACCCTATTCAAAATGGGATTTTGGATCACCTGGGCACTCGTCCCGATCGTTGTCGAAATTATTCCGGCGTTGGTTTCCGGAATCCGGATCTTCTTTCGCAACCTGCACCGGCCGAAATTGGAAATGCCGGATAAAATGCCAATGATCTCGGTGATCGTGCCCGTTTATAACTCGGAAGCGACCCTGTTTGCGTGCATTAAATCGATCCACGATTCCACGTATCCGAACCGCTTAACGCAGGTTATCTTGGCGGACAACGCCAGTACCGACAATAGTTTTGAGGTGTTTAACCACGCTCAAAATGAGTTTGCGGACATGAATATGCAACTGATGCACACGGAAAAGGGGAAGGCGTCGGCGTTAAACGCGGCGTTATACGCTGCCATCGGGACTTACATCATCAACATTGACAGTGACGGGGTTCTAGAAAAGCACGCGCTAATGAACATGGTCCTCAACTTTGAAAATGATTACGAAGTGTCCGCACTAACGGGCACGATTTTGCCGCAGCACCAACTCATTGCCCGGGGAAAACGGGGACTGTTACAACATAACGAGTACTTTGAATACGCCCAGGCCTTTTTGTCCGGACGGGTGATCGAGTCCAATAGCAACCACCTGTTTACCATGTCGGGCGCCTTTTCGGCCTTTCGCAAGGAAGCGGTCCTCAACACGTTTCTATATAATACCGCGACGATCGGTGAAGATACCGACATGACGTTTCAAATCCGGGACAAATTAAAACGCAAGGTCGCCATTTGCGACAACGCGATCTTTTACATTGAACCAATCTCCGGCCTCGGGGAGTTATACACGCAGCGTCAGCGCTGGCAACGGGGCGAAGTCGAAGTGGTCCACCAGCAAATTACGGAACTCAAGTTTGTGGATTTTTTCAAGAGCTTTCTGGTTCGCCGAATGTTGATCGACCACACCTTCCTATTCCCGCGGATGATCTGGATGTTCGCGAGTATCGCGCTGTTGTTTCTCCGTTACTCCGTGGTCATGATGGCGATGTCCTACGTCATTATTTACCTGCTGTACATTCTGGTGGGGCTACTCAACTACGTCTGCGTCTTACAGCTGTTATGGACCTTTCCGCAGGAGCGTCAGTTTTATCGCCGGCAGTGGTGGGTCGCGCTGACCCTGCCGGTCTATAACTTGATTTGTGCGTGGATCCGTTTCGTGGGCCTGATTAATAGCATGACCCAAACGTCGAGCTGGAATTCGGTTAAATTTGGCACGGAAGCGCGCGGCGTCCGGTTCGTGTTGAAACGGGACTTGAAAGAATTTATACGGAAATGGAAGTCGTTAAAATGACGGAAAAATACTATACCTACAAAATGAAATCGTACGTTAACGCCAGCCACGCCATGCGCTGGGCCGGTGGCGAGGGCAAGCAGCATAACCACACTTGGGAAATTGTTAGCGAAATGCACAGTAAATCCAATAAAATGATTGTCTTTAATCAGATTGAAAAACAGTTAAACGGTATTTTTGACACGTTCGCGGGGCAATTTTTAAACACCCTGCCATACTTTAAAACGGTTAACCCAACCGTTGAAAACGTGACGGTCTGGTTATTTAACCTGATTTCACCGGCGTTAGAAGAACTCGGGGCCGAACTGGTCCGCCTCGAAGTCGGGGAATCCCCGACCCGCTCGTACTGTATCACGGTACGTTAGGGGGACCGGTATGCGAAAACGACTATTTCGGATCGGCAACTGGGCCCTGATCGCGCTCTTTAACGGGCTGTTTTTCCTGACGCTTTTTGACGCGGTGACGTCGCCCAATTTGATCTTAGGGGATAACAAGGTGACGGGCGCGGGAACCACGATGTGGACGACCGGCTGTTTGATCGCCGCCGCGGCCATTTTAATTAGCTGGCAAACGAGCTGGCGTGTTAAGCGCCTAATGAAGTGGCTCTTTAAGACCCACGCCCTGGCGACGGCGACGGTGTTATTAGCGCTAACGGTCGGCTGGCAACTGGTCTTTGTATTAGCCGTGCACCCCCCAATTGGCTTTGATGCCGGGGCGATCCACCAAGCCCTCCACGATACGACTAGCGCGGAGATTCGGGCCTACTTTAGCCTGAACTATAACAACTTGCCGATGTTACTGGCGGAAGTGCAACTGGCGAAGTGGTTTGGCACCACCTCGTGGCTGTTTTTTGACTTAGTCACGTTGGTTTTGGTGGATTTATCGGCCCTGCTGAATTTAATTTGCATTGTTCTGGTTGAGCCGCGAAAACTAGTCGCGGGGATGAATATCCACGCAGTTTGGCTACTCCTGTTCCCCACGATCATCGTGCCGTACACCGACGCTTGGGTATTACCGCTGGTGTCACTGTACCTGCTCGGCGCCGTTGTGATGGTTAAACCCCGCTTGAACCTTGGGTGGCGGGCGTTAGGCGCGTTACTGTTCAGCGTGGGACTAGTGGGTGCCTACCGGTTGAAACCGTCGGCCATCGTTGCCATGGTGGCCCTGGTCATCGTGGGGGGATTGTTCGCCCTGCGGCCCCGGCGGTTGGCATGGCCTTCAGTCGGCCAAACCGCGCTGGTATTGTTACTGGCCGCTGGCTTAACGGCGGGGTGCTACGCAGCAACGGCCCAGTTGTTAAAACGGCAGACCTACATTCAAGTTGATCAAAGTCGGGAGATCCCGGCGATCCACTTTATTAGTATGGGTGTGTCCGGTGACGGGGGCTACAACGCTAAGGACGCGTTAAAAATGGCGGAACTGCCAAATAAACAAGCCCGGGTGGCCTATTCCAAGCGCGTCTTAATTCAGCGCTTAAAACGCCGGGGTGCTTGGGGTTACGCGCGCTTTTTAGTTGCCAAACACCGTAATAACACGGCGGACGGCACCTTTGCCTGGGTCAAGGAGGGCCATTTTATTAACGAAAACCCAATTCCCAAACGGGGTGGCTTTAGCGGCTGGTTGCGGTCGTTTGTTTATTTGTACGGGACCCGCCTCGGTGATCTGCGGTTTATGTCCCAAGTCTGGTGGGTCGTTTGGTTAGCGCTGATTGCCTTTGCCTGGCGTGACCAGCGAACCTTTGTGCAGGCGCTCCGACTGACCATTATCGGTGGGTTTAGCTACCTGCTGATTTTTGAAGGCGGCCGTAGCCGGTACCTGATTCAATTTTTACCCGCGTTTTTGATGCTGGCGACGTTAGTTTACCAAGAATCGTTTAACTGGTTTTACCGTGCGCACCGGTGGTTTACCAAAGCGCCCTGACTGCCCGCGGATAAATAACCCTTTACTTCGAATCCTACTTTGATTAAAGTAGGATTTATTAGTGTAGGGGGCGAAAAAGTGACGGCCGACGAATTAATTATCGCGACCTGCTTAAAGGCGGGGAAGATCATGGTTGAAAACGGGTCAGAAATTTCCCGGGTCGACGATACGATGATGCGCATTGCGCAAAACGCGGGGGTGATCTCCGCCAATACCTACGTGACGATCACCGGGGTCATGATGTCGATTCAGGGGCGCAACGCCACGCAGATCATGGCGATCAATAAACGGACGATCGACTTAGAAAAGGTCGCCCAAGTTAACCAGCTTTCCCGGGAGTTTGCGGCGTCGGCCATTGACCTGCCGACCCTGCACCAGCGGCTCAACACACTGGACGCGGCGTCCCGTTCGTTTCCACTGTGGCTCCAGCTGGTTGGGGCGGCCCTGGTTAGCGGCCCGCTGATGATCATGTTCCGGCAGGAAATCGTTAACACCTGGCCGACCGTGGTCATCGGGACGCTTGGTTACCTCGTCTTTTACTTATTAAATCGTTATTTAAAAATTAAATTTTTAAGTGAACTGGTCGCGGCCCTGATCATCGGTTTTGGGGCCGAATGGGCGGTTCAAATCGGCTGGGGCACCAACGTCAACGACATCATTATTGGCTCGTTAATGCCCCTCGTACCCGGGGTACCGCTGACTAACGCGGTCCGCGATACCTTGGCGGGCAACTTCGTGAGCGGCCCGGCGCGGGGCGTGGAAGCCCTGATCAGCGCGGCGGCCCTGGGATTCGGCATTGCCGTTGTCATCACGCTGTCTTAGGAGGCCCCCATGAACATTATTGGACAATTAATTTTAGCGTACGTCGCGGTGCTGGGCTTTGGGCTGATCATTAACATTCCGCACCAGGCGTTAAACCTGGCCGGCTGGATCGGCACCCTGACGTGGGGGAGCTACCTGATCGTACAGGCGTTTGACGGTGGGGTGGTTTTTGGCAGTTTAATTGGGTCGGTCGGGATCGGCGTTTTAAGCAGTATGGCGGCCCGTTATAAAAAGATGCCGGCCATTATCTTTAACATTCCCAGTTTGGTGTCCTTCGTGCCGGGGAGTCAGGCGTATCAAATGGTGCGTAACTTTGCGCTCGGCAATTACCGCCAGGCGGTCGGCTTCACCCTCCAACTGGTGATGATTACCGGGGCGATTGCGCTGGGGTTCCTGTTAGCCGAGCTGTTAAACCGCTTGATCGCCTTTTGCACGTTGCGCTGGCGGCTGGCCCACCCGGACCGTTAGGAACCAACTGATTTTTCACACGCGTGTTTTAACCTTTAGCAAAAATAAAACCCACCCGCGACTCCCGTTAGGCTGAGTCGTGGGTGGGTTTAACTTTTGATGTTGGCGGGTTAGTTTTGGTTAGCGAACTTTTCACCGGTCGTTGCGGACTTGAGGTTCAAGGATTTCCGCAGGACGTTGGTGACCCGTTGTTTTTCGGATTGTGAAACAACTTCGAAGGATTGACCACTGATCATTTTACCAGTTCCTTGCGCGTGGTCGGAAACCACGTTCTTAGTGGCACCACGGTAGTTGGAGAAGAGGCTGGTCAAGTTACCGAATGTTAAGTCGGTCCGGGTTTGCTTAGCCAATGATTGTAAGAAGTCTTGTTTTAATAAGTTAGAAGCACTGGTACTTTCACTCAGGATGGCGGTGATCAGTTGCCGTTGCCGTTGTTGCCGACCATAGTCACCGAGGGGATCATCGTAACGCATCCGGGAGTACTGGAGGGCTTTATCACCGTTCATGTGGGTCTTAACGCCCTTAGTGTAGTGGTAGCCTTCGTAAGTAAACGTCCGGATCGGAGTAATGTCGACCCCGCCAATCTCGTTAACGACTTTCTTCATTCCACCCATGTTGATCAACGCGTAGTAGTCGATCGGCACGTTCAACCATTTTTGAATGGTGGTGATGGTCGTCCCGGCACTCCCGTAAGCGTAAGCCGCGTTCAACTTAGTGGGGAAGTCCTGTTCAAAGCCCGAAACGGCCACTTCGGAGTCTCGCGGTAAACTCATTAACGTGGTGGTCTTGGTCTTAGGGTTGATAGTGGCCAAGATGATGGTATCGGTCCGGCCCTTATAATCCCGACCGAGCGCCCCGGTATCGGTCCCTAATAATAGGATCGATACCGGCTTTTTACCGTTTAACACGGCGCTGGTATTCCGGGATTTCTTGATACCGCTACTCTTAAAGACGGTGTTAGCCGCGTTGCGGGCGTTAAAATAGGTCCGCGCGGCGAAGGCCCCGGTCCCGACTAGCAGGACCGCGATAATAATTAAAATTGTATTACGAACGGTATGGCTCTTTTTGGGACCTTTTCCCTTCGGACCATTGCCCTTTTGATCATCGTGATGCAATTCTGAACGACTTGGCATATCTTCCATGAACTCTTCCTCCAATGGTAATGTTGCAAAACTTTACCTCAGTTTAGCATTTTTTAGGGCGAACGGGAACTGAATCCGCATAACCTTTCGTTCCTTAACCCGTAATTTCGATTTTAATCATAACTGTTTTTATAAGAAATGGTGAGGAAATTATGATTTCTTTGTTTTTTTTTAATGTTCAACCTTAAGATATTAAGGTTTCGTTCGGCGGATTACAGGATTATGGTATAATTTTAGTAATTTTAATATTAATGGGGGTTCTTGTTTTGATGATCGATAAGTCGCGTCGTCGGCCGATCAAGTTTGTCATTGGCGTTATTTTATTTGCCTACCTGAGTTATTTTATCAGTGCCGGCGCCATCGGGATCGACCTGGTGGACGCCGGGCTGACGTCGCTGGTGCAGGTTAGTAACAGCGGGTTCTTCGTTGGCTTCTACAAGGTGGTCAGCTGGATCGCTTCACCGGCAAAAGACGTTCTTTGGCTGGTGATCTTGGCCTTTCTGATGTACGGGTTCAAGTATAAAATTCAGGCCGTTTGGTCGCTCGGGTACATGGCAGGGGCCATGCTCCTGGGGGCCGTCACTAAGCACCTGATTGCCCGGATTCGGCCGATCAACCACCTGGCTGCCGATACCGGCTACAGCTTTCCGAGTGGGCACGTACTGGGGACGTTCGTGTTGGTCAGCGTGATCATCATTTTCGTGGTGCCGGAGCTGCCAAGTTACCGGATGGCGCAAATTGTGAAATGGGCCGGTGTCGTGTGGTTGTTGCTGGTAATTTTCTCGCGTATCTACTTGTCCGCGCACTACCCAACCGATACACTCGGGGCGGTCTTACTGGCGTGGACGTGGGCGCAAGTGATGGAATGGTTCTACGTCCTGTGGGCGCGGCACCTGTTGCAGTGGAAATTATTCTACCGTTCTTATTTGTAAAGATAACTAATTTAATTAGTATATAAAAAGGTCTGGGACCAAACCGTTAAACTTCGGCCTCATTTTGCTAGTCCGTAGTGCCGAAACGTGGGCCAAAAGCCAGTTTGTTCCGCTTAACAAAAACAGCGGCTGTGACAAAAGTCACAGCCGCTGTTTTATCTCCGAACAATTATTGTCGAAACGGGTTTCAAAAGTTAGCGGGCTCCGCTTAACCACGTATGGCAAATAATCCAAGCCCAGGATTATTCGCCATACGCCGTTAATGCTCACCAGCTAACCGACTTTTAGCCCACTCTGTTTACGGTATGCTCGCAAACTGAGCGGCTTTTGGCCCACTTTTTTTGAAAATTTAATTTTCAGTTTGGTTATCACGGAGCCATTCCAAGGCTAACGTCAGCCAGTGCGCCGCGTGCGGCTGGTCGGCATCAGCCTTCCAAGCCGTTTGACTATTAGCCAGCGCCAACCCGTGGGGACCGTGTTTAAAGACGTGCAGTTCGTAGGGAACCTTGGCCTGGGCTAAGGCGGTCGCGTAGGCGAGGGAGTTAGTCGCCGGTACGATCGGATCGTCAGCCGTTACCCAGATAAAGGTTGGCCGGTTAGTCGCGCTAACGTGTTGATCCGCCGCTAATTGCGCGGGGGTGTTAGTCCACTTGGCTAACGTTGCGGCGTCTTTGGGGAAGCCCAATTGGGGACTAATGACCGGATAGCCTAAAATGACTTGTTGCGGTTTTAAGGTGTCCGCGGCTACGCCTAATTGCGTCGCAACTTCGGTGGCCCAGTAGTCGTTATAAAGCGCGACCACGTGACCGCCAACGCTAAAGCCCACCGGGGTGAGCTGATCATCATCGACGTGCCAAGCCGCAGCTTGTTGCCGGATCAACTGGACGGCCCGACCTAAATCGAGGACCGCTGCTAATTCTAAGGGTTGTTGGTCACCCAGGAGTGTGTATTCCAAGTAGAACGCCTGGTAGCCGTGTCCTGCAAACGCCATGGCTAAACTTTCAGCCTGACCAGTCGGGATTTGCGTATACGATCCGCCGGGAACGATTATGATTGCTGGCAGGGTCGTTTGGTGCGCGTTAGGGTCCGGCTGGTGCAAAAAGCCAGTCAGTTGGGCAGAACTGCCCGCTAATTTTTGTTGAATAACTTGCATGCAATCACCTCTATTGATATGGTTAACATAACTATTATAACGCAAATCAGGTGGAACAAGAATGGAAATGGTTACGGTTACAACGCGGGGCGAACGGCTCGAACTCCGGCCGTTCACGTTCGCGGACGTGACGGATTATTATGAGTTGGTTGCGAATACCGCAATCGCGGCTCCCGCTGGTTTTACACCGGCACACAGTGTGACCGAAGCGGGCTTTCTGCTCAAACAACAGTTGAAGCTGCCCGAAGTCTATGCCTTGGAACTGCCGGCCCTGCATAAGGTCGTGGGGAGTGTCGGGCTGTACGAACGGATGAACCGTTACGGCGAACCCGCCCCGCAGCAGATGGACCTAGGTTACATGCTAAACGCCAGCTTCTGGCAACGCGGGATCATGTCGGCCGCGGTCCGGTTATTACAGCGTTACGCCTTTGAAACGTTAAAGTTAAAACGGGTCACCGCTAGCTGCCTTGCTGATAACGTTGCGTCCAAATTAATTTTGGAGCATGCGGGTTTTCGGCAGTACGACGCGGTCCAACACCCGGATTACGCCCCCTTTGGAGCGGGGCAAACGGAATTGTTTTATGAATGCGTGGGGTTAGCGACCACGCCGGGGGATGATCAGAATGCAACTCGCTAAATCGTTTGAACAGGCCGCCTGTGTGTTAGTTTTGCTCGCGACGCAGCAACCGGATAAACCGTTAACGGCCGACGTGTTACACGACCGCATCGGGGGGTCGGCCAGCTATATTCGCAAAATCATTCGCAAATTAGTCGTTGCCGGCTTAGTCGCGTCCAGTAGCGGTAACAATGGCGGGGTCCACCTCGCCAAATCACCGGAAGAGATCTCTATCAAAGACGTCGTGTCCGCGATTGAGGGGACCCTCCACACTTTTCCCAACCTGGGGTATTTTGACCAGGTGTTTAAAGACGTGGAACCGGTGGCCGACGAGGGGACTAAGGTGGTCAACGCCATCTTTTCACAAGCCGATGACCTGTGGTTGGACTTTTTGGATCAAAAAAAGATTGCAACCTTAATTAAGGAGCTCTTGGCGGTTAAGGAGATCCCGGTCCTAGACTGGACCAACCAATCCGAAGATAAAATGGCCCAGTTAAATACGCTCCTAACGCGTTTACGGGCAGATAAGTGATTCGGATTACAAACTTGAACGGAATTGTATGCGGTTTCCAAACCCGATTCAAGTCTGGCAAGGCTTTGAACACCTTTCAGAAAATTAAGCTTTATAAACTTTTTTCACAAGTCCCTAAAACCTATGATTACAGGGTTGTTTGTGTTATTCTAACATTACTTTTCACAAAGACGGAGGAGACGGAACAGCAATGGCAGATAAAAAATACTATGGTGCGGACGCGATCGTTGATAGCCTCGTTAACCATGACGTTAAATACGTATTTGGGATCCCGGGTGCCAAAATTGACCGGGTCTTTGAACGACTTGATCACCCGGTGAACCCGAAGAGTCCTAAAATGATCGTCACGCGCCACGAACAAAACGCGGCGTTTATCGCGGCGGGGATCGGTCGGATCACCGGGAAACCGGGGGTCGTTTTGACGACTTCTGGTCCCGGTGCCAGCAATTTAGCTACTGGTCTGGTTACCGCGACGGCGGAAGGTGATCCCGTGCTGGCCATTTCTGGACAAGTGCAGCGGGCCGACCTGTTGCGCCTGACCCACCAGAGCATGAATAACGCGGCGCTGTTTAAACCCATCACTAAATACAGCGCCGAAGTCCAAGAACCCGAAAACATTTCGGAAGTAATCGCCAACGCTTACCAAGAAGCGACCGCGGCTAAGCAGGGGGCCAGCTTTGTCAGCATCCCCCAAGACGTGACCGACTCGGTTGTGCGCACCCCCGTGATCACGCCGATCCAAGCGCCTAAGTTGGGGCCGGCCAGTCCGGTCGAAACCACGTTGTTGGCCCAAAAGATCAAGGCGGCCAAGTTGCCGGTCTTATTAGTTGGGATGCGCGCTTCCTCACCCGAAGTGACCAACGCCATCCGCAACTTAGTCACGGCCGCTAACTTGCCCGTTGTGGAAACTTTCCAAGCGGCCGGGGTGATCTCGCGTGACTTGGAAGCCCACCACTTCTTTGGCCGCGTGGGATTGTTCCGTAACCAACCCGGCGACATGTTACTGAAGAAGTCCGACCTGGTGATTGCCGTGGGTTACGACCCGATCGAATACGAACCCCGCAACTGGAACGCGGAAGGCAAGTCCCGCATCGTCGTGATCGACGACATGCGCGCCGAATTAGATCACAATTTCCAACCGGAAACCGAACTCATTGGTGACATCGCGCAGACCCTAGACTTCCTGTTACCTTACATGAAGGGGTATAACCTTAGCGCTGATTCCCAAACTTACCTGGACGACTTACAGGAACGGCTTCAAACGCGCGACTTCGTACCGAATATTAATGAAGACTCCCACTTAAACCACCCGCTGTCCGTGATTGCGGCGTTACAAAAACGGGTGAGCGACGACATGACCGTGACGGTCGACGTGGGGAGCCACTACATTTGGATGGCCCGCCATTTCCGCAGTTACGAACCCCGGCACCTGTTATTTAGTAACGGGATGCAAACGCTCGGGGTCGCGTTACCGTGGGCGATCGCGGCGGCGTTAGTTCGGCCCAACACCCAAATCGTTTCGATTTCCGGGGACGGCGGCTTCCTATTTTCCGCCCAAGAATTGGAAACGGCGGTCCGCCTAAACTTAAACATCGTGCACTTAATTTGGAACGACGGCACGTACGACATGGTGAAATTCCAAGAAGAAATGAAGTACGGTGAAGACGCCGCGGTCAAGTTTGGCCCGGTCGACTTCGTGAAGTACGCTGAAAGCTTCGGTGCCACCGGTTTACGCGTGAACCAGCCCCAAGACTTAGACGGTGTTTTAGATCAAGCCTTTAAGACCCAGGGTCCGGTCATCGTGGACATCCCGATCGACTACTCCGATAACAAGGCCTTAGGCAAGACCATGTTGCCGGATCAATTCTATTAAAATGACGTTAAACCCCGGTTGTCAAAATAACCGGGGTTTTGTATAATGATTGAGTATATCGAAAGAAGAGGACGCGGTTAACAAGAGTAACCAGCGCAAGACGGGTCACCGTCAGCGCGCGCTGGTGAAAGGGGCGACCGCCGAAATGACCGAACTGGTGACCGGTTTGGAAGTTGGGCCTTGGTTGAATAAATCAAGGACTGTCGCAGCTAGAATAGTTGCGGGGCGCTATCGACGATGAGATCAGCATTAGTTTATCAATCTGATTAAAGTCTTTTTGCGCAGTTTGCAAAGGGACTTTTTTATTTTGGTCGGGCTTACCTGAATCGGTGTGAACACTTTTAGATATAAATCGATTTTTTGGAGGTTCTGCAATGGCAGAAGAACAACATCAGGAAGTGCACCGATCGTTACAAACGCGGCACTTATCCATGATTGCACTAGGTGGTAGTATTGGGACCGGCTTATTCGTCGCGTCCGGTTCGGCAATTTCAACGGCGGGGCCCGGTGGGGCGTTACTCGCGTACGTTGGGATCGGGATCATGGTTTACTTTTTAATGACCAGTTTAGGGGAAATGGCGACCTACTTGCCAGTTTCCGGGTCGTTTTCAACTTACGCGACTAAGTTCGTAGACCCGGCCCTCGGGTTTGCGATGGGCTGGAACTACTGGTTTAACTGGGCGATCACCTTGGCGGTCGATATCAGTACCGCGGCGATCGTCATGCAGTTCTGGTTACCGGAAGTTCCCGGCTGGGTGTTTAGTTTGATCGCGTTGATCCTGATTTTTACGATCAACGCCTTATCGGTCCGTTCCTTTGGGGAGACCGAGTACTGGCTCTCGCTGATTAAAGTTGTGACCGTTTTGATCTTTTTAGTGGTGGGGGTACTGACCATCGTTGGGATCATGGGTGGTCACGCGACCGGTTTAAGCAACTTTACCTATCACAAGGCGCCGTTTGTCGGCGGGATTCCAACGATTCTCAGCGTGTTCGTTGTGGCCGGCTTCTCGTTTCAGGGGACCGAACTGATTGGGATCACGGCCGGTGAATCGGCGACTCCGGAAAAGAGTATTCCGGCCGCCATCAAACAGGTTTTCTGGCGGATCTTATTATTTTACATTTTAGCCATTTTCGTGATTGCGGCCATCATTCCCTACACGTCTAAGGACTTATTGGGCTCGTCGGCCAGCGATATTGCGATCAGTCCCTTTACCCTAGTTTTCAAACGCGCCGGTTTAGCCGCCGCTGCGAGCGTGATGAACGCCGTGATCTTAACGTCGGTCCTATCCGCCGCCAACTCGGGGATGTACGCGTCAACGCGGATGTTATACTCGCTGTCGCTGCAGGGTTACGCGCCGAAAACCTTTGGCCGGGTTAACCGGCGGGGCATTCCAATCATGGCGCTGCTCGGGACGACCGTGATTGGTTTGTTAACGTTCTTATCCAGTTTGTTTGGGGAACGGATCTACATCTTCCTCGTTTCAGCCAGTGGGTTGACCGGTTTTATTGCCTGGTTAGGGATTGCCATTTCACACTTGCGCTTCCGCAAGGCCTTCGTTAAACAGGGCCACCAGCTTAGCGAACTCCGTTACCATGCCAAGTGGTTCCCGTTTGGCCCGTGGTTCGCGTTCGCCCTGTGCCTGATCGTGATCATTGGCCAAGACTTGCACTCGTTTGCCACGCTGGATTGGCAGGCCATCGGGGTCACTTACATGAGTATCCCGCTGTTTATTATTTTGTACGTTTATTATAAAATTCGTTATAAGACCAAGATGATTCCGCTCGATAAAGTGGACCTCACCCAGAGTCACCACGATGATTAGTTAGTTAACGGATGGATGTTCCCAAATAATTTGGGCGCATCCATTTTTTCTTTGACCGGATGGCTAGTTTATTTATTACAAATTCGTTAAGATAAATTGAAGAAAGTTTCGTCGTACCAGTGCGGTATTCACAGGTATGCTAACCTAGACTTGAAAGGCAGCGAGAGAGAATGATAAAGAGTAGCGTGTTGAAGGGGCTCACCTTCGTGGCGCTCGCGGGCGTGTTAAGCGGCTGTGGGACAACGACCCACCAGTCCAAATCGTCAACGGCCAGTCAGAAGAGTAGTCAGACCCAAACCAAACGTCAAAAATTGATCAGTGAACTGCCGAAGGGCGTTAAGTCCAGCGACAGTGATTTAGTTTTAGTCAATAAATGGCATAAGCGGAGTGAAATGTCGTTTAGTAAATCCAGCGTGAACGGCATCGCGGTCCGTAGTTCCATCGTTAAACCACTGGAAGCTTTTTTAGCCGGTGCTAAGAAGGCCGGTTACCCCACGACGGTCGTCTCGGGTTACCGGTCCGTCGCCTACCAAAAAGAGGTCTGGGACCAATCGATCCAAACCTACGAAAACCAGGGCAAGTCGGCTAAGCAGGCCCTCAAATTAACGAAAGAGTTCGTGGCGGTTCCCAGTGGTAGCGAACACGAGACCGGCCTCGCCGTGGACATCATGAACACCCACTGGTACAACACCCACGGCAACCAGTTACTATCCTCTTCGGATAAAAACAAGGGTCAGCAGTGGCTCATTAACCACGCCGCGGACTATGGCTTTGTCCTCCGTTTTCCTAAGGACGGTGTCAAATCTACCGGCATCGACTACGAGTCGTGGCACTTCCGCTACGTCGGTAAAAAGAGCGCGGCCTTTATGGTCAAGCACAACCTGACCCTCGAACAGTACGTCAGCCTCCTGCAAGCCCGCGAAAAAGCCGGTAAGTAACGGTTGACGCTGTGGGCGTCGTGTTTTTGAGTGGGACCTTGTTAGTCAAATTGACCGGTTCATTGATAGTTTCAAGGCCTAATGCAGTTTAAATCCATTAAATTCATAGTAGTCAGTAAATTGGGAACACGGGACTCAATTTGCTGACTATTTTTGTGTATTTTTGGGGATGAACTTTGTCGGGACAACGATTTTAGCAAACGTGTCGACCATTCATCGCAACCTGAATTATTCTCGTTATACTTATGACAAGTCCACGATTATGATAGACTGAGTAAACATTAATGGAGGGATTATGATGAGAAAAGAAGTTTATTCAGATCACCCCACGATTAGCTGGGTCTTAGATCATTGTAAAATTTTGCGGCTAGGTTTGACGGACGAACGGGGGACGTACGTGGTTCCGGTCAACTACGGCTACGAAGACGTTAACGGCACGTACGTCCTTTACGTTCACGGAACCAGTGACGGGCAAAAGGGGCACGCGCTCAACCAAGAATCGCTGATTAGTTTTGAAACCGACGGCGGTCACGAACACTTGACTTACACGCCGCCCAAGGAAGGTGCGTTCGGTCCGGCGTTTCGAAGCGTCATGGGCCACGGCCAGGTCAGTATCGTTACGGATGCCGATGAGAAAAGCCACGCCCTGCGTACCATGTTACACCACTACGTTTTAGATATTCCGGTGGCGATTCACCCTGAAAAAGTCGCTAAAGTCCCCGTGTGGAAGATTACCGTGGTTGACGTAACGGCCCGCGTTCACCATCCCACGGCGGAGTGGCAGGCGGCGTTGGGCATCAACGCACCAATCGCCACTGGCTTGCACTACGATGCCCAGGGGGCGGTTCAACGGGATGATCGTGAGCAGGCGGCTAGTGAAGTTGACGACGTCTCCGGTGCGTCACAGCGGACGCCTAATCAGGATTAAAGGCGATTTTAACGGTTCGGTAGTTTGCCCCGAGTTTAAACACCACTAAGGAAGCAGCTTCATCTGGAAGCCGTTTTAGTGCCGGTTAGCGGGTTAATTGATTGTCTTAAATGAAGTAAACCGGGGATCAAACGCTTGGAATTAAGATTACCTTGCCCCAGATATTGCATTTTGACATGTAGGTGCGTACAATATGTAGTGTTGCTTTAAAGAGAAAATGAAATTATCCGTATACTAAAGGAGAGACGCCCCATGCTTGTAATGTCAGGAACAATCGGTGCCGGCAAGACGAGTTTAACGCAGTTGGTTGCCCAACACTTTGGCTCCAAAGCGTTTTACGAATCCGTAGATGATAACCCCATTTTGCCGCTATTTTATAAGGACCCTAAAAAGTACGCTTTCTTACTACAAATCTACTTTTTAAATAAACGGTTGGACAGTATTAAATCCGCTTTTGCGAACGATTTGGACGTGTTGGACCGTTCGATCTTTGAAGATTCACTGTTGTTCCATTTAAACGGGGATCTCGGTCGCGCGACCAATACCGAAGTCGATATTTACGATTCCCTGTTGAACAACATGATGCAGGAGTTGCCAGAAGCCGAACACCAGAAGAGTCCGGACTTACTGATCCACATTAACATTTCGTTTGACACGATGTTAAAACGGATCCAGAAGCGGGGCCGGTCGTACGAACAGATCGACCAAGATCCGGATTTGTATAAGTACTACCAGACGTTAAACGAACGGTATACTGACTGGTACGCGAACTACGACCACAGTCCGAAGATGCAGATCGACGGGGACCAGTTAGACTTCGTAGCCGATCCAGAGGCACGCAAAGAGGTTATCCGGTTGATCGATGAAAAGGTTGCGAGCTTAAGCTAGTTGCCTTTTAGCAGTCGATGCCTTATAGTAGATGGTGAATATTAAACACGGCGCGTTTTAAGTAGGCCTTCAGAGAACCGGTGGGTGGTGTAAACCGGTGGCCGAAACTCCGGCGCGACAAAGTGGGCAGGTAATACTGCACGGCAAGGGCCGTTATCCGTTTTAAGGGTGGGATTTTTTAAAAATCCTGAACTTGGGTGGTACCGCGAATCGCAGTCTCTTCGTCCCAATTGGGAGGAGAGACTGTTTTTATTTACTAAAATAGCCGAAAGGGACGTGTTGATGAGATGTTAGATCTTAAAATGATTCGTCAAAAACCAGATTTTGTTAAGGAACAGTTGGGGCACCGTAACGTGGACCCCGCCGATATTGATGCCTTATTGGCCGAAGACGCTGCTCGCCGGGACTTGATCGCTAAGAGTGAACAATTAAAGTCCACCCGTAACCAAGTTTCGGGCGAAATTTCTGCCAAGAAGCGGAATAAGGAAGATGCCAGCGGTGAAATTGCCGAAATGCAAAAAGTCAGCGCGGAAATCAAGGAACTGGACGAACAGCGGCGTGCCGCTGAAGCCAAGGTTCACGACATGGCCGCCCACTTGCCAAATATTCCGCACCCGGACGTCCCAATCAGCGCGACCGAAGATGGTTCGGTAGAATTACGTCGGATCGGAACGCCGCGGAAATTTGATTTTGAACCGAAGGCCCACTGGACGCTGGGTGAAGACCTCGGTATCTTGGACTTTGAACGGGGTGCCAAAGTTTCTGGTAGTCGCTTCCTCTACTACGTTGGTGACGGGGCTAAGCTGGAACGGGCCGTCTACAACTTCTTCTTGGATCAACACGAAGCGGAAGGCTATACCGAAGTCTTACCACCATACATGGTAACGGACGAATCGATGTACGGGACCGGCCAATTTCCTAAATTTAAGAACGACGCTTTCCGGATCACGACCCAGGATCTTAGTTTGATCCCAACGGCGGAAGTGCCACTGGTCAACTACTACCGCGACGAAGTGATCCCGGCCGAAAAATTGCCGGTGTACTTTACCGCCTTATCACCAGCTTTCCGGGAAGAAGCCGGAAGTGCCGGTCGTGATACCAAGGGTTTGATTCGCTTACACCAATTCAATAAGGTTGAGATGGTGAAGTTCACTAAGCCGGAAGATTCATGGGATGAATTGGAAAAGCTGACCAATAACGCCGAATCACTATTGAAGAAACTGGGCTTGCCGTACCACGTCATTACTTTAACCACGAGTGACATGAGCTTCACCGCGGCGATGACCCACGACTTGGAAGTTTGGTTCCCAGAACAAAACAAGTACCGTGAAATTTCAAGTTGTTCAAACTGTACTGATTTCCAAGCCCGTCGCGCGCACATCCAGTACCGTGACGACAATGGCAAGTTACAGTTCGTGCACACGCTGAACGGGAGTGGTTTAGCCGTTGGTCGGACGGTGGCAGCCATCATGGAAAACTACCAAAACGAAGACGGCACCATCACGATTCCGGACGTCTTGGTCCCATACATGCACGGCAAAACTAAAATTGAAAAGCAGGGCTAATAACTAGTCCGCGAAACCAGAGTGTGCCAAAAGTCGGTTAGCTGGTGAGCATTAACGGCGTATGGCAAATAATCCTGGGCTTGGATTGTTTGCCATACGGGGTTAAGCGGAAACAGCTGACTTTTAGCGCACGTTTCGACAATAATTGTTTGGAGAGGAAAACGAGACTGTGACTTTTGTCACGGTCTCGTTTTTTTGTATAATTAGGAAATATATGTTGGGGGATAAATAATTATAAATTAGCGAAAACGGGCGGTAACTACCGCAATTCAGCTTAAGTAATGAAGCAAACGGACCAGTTAGCGTCCTGGGACCCGTGGAGGAAATAGTTGAGAAAACACCGGTGTTAAGCAGTTTGACGTCTGAGAGGGAAACGTTAAAATGAAAAAAATCCCAATATTTCAACTTTTTTTGAAAATAAGCTTTGCTATTTTAGTGGAGCGTGCTATAATATTTCTTGTCGGAAAATATACGACTTAAGCACTTCAGAAAGTATATTTATCCAAAAAGATTTATAAAAACTTGTTGACAATCATTTGGTTGAATGATAAAGTTAAATAGTTGTCAAAGGCAAGCGAGTAAGGCTGTTAGATACGACAACATGGCATGGTTAATAATAATCATGCGGGTGTGGCGGAACTGGCAGACGCGCTAGATTTAGGTTCTAGTGTCTTACGACGTGGGGGTTCGAGTCCCTTCACCCGCACATGCCGACTTAGCTCAGTTGGCAGAGCATCTCACTAGTAATGAGGAGGTCGGAGGTTCGAATCCTCTAGTCGGCATTTACAACTTAATATTATTATGCGGAAGTAGTTCAGTGGTAGAACATCACCTTGCCATGGTGGGGGTCGCGAGTTCGAATCTCGTCTTCCGCTTTTAATTTGCCGGGGTGGCGGAATTGGCAGACGCACAGGACTTAAAATCCTGCGGTTAGTGATAACCGTACCGGTTCGATCCCGGTCCTCGGCATATTAATTTGCACCCATAGCGCAATTGGATAGAGTGTCTGACTACGAATCAGAAGGTTGTAGGTTCGACTCCTACTGGGTGCATTTGTATCGGGAAATAGCTCAGCTTGGTAGAGCACCTGGTTTGGGACCAGGGGGTCGCAGGTTCGAATCCTGTTTTCCCGATCGTATCTTAACAGTCTTAGTGTTAAACTAGGGCTTTTTGTTTAAACTTTAACGGGAAGTAGCTCAGCTTGGTAGAGCACTACGTTCGGGACGTAGGGGTCGCAGGTTCAAATCCTGTTTTCCCGATTACGGCTAAACCACTTAGTCCGGTCAATTCGTTGACCGGATTTTTTTGTGCCGAAAATTCAAGCTGGGTGCTCAGACCGGCGTTAGTTCGATAGGTTGCCGGTATCAGGATTCTTCACTATAAAGCAGTCGGATTAAAATGCGGCCTTTCCACGGGAATTACCGGTCCAATCAATTGAAAGCTTGCAGGGAGCGTGCTATGCTGGAACAACCGTGGAGACCGCGTCAGCGTGCGTGCTAGGTGAAATTCTTTGCTTTTTTCGATTATCCTCGTATAATAATAGTCAATATTAGTCAAAGATAACGAAAAGGGTGAAGCACATGCAAAGTCAAAATATCTCCGATATTATTGAGAAGTATTTAAAAAGTATTTTGGCGGACGCAGAGCACGTTGAAATTCGGCGCTCCGAAATTGCCGACCTTTTTAACGTGGTACCTTCCCAGATTAACTACGTCATTAAGACCCGCTTTACCATTCAAAATGGTTACTTAGTTGAAAGTAAACGGGGCGGTGGCGGCTACATTCGAATTGAAAAGGTTAATTTGATGGATGATGCCGATGTTTTGGACACCCTCATTCAAGTGATTGGTGATTCAATAACACAGCGGGATGCCTATGCGGTCGTGCAAAGCTTGTATGAAGATAACGTTTTAAATCGCAGGGAAGCCCAGTTGATTTTAGTGGCCACCGATCGCAATACCTTAGGGGTTGACGATCACGACTTGGAAAATAGTCTGCGGGCCCGGATTATTATTGGGATTTTAAATCATCTGCGTTACGAAAGCTAAAGAAAGCGAGGAATCGCAATGGATAACCTATTTACCCCCAGTGCCAAAAGTGTCCTAGTTTTAGCCCAAGAACAGGCGAAGTATTTTAAACATCAGGCCGTTGGCACGGAACATTTACTATTAGCTTTAGCCATTGAAAAAAATGGCATTGCCAATAAAGTTTTACAGCAATACGCCGTGAGTGAAGACGATATTCGTGAAGAAATCGAGCGCTTTACGGGTTATGGGACTTTGAGCAACGTTGGCAAGGATACCTACTTGCCGTATTCACCGAAAGCTAAAGAAATTTTGTCCGTTGCTGGCGACGAAGCAAAACGCTTAGGCGCTAATAAAATTGGGACGGAACACTTGCTGTTAGCAATGTTATCCGACGAAAGTATCCTGTCCTCGCGGATCTTAATGAACTTAAACTTAGATTTAGGCCAAACCCGGAAGGTGGTTCTGCGTAAACTCGGTGTCAGTGACGCCATGGGCAAACGTAAAACCAACGGCCCGGTTCGCGGTGGCAAAAAGGCCGAAGGGACCCCGACGTTGGATTCCTTAGCGCGGGACCTGACCCAGTTAGCTAGTGAAAAGGAAATGGACCCGGTCGTTGGCCGTTCCAAGGAAGTAAAGCGGGTCATTCAGATCTTATCACGGCGCACGAAGAATAACCCCGTTTTGATTGGGGAACCCGGGGTCGGTAAAACGGCCATCGCGGAAGGTTTAGCGCAAAAGATCGTGGCCGGGGACGTCCCGAGCGACATGGCTGATAAACGCCTAATGATGCTCGACATGGGCTCCCTGGTGGCCGGGACCAAGTACCGTGGTGAATTTGAAGACCGCTTAAAGAAAGTGATCGACGAAATTTATAACGATGGTCACGTGATCCTGTTCATCGACGAACTGCATACCCTGATTGGGGCCGGTGGCGCGGAAGGTGCCATTGACGCTTCCAACATTTTGAAGCCGGCGCTAGCCCGGGGCGAACTCCAAACCATCGGGGCCACGACCTTAAACGAGTACCAAAAGTACATTGAATCGGACGCGGCCTTAGAACGGCGCTTTGCGACCGTCATGGTCAACGAACCCAGCCAAGACGAAGCGGTTGAGATCTTACGCGGCTTACGGCCCCGTTACGAAGATCACCACCACGTTAACATTACGGACGAGGCGGTTGAACAAGCCGTTAAGCTGTCCAGTCGTTACATCAGTGACCGCTTCTTACCGGATAAGGCCATTGATTTAATGGATGAAGCCGCGGCGAAGGTTCGTATCGACCAAATGGGTAAGCCGAATAAGCTCACCAAGAATCAGGATAAGTTGGCTAAATTGCGCGCGGATAAGGAAGCGGCCATTGAAGCCCAGGACTTCGAAAAGGCGGCCGATATCCGCAAGCAGGAAATGCAACTGAAAAACCGGGTCGATAAGATCGAAGCCAACCAGGAAGAAGAAGCCGCCAAGGGTGACGGTCCCCGTTACACGTTAAACGTTAACGGTGAAGACATTGCCCAGGTCGTGGCCGAATGGACCGGTGTTCCGCTGACCCAGTTGCAAAAATCCGAAAGCGAACGTTTAGTGAACTTGGAGAAGATTTTGCACGAACGGGTCATCGGCCAACCGGAAGCCGTTTCCGCGGTTGCCCGAGCGATTCGCCGGGCACGCAGCGGCTTAAAGGATCCGAGTCGTCCAATTGGTTCCTTCATGTTCCTCGGACCGACCGGGGTTGGGAAGACCGAACTGGCCAAGGCGTTAGCCGCCGCCATGTTTGGGTCGGAAGACAACATGATCCGGATCGATATGTCGGAATACATGGAACGTTACTCGACCAGTCGTTTGATTGGTTCGGCTCCCGGCTACGTGGGTTACGACGAAGGCGGGCAGTTGACCGAAAAGGTTCGCCAGAAACCATACTCGGTCGTGCTGTTTGACGAAGTTGAAAAGGCCCACCCGGACGTCTTTAACATTCTGTTACAAGTACTGGATGACGGTTACTTGACCGACTCGAAGGGCCGCAAAGTCGATTTCCGCAACACCATCCTGATCATGACTTCGAACCTCGGGGCCACGACCTTACGGGATGAAAAGTCGGTCGGGTTTGGTGCCGAAGACCGGGCTAACGATTACAACGCGGTCGCGGCGACGATTCGCCAAGCCTTGAAGCAAACGTTCCGGCCAGAGTTCTTGAACCGAATCGATGAGACCATCGTCTTCCACTCCTTAAATAAGGAACAGTTGCACGAAATCGTTAAGTTGATGTCCAAGGAAATTATCGACCGGGTGGCCCAACAAGATATTCGCCTGAAGATCACCCCGGCAGCCGTTGACGTGGTTGCTAAGGCTGGTTTTGATCCGGAATACGGGGCACGGCCAATTCGCCGGGCACTCCAAACCGAGATTGAAGACCGCTTGAGTGAAGAGTTACTGACCGGCGCGATCAAGGCGCACGACGTCGTGACGATTGGTGCCACCAAGGGTGTTATTAAAATTAACGTTAAAGAACAACCGAAAACGGACGGCCGTTCGACCGTTTCCGCGAAATAGGCAAACAGTTTAAACTGTGACTATTAATGATAAAACCGGTACTATTCCTAATTTTGGGGAATGGTACCGGTTTTGTGCTTCAACCGAACCGTTGTTGCCGTTTTTTCGGCAGACTTACTTTGTATCCCCAAGCTGATTGGTGTAGATTATAATAGTAGATAAAAAGGGGAAGGAAGATGATGAAATGGTGACGCGCGCAGAACAGTTGGCTAAGACCCACCAGGCAATTTTAGAAACGTCACGAGAGCTGTTTTTAAAAAACGGCTACGCCGCAACGAGTACCCGCGACATTGCCAACGCGATTGGCATTACCCAGCCGGCTTTATATCATCATTTCAAAGATAAAGAAGTGATTTTTTTGGCGGTGATCAACACCGTCGGGGCGGAAATCAAAACGGGGATCGAAGCAATTTTAACGAGTGACCAACCGCCACTGGAACAGCTAACGGACGTTTCAATGTTATTGACCCATAAGCACCCGGCCGACGTCTTTACACTGATCCATACTAGTTTTAAGGCGTTGTCACCGGAACATATCCGGGAATTAGCGGGGATGTTTACGACCGACTACGCTCAGCCGATTCAGGCGGTCTTTGAACAGCCGGCCATGCACTTGCAGGCCAACGTCACGCCCGCGATGGCGGCCAACTTCTATTTGACTAGTCTGAGTCCGCTATTTAACAGTTTTCACCAGATTGGGGACCCGAACGCGGACGAACGGACCCGGGTCCAAACGCTATTAAAGATGATTTTGTACGGGGTGGCCCAGGCTCCAACTAACAACTAAAAAAACGGGGTTGCAACTTGACAACCGCTGGTCCAAGCGGTATATTATAACTTGTCTGTAACCGTGAACTCGAACAACGGCGCAATCTATTGTCTGCGCGGTTCGTTAATAATAATCCAAAAATAGTTAACTTAAATGACTATTTTTGGTTTTTTTATGCTCAAAATTCGGTTAATAACGCATTTGTAACATAAATGTAATATTTGATTGAACGGCGAGCGGGTTCCGGAATAATAAGAAGGGGTGAACAACTTGGCCGGACATTTAGTAAAATACGGTAAACACCGTACCCGTAGAAGTTATGCGCGTATCAAGGAAGTTCTTGATTTGCCTAACTTGATCGAAATCCAAACCGATTCTTACCAATGGTTCTTGGACGAAGGTCTCCGGGAAATGTTTGAAGATATTATGCCAATCGACGATTTCGCAGGGAAACTTTCACTTGAATTTGTCGACTATCAACTATTAGAACCAAAGTACACCGTCGAAGAAGCTCGTGAACATGATGCCAACTACTCGGCACCATTGCATGTGACCTTGCGTTTGACTAACCACGAAACTGGTGAAATCAAATCGCAAGACGTATTCTTCGGTGATTTTCCATTAATGACTGAACAAGGGACGTTCATCATTAACGGTGCCGAACGGGTCATTGTTTCACAATTGGTTCGTTCACCCGGCGTTTACTTCAATGAAGAATTAGATAAAAACGGCCGTCCAAGCTACGGTACCACCGTTATTCCTAACCGTGGGGCTTGGCTGGAATTAGAAACCGACGCCAAGAACATCGCCTACGTTCGGATCGATCGGACGCGGAAGATTCCGTTAACGGAATTAGTCCGGGCCTTAGGTTTCGGTTCCGACGACGATATCATCGATATGTTGGGTGAAACTGACAGTTTGATGAACACGTTGGAAAAGGACGTTCATAAAAACACCGACGATTCCCGGGTCGAAGAATCCTTAAAGGATATCTACGAACGGCTACGTCCTGGTGAACCCAAAACTGCCGACAGTTCCCGGAGTTTGTTAACGGCTCGGTTCTTTGATCCGAAACGTTACGACTTCGCACCGGTTGGTCGTTACAAGGTCAACAAGAAGTTAAGTATGAAGACCCGTTTAACTGGTCAAACCTTAGCGGAAACCTTAGCTGATCCCGACACTGGTGAAGTGATCGCGCAAAAGGGCGACGTCATTGACAAGAACGTGATGGCCAAGTTAGCACCATACTTGGAACGTGACGATTTCAAGACGATCACCTACACGCCTTCCGACGAATCAGTCGTCACTAACCCGATGGTCTTACAAGTGGTTAAAGTTTACTCCCAAAACGACCCTGAAAAGGTGCTGAACGTGATTGGGAACGGCAACATTGATTTGAAGTTCAAGCACATTTTGCCAGCGGATATCATTGCTTCCATTAACTACTTCTTTAACTTGCAAGAAGGCCTCGGCACGACCGATGACATTGATCACTTGGGTAACCGGCGGATTCGTTCCGTGGGTGAATTATTGCAAAACCAATTCCGGATCGGGTTATCCCGGATGGAACGGGTCGTTCGTGAACGGATGTCGATCCAAGACGCCGCAACCGTAACGCCGCAACAATTGATCAACATTCGTCCCGTGGTTGCTTCAATCAAAGAATTCTTCGGGTCATCACAACTGTCACAATTCATGGACCAAACCAACCCGTTAGGTGAATTAACGCATAAGCGGCGTTTATCAGCCTTAGGACCTGGTGGTTTGACCCGTGACCGTGCCGGTTATGAAGTTCGAGACGTGCACTATACCCACTACGGTCGGATGTGCCCAATCGAAACGCCTGAAGGCCCGAACATCGGTTTGATCAACAGTTTGGCTTCTTACGCCAAGGTCAACCGTTACGGGTTCATCGAAACACCGTATCGCCGGGTTGACTGGACGACGCATAAGGTTACCGATAAGATCGACTACTTAGCAGCCGACGAAGAAGACCAATTTGTGATCGCGCAAGCCAACTCGCCATTGAACGATGACGGTTCGTTCGTTGAAGACACCGTTTTAGCCCGGGAAAAGGAAGAAAACTTGGAAACGTCAATCGAAAATGTCGATTACATGGACGTTTCACCTAAACAAGTGGTTGCCGTCGCAACGGCATGTATTCCTTTCTTGGAAAACGATGACTCTAACCGGGCCCTCATGGGTGCCAACATGCAACGGCAAGCCGTTCCGCTGGTTGATCCGCACGCTCCGTTAATCGGGACTGGGATTGAATACAAAGCGGCCCACGACTCCGGGATCGCCTTGATCTGTCGTCATGAAGGGACCGTTGAATACGTTGACGCGCGTGAAGTTCGCGTTCGCCGCGACGATGGTTCGCTTGACACTTACAAATTAATGAAATTCCGCCGGTCAAACGGTGGTAAGAACTATAACCAACGGCCAATCGTTAAAGTCGGCGACCACGTCGATAATGACGAAGTCTTAGCCGACGGGCCAGCCATGGAAGGCGGGGAATTAGCCTTAGGTCAAAACCCATTAGTAGCCTTCATGACTTGGAACGGTTATAACTTCGAAGATGCCATCATCATTAACGAACGGTTAGTTCGCGAAGATGTTTACACTTCGATTCACATTGAAGAATACGAATCAGAAGCGCGTGATACGAAGTTAGGACCTGAAGAAATGACCCGCGAAATCCCTAACGTTGGGGAAGACGCTTTGAAGAACTTGGACGAAGACGGGATCATCCGGATCGGTGCCGAAGTTAAAGACGGTGACATCTTAGTTGGTAAGGTAACGCCTAAAGGGGTTACGGAATTATCAGCCGAAGAACGGTTACTACACGCCATCTTTGGTGAAAAGGCCCGTGAAGTCCGGGATACCTCACTGCGGGTTCCTCACGGTGGCGGCGGGATCATCCAGGACGTTAAGATCTTTACCCGTGAAAACGGGGACGAACTTTCACCTGGTGTTAACATGATGGTCCGCGTTTACATCGCGCAAAAGCGGAAGATTCAAGTTGGTGACAAGATGGCCGGTCGTCATGGTAACAAGGGGACCGTTTCCATCGTGGTACCGCAAGAAGATATGCCGTACATGCCAGACGGGACGCCAATCGATATCATGTTGAGTCCCATGGGTGTGCCTTCACGGATGAACATCGGACAAGTTTTGGAATTGCACTTGGGGATGGCCGCACGTAAGCTCGGTATCCACATGGCCACACCAGTCTTTGATGGGGCGCGTGATTCTGATATTTGGAAGGCCGTTCGTGAAGCCGGTGTCGACGAAGACGGTAAGTCAATCGTCTACGATGGTCGGACCGGGGAACCTTTCGACAAGCGGATTGCCGTTGGGGTCATGCACTACATGAAACTTAGCCACATGGTCGATGATAAGATCCACGCCCGTTCAATTGGACCGTACTCCTTAGTTACGCAACAACCCCTTGGTGGGAAAGCGCAATTTGGTGGCCAACGGTTTGGTGAAATGGAAGTTTGGGCCCTTGAAGCGTACGGGGCAGCCTACACCCTTCAAGAAATCTTGACTTACAAGTCCGATGACGTGGTTGGTCGGGTTAAGACCTATGAAGCCATCGTTAAGGGTGAACCAATTCCTAAGCCGGGTGTGCCGGAATCCTTCCGCGTGCTGGTTAAAGAATTACAAGCACTGGGCCTTGATATGAAGGTGCTGGATGCTGACGATAAAGAAATTGAATTGCGGGACATGGACGATGACGACGATGAAGTGGTTAACGTGGATGCCTTAAGCAAATTCCAACAAGAACAACAACAAAAGGCCGCTGACAAGTCGGGTAAGACCGATACAACGACGACTGAAGCAACAACGAACGCGCACCAGGATAATCAATAAAAAGGGAGGTCGGTCCTTTGATCGATGTCAACAAGTTTGAAAGCATGCAGATCGGTCTGGCATCACCAGATAAGATCCGCAGCTGGTCATATGGCGAAGTCAAAAAGCCGGAAACCATTAACTACCGGACATTGAAACCCGAAAAAGACGGTCTGTTTGACGAACGGATTTTCGGTCCTACCAAGGATTGGGAATGTGCTTGTGGTAAATACAAACGGATCCGTTATAAGGGAATCGTCTGTGACCGGTGTGGGGTCGAAGTTACCCGTTCTAAAGTTCGTCGTGAACGGATGGGTCACATCGAACTCGCCGCGCCAGTAACGCACATCTGGTACTTTAAGGGTATCCCTAGCCGGATGGGCTTAGTGTTAGACATGAGCCCCCGTGCACTTGAAGAAATCATTTACTTCGCTTCATACGTCGTTATCGAACCTGGTAACACGCCGCTTGAAAAGAAGCAACTGCTTTCTGAACGTGAATACCGTGAAAAGAAGGCCCAGTACGGCAATGAATTTGACGCCGAAATGGGTGCTGAAGCCATCAAGCGCTTATTAAATGACGTGGACCTTGAAAAAGAAGCCCGCGACTTGAAAGAAGCCTTAAAGGACGCTTCGGGTCAAAAACGGACCCGGGCCGTTCGGCGTTTGGATATCGTTGAAGCCTTCATTACTTCTGGTAACGAACCGGCTTGGATGGTAATGGACGCGATTCCGGTCATCCCACCGGATCTTCGACCGATGGTTCAACTGGAAGGTGGCCGTTTTGCCACTTCCGACTTGAACGATCTGTACCGGCGGGTCATCAACCGTAACAACCGGTTGAAGCGTTTATTAGACTTAAACGCGCCCGGCATCATCGTACAAAACGAAAAACGGATGCTCCAAGAAGCCGTCGACGCCTTGATCGATAACGGTCGGCGGGGTCGTCCGGTGGCTGGTCCTGGTAACCGTCCGCTGAAGTCCCTCTCACACATGTTGAAGGGGAAGCAAGGTCGTTTCCGTCAAAACTTACTTGGTAAGCGGGTTGACTATTCTGGTCGTTCCGTTATCGACGTTGGTCCTTTCTTGAAGATGAACCAAATGGGTCTGCCGCGTCAAATGGCGTTGGAACTCTTCAAGCCGTTTATTATGAAGGAATTGGTCAAGCGCGAATTAGCTTCGAACATTAAGAACGCTAAGCGTAAGATCGAACGGGCTGACGACGACGTTTGGGGCGTCTTGGAAGACGTTATCAAGGAACACCCCGTTCTGTTGAACCGGGCCCCTACGCTTCACCGTTTAGGGATTCAAGCGTTCGAACCCGTATTGGTTAGTGGTAAAGCGATGCGGTTGCACCCGTTGGCTTGTGAAGCTTACAACGCCGATTTTGACGGGGACCAAATGGCCATTCACTTGCCGTTATCCGACGAAGCCCAAGCCGAAGCCCGGTTGTTAATGTTAGCTGCCCACCATATTTTGGCGCCTAAGGACGGGAAACCCGTTGTGACGCCGTCTCAAGATATGGTTATCGGTAACTACTACTTGACGACCGAAGAAGTTGGTCGTGAAGGCGAAGGCATGATCTTTAAGGACTTGAACGAAGCCCAAAAAGCTTACCAAGCTGGTTACGTGCACATGCACAGCCGGGTTGGGATCCAAGCCTCATCGATGCCCGAAAAGCCGTTTACCGACGAAGAAAAACAAGAAATCTTAGTAACGACCGTTGGTAAGGCGATCTTTAATGACATTTTGCCGAAGAAGTTCCCTTACTTGAACGAACCGACTAACGATAACTTGATCGACGGGACGCCGGACAAGTACTTCTTGAAGCCGGGTGAAGATATTCACCAATTCTTAGACGCGCAGGACTTGATCATGCCGTTTAAGAAGGGCTTCTTGGCCGACATCATCGCCGAAGTTTACAAACAGTACCACGTGACGGCAACGTCACTCTTGCTTGACCGGATGAAGGACTTAGGTTACAACATTTCAACTAAGTCTGGTTTGACGGTCGGGGTTGCCGATATTACCGACTTGAAAGAAAAGCCAGCCATTATCGACGCCGCCCACAAGCAAGTTAACACGATTTCAAAACAGTTCCGTCGTGGTTTAATTACCGATGACGAACGGTACGAACGGGTCATTGGTGTCTGGAACGACGCTAAGGACCAAATTCAACAAAAACTGGTTGAAAGTTTCAGTCCGGATAACCCAATCTTCATGATGAGTGATTCTGGTGCCCGTGGTAACATCTCAAACTTTACTCAATTAGCCGGGATGCGTGGTTTGATGGCCGCTCCTAACGGGAAGATCATGGAATTACCAATTCTTTCGAACTTCCGTGAAGGGCTGTCCGTCTTGGAAATGTTTATTTCGACCCACGGTGCCCGTAAAGGGATGACCGATACGGCCCTGAAGACTGCCAACTCAGGTTACTTGACTCGTCGTCTGGTTGACGTTGCGCAAGACGTGATCGTGCGTGAAAAGGATTGTGGGACTGACCGTGGTTTACGGATCAGTGCCATTATGGAAGGTAACGAAGTCATCGAACCATTGTACGACCGGATCTTAGGTCGTTACACGATGAAGACGGTCTTCAACCCTGAAACCCACGAAGAAATCGTTGGCAACAACGTGATGATCGACGAAGAGTTAGCCCAAAAGATCGTGGACGCCGGTGTGACTGAAGTAACCATTCGTTCAGCCTTTACTTGCAACACGAAACACGGGGTTTGTGAACACTGCTACGGCCGTAACATGGCCACTGGTGACGAAGTTGAAGTCGGCGAAGCCGTTGGTACGGTTGCCGCTCAATCAATCGGTGAACCCGGTACGCAACTGACCATGCGGACTTTCCATACTGGTGGGGTTGCCGGGGACGATATTACCCAAGGGTTGCCACGGGTTCAAGAAATTGTTGAATCACGTAATCCTAAAGGTCGTGCCGAAATCACCGAAGTTACTGGTACGGTGCAATCAATCGAAGAAAACCCAGCGGAACGGACTAAGGAAGTTACGGTTAAGGGTGAAACTGATACCCGGACTTACACCTTACCGTTGACGGCGCGGATGGCGGTTAGTGAAGGCGACTTTATTCACCGTGGCGCGGCCTTAAACGTTGGGTCAATCGATCCTAAGCAATTAATTCAAGTTCGGGACGTCTTATCAACTGAAAACTACTTGCTCCGTGAAGTCCAACGGGTTTACCGGATGCAAGGGGTTGAAATTGGCGATAAGCACGTTGAAATCATGATTCGTCAGATGTTACGTAAAGTTCGGGTCATGGATCCGGGCGATACCGACGTCTTACCTGGTACGTTAATGGATATTGCGGACTTCAAGGATGATAACTACAAGACCTTGATTTCCGGTGGTATTCCGGCGACGGCCCGTCCAGTTATCCTTGGGATCACCAAGGCCGCCCTTGAAACCAACAGTTTCTTATCAGCGGCTTCATTCCAAGAAACGACCCGGGTCTTAACCGATGCTGCTATCCGTGGTAAGAACGATCCACTGATCGGTCTTAAGGAAAATGTTATCATTGGTAAGATTATTCCTGCCGGGACTGGGATGCCAAACTATCGGCACATCAAGCCCAAGGAAGTTGGCAACGTGGCTGACGGGGTTTACTCGATCAGCGACCTTGAAAAACAAATGCAAGAACAAGACGCTAGCAAGTAATTGTTAGCCGTTAGTAAAAGGACGACCCCCGTGGGCCGTCCTTTTGCGTTACATAGCGCAACGCGGTTAGTTGCCGAACTGCGTGCAGAGCACGAAGCCCCAGGTCATGAACGGCACGAAGGGGAGTCGGCGCGCGGAGCGGCGGTCCAAACTAAACGTGACTAGTGCGGCAAAGGCAGCGAGGGTCAGACTTGTGATGACCGTTACCGGGGGCGCCAGGCAGCTGAGCATGAGTAAAACGTCCACGTCGCCCATGCCAAATTTGGCCGAGTAGCGGGCCAGCAAAAACAACCCGAGCAGTAACCCGCCTAAAATGACTAAGGGCATGTCGGGGAAGGGGAATCCCCCCATCAGTCCCAACAGGGCGGGAGGCAGCAGCGTGATTGGATACACCGTGAACTGGAGGGTGTCGGTCAGGCTGTTAAAAAACAGCACCGCGTACCCGCAGAGCAGGGCCAGATTGGGTTGCGGGAAACTGGTCAGGGCCAACGTTCCGCAAAGTAATTCGACGTAACTGGAACGCAAGTTGATCGGGTGGTGACAGTCCCAGCAGCGGCCCCGCTGAATCAACACGCCAATCAGCGGCAGGAGCTGCCACCAGCGCAACTGCCGCAAACAAGTCGGGCACACGGACCGCTGGCGATTAAGCAGCGGTCGCGCGGCACAGGTCCGTTCCGCCATACAAGTAATAAACGACCCCACGCAGGTGCCGCAAATAAATAGGTAACCGGATAATAAAAGCAACGTTGCTCCCTCCCTCGTCTAACCCTAACTCCGTAAAGCGGGGGGCGGCCCCGTTTTTTTAAGGCGGATAAGTTGGGAGCCGGGGACTGAAAACTACCGCTAAACTTACATTTCTGGTTGACAGTTGCGGTGATGCCGTGTTACCTTAGTAAAGGTGCTTTTTGCAGACAGATTCCTGTATCAGGAATACAGACATGCTGACTGGTCGGCTTATCGCACAATCGCCATCGTTTGGGTGTCGTTTTTTTACTTAAAAAAGAACCACCTGGATGTGTGGACTTAAAATCAGACAATTTTGGAAGGAGGACACTTTAGAATATGCCTACAATTAACCAATTAATTCGTAAAGGTCGTAAAACTAAAGTATCAAAATCAAATTCCCCAGCTTTAAACTTTGGGTATAACAGTTACAAGAAGGTTGCAACTAAGAACCCAGCACCGCAAAAACGTGGGGTTGCCACTCGTGTCGGTACCATGACTCCTAAGAAGCCTAACTCGGCTTTACGGAAATACGCACGTGTACGTTTATCAAACTTAATCGAAGTTACTGCTTACATTCCTGGTATTGGTCATAACCTCCAAGAACATAGTGTTGTTTTAATTCGTGGTGGTCGTGTTAAGGATTTACCTGGGGTTCGTTACCACGTTATCCGTGGTGCTTTGGATACTGCCGGTGTTGAAGACCGTCGCCAAAGCCGTTCCAAGTACGGTACCAAGAAACCTAAGAAATAATAAGGAGGTAAGTTAAATGCCAAGAAAAGGTGCACCAGCAAAGCGCGAAGTTTTGCCAGATCCAATGTATAATTCTAAGTTAGTTACGCGTTTAATTAACCACTTAATGTTAGATGGTAAACGCGGTACCGCATCAACGATCCTTTACGATGCGTTTGATCAAATTAAGGAACAAACTGGTAACGATCCTTTGGAAGTCTTCGAAGAAGCCATGAAGAACGTTATGCCAGTACTTGAAGTTAAGGCCCGCCGTGTTGGTGGTTCTAACTACCAAGTTCCAATCGAAGTTCGCCCAGACCGTAAAACGACCTTAGGCCTTCGTTGGATTACCCAATATGCTCGTTCACGTGGCGAACATACAATGTCCGACCGGTTAGCTCGTGAAATCATGGATGCTGCTAACAACACCGGTGCTTCCGTTAAGAAACGTGAAGATACTCACCGGATGGCAGAAGCCAACCGTGCCTTCGCACATTATCGTTGGTAATATTTCTGTGATTTGGTTAAAGCTCGCCTTTAACTAAAACGCAACAACAAGGTGGCTATTATATGTGAGCATATAGTAGTCACTTTTTTCAAGAAATGTTATATAATTGTTTATTCCATTTATTTTGAGAGGAGAAACACATTACTAATGGCTAATACAAGAGAATTTTCACTCGATAAGACTCGTAACATTGGTATTATGGCCCATATCGATGCCGGTAAGACTACTACTACCGAACGTATCTTGTACTATACTGGTAAGATCCACAAAATTGGTGAAACCCATGATGGTGCTTCACAAATGGACTGGATGGCCCAAGAACAAGAACGTGGGATTACCATTACCTCTGCTGCGACTACCGCACAGTGGAAAAACCACCGTATCAACATTATCGATACCCCAGGACACGTGGACTTCACCGTTGAAGTTGAACGTTCCCTCCGGGTTTTAGATGGTGCCATCGCCGTATTGGATGCCCAATCTGGTGTTGAACCCCAAACTGAAACGGTTTGGCGTCAAGCTTCAACGTATAACGTTCCCCGGATCGTTTTCGTTAACAAGATGGACAAAATTGGTGCGGACTTCAAGTACTCTGTAAGCACGATCCACGATCGTTTACAAGCTAACGCCCACGCCATCCAATTACCAATTGGTGCCGAAGACAATTTCGAAGGGGTCATTGACTTAATCGAAATGAAGGCTGACCTTTATGATGAAGATCAACTTGGTACTGAATGGGATACGGTTGACGTTCCTGACGAATACAAAGAAGAAGCCCAAGCTGCCCGTGACGACTTGATCGAAGCCTTAGCCGACATCGATGACGGTATCATGGAAAAGTACCTTGGCGGTGAAGAAATTTCTAAAGACGAAATTAAAGCTGCTATCCGTAAAGGGACTTTGGCACTTGAATTCTTCCCTGTTCTGGCTGGTTCAGCCTTCAAGAACAAGGGTGTTCAAATGTTAATGGACGCCGTTGTGGACTACTTACCATCACCTCTTGATGTTAAGCCTTACAAGGCCACTGATCCTGAAACCGACCAAGAAGTTGACTTGATTGCCGGTGATGACAAGCCATTTGCCGCCTTAGCATTTAAGGTTGCTACCGACCCATTCGTTGGTCGTTTGACTTTCATCCGGGTTTACCAAGGAACTTTGGAATCTGGTTCATACGTCTTGAACGCCACTAAGGACAAGCGTGAACGGGTTGGTCGTTTGCTTCAAATGCACTCGAACCAACGTAAAGAAATCCCAGAAGTATTCTCTGGTGATATCGCCGCTGCCATTGGTTTGAAGAACACCACGACTGGTGACTCATTGACTTCGATTGACCATCCATACCACTTGGAATCAATGGAATTCCCTGACCCAGTTATCCAGGTTGCCGTTGAACCTAAGACTAAGGCTGACCAAGACAAGATGAACGTTGCCTTACAAAAGCTTTCTGAAGAAGACCCAACTTTCAAGGCTGAAACTAACCCTGAAACTGGTGAAACTTTGATCGCTGGGATGGGTGAACTTCACTTGGACATCATCGTTGACCGGATGCGTCGTGAATTCAACGTTGAAGCAACCGTTGGTGCCCCTCAAGTTTCCTACCGTGAAACCTTCACGAAACCAACTAAGGTTCAAGGGAAATTCGTTCACCAATCTGGTGGTAAAGGTCAATACGGGGATGTTTGGGTTGAATTTACACCTAACGAAGAAGGTAAAGGCTTCGAATTCGAAGACGCCATCGTCGGTGGGGTTGTTCCTCGCGAATACATTCCTTCAGTTGAACAAGGTTTGAAGGAATCCATGGCTAACGGTGTGTTAGCTGGTTATCCGTTAGTTGACGTTAAGGCTAAGCTCTATGATGGGTCTTACCATGATGTCGATTCTAGTGAAGCAGCCTTCAAGATTGCCGCTTCATTGGCCTTACGGAACGCCGCTAAGAGTGCCGGTCCGGTTATCCTCGAACCAATCATGAAGGTTGATATCGTTGCCCCAGAAGATTACTTAGGTGATGTTATGGGTCACGTTACCGCCCGTCGTGGTAACATCGAAGGTATGGAAGAACGTGGGAATGCCCAAGAAGTGCACGCTTACGTTCCGTTAGCTGAAATGTTTGGTTACGCAACCACGTTACGTTCAGCTACGCAAGGTCGTGGGACTTTCACCATGACCTTTGACCATTACGAAAAGGTACCAAAGTCTGTTCAAGAAGAAATCATCAAGAAGAACGGTGGCACTCCCGCTGCCAACTAAGCTTGGTTAAAACCTTTAAGCCTCGAGCCGCGTGCTCGGGGCTTTTTTTTGCCAGAGTGTGCCAAAAGTCGGTTAGCTGGTGAGTGGAGCCGGCTGACTTTTGACACTCGTTTCAACAATAAATGTTCGGAGATGAAGAAGAGGCTGTGACTTTTGTCACCGCCTTTTTTTGCGTTCACGGACGGTCTGGGAGTGCCCGGGTATGAAAATCAAGTCATTTTTCACGGGGACTTGTGATGTGTTAAACTGATATTTTTAGAGGAGGTGCCAAGATGACCATCAAATTAGTGGCGTTTGACATGGATGGGACGTTTTTAAATGATCAAAACACGTATAATCATCAGCGTTACGGGGCGTTACTGCCTAAGCTGCGCCAACGGGGCATTCGGGTAGTCGCGGCCAGTGGTTCGCAGTACCAACGCTTACAGACTCAGTTTGGGGCTTTTCAAGACCAGATGGACTTCGTTTCGCAAAACGGCGCGGTCGTCCACAGCGATGGCCAACTTTTGCGGGTCACGGCGATGCCGGCGAGTGCGGTAAGGACCACGCTTGTGGCGATCGCACGTGCGTTTACGGCTAGTGAGGTGGCGGAACACTTGGTGGTGGGGGTTAAGTCGGCGTACGTTGATCAGTTGATCTCCGATGCCAGTTGGCAACAAACTTACCATTACTATGACCATTTACAACGGGTCCCCAATTTAGCAGGCGTCACGGCGGCCCGGTTAAACGACCAGATCACGAGCATTGGCATCACCTTTGCCGAGCAGGTGAACTTTCAACGGGCGTTAACGCGGCTCCGCCCCCAATTACCAGCGGGAGTGACCAGTCAGACGTCCGGGTACCAGACCGAACTGATCAGCGCGGCGACGGTCAATAAGGGGGCCGGGATCCGTGAACTGCAAAATAAGTACGGCATCGCCGACGATGAGTTAATGACCTTTGGTGATAACGAGAACGACCTAAGCATGCTAACGGTGACCCCCCACGCCTACGCCATGGCTAACGCCGTTGAACACGTCAAGGCGCGGGTACCGCACCAGACGACGAGTAATAACGCGGAAGGGGTCTTAGACGTGCTGAGCCGGCTAGTATGAGGCACGGTGCGAGTTGGTGACACCATACTATAGAAGTAACCCGTTAAAAGGAGCTAAGTTGATGGGCCGTAACGGGAGTACTTAAAATTTGGAAGTGCATATTGGCCAGAAAATCGAGCGTTGTGTGGTATGCTTGCTTCTGTTGGTTTTAAGACTAACGGTTGGATAATGGCGAGCCGCGAAAACGGTTTACATAAATTAATCCAGTAAAACCCTACTAATCAGTATTGATTCATGTTATATTTATTGATGCTGGTTCAAAAAAGGTAACACGGTTTACAACGATGGTTAGAAAAAAGTGCGAAAACACTTGCTATTACAAAGCTTTTCATTTATTATAGATTGTGCTTGGTATTTAGAAGGGGAGTACTGTACCCCCCAGCATCAAGTAGTCGTAGTTAGCTTTGATGTGAAAGGTTGCGACACGCCCGGCCACATTGTCATGGGACGTGGCGGTAATTTTCACGGAGCTAGTCTTATTTTCAAAATAGACGAAGGAGGTCACAACAATGGCAAAGCAAAAAATTCGTATTCGCTTAAAGGCATACGAACACCGCATTCTTGATCAGTCAGCTGACAAGATTGTCGAAACGGCAAAGAGAACTGGTGCTACTATTTCAGGTCCAATTCCTTTACCAACTGAACGGACCATTTACACCGTTCTACGTTCACCACATAAGTTTAAGGACTCACGTGAACAATTCGAAATGCGGACTCACAAGCGGTTAATCGATATCGTTAACCCAACGCCTAAGACGGTCGACTCATTAATGAAGTTAGACTTGCCTAGCGGTGTGGATATTGAAATCAAGCTTTAATTTTTAATACTAAAATCAATTAATTGGAGGTGTACTCATGACCACTAAAGGAATCTTAGGGAAAAAGGTAGGAATGACGCAAGTCTTCACTGAAAACGGGGAATTAGTCCCAGTTACAGTTGTTGAAGTTCAACCAAACGTTGTGTTGCAAGTTAAGACCGTTGAAAACGACGGTTACGATGCAATTCAATTAGGTGTTGACGACAAGCGTGAAGTCTTGACGAACAAACCTGCTCAAGGTCATGCAGCAAAAGCAAAAACGACTCCTAAGCGCTTCATTCGTGAAATTCGTAATGTTGAGCTTGGAGATTACACACAAGGTGACGAAGTCAAGGCTGACATTTTCGCAGCTGGCGACGCCGTTGACGTTACGGGTATCACCAAAGGTCATGGTTACCAAGGTAATATCCATAAGGACGGCCAAAGCCGCGGTCCTATGGCTCACGGTTCTCGTTACCACCGTCGTCCTGGTTCATTAGGTGCCATTATCAACCGGGTCTTCAAAGGTAAGAAGTTACCAGGCCGGATGGGTAATCACCAACGGACGATGCAAAACTTACAAGTTGTTCGTGCCGACGTTGAAAACAACGTATTGTTAATCAAAGGGAACGTCCCTGGCGCTAACAAATCATTTGTAACGATTAAAACATCTGTTAAGAGTAAATAAGGAAGGAGGACATAATACATGACTAGCGTAGCATTATACAAACAAGACGGTACGCAAAATGGTGACGTTACTTTAAACGACGCTGTGTTTGGTATTGAACCAAACGAAAACGTGGTATTTGACGCCATTTTGATGCAACGTGCATCTTTGCGTCAAGGAACTCACGCAGTTAAGAACCGTAGTGCTCGTCGCGGTGGTGGTCGTAAACCATGGCGTCAAAAGGGTACTGGTCGTGCGCGTCAAGGTTCTATCCGTTCGCCACAATGGCGTAAAGGTGGGATCGTCTTCGGACCAACTCCACGCTCATACAGCTACAAATTACCTAAGAAGGTTATGCGCTTAGCTTTGAAGTCTGTCCTTTCACAAAAGGTCTTAGACAACAGCTTAGTTGCCGTTGAAACTTTAGCTTTCGACGCACCAAAGACTAAGGAATTTGCTAACGTATTAAATAACCTCAACTTAGACACCAAGACTCTTGTTTTGGTTGAAGAGGACAATGAAAAGGCTGCTTTGGCAGGTCGGAACTTACCAAATGTTAAGATCCTTAAAGCCAAAGGTGTTAACGTCTTAGATGTCGCTAATAGTGACAAATTAGTCGTTACTCAAAAAGCCCTCGATCAATTAGGGGAGGCGCTCGCATAATGGAAGCACGCGATGTAATTCTACGTCCTGTAGTTACTGAAGCATCAATGGCTGACTTGGACGACAAGCGCTACACATTTGATGTCAACGTACAGGCGACAAAAACACAAGTTAAAAAAGCCATCGAAGAAATCTTCGATGTTAAGGTCGTTAAAGTTAACGTGATGAACGTTAAAGGGAAATTTAAGCGTCAAGGTCGTTACGCCGGCTACACTAAGAAGCGTCGTAAGGCTATTGTTACCTTAAGTTCTGATTCTAACGAAATTAAGTTGTTCAACGACGATCAACAATAAATCTAATTTAGGAGGTAACTCTAGTGGGTATTAAGAAGTATAAACCAACCACTAACGGCCGTCGTAACATGACTGGTTCTGATTTCGCCGAAATTACTAAGACTAAACCAGAAAAGTCATTATTAGACTCACAAAGTCATACTGCCGGTCGTAACAGTTATGGTCACATTACTGTTCGTCACCGTGGTGGCGGTCACAAGCAACAATACCGTTTGGTTGACTTTAAGCGGATCAAGGATGAACTTCCTGCAACCGTTAAAGCAATCGAATATGATCCTAACCGGACAGCAAACATCGCTTTATTAGTTTACGCTGACGGTGTGAAATCATACATTTTAGCACCAAAAGGTTTGGAAGTTGGTATGACGGTTCAATCAGGTGCCGAAGCCGACATCAAGGTTGGTAACGCCTTACCATTAAACAACATTCCAGTTGGTACTGTTATTCACAACATCGAATTGAAGCCGGGTAAGGGTGGCCAATTAGCTCGCTCTGCTGGTGCTTCAGCTCAATTACTTGGTAAGGAAGGCAAGTACGCCATTGTTCGTTTGTCTTCTGGTGAAGTTCGCTTAGTTCTGTTAACTAGCCGTGCTACGATTGGTACTGTTGGTAACGAACAACACGAATTGATCAACTCAGGTAAAGCCGGTCGTACGCGTTGGCAAGGTAAACGTCCAACGGTTCGTGGTTCTGTAATGAACCCTAACGATCACCCTCATGGTGGTGGTGAAGGTAAAGCACCAATCGGTCATCCATCTCCAATGTCTCCATGGGGTAAGAAGACGCTTGGTAAGAAGACTCGTAACACTAAGGCTCGTTCAAACAAGCTGATTGTTCGTGGTCGTCGCCCAGGCAAACACTAATATTTGAAATTACTGTAGTTCTCGAGAGGAGGTCACACGATGGGTCGTAGTTTAAAGAAGGGACCTTTCGCAGATGCACATCTTTTAAAGAAGATCGATGCGCAATCTGATTCTGACAAGAAATCTGTCATCAAGACGTGGTCACGTCGTTCAACAATTTTCCCAAGTTTTATTGGGTACACTATCGCTGTATATGATGGGCGTAAGCATGTCCCAGTTTATATCCAAGACGATATGGTAGGTCACAAGTTAGGCGAATTCGTTCCAACTCGTACTTTCCATGGTCACGGTACAGACGATAAGACAACTAAGTAGTTAGGAGGATATATAGAATGGCTGAACAAGTAACATCTGCACGTGCAACTGCAAAAACTGTTCGTATCGCCGCTCGTAAGGTCCGCCTAGTTGTCGATCTTATCAGAGGTAAAAGCGTTGCCGAAGCCTTAGCAACTTTGAAGTTCACTCCACGGGGTGCTTCTCCAGTAGTTGAAAAGGTATTATTATCAGCAGTTGCTAACGCTGAAAACAACTTTGACTTAGATCGTGAAGATTTGGTCGTAAGCGAAGCTTTTGTTAACGAAGGACCAACCTTAAAACGGTTCCGTCCACGGGCAAAGGGTTCTGCTTCCCCAATCAACAAGCGGACTAGCCACATTACGATCACAGTTACTGAAAAATAGGAGGGATAACGCGTGGGTCAAAAAGTAAATCCAACCGGATTACGTGTAGGGATCATTCGTGATTGGGACGCAAAATGGTATGCTGAAAAAGATTTTGCTGCCTACTTGAACGAAGATTTACGCATCCGTAAGTATATCGAACAACGACTTGCCGACGCTTCCGTCTCCACCGTTGAAATCGAACGCGCCGCAAATCGCGTCAACATTTCAATCCACACCGCAAAACCAGGGATGGTTATCGGTAAGGGTGGTTCTGAAGTTGAAGCACTTCGTAAAGAATTAAACAATTTAACTGGTAAGCGAGTACACATCAACATCATCGAAATCAAGAAGCCTGATTTAGATGCTAAATTAGTTGGTGAAAGTATTGCGCGTCAATTGGAAGGCCGGGTTGCTTTCCGTCGTGCAATGCGTGGTGCTATGCAACGTACTATGCGTTCAGGTGCCAAGGGTATTAAGACCCAAGTTGCCGGCCGTTTAAACGGTGCCGACATGTCTCGTGTTGAAGCTTACTCTGATGGAACGGTTCCGTTGCATACTTTGCGTGCGGACATCGACTACTCATGGGTTGAAGCTCGTACCACTTACGGTAAGTTAGGTGTTAAGACCTGGATCTACCGTGGCGAAATCTTGCCAGAAAAGAAATCTGCAGCTAAAGGAGGGAAATAAACATGCTGGTACCTAAACGGGTTAAGTACCGTCGTGTTCACCGTGGTAAGATGCGCGGTGAAGCTAAAGGCGGTAAAACAGTTGCTTTTGGTGAATACGGGTTACAAACACTCGAATCACACTGGATCAGTAACCGGCAGATTGAAGCTGCCCGTGTTGCTATGAACCGTTACATGAAGCGTGGCGGTAAGGTATGGATTAAGATTTTCCCTCACAAGTCCTACACTGAAAAAGGTGTTGGTGTGCGGATGGGTAATGGGAAAGGTACTCCTGCAGGTTGGGTTGCCCCAGTAAAGCGTAACAAGGTTATGTTTGAAGTCGGTGGCGTTTCCGAAGAAGTTGCTCGCGAAGCTTTACGCTTAGCCGGCACCAAGTTACCTGTTAAAACTAAGATTGTTAAGCGTGAGGAAGTAGGTGGCGAATCAGATGAAGGCTAAGGAAATTAAAGCATTGTCCACTGCTGAAATGCTCGAAAAAGAAAAGTCTTACAAAGACGAACTTTTCAACTTGCGTTTTCAATTGGCCACTGGTCAGCTTGAAAACACCGCTCGTTTAAAACAAGTTCGTAAGAACATTGCGCGTATCAAAACTGCGTTGCGTGAACAAGAGTTAAACAAGTAGAGTATAAAGGAGGCAATCACGAATGAGTGAAGATACTCGTAACAGCCGTAAGGTAATCCAAGGACGCGTTGTTTCTGATAAGATGGATAAGACCATCGTTGTCGTTCAAGAAACTTACAAGAACCATCCGGTATACGGCAAACGTGTTCGTTATTCAAAGAAATTCAAGGCTCATGATGAAAAGAATGAAGCCAAAATTGGCGATATCGTCAAGATCATGGAAACTCGTCCTCTTTCAGCTACTAAGCGTTTCCGCTTACTTGAAGTTGTTCAAAAAGCTGTTATTATCTAGATTAGCTGAATAAAATTACATGAAGGGAGGACACTTACTGTGATCCAACAAGAAAGTCGTTTAAAAGTTGCTGACAACTCCGGTGCCCGTGAAATCCTTACTATTAAGGTATTAGGTGGCTCTGGTCGGAAAACTGCTAACATTGGTGACATTATCGTTGCTACGGTCAAACAAGCAACACCCGGTGGTGTTGTCAAAGCTCACGATGTCGTTAAAGCCGTAATCGTTCGGACTAAGTCTGGCGTTCACCGTGCTGACGGTTCATACATCAAGTTTGACGAAAATGCTGCAGTTATTATCAAAGATGACAAGACTCCGCAAGGGACTCGTATCTTTGGCCCTGTCGCTCGTGAATTACGTGATAAGGACTTCATGCGTATCGTTTCATTAGCGCCAGAAGTTCTGTAGTCACACACCGTAAATAAGGAGGTGCGCAACCTAATGTTGATTAAAACTGGTGATAAAGTTCGTGTAATCAGCGGTAAGGATCGTGGTCAAGAAGGTACTGTTAAAAAGGTACTCGTTGCCAAGAACCGTGTCGTTGTTGAAGGTGTTAACAAGATCAAGAAACACCAAAAACCAACGAACGTTAACCCACAAGGCGGGATCGTAGATATCGAAGCACCAATTGATATTTCGAACGTTATGTTCCTTGACCCATCGACCAACGAACCTACGCGTTTAGGTGTTCGTCGCGAAGATGATGGCAAGCGTGTCCGTTTTGCTAAAAAGTCTGGTAAGGACTTAGAAAACTAAAACTGACTGAAAGGAGGAAGCAAGTTTCATGGAAAACCGTTTAAAAGCTCAATATGAAAAAGAAATCGTTCCAGCATTAGTTGACAAGTTCAATTACACTTCAGTAATGCAAGTTCCTAAGCTGGCAAAGATCGTTTTGAACATGGGTGTTGGTGATGCAGTTACCAACGCTAAAAACTTAGACGAAGCAGTCGAAGAATTGACTTTGATCTCCGGTCAAAAACCATTGGTTACCCGGGCAAAGAAATCTATCGCCGGTTTCCGTCTTCGTGAAGGTATGGCAATTGGTGCCAAAGTTGACTTACGTGGTGAACGTATGTATGACTTCTTGGACAAGTTGATCAACGTTTCATTACCACGTGTTCGTGACTTCCATGGTGTAAGTACTCGTTCATTTGATGGTCGCGGTAACTACACGTTGGGTGTCCGTGAACAATTGATCTTCCCAGAAATCAACTATGACAATGTTAACCGTGTTCGCGGTTTGGACATTGTAATCGTCACGACGGCTGATAGTGATGAAGAATCACGTGAGCTGTTAACTCAATTTGGCATGCCATTTGCCAAATAACCGAAGGGGGTTAATCGAAGTTGGCTAAAAAATCACAAATTGCTAAACAAAAGCGTGGCGCCAAGTTTAACGTACAAAACTACACGCGCTGCGAACGTTGTGGTCGTCCACATTCAGTTTACCGTAAATTCCACTTGTGCCGTATCTGCTTACGCGACCTGGCCCACAAAGGTCAAATCCCTGGCATGAAAAAGGCCAGCTGGTAAAAACGAACCCAAGTTAAAGGAGGTTAAACTTTCATGATGACTGATCCAATCGCAGATTTCTTGACTCGTATCCGTAACGCTAACATGGTACGTCACGATTCATTAGAAGTTCCTGCATCAAAAATCAAACGCAACATTGCTGAAATTTTAAAGAATGAAGGTTTTGTTCGCGACGTTGAATACATCGATGATGACAAACAGGGCATCATCCGTGTCTTCTTGAAGTATGGTAAGGACAATGAACGGGTTATTTCTGGTTTGAAGCGTATTTCAAAGCCAGGTTTACGTTCATACGTCAAAGCTGATGCTGTTCCTAAGGTTTTAAACGGTTTAGGGATTGCTATCATCTCAACTTCAGAAGGCGTAATTACTGATAAAGAAGCTCGCGCTAAGAAGCTTGGCGGCGAAGTTTTAGCTTACGTTTGGTAATATCTAAATAAGACGGGAGGTGCAACTAAGTGAGTCGTATTGGTTATAAAGTAATTGAATTACCCGCTGGGGTAGAAGTTTCACAAGCTGGCGAAGTCGTTACGGTTAAGGGACCTAAGGGAACGTTAACGCGGAACATCGACAGCAAGATTACGATGTCAGTTGAAGGCAACGAAGTTAAATTCACGCGCCCAACTGATGATTACAAAATGAAGGCATTACACGGTACTACCCGTGCCAATGTCAACAACATGGTTGAAGGGGTTACTAAAGGCTTTACTAAGAACCTTCAATTGGTCGGTGTTGGTTACCGTGCCCAATTGCAAGGCAAGAAGTTAGTATTAAGCGTTGGTTACTCCCACCCAGTTGAATTCGCAACGCCCGAAGGCTTAACGGTCGAAGTTCCTGACAACACGCACATCAATATCTCTGGTATTGGTAAGCAAGCTGTTGGTGACTTTGCTGCCGAAGTTCGGGCGATTCGTTCGCCTGAACCTTACAAAGGTAAAGGGATTCGTTACGTCGATGAATATGTTCGTCGTAAGGAAGGTAAAACTGGTAAATAATGCAGCTTAAAGCTGTCCATACTAATATATAGAGGTGACTATTGTGATTTCAAAACCAGATAAAAACAAAACACGTCAACGTCGTCACGCACGTGTTCGCGGTAAGATTTCTGGTACTGCTGAGCGCCCACGCTTAAATGTTTATCGTTCAAACAAAAACATCTACGCTCAAGTTATTGATGATGTAGAGGGTGTAACGCTCGCAAGTGCCTCAACTTTAGATAGCGAAGTTAAGGGTAACAACAAAACCGAAAAGGCTGCGTCCGTCGGTGAAGTTGTTGCTAAACGAGCTGCTGAAAAGAAGATCTCAGACGTAGTCTTTGATCGTGGCGGTTACTTATATCACGGTCGGGTTCAAGCCTTGGCTGAAGCCGCTCGTGAAAACGGACTTAAATTCTAACAAAGGAGGAATAATACCATATGACTTTCATTGATCCATCAAAATTAGATCTTGACGATAACGTTGTTGCCATTAACCGGATTACCAAAGTTGTTAAAGGTGGTCGTCGCCTACGTTTTGCTGCGTTAGTAATCGTTGGGGACCACAAAGGACACGTTGGTTTCGGTACTGGTAAGGCTCAAGAAGTTCCAGAAGCAATTCGGAAAGCTTCCGAAGCTGCTAAAAAGAACTTGATCACTGTACCAATGGTTGGTACCACCATTCCTCATGAAACTATCGGTGTTTACGGCGGTGGCCGCATTTTGCTTAAGCCTGCCGTTGAAGGTTCTGGGGTTGCCGCTGGTGGCGCCGTTCGTGCCGTCATGGAATTAGCCGGTGTGGATGATGTTACTAGTAAGCGACTTGGCTCAAACACGCCCGTTAACGTTGTTCGTGCAACGTTCGAAGGCTTAAAGAGCTTAAAGACTGCTGAACAAATTGCCGCTTTACGTGGTGTTTCAGCCGAACACTTAGCTGAATAATAGGAGGACAAACAACATGGCTCAATTAAAGATCACTTTAGTTCGCAGCGCAGCTCACCGTCTTCCTAAGCAACGTAAAATTGTTAAGGAATTAGGTTTGGGCCGGGTTAACAGCTCAGTTATCAAACCTGATGACGCGGCAACTCGCGGACAAATCTTTCACATCGCTCACTTGATCGATGTTGAAATCGTTAAGTAATTAAAATTTTCAAAGAGGAGGTGCCTACTAAATGAAGTTACATGAATTAACACCTAGTGAAGGTTCACGTTTTTCACGTCGTCGCATTGGTCGTGGTGACTCAAGTGGCCAAGGTAAGACTTCTGGTCGTGGCCAAAAGGGTCAAAAGGCGCGTGGTAAGGTTCGTGTAGGTTTCGAAGGTGGCCAAATGCCATTGTACCGTCGGATTCCTAAACGTGGATTTACTAACATCAACCGTAAAGAATATGCGGTTGTTAACCTTGACGGCTTAAACCGTTTTGATGATGGTGCCGAAGTAACACCAGAATCATTAAAGGAAGCCGGCTTAGTTAAAAAGAGTTCTGCTGTTAAAGTTCTCGGTAATGGTAAACTCAACAAAAAATTAACAGTTAAGGCAAGCAAGTTCTCCGCAACCGCTGTTGCGGCAATTGAAGCTGCTGGCGGTAAAACTGAGGTGATCTAATTTGCTGACTACCATGAAGAACGCTCTCAAAGTAAAGGATATTCGGAATAAACTTCTGTTCACGTTGGGCGTTTTGATTGTATTTCGTCTTGGCTCTTATATCACAGTTCCCGGGGTTAACGCCCAGGCGCTCCAATCGGTTGCGTCGTCGGGGCTGATAAGTATGTTGAATACATTCAGTGGTGGCGGTTTAACAAATTATTCCATCCTTGCTATGGGGGTATCCCCCTACATTACTGCACAAATCATTGTCCAACTGTTACAAATGGATATCGTTCCGAAGTTTGTTGAATGGGGCAAACAGGGTGAAGTTGGTCGGCGCAAGCTTAATCAAGCGACCCGCTGGCTGACCATCGCCCTAGCGTTCATTCAATCGATTGGGATCACTGCCGGGTTTAACTCCCTCAGTCAACTTAAATTAGTTGATAATCCAAGCATTAGCACCTACCTGACGATTGGGATCATCCTAACCGGTGGGGCGATGTTAACGACTTGGATGGGGGACATGATCACCGACCGCGGGATCGGTAATGGGGTTTCCATTATCATCTTCGCCGGGATCATTGCCCGCATGCCTACGTCGATTTATCAAATTTACCAAGAACAATTCGTTAACGTAGCCAAGGATCAATGGTGGCAAAGTGGGTTGTTTGTCGTTGGGTTGTTATTAATTGTTTTGATCATCGTCATGTTTGTGACCTGGGTCGAACAAGCAAATGACCGAATTCCAATTCAATACACGCGTCGTGCAGCTGGTGCGCCTGACAGTAGTTACCTACCACTGAAGGTGAACGTTGCCGGGGTTATTCCCGTTATTTTCGCGAGTTCCTTCATTGCAACACCCCAAACGATTTTACTAGGTTTCCAAGCGAGTCATGGTGACGAAACTTGGTACCAAGTCATGAGTAACATCTTTAATATGCAGTCGACGACCGGTGCGATCCTATATACCGTTCTGATCGTGCTCTTCACGTTCTTCTACGCGTTTGTTCAGGTCAACCCTGAAAAACTCTCCAAGAACTTGCAAAAGCAAGGCAGCTATATTCCTGGTGTTTGGCCGGGTAAGGATACTCAGGACTGGGTTTCAAAATTGTTGATGCGGTTAAGTACGGTTGGTTCCCTTTACCTTGGGTTGATTTCCTTGATTCCATTATTAGCTTCTGATATTTGGGGCTTGGATGAATCCATTGGTTTAGGTGGGACGAGCTTACTGATCGTTGTCGGGGTTGCCCTTGAAACTATTCGTCAAATTAAAGGATTAATGATGAAACGCGATTACGTCGGTTTTATCCGTTAATCAAGCGAATGTGTTGGGGAAACTCAGCACATTTGTACTTTTAGGAGGAAAAAAGCATGGGAACAATGAACCTGATTTTAATGGGACTACCAGGTGCCGGTAAGGGTACTCAAGCTCAGAAGATCCTCGAAGATTTTGATATTCCGCATATTTCGACGGGGGATATCTTCCGAGCCGCTATTAAGAACGAAACTAAGATGGGCCTTGAAGCCAAAAAGTATATCGACCAGGGTAACTTGGTTCCGGACGAAGTCACTAACGGCATCGTTCGTGACCGTTTAGCCGAAGCGGATACGAAAAATGGTTTCTTGCTTGACGGTTATCCACGTAACATTGATCAAGCCCACGCTTTGAAACAAATCGGGAAAGACCTCAACAAGCCGTTGGACGGCGTGATCAACATTCACGTTGAACCAGCCGTGTTAGTTGAACGGCTTTCCGGTCGTTTCATTTGCCGGACTTGTGGCACGACTTACCACAAGATTTACAACAAGCCTAAAGTTGAAGGCACTTGTGACGTTTGTGGTGGGCACGACTTCTATCAACGTGAAGATGACAAGCCCGCAACCGTTAAGAACCGGTTAGACGTGAACGTTAAGTTGAACACGCCGTTAATTGATTTTTACGGTCAAGAAAACTTATTACACAATGTTGACGGTGACCGTGACATTGATGATGTTTACAAGGACATTAAAAAAATTCTTGATAACCTTTAAAACCAGGGTTCCTAAAGGGCGGCGTTTGCTTTTCAAATGCCGTTGTGATAAACTTATTCAGGTTTAGCCGTTGACTGATTTAATATTTTCTTAATGTTATGATTAGCTAATGACTGGTTCGAAAAGCGAACCAAATACGTGGCAGCACGAAACCATATAATAAGGGAGGGACACATACTTGGCAAAGGAAGACGTCATTGAAATTCAAGGAACCATCAAAGAAACATTGCCGAACGCAATGTTTAAGGTTGAACTTGAAAACGGCGCTGAAATCTTGGCACACGTTTCTGGTAAAATCCGGATGCACTACATTCGAATCTTACCTGGTGACAAGGTTACGGTCGAAATGTCACCTTATGATTTAACTAAGGGCCGGATTACCTACCGTTTCAAGTAGGACCGACGCTTCGTACCTTATAGGAGGTAAAAATTCATGAAAGTAAGACCATCTGTAAAGCCGATGTGCGAACACTGCAAAGTTATTCGCCGTAAAGGCCGCGTAATGGTTATTTGCTCTGCTAACCCAAAGCATAAGCAACGCCAAGGTAAATAATTCAAATAATTCGGAGGTGAAATATTAATGGCTCGTATTGAAGGGATTGACTTACCACGTGACAAGCGTATTGTCATTGGTTTGACTTATATCTACGGTATCGGTAACACTTCTGCACAGAAGATCCTTGCTGAAGCCGGTGTTTCAGAAGACGTTCGTGTACGCGACTTAACTCCTGACCAGGAAGATAAGATCCGTACCGTCGTTGACGGTTACAAAACTGAAGGTGACTTACGTCGTGAAGTCAGCTTAAACATCAAGTTATTGCAAGAAATCGGTTCATACCGTGGGATGCGCCATCGTCGTGGCTTACCTGTTCGTGGTCAACACACCAAGAACAACGCCCGTACTCGTAAGGGTAAAAAGGTCAGCATCGCTGGACGTAAAAAATAATTATAAGGGAGGTTTTCGAATTTTATGGCAACTAGAAAGACAACCCGTCGTCGTCGGGTAAAAAAGAACATTGAATCCGGTGTGGCTCACATCCATTCAACGTTCAACAACACGCTTGTTATGATCACTGATATGCAAGGGAACGCCGTTGCGTGGTCATCAGCTGGTTCATTAGGTTTCAAGGGTTCTCGTAAGTCAACGCCTTTTGCTGCTCAAATGGCCGCAGAAGCCGCTGCCAAGGCCTCAATGGAACATGGCATGAAGACTGTTGAAGTCGCTGTTAAGGGCCCTGGTTCGGGTCGTGAAGCCGCTATCCGTGCTTTACAAGCCACTGGTTTGGAAGTTAGCGCCATTCGCGATGTTACGCCAGTTCCTCATAATGGTTCTCGTCCTCCAAAGCGCCGTCGTGTTTAATCTGTGACGTTCATTTTGAGGGCAAACTTCATTTTGTGCGCACAACTACTAAACACCACGCGTTTTGAAAGGGGTAAAAGATAAGAATGATTGAATTTGAAAAACCTAACATTCATAAAATTGATGAAAACGACAACTATGGTAAGTTTGTTGTAGAACCACTCGAACGTGGTTATGGTACAACTTTAGGGAATTCACTTCGTCGGATTCTTCTTTCTTCTTTACCTGGCGCTGCTGTTACTAGTATTCAAATTGACGGGGTTCTCCACGAATTCTCAACGGTGGAAGGCGTAACCGAAGACGTTACGGCAATCATCTTGAATGTGAAGAAGATCGCGCTTAAGTTGAATTCAGATGAAACCAAGACGTTGGAAATCGACGTTAAGGGACCAGCGAACGTGACTGCCGGTGATATCATTGGCGACGCGGACGTTGAAGTCTTAAATCCAGACTTAGCAATTTGTACTGTAGCGGACGGTGCACACTTCCATATGCGTATGACCGCTAATACTGGTCGTGGTTATGTTTCCGCTGAGGATAACAAACATCGTGAAGATGATATGCCAATTGGCGTTTTAGCTGTTGATTCATTATATTCCCCAATCGAACGTGTCAACTACCAAGTTGAAAACACGCGGGTTGGCCAACGTGATGATTTCGATAAGTTAACCTTAGACGTTTGGACAAATGGTTCAATCACTCCAAGTGAAGCCATTAGTCTATCAGCCAAAATCCTGACTGATCACCTTTCAATCTTCGTAAATCTCACTGATGAAGCTAAAAACACTGACGTGATGGTTGAGAAGGAAGAAACGCATAAGGAAAAAATGTTAGAAATGACGATCGAAGAATTAGACCTCTCCGTCCGTTCATACAATTGCTTGAAGCGTGCTGGTATTAACACGGTCCAAGAATTAACTAACAAAACTGAAGCTGATATGATGAAGGTTCGCAACCTTGGACGCAAGTCACTCGAAGAAGTTAAAGCAAAATTAGCTGACCTCGGGTTATCATTACGCAAAGAAGACTAATACAAGGGAGGATATCCGTTCATGAGTTACCGTAAATTACAACGTACAAGTTCACAACGTCGTGCCTTACTCCGTGATTTAACGACTTCATTGATCGTTAACGGTAAGATCGAAACGACTGAAGCACGTGCTAAGGAAGTTCGTTCAACTGCCGACAAGATGATCACTTTGGCAAAGAAGGGTGATTTAAGCGCCCGTCGTCAAGCTGCTACCTTTATGCGTGACGTCGTTGCCGATGTTAAGGAAGATGGCGACAACGTGGCTGTACAAACCGCTTTGCAAAAGCTATTTAGTGACTTAGGTCCTCAATACGCTGACCGCAATGGTGGGTACACACGAATTTACAAGACTATGCCTCGTCGTGGCGACGGTGCACAAATGGTTGTCTTGCAACTCGTTGACTAGTTAAATTGTTTTACGGATCACTGGGATTGATGATTGACGGACGCTATGATGATGGGCAGCCCCACGGGGTTCCAAGTCTAGTTCGGAAGTTGTTTATGGTTAACATAGATGGCATATCGCAGTCTTAAGTGATTTTTTTTGGCGCCAGCCAAAAGCAAACCGTTCGGTGGTTACTTCGATCAAGAAGGCCAGCGAACGGTTTTTTGGTGTTGGCGTGGTGGACTAACGTTAAGTTGTCTATTAAGCGAGTAAAAAAGGACGGCCTGCTTTAACGCAAACCGTCCTTTTTGTGTGTAACTGTTAGTTATGCCGAGTCAGTAATTGAGTGGTGAGTTGGATCAACGCATCCTTGGCCGGCTGGTTTGGTAACTTATTTAATAGTCGCAGCGCGTCGTGGGTGTACTTCTCGGCGAGCTGTTGGGCCCGCTGGACACCGCCCGCGGCAATTACGATGGCTTGCAGTTCACGGCGTTGTTCGTCCGTAATGGCCCCTTGGAGGCGCATCAGGGGCAGCAGGTCGCGGCGGGCCGTCGTTTGTAAGGCGAAGATCAGTGGGGAGGTGTAGACGCCCTCAGCGACGTCTTCGAGGACCGGCTTTCCCGTTTCTTGACTAGCTTCCTGGTAATCAAGGATGTCGTCCAAGATTTGGAAAGCCATCCCGATGGCCATGCCGGCTTTACGGGCCCGTTGCGCGAAGAGCGTGCTTTCACCGGATTCGAACGCGCCCAAGAAACAGCTCAGCGCGAATAGTTCGGCCGTTTTCCCCTGGATCTGTTCTTTATATTCGTCCATGGTAATGTCGATGCGGTAATGGCGGTCCTTTTGCTGGACCTCACCAACTAGAATCTTTTCCATGTTTTCGGAGTTTAGTTGGATACTCTTAAAACTGCTGGAGTACTTGGCTAAAATCTTAAAGACGACGACGAACAGGTAGTCGCCGGCGTACACCGCAACGTCTTTACCGAAGCGGGCCTGAATGGTCTCCTGGTGCCGGCGCAGTTCCGAGTCGTCAATGATGTCGTCGTGGATCAGCGTTGCCGTGTGCAGGGTCTCTAAGGACGCGGCTAAGGCGATCATCCGGTCACGGTCGGTCTCTTTAAACTGGGAAAATAGTAGGCAGTAGGCGGGACGCAGGAGCTTACCACCGCTGTGAATCATGTCAACGATGGCGTCGGAAACGGCGCTATCCTGAATATTAATGTTATCGGTCATGAGTTGCATGACTTTGCTTAGTTCCGGCTGCATCGCCGGATAATCACGCCAGATGGGGTGTAATTGCGTTGCCGATTGCATAAATTGTTACTCCTTTTTTTCGCTTGGGTGTTTTTCGTGGTTAAACCGTAAGTAGCTAAGAATCGTCACGTGCGTAAACAGGTAGTTGGCGGCGATTCCGAGGGCGATGCCGGCTGCGAGGCCGATGATCGACATGGCCGGCAAATATAACATCACCGTCCACGTCTGGGCGATCAGACTCGCCACTAGTAATTGCCCAACGTTGTGCATCACGCCCCCCGTCGCAGAAATGCCAATGATGCTCACCCGTTTCGGCCCGAGTAGTTTGACGAGCAGCATCGAAAACAGGCTGAGAAAAGCACCACCAAAGCTGTACAGGAACGTGGACATGGTTCCCCCCAGTAGGGCGGTCAGAATCAGGCGCAACCAGGTCAGCGTGATGACGTCACGGAACGACAACGTAAAAATGGCAACGATGGTGATTAAGTTGGCCAACCCCAATTTGGCCCCCGGTGCAAACGCAAACGGGAAGGGAATCATCCGCTCTAAGATCCCGATGATCACCCCTTGAGCAACCAGGAGGGCAATGTAAATATTGCGATGGGTCTTGTTTGATTGTCCAAATGAATTATTCAATAGTTTTACTCCGTAACTAGCCCGTTACCGCCGGACTTGACGTGTCCGCTATCCGACTTGATCTCGATCAAAACCTTATGCGGCAAACACACGATGGTCTGTCCGGGTTTCGTGATCCAGCCGCGACGGATGCAAACTTGGTCACTACAGTTGGCCTTCGTAATGGCCACTTTGTGGGGCTTAAAGGTCACCGTATTGTAGTCACCGTCCTTAGCGCGGTACGTGTAGTGGGTGGTTTTACTCAGGGTGGTCAGGTTGACCCGTTTGAGCACCGTCCCGTTATGGGAAACGACGGCGGTGTAATCCGTCCGGCGTTTTTGGGCGCGCTGTTTGGCAACCTGCTCGGCCCGCTGGGCTTGTTGTTTTTGCTGGTATGAAAAAATAACTATCGGGGTAAACGATAAAATAATCAAGGCAATAATAATAATAATATCAAAAGGCCGAATCATACCGCCGTAACGTTTGAGCACGTCAACGGTTGCCCGTAACTTCTTCATCGTTAGCCCTCCTTTTTTCGTGGCATAAAAAATGGTTCAAGGGGAAAAAGCCACCCTCGAACCATCGGGAAACTATTCAATTAATTATAACGCATCTAGCGGGTTTTGACAGCATCGTAATGTGAACGAACGTTGCCGTACCACCAGTGCCCGAGGTGCTTTTGCATCCACGGAACGACCCAGTAGTCCAAACCAAATGTCCGGCCGGAACCGTTCATTAAGGCGAGGGCCACGAAGACCATCCAGATGTTGACCCAGTAGAACATCCCTGACAAGCAGAAGACGACGACTAAGCCGATCGTGATGGCGTTCGCTAACCAGCTGAACAAACCAAAGAAGATGCAAAGGGCGATAACGATTTCCACGCAGGTCATGAACTTCTGGAAGAAGAGCGCCATCTGCATGTTTGGTACGAAGACCTTAGTAACGGATTCGAACCAGTGTGGCATCTTGTCAAAGACCATCAACGGTTCCTTACCATACATGTAAGATAAACTGAAGACACCTTTGGCAGCCTTCGTGGTTGCGGAAGCGGCTTCGGAAGCACCGCTGGTTGCGGCCGCCTTAGTTGCTTGACTAGCACCACTCGTAGCGGCAGCTTGTAACCAACTAAACGGTAAGCGCAACTTGTCGGTGAACCAGGATTCAGAACCCTGAACCTTCGTCCAGCAGTCCCACAGCCACATCGCACCGTAGAAGAACCGGAGTGGGACACTCCACAAAACGTTACCGGCACGTGAAATCCAGCCACGCCCGAGGTTCCGACCGTTGCGGGTCCGGAAGAATTCGTGCATGAAGTACTGGAAGAGGTAGTAGCCGGAGAAAATCTGGCAGTAGTACAACCAGTTGATCGCGTGCTTCAAGAGAACGGCGATGAAACCGGAAACGTTCCAGTGGTCCATAACTTGGGCAACGGCGTACTTAGACCCAATTGAGTCCACGGAAGCTTGGTAAGCACCCTTGAACGGTTTGATTTCTTTGCTGCCGCCGTCCACGTTCTTGATAATTCCTTCAACCGCTTTAGCAGCCGTTTCTTCGGCCCCTTGAACGATTTGAGGAACTGGCCGTGGTTGGTCGGGTTCTTGGTAGCTGGTCGAGTCACCGGCTAATAAGACGTTCTTGGTGTCCTTAGCTTGCATGAACTCGTTGGCAATTAAACGACCCCCACGCGGGTTGGTTTCAATCCCGAAGTTCTTAACCACGCTGTTAGCCCGCACACCGGCGGTCCAAATTAACGTATAGGTCGGAATTGGATCCTTGCCCTTTAAGTTAACGTGGTCTTCGAAGACTTCGGTGATCATGGAGTTGGTCATAATATCAACGCCATGTTTAGTCATGTACTTTTCAGCTTTACCGGCTTGCGTCCGGTTGAGCATGTTGATGATGGTTGGTGCCGCTTCAACTAATTGAAGGGTGATCTCGCTCGGGTCCAACTTGTTTTCCTTCGCTAAGACGTCCCGGTATTCAATTAATTCACCGACTAATTCGGAACCAGTAAAACCGGACCCGCAGACGGTCAGCGTTAACATTGCTTTCCGTTTAGCCGGATCAAGTTCGGCCGCACCGCGCCGGATGATGGCCGCTAAGTGAGCCCGTAAGGCCATGGCCTGTTCAAATGACCACAGTTCAAAACCGTGTTCCTTAACACCGGGAGTTCCGAAGTCGTTGGATTCCCCACCTAAACTAATGAGGAGTTGATCATATTGATAACTTCCATTTTGAGTGGTAACAACTTGTTTCTCCTTATCAACGCCGGTTACCGTGTCGGTAACTAGGCGAACATTCTTCCGCCGTGCGAACAACCGTTGCAAATCGTATTGGATATGCCCTGGTTCCACCCGTTCAGTGGCTACTTCATGTAGTTCGGTCATGTACGTGAAGTATGAATGCCGATCGATAAGCGTGATCTCAACGTCCGGGTTCTTCTTAAAATGCTTGGACAGTTTCTTGGTCGCGTAGACACCGGCAAACCCCGCACCGACAACGACAATGTTTTTCTTTGCCATTGCGTAACAACTCCCTTGAATAATAATGTAAAATAATAATTCCACTAACAATTATAACGATAATGTAAGCGGTTGTCTATGGATTATTGAACAGAATGCATAATATATCACATTGCCGATGGCCCGAATGAAGTGGTAACCGGAGTAGATTAGGTGAACCGCTCTCATTTGCGCTGTTATCAGCATAAAATACTATTATTTTGTTAAAATATGATTGACTAATTTAATTTTAAACGTTAAGATAAATGTGAATTTTCATACAAAAAGGTTAGGAGTGGGATATTATGAAGTTTAAATCAGTTTCTGCAGTTGCGTCAGTCGTTGCAATTTCAGCATTAGCCTTAGCAGGTTGTGGGAGCAGTTCGTCAAGTTCTAGCTCATCATCATCAAAGAAGAGTTCATCATCGAGCTCAGCTAAGACCACCAAGGTTGCTAAGTTAACCGCCGGCAGCAAAATGAAAGCGGGTACTTACAAACTCGAAGAAGAAAACTACTCATACGGTTACCGTACTAAGATGAGCATCACCGTTAACAGCAAGGGCAAAATCACTAAGTCCAGTTATGATCAAGTGAATAAAAAGGGTAAGTCCAAAGTTGACGATACGTCGTACAACAAACAAATGAAGAAGGGCTCCGGGACTAACCCGAAGGCTTACATTCCTAAGTTGAACAAGGCTTTGACGACCAGCGCTGCAACTGGTAACGTAGGTTCAATTGACGTTGTTACGGGTGCAACGGAATCTTCCAAGACTTTCCAAAACTACACGCAACAATTAGTTCAAGCCGCACAAGCTGGCGATACTGCTACCATCAAGATCAACAACGGCAAGAAGATGAAGGACGGGACTTACAAGTTAGCTGAAAAGAACTACTCACACGGCTACCGGGTAACGTTTGCCATCACCGTTAAGAATGGTAAGATTACGAAGTCAGACTATGACAACGTAAACAAGAAGGGCAAGTCCAAGGTTGACGACGCTGCTTACAACAAGCAAATGAAGAAAATCGCCAAGACTAATCCAAAGGCTTACCAACCAGCTTTGAACAAGTCATTGGTTAAGAGCAGTGACCCAACTAAGGTTGACGTTGTTACGGGTGCAACTGAATCATCCAACACCTTCGTTTTGTATGCTGAACAATTACAAAACGCGGCACAAAAGGGTGACACTAAGACCATCTCCGTTGACAACATGATCTTCGCTGAATAAGAAATTAAGCATTATTAAAGTAGGAGCCTGAGGCGAAAGCTGAGGGCTCTTTATTTTTAGAGTGTAGTAAAAGGCGGGAGCTTCCGAGCATTGCCTAGCTATTGGTGGAATGGCGGGTTTTGCCATTTTGCCGATAGCGTAGCAAGCGGAAGAGGCTGCCTTTCACTACACGTTTCGGCACCCAAGGTAGGGCGGGCCTGGCCATTGTTGGTTAACCGTAGCTAAGCGGAAGAAGTTGCCCCCACGAGCACGTTTCGGCACCCAAGGAATGGCGGGTTTTGCCATTTTGCCGATAGCGTAGCAAGCGGAAGAAGCTGCCTTTCACTACACGTTTCGGCACTCTAGGTAAGGCGGGCTTTGCCACGATTGCGTTAGCGTAGCAAGCGGAGGAGGCTGCTCCCCACACACGTTTCGGCACCCAAGGTAGGGCGGGCCTTGCCATTGTTGGTTAATCGTAGCTAAGCGGAAGAAGTTGTCCCCATGAGCCCGGTTTGCGGGGAGGGTGGACAGCGAATAGTATGTATAGTTACGTCTATCACATAGTAGTGCAAAGTTCACGGTGAATTTACAAAATAAATTGTGAACAATGTGTTGGTTCGCACATTGTTTCTGAAAGGGTTTTAAATTCGGTATCACTGGGTTATAGAAACTTTGGTATAATTACGATTGAAATTATATGTAGGGGAAGTAAAGACATGAAACTGAGAAAATTGGTTCAGTTAGGTTTAGCAGTGGCCATGGTAGTGCCACTGACCGCTTGTGGGACGAGTACGAGTTCTAAGGGGGCCGCTAGCAGTAGCCGGCCCAAACCCACGAAGGTAGTTCAGACCCCGTCTGAAGATACCCAGTTTATGATGGGGACCGTGGTTACACTGCGGGTTTATAACAAGGGTAAGGATAACGTGATCGACGGGGCCTTTAAGCTGCTTAAAAAAGAAGCTAAGGAAGTCACCGTTAATCAGAAGGGGTCGGAAATCGATAAGATCAACGCGGCCGCCGGTAAACATCCGGTCACCGTTAGCAAGGACCTTTACCCGATGCTCAAGGCGGCTTACTACTATAGTAAGAATTCCGACGAGTCGTTTGACATGGCAATTGGGCCCATTACCCAGTTATGGCACATCGGGTTCTCCGACGCGAAGGTCCCGACTCAAAAGGAAATTGACACCAACGTTAAACTGGTCGACTACACCAAGGTCAAATTGAACGACCAGAAACGCACGGTCTACTTGGAAAAGAAGGGCATGCAACTGGACTTAGGCGGAATCGCCAAGGGTTACATGGCCGATCAAGTGAAGACTTATTTCTTGAATCACGGCGTTTCGACCGCCATTATTGACTTAGGTGGTAACATTTACGTCTTGGGTGACAGTCCAAAGGGCACCAAGTCTGGTAACTGGACGGTTGGTATCCAAGATCCGAAGGCTTCCCGGGGAACGGCGATCGGCTCGGTTCCCGAAAAGAACATGTCGATCGTGACGTCCGGGATCTACGAACGTTATTTGAAGAAGAACGGTAAGGTCTATAGTCATTTGATGGACCCTAAGACCGGGGCACCGTACCAAAACAACTTGATGGGCGTTTCAATCATCTCGAAGAAGTCCACGGACGGTGACGCCTTGTCAACGGCAACCTTTGATAAGGGGCTGAAGGACGGGATGAAGTACATTAATGGCAAGGCCGATGAAGGTATCGGGGCCATTTTCATCACCAAGGACAAAAAGGTCTACGTTTCAAATAACTTAAAGAAAAAGTTTACGTTGTTTGGTGACAACGGCTATAAATACGGACCGACTAGTGATTTGAAATAGTTAGGTATGTTATGATTAGAACCAGCAATTTATGGAAATGAGGGACGATGGTGAGTCCGATTATTGACGTTGAACATTTGAATTACCGCTACCCGCAACAGCCAGCGGACGAATTAACGCTGCGCGACGTTTCGTTTTCGATTGCGGCGGGCGAATGGGTCGCCATTGTCGGGCACAACGGTTCGGGTAAGTCGACGCTGGCGAAAAACATCAACGGGTTGTTGGCCCCGGCTTCGGGGACGATTACCGTGGACGGCCAGGTGCTGGCGGAAGACACGGTCTGGGACATTCGGCGCAAAATCGGGATGGTTTTTCAAAACCCCGATAACCAGTTTGTCGGTGCGACCGTGGCTGACGACGTGGCGTTTGGCTTGGAAAACCAGGGCGTTTCCCGCGAGGAGATGCTAACGCGGGTCCCGGCGGCGTTAAAGCAGGTCAACATGCAGGACTTCGCGACCCGTGAACCGGCCCGCTTATCCGGTGGTCAAAAACAACGGGTGGCGTTGGCTGGGATGATTGCGGCCCGCCCGCAGATCCTAATTTTGGACGAAGCGACTTCGATGCTGGACCCGCGTGGCCGCGAAGAAGTCTTGGCCACGATTCGCCAGATGAAAGCCGCTTCGGATCTGACGGTGCTGTCGATCACCCATGACATTGACGAGGCTGCCAGTGCGAACCGGATCCTGGTGGTCAACGACGGACAATTAAAAGAAGAGGGCACCCCGGCGGAGATTTTTAAACACGGGGAAGACCTGATCAAAATGGGACTGGACATGCCCTACGCCGAACGTTTAAAGGCGGCGCTAAAACGGCAAAACGTCCAGGTTCCCGCAACTTACTTAACGGAGAAAGGGATGGCGGACTGGTTATGGCAATTACGTTCAAACAAGTAGATTTTACTTACCAACCGGGCACCCCCTTTGAAACTAAGGCGTTAACCGACATTAACCTAACGATTCCGGACGGTTCCTACACCGCGTTGATTGGGCACACCGGGAGTGGGAAGTCCACCCTGTTGCAACACTTAAACGCGTTATTAAAACCAACCAGCGGGACCGTCACGATTGGTGAACGGGTGATTACGCCGGAAACCAGTAATAAGGATTTAAAAAAACTGCGCCAACACGTGGGCATCGTTTTTCAGTTTCCGGAAAGTCAGCTGTTTGAGGAGACCGTCGCTAAGGACATCGCCTTTGGCCCGCAAAATTTTGGGGTCAGTGAAGCCGACGCGCTTAAAACGGCTGCCGAAATGTTAGACTTGGTCGGTTTGGACCAGTCGTTACTGGACCGCTCGCCGTTTGACCTCTCCGGGGGCCAGATGCGGCGGGTCGCGATTGCCGGCGTGTTAGCTATGCAGCCGCGGGTACTGGTTTTAGACGAACCCACGGCCGGGCTTGATCCGCAGGGCCGGCTGGACATGATGGAAATGTTCGCCAAGCTGCGGCGTGAACGGGATTTGACGGTTGTTTTGGTCACCCACCAAATGGACGACGTTGCCAACTACGCCGACCACGTGATCGTGATGGATCAGGGGCGGGTCGTCAAGACCGGCGCTCCGCGGGAGATTTTTAAGGACCCGCAGTGGCTGGTGGCCCACCAACTGGGCCTACCGAAAACGACGGCCTTTGCCCAGCAGCTGATCGACCGCGGCTGGCAGTTTGACCGGATGCCGCTGACTGAAGACGAACTAGCGGCCGACTTGATTGCACAGTTGCCGGCCACGGCGTTTGGGGGTGCACCGACCGATGATGAATAAGCTGATTTTTGGTCGCTACATTCCGGGCGATTCCGTGATCCACCACATGGATCCGCGGGCTAAATTATTACTGAGCTTTTATTTTATTGGAATTATTTTTATCGCGAATAACTGGCTGACGTACCTGCTATTGTTTGCCTTTACCTTTTTGGCAATTACGCTGTCGGGTGTCAAGTGGTCGTTTTTCATTAACGGGGTCAAGCCGTTGATTTGGTTGATCTTGTTCACGGTGGTCTTACAGATCTTGTTTAGTGCCAGTGGCGGCCACGTTTACTGGCACTGGGGCATTATCACGATCAGCCAACTGGGCCTGATCAACGGGGCGTACATCTTCTGTCGCTTCGTCTTGATCATCTTTATGTCCACGCTGCTGACGCTGACGACGCCCCCGTTGGAACTGTCCGACGCCATCGAATACATTCTGATGCCGCTCAAAGCCGTGCACTTTCCGGTGTACGAAGTGGCGTTAATGTTATCGATTGCGCTGCGGTTCGTGCCAACGTTGATGGACGAAACCGAAAAGATCATGAACGCGCAACGGGCCCGCGGGGTCGACTTTGGGGAAGGCAACATCTTCCAACAAATGCGTGCCGTGGTGCCGTTACTGATTCCCCTGTTTGTCAGCTCGTTTAACCGGGCTGAGGACCTGGCGACCGCGATGGAAGCCCGGGGTTATCAGGGCGGTGAAGGTCGGAGCAAGTTTCGGATTTTGAAGTGGCACGCCCGCGATTCGTGGGCGACCGTCAGTTTTGCCGTGTTAACGGCGGCGCTGATTTTCTTAAGAGCGTAGTTAATCAAGTTGGTACGGCCAGTTGGGCGCACCAACTTTTTCAATCATGGAGGGTATTGTGACAACCAGGTATAAAGTAGTTTTGGCGTATGACGGCACCAACTTTGCCGGCTTTCAGCGCCAACCGCACCAGCGGACCGTTGAACAGGTTTTTAGTAAGGCCGTCAATAAAATGGCTAAGGATCCGGCTGAACCGATCATGATTTACGGTGCCGGGCGCACCGACGCCGGGGTACACGCCTTTGGGCAAACGATTCACTTTGATTTGCCGTACGCGATCAACGCCGAGGGAGTGCGCCGGGGGCTCAACAGCCTGTTGCCGACCGACGTGCTGGTCAAGTCGGCCGCCATCGTCGCCGACGATTTTCACGCGCGGTACGACACGGTCGGCAAGCGTTACTGGTACCGGGCGTACCAAAACGAGTTCGTCGACCCGTTTAAGCGCCACTACACCGGCCACTTCAAGTTCCAAGCGGACATTGACCGGATTCAGCGGGCGTTGCCCGACCTAGTCGGCAAACACGACTTTTCAAGTTTTGTGGCGTCCGGTTCGCAGGCCCACGACCACGTGCGGGAAATTTATTCCGCGACTGCCTGGGCGCTTCCGGGTGAAGGCGAGATTCAGTTTGAATTTTGCGGGAGTGGTTTTTTGTACAACCAGGTACGCATCATGGTGGCCGTGCTGATGGAAATTGGTCAGGGCCGGCGGGCGGTTGACTGCATTCCGGCGTTGTTAGCGGCGCAAGACCGTGAACAAGCACGGGGGACCGCCCCGGCGTCCGGCCTTTACATGAAAAAGGTGTACTACGACGCGGCCGAATTACGGGCGGACCTGGCTAACGATCCCCACCAATAATTAGTGTGGGGGGCGACAGGACGCTGAAAATGTGGTAGACTGTTCACTCGTGTTCGATTGCCAGTTTTGGTGGCCGACACGCTTACTGAAAACGAATTAAAGATTGACTTCTGAAGCTAAGTTAGGTAAACTAATCGTTGGTATTGTTTGCCCCACGATAAGCCCCGGAAATCTTATTGAGTGTCAAGCAAAACAGAAAATGGAGGAACACAACGTGCGTACAACATATATGGCTAAACCAGGTGAAATTGAACGTAAATGGTATGTAGTTGATGCAACCGATGTACCTATGGGTCGCTTATCTACTGTCGTAGCATCAATCTTACGTGGTAAGAACAAACCCACCTTTACCCCTAACGTGGATACTGGTGACAACGTTATTGTTATTAATGCAAGCAAGGTCGCTTTGACTGGGAAGAAAGCAGAAAAGAAGATTTATTATCATCATACTGCTTATGCTGGTGGTTTAAAGGAACGGACTGCCGGTGACTTCTTAGCTAAGGAACCTACTAAGTTAATTGAAACTTCAGTTAAGGGTATGCTTCCTCACAACTCTTTAGGTCACAAGATGGGCTTGAAGTTGCATGTTTATGCTGGTGCAGAACATACGCAACAAGCACAAAAGCCTGAAGTTTTGGACATCACTAACTTAATCTAAGGAGGAAACTACATTGGCTCAAGTACAATATCGCGGCACAGGCCGTCGTAAAGATTCAGTTGCCCGCGTACGTTTAGTACCAGGTACTGGTAAAATTGTTATGAATGATAAGTCCGTTGAAGACTACATTCCATTTGCAGATATTCGCAAGGAATTGTTACAACCATTCGAAGTTACTGAAACCTCAGATCAATACGATGTTTTAGTTAACGTTAATGGTGGTGGCTTCCATGGTCAAGCCGGCGCAACTCGTCATGGGATCGCTCGGGCATTGCTCGAAGTTGACCCTGATTTCCGTACTCCATTAAAGCGCGCGGGTCTCTTAACTCGTGACGCTCGTATGAAGGAACGTAAGAAGCCAGGTTTGAAGAAAGCCCGGAAAGCTTCACAATTCTCAAAGCGTTAATATTTTTAGAAAATTCGTTGTTTTACCAACATTTTCGCCAAAGAAAAGCACGCGTCTGCGGACGGGTGCTTTTTTATTACGGGTAAAATCAAATTGCGTTCCGGAGTATGGAACGGTAAGCTAGGACTGAGGTAATTAAAATGATAAAAAAACTAGTTACGGATTATTTGCTGGCACTTCCCGGTTACTTGATCAGTTTATACTTAGTTAGCCCGGTGAACGGGGTTAGTTGGTGGCTGTGGGTAAGCTACCTCTCCGTTGGTTACTGGTTAGCCGCTCCGTATTTACTAAAAGTACGGCCGACCGTGGGTGTGATTCGGGGAATGGAGTCGTACGAGCCCCCGTACGTTAAACAGTTGACGGATCCGGACAAACGGGCGCCGCGCGAACCCGTCACCGCTCCGGCAACCATTGGAACGGTCGTACGTGAGGTCGGGGGCTTCGGCCTTTTGCGGGTCGTTTTGACCCGGTGGGGATTGTTTGTAATCGCCCTGCCGTGGTTACTGGGAATTGTAATTCATCACGTGATTAAACACTAATTCAAAGTGAAAGAACGAACGCTCGGCGGACGTTCTTTTTTTGACCACGTTGTTTTGAAAGGGAGAACGACCTGGGTAGTCTACTTTTTTATTTATTTTTACAAAAAAGTTAACGACACCTAACAATTATTTGCATAAAAGTTAATTATCCGTTATGATGAGGGTTGAACGTAGTATTACTGACAACCGCGATGAACGGAGGAAATTACATGCTAAAAGTACAAAACCTCACCGTGGCCTACAGTGACACACCAGTCTTTACCGACGTTGCCGTTAACTTTAACGCCGGCAAAATTACTGGGATCATTGGCCCTAACGGTGCGGGAAAATCCACCCTGATCAAAGCCATGCTCGGCTTGATCAAAGCGCAAACTGGAACGGTCGAATTTAATGGTCATACGTTAAAACAATTTCAAAAACAAATTGCTTACGTGGAACAGCGCAAAGATCTTGATTTGACCTTCCCAATTAGCGTTTTTGACGTCGTTTTGACTGGGACCTACGGCAGGCTGGGGCTGTTTCGTCAGCCCAGTAAAGCGGACCGGCAACGGTGTTTAGCCGCCTTACAACGGGTCGACCTGGCGGACCTGGCCGACCGCCAAATTGGCCAACTTTCCGGTGGACAACTGCAACGGGTCTTTGTGGCCCGCGCCATTTTACAAGACGCCCAGCTGATTATTTTAGACGAACCCTTCGTGGGGATCGACCTGCAAAGTGAAACGGCCATCATGGCGATCCTGCACCAGTGGCGGGACGCGGGTAAAACCATCATCGTCGTCCACCACGATTTAAATAAGGTCTCGCGGTACTTCGACGACCTGGTGATCTTAAATCACGGCATCGTCGACTACGGCCCGGTGCAGGACGTTTATACGCCGGCCAACATTGAACGCACGTTTAGCGCTGATCTCTCAGCCGTGTTATTCACTCAGGGAGGTGCCCAATAATGCAATCAATAACGACTTTTATCACCGCGCTCGGTAAGTACGATTTCCTGCAAAGCGCACTGATTACCGCCATCATGGTGGGAATCATGTCCGGGATGATCGGGAGCTTTATTATCTTACGGGGGATGTCGATGATGGGGGACGCCATCTCGCACGCCGTGTTACCGGGGGTCGCCGTGGCCTACATGCTGGGCATCAACGTGATGATTGGTGCCTCGGTCTTTGGCATTCTCGCCGCTGGTCTGATTGGGCTGGTCGCCAATAAAAGTAAAATCAAAACCGATACCTCGATTGGAATCGTGTTTAGCGCCTTCTACGCGCTGGGTTTCATTCTGATTTCACTGGCCGAGAGTTCGACCAACTTGCACCACATCCTGTTCGGAAACATCCTGGCGGTGAGTGACACCGATATGATGACGACCACCGTGGTGCTGGGACTAGTGATCCTGTTTATCGTGTTCTTCTATAAAGAACTGCTGATCACGTCGTTTGACCCGACCTTCGCGCAAACGTACGGGTTTAAAGTCCAAGTGTTACACTACGCCCTCATGTTGGTGTTAACGCTGGTTACCGTTTCGGCGTTGCAGACCGTTGGGATCATTCTAGTCGTGGCGATGCTGATCACCCCGGCCGCGACCGCCTTTTTATGGACGGACCGCCTGGGCGTGATGCTGGGCCTGGCCGCCGGAATTGGGGCGGTGGCGTCGGTCGTTGGACTGTACTTCAGTTACACCTTTAACTGGGCGTCCGGCCCCGCCATCGTACTGGTGGCCGCCGTGTTATTCGGAATCTCGTTTGTGATTTCGCCTAAGCAGGCGTTACTGCCGAGTTTGTTTAAGGGCAAGGCGCGGATGGGGCGCCGGGTGCCCGCATGAAAAAGAATCTAATCGCCTTGATTGGCGTGATTGCGATGATCACGGGGATGGCGGTATTTTTAAACCAGCGCCAAAACGTGGAAGCGGAAACGACGACGAGTGAGCGTCTCCGGGTCGTTAGTACCAACTCGATCATCGACGACATGGTTAAAAACGTGGGCGGCAAGTACGTTGACCATTACAGTATCGTGCAGCGCGGGACCGACCCGCACGAATACGAACCGCGGCCGACCGACATTGCGGCGACCGCCGAAGCCGACGTGGTTTTTTACAACGGCCTGAACCTGGAAACGGGCGGTAACGGCTGGTTCAAAAAGCTCGTCCAGTCGTCCAAAAAGCGATTTAACGAGGACGTCTTTGCGGTCAGTCGGGGCGTTCAGGTCAAGTACCTGACGACTAACGTGAACGAACCCGATCCGCACGCCTGGTTAGACCTCGCTAACGGGATCAAGTACGTTGAAAACATTAACCAGACGCTGCAAAAAAAAGATCCGCAGCACGCCGCGCAGTACCAGCAAAATACGGACCGCTACGTGGCCAAACTGACGAAGCTGCATACGCGGGCCCAGACCAAGTTTAAGCAGATTCCCAAGGCGCAGCGCTTGCTGGTAACGTCGGAAGGGGCCTTTAAATACTTTTCCGCGGCGTACCACGTGCCGGCGACCTACATTTGGGAGCTGAACACCGAAGCCCAGGGGACGCCGGAACAGATGCGGACCGTCATTAAAAAAATTGACCAGTCCCAAGTCAAGCACCTGTTCGTCGAGTCCTCGGTCTCACCCAAGTCGATGCACAAGTTGGCTAAAGAGACCGGCGTGCCGGTTGCTAACACAATCTTTACCGATTCGTTAGCCGCCAAGGGCCGCGTGGGGGACACCTACTATACAATGATGAAATGGAACCTGGATAAGATTTACGCGGGTTTGAAATAACTAAGTACGCCCACCTTCGAGAATGGAAGGTGGGCGTATTTTTGGTTTGTGAGGATGATGAGCGCTAAAACCATGCTTTTTACGTTCATTCATACGGAAAATAAGAGCGACTGATGATTCATAAAAAGTGATGTAATAAAAAAACGACCACCCGCATAGCGGGTGATCGCGTGGCCGGCTTCACAGACCTTCGGAACGCTTGCGCGCCGATCCGGAGCTGCCGGCCGTGGTTTGGCACCGTCAAACATTATGGCATGAATGGTGGGTGGCCGTCAACCTTAATCTTGTTGTTCGAATGATAATTCGCTCATCGAGAGTTCGAGGTCGTCTAACACGTCGTTTTCACTTAAGAACTGGTCCCAGGCGGCCGGCGTTTGTTCGCGGGTGTGGGGCTGGATCTGGTCGTGGATCTTGGTGATGACGTCGTCCAGCATTTTTTCGGCTTTTCGGTTGATCTCGGCGTCGTTAAAGCGCCGGGCGGGGAGCCGTTCCATGTTTTGTTTGTTTAAAAAGGCCGTGGCCTTGTCCATAAAGATGGTGACCACCTGTGAGTTGGTTTCAAGGTACGTTTTGAGCGTTTCGTTATCCAAGTTAGTTTCCTCCTAATTAGGCTAGTTTCATTATACCGGTTTTTCCGGTTCCAGGGAGGCGTGCAGGATCTCCAGTAATTTTAGCTGGGCCGGCGTTAAGATGTGCGACGTCCGGTAAACGATACTGGTAATGAATTCGGGCTGTTCGTCATCGAGTAACTCCAAACGCACCACGTCGTCGATGTAGTGATCCACAATGTTGGTCAAAAAGCCGACGCCGACGTTTTCACTGATCACCTTCATTAACATGTGGGTGTCGTTGGAACGGAAGACGATGTTGGGGCGGAAGTGGTTGCGACGGGCTAGCCGGTTAAAGGCGGTGTTGTGCACGAAGTTACTATTAAAGAAAACGAACTTTTCGTGCCGCAGCTCACTGAAGTAGATCCGCTTACGGTTGGCGAGCGGGTGGTTTTTGGCGACAAAAATACTAAACGGGGCCCGGTCGAACTCCTCGGCAATCAACGCCGTGTAGGAAATGGGGTCGACCGACCCCAGTAAAGTCATGTCCACGCGGCCGTCGCGGACGGCGTCGCGCAGCGCGTTGGAGCCGCCCTCAACGGTTTCAATGTTGCCCAGCAGACCGGCCCGTTCCAACTTAGCCGCAATTGGCGGGAAGTAGTGGTTTTCGATGATCGGTGGCAACCCCAGGACGATCTGTTGCTCGGTCAGGTTGTTAATTTCCTGGTGGGCAATGCTCAGCTGACGCAGGATGATGGCCGCGTGTTCGGCGAGTTGCCGCCCGCTGGCCGTGACCGTAATGTCATTGTGGACCCGGTCTCTGATAATCAGTTTGGCCCCGAATTCGGCCTCTAACCGTTTAACTGCCAGCGTAATGGTCGGCTGACTAACATCAAAATACTTAGCAACTTTTGAAAAGTTTTTTTGTAAAATTATTTGATTGAAATAAGCAAGGTCCTTTGTGTTCATTTTTTCTCCTTTAATACCAGCGTTTGTCAACACCTTATAAATTATATTTATATCATACCACGGATTTGACTATAAGATTTCCTTAAGATTAAACTGTTGTTTGTAAATTGATAAGCGCATTGCGTTGACGAAATGAAACGTAATCCGTTAGCCTATAAAATGTTGTAGGCCTAGTTAACACAATTAACTAATTAATCAAAAAAATGGAGGAATTAATTATGACAAAAACTGCTGACAGTATTTTAAATAACCCATTTTTAAATAAGGGGACCGCGTTTACCAAAGCGGAACGGAAAGCTTTAGGGCTGACCGGGACGTTGCCAAGCAACGTTCAAACGATCGATGAACAAACGACCCAGGCCTACGCGCAGTTCCAAAGCAAGAGCACCCGTTTAGAAAAGCGGATCTTCTTGATGAACTTATTCAACGAAAACCGGACGTTGTTCTACCACTTGATGGACGAACACGTGGTTGAATTCATGCCGATCGTGTACGATCCGGTCGTTGCGGATTCCATCGAACAATATAACGAATTATTCTTAGATCCTCAAAACGCCGCCTTCGTTTCCGTTGACGCACCGGAAGACGTGGAAGACACGTTACGCAACGCCGCGGAAGGTCGCGACATTCGCTTGGTCGTAGTGACCGACGCGGAAGGGATCTTAGGTATGGGCGACTGGGGTGTTAACGGGGTTGACATCGCCGTTGGTAAATTAATGGTTTACACCGCCGCTGCCGGGATCGACCCGTCACAAGTTTTACCGGTCAGCATCGATGCCGGGACTAACAATCAAAAATTATTGGACGACCCGTTGTACTTAGGTAACCGTCACAAGCGCGTTTACGGTGACCAGTACTACGACGTTATCGACAAGTTTGTCGAAGCTGAACAAAAATTATTCCCAGACTCATTGCTTCACTGGGAAGACTTCGGTCGTTCAAACGCCCAAGTGATCTTAGACAAGTACAAGGATAAGATCGCCACGTTTAACGATGATATTCAAGGAACCGGGATGGTTGTTTTAGCCGGAATCTTGGGTGCCCTGAACATTTCTAAGGAAAGTATCAAGGACCAAAAAATCTTATCATTCGGTGCCGGAACCGCCGGGATGGGGATCGCCAACCAAATCATGGACGAACTCATGCAAGCTGGTTTGACCGAAGAAGAAGCCAAGCAACACTTCTACGCCGTTGATAAGCAAGGGTTGTTATTCGACGATACCGAAGACTTAACCCCAGCCCAAAAAGCCTTCACCCGTAAGCGCAGTGAATTTAGCAACGCCGACGAATTAACCAACTTGGAAGCCGTTGTTAAGGCCGTGCACCCAACCGTGATGATCGGGACGTCAACGCAACCAGGGACCTTTACCGAAAGCATCATTAAGGAAATGGCCGCTCACACCGACCGGCCAATCATCTTCCCACTGTCCAACCCGACGAAGTTAGCCGAAGCCAAGGCCGAAGACTTGATCAAGTGGACCGATGGCCGGGCCTTAGTTGCCACCGGGATCCCAGCGGACGACGTGGAATACAAGGGCGTGACTTACCAAATTGGTCAAGGAAACAACGCCTTGATGTACCCGGGACTTGGGTTTGGTTTGATTGCCGCTACCGCCAAGGTCTTGAACAACGAAACCTTGTCCGCCGCTTGCCACGCATTAGGCGGCATCGTCGACACGTCCAAGCCAGGGGCCGCCGTATTACCACCCGTTTCTAAGATCACGGAATTCTCCCAGACCTTAGCCGAAGTGGTTGCCCAAAGTGTCCTGGATCAGAAGTTGAACAAGGAACCAATCAGCGACGCTAAAAAGGCCGTTGCTGACATGAAGTGGGTTCCAGAATACAAGGCCGTTAAGTAATTAGTGGTCGGCAAAAAAGAGAGAAGTACTAAATTAGTTTTTAGAGAGAACTAAAATTGTAGAGAAGTGGGGCTAAATAACTCATGACTGTTTTATGGAATTCGATTCAAAGTGTCCTGGTGGTCGTTTTAATTATGATCCTCGGGTACGTACTACGGCGGACCGGTTGGTTTGACGATAAGTTTGCGGGGACCATCTCGAAATTTATCAAGAACATCGCGCTGCCCGCATCAATCTTCGTGTCCGTGTTAGGACGGTTGACCCGTGGCCAGCTGGCGTCGTTTGCCGGCTACCTGGCGTACGCCTTCATCGCCGTTATCATCGGCTACTTGATCGCGTTCGCGCTGGTTAAAATCATGAAGATCCGGCCAGGACGTAAGGGGATCTTCGTTAACGCCATCGTCAACGCCAACACCATCTTCATCGGGTTACCTTTGAACATGGCGCTGTTCGGCGAAAAGAGTATGACGTACTTCCTGGTTTACTACGTGGTCAACACCGTTTCAACCTGGGCCTTCGGGGTCTTCTTGATCTCAAACGATGACCCGACTAAGCCGAAGGAAAAGACGCACAACAAGATCGACTGGAAAAAGGTTATCCCAATGCCATTAGTTGGTTTCTTAGTGGCCTTAGTATTCTTACTATTGAACGTGAACCCAACTAAGATCTCGTTCATCGGTTCAACGTTAACTTACGTTGGGAACTTGGTAACGCCGTTATCCCTGATCTACATCGGGATCGTGCTGGCCGACGCCGGTTTGAAGAGTATCCGCTTTGACCGCGACACGGTCGTGGCCTTGATTGGCCGGTTCATCTTATCACCAATCATCATGATCGCGGTCTTGATGGTCGTTGGTAACCTGGGTGTTCAGATGCCATCCTTGGCTTCACAAACGTTGATCGTGCAATCCGCAACGCCAATGTTGGCCGTCTTGCCAATCTTAGCGAACGAAGCTCACGGGGACGTGGAATACGCCACCAACGTGGTCACGACCAGTACGGTGCTGTTCATCGTGGTCGTACCAGTCTTGATGACTTTGATTCAATATATTTAATTTAATGACGCTGTAATGATTGCGGTCCGAGTATCCCGAAAACGGGTGCTGGGGCCGCTTTTTTGATGGTTATGGCATTAAAACTTTTGTTCTTAATATATTAAGAATTTGATAAATTAAAGAGTAGTTATGGTAAAGTAAGCATAGGGAAAAGTTGGTTGTGCAGACCGACTGCCGTGCCAATCGGCAAGTGGGGATGAGCAACTCAGCTCGTGCTGATCAATTACAGAGGAGTGATGGGAAATGAAATTTTGTCCAAATTGTGGGGAGCCGGTAGAATCCGACACCCGGTTTTGTACCCACTGTGGCTTTGACCTAGAACAGGCCACGGGAGCGGGGAGCAGCGCGGCCACGAGCAATGCTGGTGCGGCCACGACGAGTGCTGCCAGCCAGTCGGAGCAACCGGCAGCGGGGGAAGCCCAGCCGGACCGGGTGGCGCAGTTGCAGTCCCTGTCGAAAAACTACTTTAAGTGGTTCGTCGATTCTTTAAAGCGACCGAACGAAGAAGTCGCGGCCCAGAAGTACTTCGGCCTCGTGTCGATGTTAATTAGCGCGTTACTTTTGACGGTGGCGATCGTGGCGGCCATCAACCGGTGCATTAAGCAGGTCGCGGCGGCCGCCAGCAACGTGGTAACGGTCAAGGGGCTCTCGTTTTCAATGGACTTTAAACTGTTTACGTTAGTGGTGATTGGGATCCTTTTTTACGTTTTGATTGGCTTTGGTGCCAGCATGCTGGGGGACAAAAATAACGCCGTCAACTTCTTCGACTACGTTAACCGCTTTGGTCACCTGACGAACGTTGCAATTATTTTTAATTTAATTTTGATTATTTCGGTTTACACGGTGACCTTTAACGTGGATTCACCACTGACCTTCTTTAAACAGCTCGGATTTACGCTGATGGTCACGATGGTGATTAGTTTAATTTGGCAAGTGGGTTACATTCTCTCCATTAATAATTCGATTCACACGGAACGTTTTAATAAGTTTTACGTGATCGTGTTAGCCATGATCGTGCTGTCAATTGCGTTTTATATTTTTGGCCGGGTCGAATGGGAGAACTTAGCCCTGGACTTTTCGTCGGAATTTTCACGTTACACCAACGGATTAGGCAACTTGTTCTAAGGTCATGGGAGGCAAACGAAATGCAAACTAATCATAAACGTTACCGGGCGGCCGATGACCAGGGCGGCAATCAAACCATGTTCTGTCCGAACTGTGGCAAACCAGTCAACGCCACGGATGAATTTTGTGGGAACTGTGGGTTCAATTTGAAGGCCTACCACGCCAAAAGTACGGCTTCCGCGACCGCCGGACAACCTGCGAGCGCGGCAAGTCAAACGACCCGGGAAAGTCCGGTGGCACCAACGCGCAGTGGCCACGGCACGTCCACGCCAACTACGGCACGCCCTAGTCACCCGACGCCCAAGTGGGTCTGGATCACGGTGGTCGTGGTGGTACTCGTGTTAATCGGGGGCTACCTGTTCGGTAAGAACTACTATTCCCGTTCGGCGCAGTTGGACCGGGCGGTGACCGCCGTGAAAAACGGCAACAAGGGCGTGGCCGACTACTTTAGTACGTCCGACCCGAATTTGAAGCTCAGTGACGCCAAAATCGCGCCGCTGACCAAGTACTTTAAGTCCAAACCCGCGAGCCTGGCTAGTTTTAAACGCCAGCTTAACGCGGGACAGACGGATGATGACCGCTTTACCTACCAGTTAAGTGGCAAGGCCTGGTTGTTCTTCGACAAGTACACCATCCACGTTAAACCGGTTTACCCGACCGCAACGACTAACCGGGACGGCGCGAAAATCAGCGTTGACGGCAAGCAGGTGGCGACGTCTAACAGTACCAGCTATTCCAAGCAGCTCGGGCCGCTGGTTCCCGGTAACTATAAAATTGCGGCGACCGGGACCGTGAACGGACGGAAGATGACCAATACCGGGACCTATTACGTGGATAAGGCTGGCCAAAGTATCGACCTCGCGCTGCGGACGATCTCCTTTACGGTCGAAACGTCCCCGAAGACGGTCGTTTACGTGAATAATGAGAAGATTGGCACGGCCGACTCCGCCGGGGAACTGGACGTCAGCGAATTACCGTGGTCCGGGAACTTGGAAGTGACCGGGAAGTACGGCAGCGGTTCGTCGACCGTGACGTCCAAACCGTACCAGGTGACCAGCAATGACGAGACCGTTAACCTGGAATTTACCGGGGTCATGAGTTTAGACGATGCCAAGGACTACATGGACGAATTATGGACGGCGGTCAACAACGTGACTTCCAGTGGTGACGAAAGTGATGCCAGTGACGATAACGACACTTCGCTGAGTGACTACTACGTCGACGGTGCCGACAACGCTCAGTATAAGGAAATGATCCGGATGGCGAAGGGCTACTACAACGACGATGACATTTACAGTGTCGACTACGACTGTGAAGTCCGGTCGGTGGTCCCAACCGGGAAGGACAAGTTTACCGTAACGTACTACTTGACCTACACCTTTGAACTGGAAGATTCAACTCACACCCAGGAATTTAGTTATAACGCCGACATGGAAAAGTCCGGCACGGACGACTACAAGATCATTAAGGTCACGGGTGGTCAGAAGTTGCGGGACACCCACGAAGACGATTAATTTAGAAGACGAAGAGGGGAACAGAACATGCTGAATGAACGTTACCGGGTCTGCCCGAAGTGTCAGCACGAAAATGGCATTGATGCTAATTTTTGTTTAAACTGTGGTAACCAACTATCCACGGACGATGAGGAGTTGCGCCTACCGAACGCCGGTGACCAACACTTCTCACACCCGGCGGTGCAGTTGGACGCCGCGGAACAGGCGGCCGTTGACCAACTAGTCGTGACAACCGGCACCATTCCAAACGGCTTCACCCGCGGCGGCGCGGTGTTTGCGACCGGCAACAACCAGGGCGTCCGGGGTTATAAGGGTGCCTGGGAAGATCTCAACGTCAACCTTTGGCGCCTGTGCGTGGGGCACCACTACGCCGGGGTGGCCAACTTAAAAATTGTGCCGACGGTCCGTGGGGACTACGTGGAACTGTTCGGGTACGCGGACGGCTTAAACCGAAATTAAAGCTAATTTTTAAAGGGAATCACTTCAGAATGGAGGCGATTCCCTTTTTGTAATCAAATTGTTAGATTGCAAATTTTATCATTTCACATTGTTTTATTCATGAACAATGACGTGTTAAAGGTTATGAGGTTTATCAGGATTGGATTTTTACAGGATAGGAAATCTAACAGAATTAACAAAATTACAATAATTTATAAATTATGATATACATAATTTCATTTGAGCGATGAAAAGATAAGTTGAAATTTCAAATGAAAATTAATCAAC
>NZ_QWZQ01000030.1 GCF_003885105.1 Lactiplantibacillus garii
GGTTTGAAGATGGTGAACGGTAATGTTACCATAGCCTTGTATTGAGGGGTTGTATTAAAGGTTTACAGGTTTAGGTTTTGAAATTAATTGTTGTTAGACAAGTCAGATTTTACAGAAAGTTTGGGGACTTATAATTGAAAATGGGAATGACTAAGATTGTTGCTTCGTTAATGTTGAGTACCGCGCTATTGCCAATGGTTAGTGGGAAAGCGGACACCACACCAACACCGTCGACTAAACAAGAAACGGTTCAGCAACCAACGAGTGCAACCAGTTCAACAAGTAGTGTATCCGCGGCTTCTGAGACGACCTCCGCAACAAGTGCGACGGCGACGTCCGCGAAGAGTTTGCAGGTTAGTCAAAGCAGTGCGGCGGCTAGTTCCAGTCAAACCGTTACTAGTCAGACTAGCACCAGTTCAATCAGTGCGACGAGTGCGACCAGCACGGCACCGGCAAGCAGCGTTACGAGTAGCAGTTCGGAAACGAGCAGCGTTGCTAATAGTAGTAGCGACCAGCTTAAGAGTGCCGTCGCCACTAGTCTTAGCGGCGTGACTCCTGAGAGTGCTACTGCGAGTCAGGCAGCCAGTGCGACCAGTGCTCAAACCAGTACGGCTAACGCTAATAGTGCTACGGCCACGGAAAGCAATGTCGCTAGTGCTGGTTCGGTGGCCGCGCCAGTAACGAGTGCCGCAACATCGCTAGCACCAGCTTCAAGTGCGACCGTGGCGTCCACGGCACCGACTAGTCCGGTGACTTCCGCCGCGGCTGATCAGGTGGCTGCACAACCGTTGAGTGCGTTGGGCCCTGGTTACTATGAAGTTAGTCCGTATGCGGGTGATAACCGGGTCAGCTCTCAACAGCATTTTTTAGATGAAATTAAAGCTGGCGCGCTTTCAGGCTGGCAGAAATATCAAGTATTACCTTCCGTAACTGCTGCCCAAGCCATTTTGGAAAGTGGTTGGGGTAAGTCACAGTTAGCCCAAGTCGGGAATAACTTGTTTGGTATTAAGGGCAGTTATCAAGGTCAATCAATCTACTTTCCAACGCAAGAATGGAACGGTCACCAGTACATCACAATTAACGCGGCGTTTCGGAAATATCCGAACTGGTCGGCCAGTGTTGAAGACCACGGTGCGTTTCTAGTTCAAAACTCACGTTACCGTAATTTATTGGGAGTAACTGATTACCGGCGGGTGGCTACGTTGATGCAACAAGATGGCTACGCAACGGCACCTAACTATGCTAGTTTATTGATTAGTATTATTCAGAGTAATAGCCTGCATCTTTGGGACCTTGAAGCCATTAGTAATCAAGTTCAAGGTGGATACGTGCCTGAAAGCGGCCGTTATACCTTTACTAAGCCAACGAGTATTCATATGGCGGCAAACACTGCTTCTGCCGTCGTTGGGACTTACGAAACTGGTGAATCCGTCTACTATAACGCCAAGATTGAAAACAATGGTCAGACGTGGTTACAGTACTTGTCATACTCGGGTGCCAACCACTACGTCATGATTGCCGAAGCACAACCAGTTGCGCCGGCACCATCAACACCAGCACCTTCTACACCTAACAATCAATTGCCAAGTGCTGGTTCGTACACCTTTACTGAAAATACCAATATTCGTAACGGTGCTTCTAAGAGTACGGCCATTGTTGGTAGTTATGATAAGGGTCAGACCGTGCATTATAATGGCACGGTGCAAGCGGACGGTTTGACTTGGTTACGATACGTGGCCTATTCAGGTGCGACCCATTACGTTGCCACTAGTGGTGACGTGGTTGTGGCTGCACCGAAGCCGCACATCGAATCCGTTTCCGGGTCCTATCAATTCACCCAGACGACGGCCATTAAGACGGCTGCGGATACTAATGCGGCGACGGTTGGAACGTACAATGCCGGTGAACGTGTGAACTACAACGCTAAGGTAACGGTTGGCAACCAGACTTGGTTACGGTACCAGTCCTATTCGGGTGCGACCCACTACGTTCAAATTAACGCTGGTGGTAACGTTAATCCAAACGTTAACCAAGCGGTGATCACGCCGGCAACCGGCGCCTACCGCTTTACCAAGACAACGGCCATTAAGACGGCTGCTGACCGCAACGCTGCAACGGTTGGGACGTACTATGCTGGTAACACCGTCTATTACAACGCCAAGGTTAGTGTTAACGGCCAGACTTGGTTACGATACCAGTCCTATTCGGGTGCTAGCCACTACGTTGAAATTAGTAACGGAGTACCAACTCCAAGTGCGGTTACGCCGCAACGCGGCAGTTTCCGGTTCACCACGACGACTAACATTCGAACGGCACCAACGACCCGCTCAGCGGTTGTTGGGGAATACTATCCAGGTGACGTTGTTTACTACGATGCGACCGTTCGGGCCGAAGGTTATACGTGGTTACGTTATCTCAGTCGCAGTGGTGCCATCCATTACGTCGCCGTCGTTCACTAATGATTGCCACTGAGCAGTTTGATTGCGGCTTAATTAAATTGGTTTTATAATAATAGTAGTAAGTGATGGCGATTACGACCGCCATTAATTTCAGGCAACCTGGTTGGTTTAGCTGACCGGGTTGTTTTTTTGCCCTTATTGCAATCGCTTACATTGTGTGCTATATTGGGTTTATCGGAAGAATCCCAGGTCAGTATCAATCGTTACCCAATTGTTGTAACAAACCCGTCAAGTGATAGCTAGTGCAGTATACAGCGTTTCCGCTAATTTCGGATAACTGGCTGGCCAAACTCCATCTATTGATGGCACGAATTATCCACGGAGAACGGGTTGCCGCCAATCAGAACGTTCATGGATGTGGATTGTGGATCAATGGTGTTTGAGGAATGAAGAATTCCACACGAAATTTTTAACGGTTCTTCCAAAACGGGGCTCACATTGTGGGTCCTTTTTTATTCCTTGTTGTATGATTAAGTTAACCTAAAGCTGAGGAGCTGAGTCTGTCATGTATTACGTTGCAATGAAAGATCATGAAATTGGCCGTAATTTAGCCACCGAACAGTATTTGATGAATAATGTGGATTTTGATGAACCGTTAGTTTTGTTTTATTACGAAGAACCATGCATCATTGTCGGTCGAAACCAAAATACGCTGGAAGAAATTAACGCTGATTACGTGCGTGAACACCACATCACGGTGACCCGGCGGTTATCTGGTGGTGGGGCGGTTTACCAAGATCTTGGGAACCTTTGCTTTAGTTTTGTGGTGGATAGTGATAGTCAGGAATTTGGCGACTTTAAGACGTTCACACAACCCATTATTGATGCGTTACACGATATGGGAGCTACGACTGCAACGGTTAGTGGCCGTAACGACCTGTTAGTTGACGGGAAAAAATTCTCAGGTAACGCGATGTATTCACGGAATGGCAAGACTTTTTCCCACGGGACGTTGATGTTGAACGTGGACTTAAACGTGGTACCCCAAGCGCTCACGGTCCCAACCGACAAGATTGCCTCCAAGGGAATCAAGTCTGTTCGGAGTCGGGTCACAAACTTGCGACCATTCTTAGCACCTGAGTATCAGAACATTACGGTTCCGGAATTTCAAGACGCGTTGCTAAAAGAACTTTTCCACGTTGATTCTTTGGATGAAATTGCGGACAAGGAATACCACGTTACGCCAGAACAACAAAAGGCTATTGATAAAATCTACGAAGACTATTATGCTAATTGGGATTGGGTTTACGGAAAGTCACCCGAATTTTCCGTCAAGCGTCGCAAACACTTTGACATGGGAACAATCGACGCCCGGTTATCAGTGCATGACGGCCACATTCAAAACGTTAAATTTTACGGCGATTTCTTTGGTAGTGGGGACGTCCACGACGTTGAACAGGCGTTGAACGGAATTCGGTATGATCATGACGTGATTGCTGAAAAGCTGGCAACCCTTGATTTGAACCAGTACTTTACCGGAATTCCACGGACGGACATTATTGATCTAATTGCCCAATAATGGGAGTGATTTGTTGAAACTGACCCGCTTAGTCGCATTTGCGTTTGTATCCTTTTTTTGTTACGGTATCGTCAATTGGATGATGTCAACCGGCCATTTTCACTTGCAAGCTAAAACAATTTCCTTACCGCAGATGTGGCAGGGACTTTTGATTGCGTTGGTACTCTATTTTCTGGGGATTTTAGCATTGTACTTGAACCGGATGCTCGGATTTTACGTGCTCGGATTAGTTATCGTGATTTACTCACTAGGGATGATTAGTGCGTTAATGTCCGGGTATCAGAGTACGGCTGGGATGGAAATCAAACTATTGTTAGAAATCATTGGGGTGGTTGGATTAGGAGTTAACTTCTATACCCTAATATTGCTAACACGCTGGCGACACAAAAATAACTAAACGAGGGATAGCATGCAACGAAACGTACAAACTTTTATTGATGATGTAACCGCTGAAAACATTAGCACGACGACCGTGAACGGCGCTTACGACCAACTTGATCAACAGGTCAAACCGTGGTTAGCCGCTTTTTTAAAGAACGTCGCTGCTGATCAACTAGCGCAGGCCACTCTGACGACGACGCACGAGCCCGCCATTAGCTTTCGGCTGGAGACGAGTGTCATTAACTTACCCCTAGCTAACCTCACGGAAATCGGCAAGGTAACGGTCGCTGATGATACGATGCCCCTCAACGTTTACATGATCGCGGAATCAGAGGCGTTACCGTCTGGACTACGGATTGATGAACTGGGGACCGTTGCTGACGTGCTGGCGGATCAGGCCGGTGCTGAAAAATTATTAACTACCTGGTTAACGGGACAAATTGAACGTTTGAACCAAATTACCGAGGCGGAAGCCTAAATTAAACCTTTACAGAGTTTCAATGGTATCTTTACATTGATTCGGTATGATAGGGTCATGATGTTGGAGCCAAGCCAATCATTGTGCCTAGTAGTCACCGTTCGGAACGCCGTGTGCGAACCGGAGGGTGACTTTTAATTAGGTGCTTGCAATCGTGACGTAATCATGATAGGGTGGTACTTGCGATGAGTCGATAGAGTCAGATTTCCAGCAATGGAAGTTCCGCGCGAGCGGCTAGTGACTAATATTGATAGCGGGGCACGTTTCTCTGACGTATTTCAGAGTGCTTGGGTCACTGACATTGTGGAGTGTCACCCCCGCTGGTTTAACCAGTGCCGTGATGAGCGTTCAGATTAATTTCTGAACGCTTTTTTGTGTTTAGGAATGAATTGTTAAAATTTTGTTTAATCCCGGTAATTGATGGTAAAAAGACAACAGGTAGCGTATTGTTAAGTTAGCATCAAAACTATTAATTTTTGGGGAGTTGATTAGTTATGAAAAAGATGTTAGTAAGCGGCGTAGTTGTTGCCGGAATCGCAATTTTTGGTGGGGGCGTTTACCTTTGGCCTAAGAGTAGTCAGGTTAGTTCATCACAAGCGGCGATGAGTTCGTCGATTGCGACGGCACAAACCAGCCACAAGACGACAAAAAAATCGGTTGCGAAACGCGCCGCAGCGGTCAGTGCGACCCAGTCGGGAACCAGTTCAGCATCATCGTCCACAAGTGGCACGACTGAGCAGCAAGAAAGTCACAGCGGGCAATCGAGTTCGACGGTCGCGGGGACCAGCTCGACGGCTGGCACATCGAGTCATCCGTCTACCGATGGGAGCACAACGAGCTCCACGACGGGACGCCAGTTGACCGCGGCCCAACTCGATAACTGGGTTTGGACGCAAATTGATCGGCAGTACCAGGGGGCCAGTGTGACTAAGAGTGACTTTGCGTTTCAACAGTATTCACGCCACGGATTAGTTTACGTGGATGTATACGAAAACAGTGATTCAGAAGCAAATCACTTGGCGGGCCGTTTCCGGGTTAACGCGCAGGGAAGCCTTGAACAACAGTCACTGGCCAACGGAAGCACTTGGCGGATTGTTAGCAGTACCCCGACTAATTAAAATTTGACTTCGAGTTAACTTTAAGGACTACGATTAAGTCGTAAAAGCTACTAAGCCTTGCTTAGTGGAATGGGACGCCCCGAACGGAAACGGGGCGCCCTTTTTAGTTGTTGTGAGTAAGCGCCTTCTTGAAATGTGGAAGTAAATCCGGCATACTAGAATAGTTAATTTAATTGGACGTGAAATTGAGGTGCGTAAACGTGGCAGCGGAGAAGAAAAAAGTAAAACGTGAGATTTATGATGAGGACGATCGCCTACTCGGTCGGCGAATCTTGGTGATTGCCAGGTGGGTTGCCTTGATTGCTGGAATCATTGGGCCGTTCGTTTATCTGTTCAATAAGAGTTGGGGATTAGACCTCGGCACGCTCACCGTTTTGTGTGGTGGGGCCTACCTCTGCTTTGGTCCCCGGGGACGAACGGCCGGGGGACAGTGGATCGCGTTACTGGAAACCTTAGGGTTGGGTGCCGTGGTTTTGGCCTACTTTTTGGTGGTTTTAAAATATATTCACTTATAGTCATGAGACACGATGAAGCGCAACGCTTTTTGATGGTGGTTTTGAAAGAAACAAAGAAAGTGCGCCAAAATTTAAGGAGCGTAACTTACTCAGTTTATTTTGAGTAAGTTACGCTCCTTGTTTTTCAGCATTATTTAAGATGACGGTTGGTTTTCCTGATAGACTTCGTGTTTAACCGCTTCTTCCATATTAGAAGGAACGATACTATCAACTTTATGATTAATTAAGACGTCGGCGTAGTGGTCAACTTTATGGTTAATGGTTTTTAAGTGGTTTTGTAAGTCGTTAATTTCGTTTAACGTTCGCCGTTGCTGGACTTTCATCATCTCGTAGCGTTCGGGAACGGTATGTTCACCTTCCTGAACAAGCTGAATGTAGTGTTGAATCCGTTCAACCGGCATACCCGTTGAACGTAAACAAATAATTAAATTCAGCCATTCCAAATCAACATCTTCAAAAATCCGGTTATTGTTTTCATCACGTTTCACGAATGGCAACATGCCATGGTCGTGATAGTAACGAATGCTGTAAGTTGAAACGTTCATTTTTTTTGCGACTTCTTGAATCGTATATGCCAAATCAAATCCTCCTACAAAAGTTGGTTACTGGGTGGCGACCAGCTCAGAATACTAATTCATTATAGTTAGTCTAAGCATAAGCCGTTAAATTGTAAACAAAGTTGTTCTAACCAAGACTATCATTAGTCGTTGCTTTGAGTTGCTTTCTAGTAACAGTAAGGTGTTAAGCTTGGAAGCATCAAGTTAAGGAGGCGGTGGTGGTGTTACAATACGCGGTGCAGTTAGCTGGTCGGGATTTTGACCCCCAAGGTGTGTGGAAAACGGACCCGACCACGGCGGTTAAGGTGCTTCAAAATAGTGCTGACTACGATTTGTTGGTTTGGGACCCCGTGGATGATTTTTGTGAAATTTATCCTCAACAGACCCTGGCAGCGTTGGAAGCACGGTTAGCGCACACGGCCTATTCGCGTTTGCTGGATCAAATGGCACGGGTGGCGGAACGGCGACAGTTACCAGTTTCTGACCAGTTACGAAGTCGTTGGTACTTGGTTGGGGACTTGGCAGCGTTGGAACACCAGCCCTTGTTGAACGTGGCGGCAGCCTTGTTAAGTTTGACGGTTCAAGCTAATCGACTACAAGGGTACGAAGATGATACTAAATTACGGTTACGGGGCTTAGCTGACCAAGCCCGCTGTTGGTTAATGACGGCCGGCGTTACGCCCCACCAATTAGTCGCCACGTCGGAGCCCTTAGCGAATCTCTTGAACTACTTGTTAGCGCAAACTGGACAGCTAGATACTTGCCATGCGGGGGGAGCATCGCGTGCGTGGTGCTTGGCTAATGATGCCGCGGTACTTAGTCAAAGTGAAGTGCGGGTGACGCAATTACAAACGCGGAGTGCCTGGACATTGATTCGTGTGGCAGCGCTTGAACGGGCGAATGGTTAGGTTGAAAAAATTAAGCCCAATTTTTGCTTGACGACACTTTCATTGTTAGAGTATGATGAGAATATCATTAAAACACATGTTGATGAGAAGAGTAACTAACAACCCGCTGTTCAGGGAACCGTGTTAAGTGCGAAGCGGTCGGTGGAGCGTTAGTGAAGATGAACTCGGAATGCCCGGTGGCGGTCGGTTGGCTGCGCTGGCGGCCCTGGCCGATACCCCAGTGAGTTGGTAAACAACTCGGAGAGTTTGACGGGGTGACCCGTGATTAAACTTGGGTGGTAACACGAAACCGTCGTCCCAATGAAGGACGGGGGCTTTTTTTGTGGGTAAAAACGGGCTTTTCATTAGCGAATCACTGGTATAAATTGAGAGAGGTTGAGTAAAATGACAACGACTAATGCTGATTTACATATTGAAACGTTGCTTGCACAAGCGGGCAACCGGACCGACGATGCGAAGACCGGGGCAATTTCGGCGCCAATTTATTTATCGACGGCCTACCGCCACGCTGGGTTGGGACAGTCAACCGGGTTTGACTACCCGCGTGAGGCCCAACCGACCCGCTGTATCTTGGAAAAGACGTTGGCACGGATGGAACACGGGGTGGCCGCGTACGCGTTGTCATCGGGGATGGCCGCCATTCAGTTGGTTTTTACCCTTTTTAATAGTGGTGACAAGATTATTATTTCAGACGATTTATACGGTGGTTCCTACCGGTTCTTTGATCTGTTACACGACCACTACCACTTGGATTTTGACGTGTGGAGTGGTCAGGATCAGACGGAGTTAGCGGCGCTGATTGATGATCAGACGGTGGCGTTGTGGTTGGAAACGCCGTCGAACCCGACGATGAAGGTCATTGATTTACGGACAACGGCGCAGACGGCCCATCAACACGGAATCAAACTGATTGTGGACAATACCTTTTATACGCCACTGATTCAAAAACCGCTCGACTTGGGCGCCGACTTAGTTGTTCACTCGGCAACGAAGTACTTGGCAGGGCATAACGATATTTTAGCTGGTGCGGTGGTGGCTAAACACTCAGACGATGCCGAAAAATTGGAATTTAACCTGGTGACGACCGGGGCCGTGTTGGATCCGTTCGACGCCTGGCTATTGTTACGCAGCCTGAAAACCCTGCCGTTACGGCTACACCAACACGAAGCCAACGCTCAGTCGTTGGTCAAAAGTTTGACCGCCAACTCCCACGTTGAAAAGGTCCTGTATCCTGGGCGTGGTGGGATGATCAGTTTTTATTTAGCGAAGGGCTGCGACGTGGACACCTTCCTACGGGCCTTAAAGGTCGTTTCGTTTGCTGAAAGTTTGGGTGGGGTTGAAAGTCTGGTGACCGTTCCGGCCGTCCAAACCCACGCCGATCTTAGTGAAGCGGAACGGCAGAAAAAGGGAATTACGGCGAACTTGCTGCGTTTATCGGTCGGAATTGAAAACGCGGCCGACTTACAAGCTGATTTAGAACAGGCCCTAGAAAAAGCACAAAAGTAAGTCTAAAGTCTTTACTTACTTTTAGTATGTGTTAAACTAAGACTAACTTATAAATTGGAGGCATTGAAATGGCAACAGCAACTTTAAGCGACGCGGAAATCCGCGACCGCATCAAAACTGGTAAGCACATGTTATTCTTCACGGCGGATTGGTGCCCAGATTGCGCCTTTATCAAACCGGTGATGCCCCAAATCGAAGCCAAGTATGACCAATACGATTGGATTACGGTTGACCGGGATGCCAACATTGAAATCGCACAAGATATGGGTGTCATGGGTATTCCTAGTTTTGTCGGTATTGAAGATGGTCAAGAAATCGGCCGTTACGTGGATAAGTTCCGTAAAACTCAGAAACAGGTTGAAGATTTCTTAGACACGTTAGACAAATAAATTAAAACCTTTAAAGAAGCGTTAATTGTGCGGCGAAGCAGCCCGCGATTAACGCTTTATCATTGGTTTTGACGTTATTGTCTGCTACACTGTTAATTATTAATTTGGGAAACGGTGATAAAGATGACAACCAATGTATTTGAAGACGTGATCGTTCGGACCACGAAAATTGCGGATTTACCCGTATTGCACGTGTTTGCGGCGAGTCAAGCGCAAACGAAGCTTCCTACGATTATCGACTACCATGGTTGGACTACCCAGACCTCGTCCGAGTTAGTCGCAAGTTATGATTTAGTTCGGCAGGGCTTTCGGGTGATTTTACCGACGGCTTACTTACACGGCAGCCGTAACGAAGGGGTGGATCTGGACCGGCACCCGGAACACTTCTGGTCGATCGTGGGCCATTCGGTGGCCGAGTTCCCGCAACTGGTCGCCGCGCTCGTGAACGCGGGAATTACCGATGCCGATAAGGTTGGTGTCATGGGGACTTCCATGGGCGGTATCACGGCGGCCGGGATTATGGCGACGCAGTCCAACGTGCAAGCCGGTGTATCACTGATTGGGTCCCCGGAACCCGTGGCCTTCGCCAAGGATCAGGTTGCTCAGATTCCGGCCGAACTCATGGCACAGTTACCGGCGGACTTACTAACTAAAACGTACGCGCAAATTAGCCAGTTTGATTTGTCGCAACACGTTGACCAGTTGAACGGTCGGCCGATGTTCTTCTTTAACGGTACCGCGGATCAAATGGTCCCGTATAAGTACGTTGAAGATTTTCAAACCCGGTTTAAAAATCATCCGGCGTTGGCCAGGACGATCTTTAAACACGCGGATGGTGGGGTGCATCACGTGCCACACCGGATGCACGAAGCCGCGGTCAGCTTTTTAACGCAGAATATCCAGTAACTAAATGAAACGACCACCGCGTTGCGGATGGCCGTTTTTTTATATGTAAAATTCCTATCATTGGCTATGAAATATAAGCATTTTACATGTAAGCGGGAGCACCGTATACTAGCCGTGAAACTAGAAGGGATTGACCAACGTGCAAGCACCACAATTTGATGAACAACGCAAAAAAATTTCAACTCGAAATCAGCGACTGGTTCAAGAATTGAATGATACTCCTCATGACGTGGAGGCGACCAGAACGTTAGTGAGCCAAATTACCGGGCAGACCCTGGATGCTTCGGTGGAAATTCGGTTACCGTTTTATACCGACTTTGGTGGAAACTTAACGATTGGGAAACGCGTCTACGTTAGTCATAACGTCATGTTTACCGATTTAGGCGGGATTACTTTAGCCGATGACGTCTTAATTGGACCGGGTGCCAGTTTGTTAACGGTGAATCATCAGGCGGATCCTGCTCACCGGCACGACTTAGACTTAAAACCAATCTACATCGGGCCCCGGGCGTGGATTGGAGCCAAGGCCCTAATCTTACCAGGAGTTACGGTTGGTGCGAACGCGATCGTTGGGGCGGGGGCGGTTGTGACTAAGGACGTGCCCGCAAACACGGTCGTGGCCGGTGTACCTGCTAAGGTGATTAAGACCATTGGGGCGTAATATTCATGAATGTTAACAAAAACAGTGTGCAGTCATCGGCTGGTAATGGCGAGACTGCACACTGTTTTAGCATGTTTAAATTATTAACGGATGACGTAGACTTGATCGTGAATTAAGTCAAATGGTCGGAAGTGGCGGTTCAACCGTTCAACCGCCGCGTCCGTTTGATAATTGGCGTGGTCCCAAAACTGCTTGGAACCGGTGGCGCCGTATTTTTCACCAATGCAAATTAACGGCACGTCGTAAGTACTAGCGCGGATAGCTTGTAAGAGGTCCCAGTCAATCGTTAGTTTGTCGGGTGACCAGGCCATGATGACGAACTTGACTTGGTCAGCGTACTTCTGAAAGGCACTGACGGCGTCGAGTTGCTCAATAGTGGTCACGGGCTGACGACCGGTTTGGTTATCCGTCTCGTGGGTCCAGGCCTTAGAATCAGTTGTAATGACCGTTTGCCGGGGGTGGAGCCGTTTGAGCCCCTTGGAAACGTAGCCGTTACCGGCCATGACTTCCAAGACCGGGGCGGTTCCCACGAAATCGGCTAAGTCTTTTAAAAACGGCGCGCTGATGTAAGCCCACATGCCGTACTGCTCCTCCACGTAGTCCCGAAAATCGCGGAGTAACTGGTCAACTTTGGGTAGGGCAGCGGAGAGTTGGTCCCACTCTGCGTCACCAGCAGGATCGCCAATAGCATAAGTTTGGTTAATCCGAGCAAACAATTCGTCTTGGAAGTTGTCGGGAACTTGCAGGACGGGGAGCTGTTGCGGTGGTAACCCGGCGGCGAGTAACCGGTCACTTTCTAACACGTTGTTGATCATGACGAGAATCTTAGGATCGTTTTTAAAGAGTTCCCGGTAGTGCGTTAGCTGTTCAATGTAGGACGGTGTCGCCCGCTTTTTGGCACGCTTTTTGAGTTGCTTTAACTTCTTGGGATTCATTAATTGTTGCTCCTAATCATCAAAGTGTAGGTCGAGTTCCTCTTGGCCGCTGGCACTCGGAATGGCCCGTTGTTGCCGACCGTGGAGGTAACCATTCATCAATTGAAACAGTTCGTAACGGTCTTCACTAGAAAGTTGTTCGGCGTTAAAGGTCAGCGGTTTGCCGGATAAAAAGATGCGGCCGAGGTCGTATTCTTCCTGGTCGGCGCGGCCGGAAAGGTAATCAGTCGTGACGTTAAAATATTCGGCAAGTTTACGGACTTCCAAATAGGAAGGGGTCCGTAAGTTGCGTTCCCAGTTACCAATCTGGGCGGCCGTATTTTTCCGGGTCGTAATGTCGGCGTCGGGTTGGGCGTTGAGGGCGGTGGCTAGTTCGGCCAACGTCATTTTTTGGCCCCGGCGCAGGGCTCTTAAACGTTCTGGAAACATGTGATCACTTCCATTTCTTATAGTAGTGGCGCGGATAACGCCATGAATTCATCAATATCCCGTTTGATCAGGGCCACGCCGGCCTGCCAAAAAGCGGGCTGGGTTAAATCGACTCCGAGGTGTTTTTGTGCGAGTTCCTCGGTCGTCATGTTGGCGGTATCCCGGAGCAACGCAACGTAGCGGTCTTCAAAATCTGGTTGGTGTTTAGCCTGCGCGTAAATTCCCAGACTAAACAGGTAACCAAAGGTGTACGGGAAGTTGTAGAACGGCACGTCGGCGATGTAAAAATGGAGCTTGCTAGCCCAGAACATTGGGTGGTATGTTGTCAACGCGTTCCCGTACGCTTCCTTTTGCGCGCTGAGCATTAAGCTGGATAATTCGTCCGGGGTAACAATTCCCCGTTGGCGAGCCTCGTAGAACCGCGTTTCAAATAGGAACCGGGCCCGGATATCCAAAAACATGGCCAACGGGTTTTGCATTTTACCGTCTAACAACTGTAACTTAGTTTTAGGATCACTAGCAGCTTTGACACTGGCATCAGCAACAATTAGTTCGGCAAAGGTGGACGCCGTTTCGGCGACGTTCATGGCGTAATCCTGCCGCCAAAGTGGTAAGTCTTTGATGACGTCGGCGTGAAAGGCGTGGCCCAGTTCGTGCGCCAACGTCGCGGTGTCGTTGGGGGAGCCGGTAAAGGTCATAAAAATTCGTGATTCCTGCGTTTCCGGTAAGTTATCCATGTAGCCGCCGGGACGTTTATTCGGGCGATTCTCAGCTTCGACCCAACGGTGTTCTAGCGCGTACTGGGCTAAGTGGGCCATTTTAGGACTGAAGCGCTTAAAGTTAGCAATTACAAATTCAGCGGCCTGGTCGTACGTTTGACTAGGAGCCTGACTACCCAGGTTGAGTGGGGCTTCCACGTCCTGCCAGTCGATGTGATCTTTGCCAAGCAAAGCAGCCTTGCGTTTTAAGTAACTGAGCAACAGGTCCTTATTGGCAGCAACGACCTTATACATCGTGTCGAGGGTGGCTTGGCTCATTCGGTTAAGTTCAAGCGGCTTTTGTAAGAAGTTGTCCGTTCCGTGGGCCTGGTAGTTCGTCAGGCGAAAACCAGCCAGGTGGTTTAAGGTGTCGGCAAACGGTGCCGCCTGTGCTTGCCACGCCGTTTCCCAGTTAGCCATCAATTGGGTCCGTTGGGCGTTAGGCATCGCGGCCGCCAACGTGTTTTGAGCCTGTCCCGCTGAGAGCTGGTGAGTTTGGCCATTTTCATCGGTGTACTTAATTTTAAGCTGGTTAACGAGGGTGTCGTAGTGGTCACTCCAGCCTTGAAACCCGTCCAGTGCTAAATTATTGATCAAATCCTCCGTCTGGTCATCAAGAAGGGCGCGCCCCTGGTGACGCATCTCGGTGAGGTTAAAAGCCACTGCTTTTAAAGCTGGTTGCGCTAAAATGGTTTTAAACGTTTGATTGTCCAATTTGACGAGGCTTTTTTTAAAGCGGGTTAGCAGGTTGTCCAGCTGGTTATCTAACTGGTATAACTGGTTTAAAACGGTACCGGCCTGGGTGTTGCCAGCGTCGGCGGATTGGACGGCTACGACGAAAACCTCACACTGAGCGAGCCCGGCTTGAATGGCTTGTAAGTCATTGACCAACTGGGTGAACCAGTCGTAATCCGGCGTGTCGGCGGTAACCCGCCAGTTTGTTAAGGTCGTTTGGGTCGCTGCGAGTTGTCGCTTGATTTTGGCGATTTTAGCAGTTAGTTTCGGTGAGTTGATGCCACCGGGAAAAATGTGATCTAAATCCCAAGTTTCTGAATAGTGCATCTTTAGACTCCTTTCAATCTGGTCTAGTTATCTTTAATTATAAACGTTATTATTAGTGGTGTGGCGAAAATTCACCGAATATCGGTTAGTAAATGAACGGTGATTAATTATTGGATGGAAGTAGGGGTCCTCGTGAAAAAGTTGTGGATAACTTTAGGTGTCATGATTATTGTAATTGGCGGCGGTCTGCTTGGTGCCGGCAGTTATTTTTACCACGTGGCGATTGCCCGTGGGGATAAGTCGTTTGTGACGCAGAGTACCAAACTATCCAAGAAAAGTCAGGTTTACCGCGAAAAGTACTGGTACTTGCACGCGCAGAAACAAACTTGGAAAATCGAAACGCCGGACCACTTGAAGTTGGTCGCTTGGTACGTCCCAAAAAAGGGGTCCCGTAAAACGGTCGTCCTCGCACACGGGTTTGCTGGAAATAAGTCCCTCATGGGTGCCTGGGCGGGAATGTACCACGAGCTTGGTTATAACGTGTTAGTCCCGGACTCACGGGCTTCCGGTGCCAGTCAGGGCCAGGCGGTCGGCTACGGCTGGTTAGAGCGTAACGACGACCTGCAGTGGGCAAAAACGGTGGTTAAGCGGACCAATACGACTCAAATTGTAATGAGTGGGATTAGTATGGGGGCCGCTGGAATGACAATGGCCAGTGGCGAACGGCAGGTCCCACAAATCAAGGCCTACGTGGTGGATAGTCCCTTTACGAGTGCCCAAGCAATTATTAGTTACCAGGCCCAGCAGATGTACCACCTCCCCAGTTTTCCACTGGTAGACGTTACCAGCGTTATTACGCAGTTTCGCGCCGGCTACAGTTTTAAAGAGGCCGACGCGGTGGCGGCGATTGAAAAAAATCACTTGCCAATCATGATCATTAGTGGAACTAAGGACGACTTCGTTCCCACCCGAATGGGAAAACAGTTATACCGCAACGCCCACCAGCCGAAAGAACTATGGCTAGTGAAGGGCGCCGGGCACACGACTGCCATTACTCAGAATTATCAAAACTATAAACGGCACGTAGCACAATTTTTAACCCGTTACGTGCACTGACTAAAAGGGTTCGGCTCACTGCTTTCAGTGGACCGAACCCTTTTAAGTTAATCGATCATTACGCTTGCTGGTACGGCATCTGATAGGCTAAACCGGTACTATCTTTGAGCGTTGCCAAGTAGAGCGCGTTTAAAGCTGCGGGACCGCTGGTATGGGCTTGCCCCCAAGCCGTTAAGTCGTGATTAAGCTGACTAGCGATTTGGTGGTGATCAGCCACACAGTCGAGAGCTTGAGCTGCTTTGGATAATAGCTGAACCAATTCTGGAATTGCTTGAATTGCGGGATCGTTGTAAGCAACGTCAATCGCACAAGTCAAAGCAATTGCGTTTTCATTTTTAAGCATTTGCTCATCCCCTTACTGTCAGTATAGCGCTGTGGGCCAAACAATCAAGCTAAAAATGAAAGCGTTAACATTTATTTTCTAGAAATTGAATTGTTATTAAATTGTCATAGTGTTATATTGTAATAGATAAATAGTACACTAGGAGGCGCAAACCGATGCAATTCGATGACAAAGTCCCAATTTATTTGCAAATTAAACGGGTAATCTATCAAGAAATGGTGACTGGCCAGCTCAAAGCGGGCGAGCAGTTACCGGCGGTTCGGCAACTGGCACTGAACTTGACCGTGAACGTTAACACCGTTCAGCGGGCATTAAGCGAAATGATCACGGAAGGGGTCCTGACTTCCAAGCGGGGGAAGGGCAACTTTGTGACTGAAGATCAGCAACGAATTGGTGCGCTGAAAACCCAACTGGTGCGGGCCCAGTTAAGTTCGTTCTACCAGGCGTTACGGGCTTTAAATTTGAGTGATGAAGAAATCATAACGAGCGTTCAACACTACGTTCAGCGAAGGGGGAGTCAGGATGACGGCCATGTTAACGATTAAAAATTTAAAATACAGTCGTAATCAGCGTAAAATTTTACACGACGTTCAGTTAACGCTGGATAGTGGCAAAATCGTTGGTTTACTGGGTGAAAACGGTGCGGGGAAGACCACGCTAATGCGCCTAATTACGGGAAATGCGAAGGGTAACGGAACGATTACGATTAACGGTGTACACACGCCGGTTCAACGGAAAGCGCACGTTAGTTTTACCGACCATTTAAACGGCTTTTCAACCGGTCAAAAAATTAATCAAATTAAACATTTTTACGAATTGGTCTACCCGGATTTTGACGGTCAGCGTTATCAAGAACTGGCCACTTTTTTAGGACTCGATGGCCAACAAAAATTAGCGGCCCTTTCAAAGGGAACCCGTGAAAAGTTGATCATTGCGCTGACTTTGAGTCGCCAAGTTGACCTTTACTTACTAGACGAACCGTTTAGTGGAATTGATAGTATGAGTCGTAAGAAAATTATTAACAGTATTATCAAGTGGTTACCAGAAACGGCCACGTTAGTGGTTAGTGACCACTACGTTGCGGAAATTGCCCCGATTTTGGACGAAATTGTGGTCATTAAGGATCAAACGGTACTGGTGCATCGGGCCACCGACGACATTCGGGACGCAACTAACATGGATATTGAGACCTATTATGAGCACCTATACGAAGGGGGGACGGACCATGACTAAGAGTTGGTCGTTATTTAAAGCGTTCAGTTGGCCGCGGTTTATCCGAATGAATTGGATCGTGGCGTTTGAATTGCTGATTTTGGTTGTATCAAACATTTGGACCGCTTTTCAGGGTGACTTTACCAGCTATGCTTTATTTAGACAGGTGTCCAGTCTGATGTTTGTCATGACTTTTATTGGCCTGGTGATGCTGGCAGTTTATAATGAACGCACCGTTACGGCGCCAACCTACCGTTTGATTCCCATTCATGAATGGAAATTTTACGTCGTCAACGTTGCTGCGTCACTAATTAATTTACTCTATTTATGGGCGATTCAGTTGATACTGTATGTCCTAACACTGAGCGTTAGCTTTAACCATTTTCCCGCGCAAGCGAGCGGGTTAGTCTTTGGAATCAGTCATTCTGATGGTCTAAAAAATCTAACCATTTTTTGGACTTTGATGACGGTCATGGGATTGCTCGGCATTTTGGTGGCGTGGAGTACGATTAGCCTGGTTCACTACGTTACTAAGTCTGCTGGAAGCTTCTTACCCCGTTTTCGCCAGAAGTTTGTAAATACCATTATTTACCTAGTCGGTGTGCTAATAACGGTCCGGTTAGTTAACATTTTAATGGGGGCTATTGGTTACTTATCAAGTAGGTTTTTTTCCACGACCGAGCTTAGTTCGGTTTGGCTGGGTGCTGGTGTAATGGTTGCCATTTTAATTGTGGAAACGGCCATTAACTTGGGTGTTTTGACCAAGTGGGGCGAACCCAATTCAAACTAAGTTCAAGGACAAGATTGGGTTGGTACTTTTCTAAACAGGTCTTTCAACGACATGATAATGGCAATCAGGTGCTAGTACATTCTGAGTAGACTAAAGCCACTAATTATTCCGAAGTTCGAGAATAATTAGTGGCTTTGATTTTCTGCTGGTGGGATTAGACGATGGTTGCACCTAAACTATTTTTAAAATGGCGTAGGGCCCAAGCATGGCCGTCCGAATCGAAGCTGGCCACCGCATTTTCGTGAATCACCAGCGAATAGCCTAAGTTATAGGCGTCGACGGCGGTATGTAAAACGCAAATATCGGTACAAACGCCGACTAGGTGCAGCGTGTTGACGTGACGTTCTCGTAAACGCAGGTCGAGGTCGGTGCCAGCAAACGAACTGTAACGGGTTTTGTCGAACTGCCAAACGGTCGTTTCAGTCTGATGAGCGGTGTACCAGTCTTTAAGGGAACCGTACAATTCACGGCCCCAAGTTCCGCGCACATTATGCGGTGGAAACAGTTTACTCTCGGGATGGTACGGGTCGTGAGGCGTATGGACGTCGGTGGGCAACAAGACCCAGTCCCCGTTAGCGCGCATTTGTTCGGCGAGGTCGCAAATGACCGGCGCCAGAATTTGGCCGGGATGCCCGCAGGTTAAAGCACCCTGATTAGCCACAAAGTCGTTGGTGTAGTCGATAATCAGTAAAGCTTGATTGGTTGGCATAAAAAAGCTCCTCCTCAGGTGGTCGTTACAGAAAGGCGATGGTGGCCCTCTTAGTCACCAATGTATAGGGTGAGTGGGCGAGCTGTCAACCATTTTGACGTCAGTGTAAACATGTTAATTTAATTAAACTAGGTCAAACTCAAAAAGCGTCTTCCCAATTTTGGGAGGACGCTTTCAAGTCTTGATAACGTGATTGAGGATTAAGGGGCTTGAACCAGCACGTCAGCAGAAGGTCGTTCGGTGGTTAACTGATTAGTTCAGGTTGGTTAGAATCGCCGTAACAACTTGTTGCGGTGTAAGTTTAAACTCGTGCCAGAGTTCGTCAGTGGTTTCACGGTCGTTAAACCGTTTAGCGGCTCCTAGGTTAAGGAACCGCATCGCGGTAGCGCCGTAATAGCGACTGACTTTTTCGCCAAAGCCGCCACTTAAACTCGCTTCCTCTAGTGTCACGACTAGTTGGTGATCAGCCTTTAACGCGTCTAAGGCGGCGGTATCGGGATCTGAGATGTCCCGGGGATCCATCACGGTAGCGTCAACGCCGTGGTCGGTTAAACGTTGTTGAACTTGTTCTGCCAACGGTAATAGACTGCCAACACCTAAAATAGCAACGGTCTTACCGGCGTGTAAGGTGTGCATTTTGTGCGCATCAAAGGCGGTTAACGGTGCGGAGTGGACGCCGTTACCGGGAACCCGGATGGCAACCGGTCCAGCCGTTTGTCGTAGGGACCAACGCATCATGGCAGCCAGTTCTTCCTTCGTCGTTGGGGCGAGGTAGGTCAGGTTCGGGATATTGCTGAGCATTGCCACGTCGAAGATTCCCTGGTGGGTTGGGTCCCCGGCGCTGATACTACCACCAGATACCATAATCGTGACTGGTAACTTGTTGATCCCCAAGTCGTGGGATAACTGGTCGTACGCCCGTTGTAAAAAGGTCCCCGAATGAAAGACGATTGGCCGCAGACCCTGTTGGGCTTGACCAGTCGCAAAGGTGATTGATTCCTGCTCAGCAATGCCAACGTCGAAGTAGCGGTCGGGATGATTACGGCCAAAACGTTTAAGATCGTACATTCCCGGGATGGCCGCGGTAATTGCGGTAATCGGAGTATGCTGGGTCGTTAACTCGTCTTCCAACACACCATGGATGACGTCGTTGTAACTTTCACCGGTTGCCGGATGTAACGTGGCACCAGTTGCCAGGTCAAACGGAACGTGCCAGTGGAAAGCTTCCTTATTCGTGATGGCGGGCGCGTAGCCGTGGCCCTTTTCAGTGTGAACGTGTAGTACGATTGGATGGTCGACGTCCTTAACGGCCTTAAACGCGGTTAACATGCTGCTTAAATCGTTGCCATTTTCCACGTAACGGTAGTCCAAGCCCATCGCCTTAAACAGGTTATTAGTACTAGTACCGCGACTTTCACGGAGTTCTTTTAAGTTCCGATAAAGTCCCCCGTGATCTTCAGCGATTGACATCCCATTATCATTTACTAAGATGATCAGGTTGGATTTTAAAGTGGCCGCGGTGTTCAGACCTTCTAACGCCAAACCACCGGATAACGAACCGTCACCGATTACGGCCATGACGTTGCCGTGCTTGTGTTGCAAGTCGCGGGCACTAGCCATCCCGGTGGCTAACGCGATTGACGTCGACGTATGGCCAATGTTGAAGTAGTCGTGGGGACTTTCTTCCGGCGCGGTGTAACCACTGACGTCGTCGTAGTGGTCGGGATCCAGCCAGGCTTGCTTACGCCCAGTTAAAATTTTGTGGGTGTAGGACTGGTGGGAAACGTCCCACACCACTTTGTCAGTGGGGGAGTCAAAGACCGTGTGAAAGGCAATCGTTAGTTCGACCACGCCCAGGTTGGGTCCCACGTGACCCCCGGTTTGACTGACTTTATTGAGTAAAACGTGACGGATTTCGGTGGCTAATTCGGTTTCCTCGGCTAAACTCAATTGTTTGAGGTCGGCCGGTTGATTGATTTTATTTAGAATTGGTGTTTCCATATTATCGCTCGCTTTCTGAGTTGTCATTGAACGTTTTTTAGATTAGCACCTTAGAGCCACTCTAAGGCAAGCTTTTTATCAAAAAAATTATAAAAATATTTTAAGCTAAAAGACCGTGGAACAAAATATAGAACGGATAAATTACGCGTTATTTGGCGTAATTTATCCGTTCTATATTGCCTGGTAATGGTGCCAAAAGTCGGTCTGCCCAATTCTGGTTTTGGGCGTAACAACGCGTTTAATCGGCGTTAATCGACTGTAAGTACACCAGCTGGTCGGTTGAAATTTGTTCGTAGAGTTGGTTAGCCAGCTCGGGATCGTACTGCTTACGACTCGTTTGACTTTGGATAAAGTTATATTCCAATTGAAAGGCTTCAATTAGTAACTCGTTTTGGGCTTCTTGGAAGTCACGTTCACCGGATAAGCGCCGGTGCCGTTCGTCGTAGGCCCGCCGAACGATACCGATGGCTTGTTGATTGTCGGTCGTCCCGTGGTCGTTTAAAAATTGGATCACGGCTGCGTACGGCTTTTGCTCCACGGAACGCATTTCGCCCCACAGTTGACGGTTACGGTGCATCATTTGCTCACGGGTTTGCCCCCTTCGAGGCTTGTATTGGCGGAACAGTTTACGCCGGGCGCGGGCCTTTTTGCTCATGGACCACTTTCCGACAACCACGAATCTGAAGAACAGACCGATCCGTTGCCAGAAAGTCTGCTGATTTTGAATTCGGGTCCGGCTGGCAACGCGCATGTAGCGTTCAGCTAGTTCCGGTGTTAATTCACCACCGGCGACCATCTGGTCCACGGTTTGCCGTTCAACGGCGTAGGTCTGGTCAAAAAGTTCAGTCAACTGAGTGTGACTTGGCCGCCCGTCCAGGACGCGTTGGCCCTCCAAGATCATGATGACTTGACTGGTCGTCGGATTATTACCGTGCCGAGCCTGCATCATTTTTATGGCACTAGCAACCATTTCGGATTTAGCATTGGCCAATTCGGCCTCCGTGACCTTGACGACTTGTTTAGGCAGGGTCAGTGGTAACCAGATGGTAGGAACCAGCAGACTGGTTAAAATGACGACGGCCGCAACGAATATGAGGTCGTTACGGTACGGAAAGCTGGCGCCGTTCAGGGTGAGGGGCAGGGAAAAGGCCATGGCTAAGGTGATGGTTCCGTGAACTCCGCTTAACGCGACCACGAAGGCGTTACGGGTCTTTTCGTGGTCGTCCCAAGCACGAATCCGGGCTAAGTCGAATCGCAGCCATAAAAAGCGGACTAGGGTCATTAAGACGTATAACAGTATACCCAGGCCAACTAGCACGGCGACGGAACCGGTATCACGTTGGCGAAGGTGGGTAATCACACTAGGCAAAGAAACCCCCAGTAACACGAAGACGATCCCGTTTAAGATGCTGGCAACGATTGACCAAGTCGTCGACATGACGATCTGAAGTCTGGACGTCGTTAAGCGCAGACGGTCGGACTGGATACCGTGGATCAGACCGGTCGCGACGACCGCCAAAATGCCGGAAACGTCGATGGCTTCGGCTAAAAAGTACACCACGAACGGCGTTAACAACGTATAGGGCACGATGACGGATGGGGTGTCAACGCGCATGTTGATCAACATGATCCGACCAGCAACGATGACGTAACCCAACACTAGGCCAACCAAGATGCCACCAACAAAAACGTATAAAAAGTTACCGATGCCGTGCCAGACGGAAAACTGACCGGTCACGACTGCGGCGATGGCCAGGTTAAACGCCACGATCCCGGACGCGTCGTTAAATAACGATTCGTTTTCCAACGTTTCCATCACCCGGTCGGGAATCGCGACCTTAGTGGTGATCGATGAGACCGCGACCGCGTCGGTGGGAGTAATAATGGCCCCCAGCGCGAGTGCGAGCGCAAGTGAGAACTGCGGAATTAGTAAGTGGGTCGCGGTCCCGACCACGAGAATGGTGATCAGGGCCAGCACCACCGCTAGCGACATGGTCGTACCGATATTGCGGCTGAGTTTATGCAGACTGGTATTTTGACCGTCGTTAAACATTAAAACGGAGATAATCACAAACAGAAAAATCTCCGGTTCGAGTTCAAAGTGCCGGTACAACGGGATTAAGGATAGTAACAAGCCCGCTCCAATTTGCAAAAAGGCGACCGGAACCTGATTAAACTTGGCATAGACGGCGTTAGCCGCGACGACCGCGGCAATGAGTAGTAGGACTAAAAAGACGGTTTGCACCCGTTAGTTCCCCCTTTAAGGCTTGATTAATAAGTTAATTAATTTAATTTTAACGCAATGACTAATGACATGATATTATCTGCACAGCTATTTTTAACGGGTCGCCTGAACCTAATGTTTAATCTGAATAAATGACGACCCGTTTTTTGAACACGAGCACCAATTTAAGTGAAAACACTTGGTTTTAACCGCTAACTTGGTGATAATTAATGCATCAACTTAATTGGAGGAACGAACATGTTAACCATTGCTTACATTGGTAACGGGAAAAGTGCCAACCGCTACCACTTACCATTTGCCCTAAAACTCAAGGATAAGATCAAGGTCAAAACGATTTATTCCCGTTCCGGGCGGCAAGCGTGGACGCCCATCGAAGGGGTGCATTATACAACCGACCTTAACGATATTTATGACGACCCCGAGATTCAATTAGTGGTGGTTTCCACGCCGAGTTCGACCCACTTTGCAACGGCCAAGGACGTGTTATTACACGGTAAAAACGCCTTGGTTGAAAAACCGTTTACGGAAACCGTGGCGGAAGCTCAGGAGTTATTTGACCTTGCGCGCCGCAAAAAGCTGTTTATCGAGTGTTATCAAAATCGCCGTTACGATTCGGACTACCTGACGATGCAAAAAGTGATTGCGAGTGGCAAGTTGGGGGACTTATTAGAAGTGGAGATGCACTTTGACTACTTTCGGCCGGAAGTTCCCGAAAGCGTTGAACACTTTTCGTTGGATACTAGTTACTTGTACGGCCACGCTTGTCACACCTTGGATCAAGTTATCGCGTACTTTGGCCGTCCGGACGACGTTCACTACGACGTTCGCCAGTTACTCGGTACCGACCGGATGAACGACTACTTTGACATTGATTTATACTACGGTGCGCTGAAGGTTTCGGTTAAATCCAGTTATTTCCGGATCAAGCCGCGGCCAAGTTTCGTGGTTTACGGTAAACAGGGGATGTTTATTAAGGCGGATAAGGACCGGCAGGAAACGGATCTCAAGCATTTTTACATGCCAGACCACGCTGATTTTGGGATCGACCAGCCGGAAAACTACGGGACGCTGACTTACATGGACGGTGCCGGGCAGTACCATGAAGAAAAGGTGGTCTCCGAAGTGGGCGATTACAGTCGGGTCTACGACGACGTTTACCAGACGTTGGTCAATGGGCAACCCAAAGTGGTGAAGGATGAAGAAACGTTGCTCCAAATCAAAATGTTGGCAACGGGGATTCAACAGTGTCGGCAGTAAAGTAGGAGGGATTTGTATTGCGGTTAGGTGTATTAGGAACCGGGAAAATTGTCCAGGATTTTTTACCGATGGTTCAGGATATCCCGACGATTCAACTGGTGGGATTATTAGCTACTCCCCGCAGCGTGGCGCGGGCGCGGACGTTACAAACTGAGTACCACGTGAAAACGGTGTATACCGATTATGCCGAGTTATTAGCCAACCCGGTGATTGATACGGTTTACGTTGCGTTACCGAATTCGTTACATTATGAATTCACCAAGCAGGCGTTAGCCGCGGGAAAAAACGTCATTTGTGAAAAGCCGTTTACGTTAAACGGTGCGCAGCTGGCTGAGCTGAAGGCGCTGGCGTTACAAAGTAATTTAGTGCTGATCGAGGCGATCACGAACCAGTACTTGGCGAACTATCAAGCAATTCGCCGCGATTTAGCTAAACTGGGGCAGTTGAAAGTGTTGGAACTCAATTATTCACAGTACTCTTCACGCTATGACCGCTTCAAAGCCGGCGAGGTTTTACCGGCCTTTAACCCGCAACTTGGTGGCGGAGCCCTGATGGATCTAAACATTTATAATATTCACTTCGTTGTGGGACTGTTAGGAAAGCCCGAACGGGTCGAATATTTGGCAAACGTGGAGCGCAACGTCGACACTTCTGGCGTGCTGATCATGAGCTATCCCGACGTGCAAGTCGTGAGCATCGGGGCCAAGGACAGCACGTCACCGGTTCGGTCGACCATTCAAGGAACGGCGGGCGCAATCGTGGTGAACGGTCCGACGAATACGGTCACGAGTTTTACCGAAACGTTACGTGGCACCCAACCGGTTGAACAGCGGTTAAACCCTGATGCGCACCGGATGCACGCGGAATTTGTGGCGTTTGAAAAAATTATTGAGACGCATGACATGGCTACGGTCAAACAACAGTTAAGTCACTCACAAGCCGTGATGGCCGTGGTTGATCAGGCGCTAACGAGTGCCGGTATTCAATTGGGGTAAAGTGCGTCAAACAAAATGAATTAGGTTTAGCTGCACGTTACGGTAGTGTTACTAGGAAACACAAGCGCGTAGGTTACTCAGAAGATTTTTTGAGTAGTCTACGCGTTTTAAGGTTTGAATTTTTATTATTTAGTTGCTAATGGTCCGTTGTCAGCCATCAGCCGTTGATTAGTTTTCAAACGGGCGAGGTTCGTTTGAAAATCCTGGGCGTACATGGTGGCAAACAACGTGTCCAGAACGTACTCAAACGCTGCTTGGGACGCAAAGGTCCCGACCTTGGCAAAGTGCGTCTCACTTTGAACCGTGACGAGTCGAAGGTCGGCGTCGGCGAGTAGTGGGGCTTGAGGATTGCCAGTCAGGACGATCACCGGGACGTGGTGAGCTTTTAAGTAGTGGGCGAACTGCCGGTGAACCTGGGTCGTGCCGGCGTACGAAATGAAGAACGCTACGTCGTCAGTTGTTAAATTGGCAGCGTTCCAAGCGTCGTCGGCGTATTCGTCCGCAATAATGGCGAAGCGGTTGATCTTGACCAGCTTATTTTGAAAACTCCGGGCCCGCAATTGCGAATCTCCCTGTGAGAAAAGCAAAATGCGCGTGGCCCGGGTCAATTGTTGGGCAATCAGGGCCACTTGACGAGTATCGAGTTGCTGGCGGGTGGTTTGGACGGCGGTGACGTTCAGTGCGGCCATTTTTTTGGCGATCGTTGCGACGGAATCGGTATCACTAAACGGAAAGTTAGCGTTGACGTCCGTGGGTTGAACTTGCGCGGCCGCGGTCGTTAACGCTCGCTGAAAATCACGGAAACCGTGGTAGCCTAATTTTTGTGCCAGGCGAATGATGGCCGAGTGGGACGTGTAGGTCGCTGCGGCGAGTTCCTTAATTAATACGGTGGGCATCTTGTCCAAGTGGGTCAGCATGTAATTGGCAATTCGCCGTTCGGTCGCGGTAAAGTCCAGCTGCTGTTGTAAAGCGGTTAAAACGGTCATGGGACACCTCCTTAAAAAGTATCTTAAGGCTAAATAAAATAAAATGCGACCAGCAAGCGGCGGTTTAATCAACGGAACTGTGAAAAAACGGTTTCACTTCTAAATGTAGTGGTAGAATGATTTTATGGGTTCGGTGGTAGCCATTGAAAAAATTAATTGACCTGAAACGGGTTTCATAACTTATGCTAGGAAGGTAGCCGTTAAGATGTGACAAGTGTTAACGGCGCGAGTAACCATAAAGAAGGGTGCTAAATGACGAATATTCACGACATTGCGCGGTTGTCCGGCTATTCGGTGTCCACCGTTTCACGGGTCATCAATCATCATAAGTACGTTGCCGACGATAAACGGCAACGGGTTGAGGCGATTATGCGGGAACTGGATTACGTTCCGAATCGTTTGGCCCGGGATCTAAGTTACGGGCAAACGAAGACAATTGGCGTGGTATTACCGTACGCAAACCACCCCTATTTTGCCCGCATCGTCGACGGAATCGTTCAAACGGGGTTCACGGCCGGCTATAAAATCACCTTGTTACCAACGAATTATGACGTGAAAGTTGAACAGCGCTACTTGGATCTATTACGGAGCAAGGCGTACGACGCGTTGATTTTTACTTCACGGAGTAGTTCGTTGGCCACTTTGCAACGCTATCGCAAGTACGGTCAAATCGTTTGTTGCGAAGATCCGGGGGCCGATTGTTCATTGGCGGCAACCTATACGGATCGACGGGCCTCTTACGAACGGGCGCTCACCTGGTTAAAACACACCGGTTACCAAAACGTGGGGGTCACAATTAGTCGGGACAATGCGATTAGCGCGAGTGCCCGGGTGACCCGGCAAGCCTACCAAAACGTGTTTGGTCAGTTATCAGCTACGAACCTGTTTACGGGGGCCGTAACTTACGATGACGGTTATCGTGCAGGCAAATACTTCGCCACCCTAAAACCGCGGGTGGACGCGGTTTTTGCGAATGGTGACGATATCGGTGCGGGCGTCCAGCAGTATTTTGTGGACCACCATTTGAAACCGGTAACAATTATTGGACAGGAGAATTTATTGTCCAGCCGGTTATTAAAATTTTCAACGATTGACCACCACTTAGAAACGCTGGGCGCCGCGGCGTTCAACTTAGCCGTTGGCACGGCGCAGACGCACCAACGCATTGAATCAGATTTTATTAAACGGTAGGCTGGAGGGACTTTAATTGGTTGCAAGATTAGCAGTTTTTGATATTGATGATACGTTACTATCGAGTAACAAAACGTTTTTAAAGAGTACTTTAACGAGCATTAAAAAATTAAAGCAACAACAAGTCAACGTGGCCATTGCTACGGGCCGAAACTTGGCCATGGCACAGGCCGTTATTAAGCGGTTAGATTTACGGGACTTTGTACTCTGTAACGGTTCGGCAGCGTTTGCCAACCATAAACAAGTGCACGGTCACACGTTATCACGGACCAACGTTCGCCAACTCGTTCAAGCGGCGGATGCACAGGACATCAACATTATTTTTGAATCACTGGACGGCTTACACGCCCACTCGGCTCTAACGCCAACGACCCAAAAAGTACTGGCGACTTTTAAGGCACCCCAAGTGGATTTGGCACCAGATTACTATGAAAAACATAACATTTACCAGGCAATGATGTTTTATCCCCGCGCGATGGATCAAAAACTGCCCCACGCCGACGAATTTTCGTTTGTCCGTTTCCACGATTACGGGGTCGATATTATCCCGCGGGTCGGGTCTAAAGCGCAGGGCGTGGCGAAGCTGGCGGCTTCTTTAAACGTCGCGCCGGAAAACGTCGTCGCGTTTGGCGATAACCAAAACGACCGTGAAATGCTAAAGAGTGCCGGGATTGGCATCGCCATGGGTAACGCAGCTCCCGAGATCCAGGCCCAAGCGGATATGACTACGAAGGACTGTGACCACGACGGGATTGCGCACGGGTTAAAAACAATTGGCTGGATTTAAGGCGGTTAATTAAACTGAATATGTATAAAAGATGCAACGTGGTGACAAGCCCCGTTGCATCTTTTGGTATCGCAGTACCTCAGTGGGTTACGCTAAACCGTTGCGGCCGTTTTTGCTAAGGAACTGATGGTACTCCCCTGGCCGTAAAGGCTTTCCCAATCGGCGGTAAAGTCGTTGACGGCGGCTCCGATGGCGGGGGCGGTGAGGGCGGTCTTGAAGATGTCGGCACTCATCGTAGCGGCCTGGGCACCCATTTCAAAGGCCGAGTTAACTTGTTGCACGGTGTGGAAGCTAGCGGCTAAGATCTTGGTGCGACTATTTTCACGCATGATCTGGGTAGACAGCTCACCAATCACTTCGTCGGCGTTGATATTCATGTTGACCATCCGGTTGTAGTAGGGTGCCAAGTAATCGGCGCCGGCTGACATGGCTAAGTACCCTTGAAACTTAGTGTAGATGGCCGTGGCGGTGACGTTAACGTCTTCGGCCTTTAACTGTTTGATGGCTGCTAGGCCCGCTTCGTTCGTTGGAATCTTAACGTAAACGTTATCGTCAACGTTTTTTAAGATGGTGTGGGCGTCTTCAACCATTGCTTCGGTCGTCTGACCAACGGCTTGAATGTGGAAAGTTGCTTGGTCACCAATAATTTCGCGAATGGCACGCATGTGTTTGAAGAAATCAATTTTGCCTTCCTTTTTAACGATCGACGGGTTGGAAGTAACCCCGCTGAGCGGGATGATGCCCGCGTACTTTTTAATGTCATCAATGTGAACCGTATCTAATAAGAATTCCATGATTTTCACCCCTGTTTTTTGTTTACACTTATAATATAACGGCAAATGTAAGCGGTAACCATGGTTTTAAAATTGAAAAAGTAACAAACCGCTCTAGACCAGTATGTAACGGGGCCTAAGCGGTTTGTTTATGCACATTTGTGCTAATCATCTAAATCAAGCACCCTTTGTGCGGTTTCGGCATCGGTGATCAGGGTGGTCAAAATGCCCATCTTGAGCAGTGCCAAAATGGAAGGGGCCTTTGTCAGTGACCGTGCGATGGCGATGGCGTTCGGGACGCGGGTCAGCTGGGGTAACGGAATACTGATCGTCCGGTCTAGCAAGTTGCCGGCTAATATTTTGCCGTTCTTATCAAAAAAGGTGCAGCAGCAATCACCGATGGCCTGGCGTTCTTTTAATAGTTCCCGGTCTTCAGGGGTCAGTAAGTCCCGCCACCGACTGCTGGTATTGTTGAGCGGCCCCCCAATCCCCAAGAGGGCGATGTCGAGGTGTTCCCAACAGTCTTGGATCTCGTGAAAGTACTTGGAGGCCATGATACCATCGCGGATGTACTTGGATTCCTGAACGGCGGCCGCGTCAACGAAGAGACTCCGCCCGCCAAATACCCGGGCAGCGTCATACACGATTCCGTTAACGTGGTACTGAGAATTGGACGGACTGGGGCCGCCCACGAGGGGAACGAACGTTGCGTCGGTTTGAATGGGGTGGTGGAGTTGCCCGACCATCCCGCTCAAAATGGATCCCCAGGCAAAGCCGACAACGTTGTGCGGTTTGATGGTTTGTTTGAGGTACAGCGCGGCCTCGGCTGAGAGCAACTGTTCCTTGCGCTCTGAGCTGGCGTGGGGTTCGGTCGCAATGACGATGGCGTTTTGTAAGCCGTAACGTTGTTTGAGGGCCTCTTCCAAATTAAACAGGTCGGAATTAAAATCGTTGATCTTAATTTCGACGATGCCGGTTTCCCGCGCTTGTTTTAACATCCGACTAATGGTGGTGCGGTAAATATTGAGTTGTTTCGCAATCTGAGATTGGGTATAGTCCTTTTCATAGTAGAGATAGGCTACTTTTGCTAATAATTGGTGACGATTGGGTTGCATGTTAAAGGCTCCTTTCGATAATGCTTTGGTACTGTACACAGATATTTGCACATGTGAGCTTACAAATAAATAATAAAACTTTTGTGCATAAAGTCAAAACATTTTCGGATAGCCGGGTACCCAAAAGCCCTACGGCGCATTATTAATGGTGGGGGGTGACCGGTTAAAATTAAAAATTGGAAACGATTACATTTCTGACGCGAGGTGCTAAGGTTAATCCCAGTGTTTAGATTAATCTGTTGAAAGAAGGAAACACATATGATCAGTGAACCACGATACTTAGCCGTTGACGTTGGGGGTACCAATTTAAAATACGCTTTAATGGATCAAAGCGGTACCTTAATTACCAAAAGTCGAATTGAAACTCCGCAAGATGGTTTGGCACATTTTTTGAATGCCATTGAAACAATTGCAAAGCAGTTGGAGTGCCAATTAAACGGAATTGCGTTTAGTACGCCGGGGCGTGTTGATATTAAAACGGACACCATTTATTGTCGTAATTCTAGTTTGCCCTATTTGGACGAAGTTTGTTTACCACGCCAATTAAAAAAAATGGGGTTACCGGTAACCGTTGAAAATGACGGTAAATCGGCGGTGTTGGCTGAGTCCTGGATGGGAAATTTGTCCAACGTAAAAAATGGAATGGCCATTGTCCTAGGAACCTGCGTTGGTGGCGGCATTATTCTTAATGGTCACCTTTGGGCCGGCAATCGGCGATTAGCCGGGGAAGTCAGTCTAATGCCGGCGGTTCAGGATGATTTGAGTGATGACGGGCTATTCGGACACACCGGATCAGCCGTCCGCATGGTCCGAGCAGTTAATCAGGTAATGGGAGCAAAACACCTATCCGATGGGAAACAAGCGTTTGCGGCCATCAATGCGGGACAACCCGAAGCGTTAGCGATTTTTACGCACTACGCCCGTCAAATCGCATCGTTAATTTTAAACGTACAAACGGTTCTAGACTTAGACCGTTACGTAATTGGCGGTGGAATTTCATTTCAGGCACGATTGATTGAAGAAATTAACCGCCAATACGATTTAATTTTACAACAACGTCCCTGGGTCAAAGCGACCATTGCCCGTCCAGAGATTATGAGCAGCCGGTTTCATAACGACGCCAATTTATACGGTGCCGTGTACCGATTATTTAATAAACTGGATGTTAAACATGACGCCCACATTGATTTGGACAATATTAAAGTTGGATAGGGGGGCGTTAATGATGGTGATTATTGCAGCGTTGATTCCGGCCCTATGTTGGGGATTAAATCCACTTTTAATTCGAAAAATCGACGGTCGTCCCGAAAATGAAATGTTGGGGATGGGACTTGGAACGGGCTTAGTGGGGCTCGTATTTTTTCTCAGTGTCCGGCAACCGGGCCAATTGTCAACGGGGGCTTTTATGGCCGCGCTAGTTTCGGGATCCGCGTGGGCCGTTGGGCAGTTAGGCCAGTACGTGAGTTACCGCCGCGTGGGAGTATCGGGGACGATGCCCGTTTCGACAGCGCTTCAGTTAATTGGGACGGCCATTATTGGGGTCGTCCTATTTGGCGAATGGTCACAGGTGATACAAAAACTTTTAGGACTGGGTGCCATCGGGTTAATTGTGATTGGGTCGCGACTGTCAGTTTCAACCAGTGACCGGGTAAAACACGGCATAAAAGATTACCTGCCACTGTTAGCAACAACGGTGGGGTACTGGATATATAGTTGTATTCCAAAAGCACTCAATGGCAACGCGACCCAGCTCTTTTTTCCGCAAATGGTGGGGATCACTTTAGTCGCTGTTAGTTGGGCCCTTTATCGGAATCACCGCGTCCTACGCGCGTCAGCAAGCTGGTTAAATATTATACCGGGAATCCTCTACGGAGTGGCGGCTTTTACGTATATTATTGCCGCGCGTCACATTGGCATCACAAATGCTTACATCGTTGGTCAGCTCAGTGTGGTAATTTCCACCCTGGGTGGTTTGATTGTGTTACGCGAAAACCAGCAATTCGGACTAATCAAGGTTTTAGCGGGGTTAACGTTTATTTTTATTGGCTGTATCACTACGGCGCTGATTTAGCATACGACCAGTGATGACAAGAAGCACTGAAACGTGCGTCAACGGTCTGGTGGTTTCCTAGTCTCTGCGACGTTCGGCGGGTTAAATAATTGACACGAAACGGGTTTCACAACGTACAATAAGGCCATTTGAGAGGAAGAAAAATTATGGCTAATATTCAGGACGTGGCGAAATTGGCGGGACATTCCGTGTCGACGGTTTCCCGAACTTTAAATAATTCAGGTTACATTGCGGCCAAAACGCGTCAAGAAGTGATGACAGCGATTCGAGCGTTGGACTATCACCGTAACGGGATTGCCCGGGCGTTGAGTTTGGGGAAAACCAATCAAATTGGAATCGTTGTCCCCTATATCAATCATCCGTATTTTCAGAAGCTGACGGACGCAATAACCGAGATGGCATTTTATCAAGACTATCAAGTAACGTTACTCGCAACTAACTACGTTCCCGAGCAGGAGTTGCACTATTTGGACTTGTTAAAACACCACCTCTTAGACGGTTTAATTTTTACGTCGCGAAGTTTACCATTTGAAGAAATTGCGCGGTTCAAAGATTATGGACCGATTGTCTGTTGTGAAGATACTTTTGATTTCCCGATTACGAGTGTTTTTACTAACCGGAGTGAGTCGTTTCTAGACGTTTTTCGACGTCTAAAGCGGTTAAATTTGACGCACATCGGTGTGACGGTTAGTCGTAATGAACGGGTAAGTCAGAGTGCGCAAGCAATGATCAAAGCATACGCAATGGTGTTTGGTCAGGCGTTAGAAGATAAAATGATTTTTAGAGAATCCAAAAATACGTTTGATGGATTAACGGCGGCCCGGACGTTTGTTAAAAATGAGCCACAGCTTCAGGCTATATTTGCAAATGGTGATGAAATTGCGGCGGGCGCGCTACGGCAATTGCAACAACTGGGCAGTTCCGCGCTAGTTATTGGCCAAGAAAATCTCCCAGTAAGCTTTTTAATGGACTATTCAACGATTGATCACGGCCTGATTGAGATGGGGCAAACGGCGTTTGGATTATTATTTAAAAACCACTTAGTTAAACAACAGGTTGCCTCGAAGCTAATCATGCGCGGAACGTTACAGTTATTAGAAAGTCAACGAATCAATCAAAACCGAGTGCTGTGTTCAGATTAAATTATTATACGGTACGCAAAGTCACGGATTGGACGACTATTTCGAAAATTTTCGGAATAGTCGTTTTTTATTAGCAAAAAAATTTAGGATGAAAGCTTGACATGGAACCCATTCGCTACTTTATAGTAGCCACCGTTGCGTTTTACGTAGAAATGTAATCGTTTTAACTCTGTGGCCACGGAGTGCGTTAATACGTTAGCGAGTAAAGGAGTTGTTAAAGCAGTGGTTGGAATAATTATTGCGAGTCACGGTGACTTTTGTCAGGGAATTTTACAATCGGCAACGATGATTGCTGGTGAACAGGATCACGTTGAAGCGGTCCCATTTCATTCGGGGCAAACGACGGAAGCTTTAAAAGCCGTCTTTGACCAAACAATTAAACAGATGAATACGCCCAAAATTCTTTTCTTAGTTGATTTATTTGGGGGCACACCGTTCAACACGGCGGTTCGCATTGCATCGGTGGATGCCGATAACGTTGCCGTGGTAACGGGACTTAATTTGCCGATGCTTATGGAGGCCTATTTTAATCGTGAAATGGCTTTACCGGCATTGGTCAGTCACTTAGAGCAAACTGGTCGGAGTGGCATTAAACATTTTGAATTACCAACGGATGAAAGCGAGGACGAATTATTATGACAATGGCAATCAAATTAGCACGAATTGATCAACGGTTAATTCATGGTCAAGTAGCGACAACTTGGACGAAGGCAACCGGGATTGACCACATTCTGGTCGTTTCAGACGAAGTTGCCAAGGATAAGTTACGGGTCTCACTGCTCAAGCAAGCGACGCCACCGGGTGTGCGCGCGCACGTTTTACCCATCATGAAGATGGCTCAAATTTATCAAAACCCAAAGTTTGATAGTTTTAAATCCATGTTGCTATTCACAAATCCCGAGGACGTTTTGAAATTAGTTCAAGCGGGAGTGGACTTGAAGTCCGTTAATATTGGTAACACGTTGTTTGATAAGGATCGCAAAATGATTAATAAGGCCATCGCCGTTAGTACTGAAGACGTCCAGGCCTATAAGGAACTGGATAAGTTGGGAGTAGAATTAGAAGCCCGTCAATTGGCAACGGATACCAAGGTGCCGTTCATGGGAATGTTGAAGAAAGCCAATGTTTTGTAGGAGGTTTTGATTAAATGAATGCGTTTCAAGCCATTTTAGTTTTAATTGTTGCGTTTATTGCCGGGTGCGGAAGCGTCCTGGACGAAGCACAATTTCACCGGCCATTAGTTGCCTGTACGTTAATTGGGTTAGTTTTAGGCCACTTAAGTACCGGACTGGTTTTAGGAAGTTCGTTGGAATTAATTGCGCTGGGGTGGATGAACGTCGGTGCTGCGATGGCACCAGATGCTGCTTTGGCATCGGTCATTTCCGCGGTTATGGTCATTAATTCTGGTTTGTCGGTTAAGGAAGGGATTGCCATTGCCATTCCGTTAGCTGTGGCTGGCCAAGTCTTGACCATTCTGGTGCGGACGATTACTGCGTTTTTTGAACATCAAGCCGATAAGTTTGCGGAAAATGATAATCCCCGGGGCATTGAATTTTTACAATTAACGGGGTTGGTACTACAAGGATTACGGATTGCGATTCCCACCGCATTGGTATTACTGGTTAGCCCTAAAGTTGTACAACAAGGACTGGAAGCCGTCCCAAAAGTGATCACGAATGGTTTAGCGGTTGCGGGTGGTTTCATTGTCGTTGTTGGTTATGCGATGGTCATCAACATGATGGCGACCCGGTACTTAATGCCATTTTTCTTTTTAGGATTTTTACTGGCTGCGGTCAGTCAGTTGAACTTGATTGCGCTGGGCTTAATGGGACTATGTATTGCAATCGTGTACATTCAATTGGCCCCTAAGTATCACAACGGCGGCCATGGTGGTTCCGATAAAGCGGGTAAGACCGAGGACCTGGATGATGAATTGGAAAAGGAATTGGATGATTTTTAAACTGAAAAGGAGTTCTAAGTTAGCATGGTTGAAATTAAGAATAATATGGCGGGAGCCATTACTAAAAAGGACTTAAACGCTGCGTTTAGACGGTCGTGTATTACCCAAGCGGCGTGGAATTATGAACGGATGCATGGTTTAGGGTTCTGTTACGAAATGATCCCCGCAATTAAAAGAATTTATCCGGCTGGACCGGAACGGGCGGCTGCTCTAAAACGGCATAATGAATTCATGAATTCCAATCCGTACATGGAAGCACCCATTTTAGGTGTGACGATTGCGATGGAAGAGAAACGGGCACAGGGGGCGCCGATTGATGATGCCGCCATTGATGGGGTTAAAGTCGGCATGATGGGACCACTTGCTGGTGTTGGCGATCCCATTTTCTGGGGAACGTTACGTCCCGTTTTAGCCGCATTTGGGGCCAGTTTAGCCGCCACCAAATCAATTATGGGACCAATTATCTTTTTTGTCGCCTGGAACGTGATTCGGCTAGGCTTTCGTTACTGGGGTGTTCACTTTGGTTATCAACAAGGAACGAACATTGTTAATAATCTCAAAGGAAACTTATTACAAAAGTTAACCGAAGGGGCTTCAATTCTAGGTCTCTTTATCATGGGTGTGTTGGTCCCACGGTGGACGACGATGAAGTTTCCGATGGTCGTTTCTCGCGTAACCACCAATGGTAAAACGACCGTCACGACTTTGAATGACATTTTTAACGAATTATTACCGGGATTAATGCCACTGTTGTTAACGTTTTTAGTGATGTGGTTGTTAAAGCGGAAAGTTAATGCTATTTGGATTATTTTTGGTTTATTCATTGTCGGCATTTTAGGTTACGGAATTGGTCTTTTTGGTATTTAGGATTATTAGTTGAGTAATAAAACGGACTTTTTCTAGCTGATTAGGCTGGAAGAAGTCCGTTTGGGGTTGAAAACTAAAATCGTGAAGAAATAGCAATTTTAATTTTAAGGAAGAAAAAAATGCGTACTTTTATTTAGTGTTCCTGAGTGCTACGGTAACCTAGTTCGAAAATATGTAGCAGAGGAGTGTGTAGGTCATGGCAAAAAAGTACGTCATTGCGATTTTGGGCGCAACGGGAGCGGTTGGCACCCGAATGGTCGCTCAATTAGCAAAATCTGATATTCCGGTAGCGGAGCTGCGCTTACTAGCGTCCAAGCGCTCGGTCGGGCAGCAAATAGAGTTTCGGGGACGGTCGTTAACGGTCAGTGAGGCGGTTCCGGACTCGTTCAATGGTGTGGATATCGTGCTAGCTTCGGCGGGTGGTAAGGTTTCGGCTAGGTTATTACCGGAAGCAGTCAAACGCGGTGCGGTGTGTGTTGATAATACGTCCTATTTTCGGATGAACGAACACGTCCCGTTGGTCGTCCCAGAGGTTAACGCGGCGGAGGTTAGTCAACATCACGGTATTATTGCCAATCCAAACTGTTCAACAATTCAGATGGTGGTGGCTTTAAATCCAGTTCGAAAACGGTACGGTCTGAATCAGATCGTTGTATCAACTTACCAGTCGGCTGGGGGTGCGGGCCAAGCGGGAATTGATGAACTGTACCGTGAAGCTTCCGAACATTTGAGTGGGCAAGCGATGACCAGTCAGATTTTACCGGTTAAGGGTCAAGATCACCATTATCCGTTAGCGTTTAACCTCCTCCCCCAAATCGATGTGTTTGAGGAGGGAGACTACACTCACGAGGAGTGGAAGATGATCCACGAAACGAAAAAAATTTTGTGTGGTGATAAAAATAGCCGGGCGTTAAAAGTTACGGCAACCTGTGTCCGGGTTCCGGTACCAATTACTCACGGCGAAACGGTCTATTTTACGACCGATGCCACGCCGACGCCAGCTGCGATTCGTGAGACGCTGACCACGGCACCGGGAGTCGTGGTTCAAGATGATCCTAAGCAGCAACTTTATCCACAACCAGTCAACGCGGTTGGTAGTCAAGCAACTTTTGTGGGGCGGATTCGGTCCGATATGGAGAACGCGCGTGCTTACCATATGTGGGTCGTTGCCGATAACCTAGTCAAAGGGGCCGCTGGCAACGCCGTTCAAATCGTTGAAGCATTGATTCAGCGGGGCGCCGTGCACGGTTCACCGGCTTCGGCACCATTGTTCATGAAAAATTAGCAGTGAGGGTCTCTTTAGGTGCGGTCACGTGCTTAAAGGGACTTTTTTAGTTTTAGTGGGAATTAAGGAC
>NZ_QWZQ01000031.1 GCF_003885105.1 Lactiplantibacillus garii
TAACTCCACTATTTATACAAACTTATTCCACCATGATAAAAACTAACTAATCCCACCCCACTGCCACGATTTTTCGTTTAATTAAATTATGTCTATTATCATAAACATAACATCATAGCGATAATTAGTTTTGTTTCTTACTTATAGAATAAGCACGGCGCCCAGCTTGAAAACTACCGCCACTAAAATGTAATCGCAGGACGCGCGACTAATCACCTCTAACGCAAAATATAATTCCAGCATTGTACATAAAAATAAACAAATTTTTGCAATCCGGCTTAAGACCACAACGTGCTTAGCTTAGGATTGCTACTTGGATTTATTTAATCTGCTAGTTAGCACGGCACCTAAAACGAAACAGCAGCGTAATGATTTCTTGTACAAATAATCCCCGTCGTTAAGCCAATTTTAGCGTATACTTACGTCCGCATTTTACCTAGTTGTTCTGTCACAGATTTTTTTTGTGCGCCCATAAAAAAAACGGCGCACCGTTTACCGGTACACCGTAAAGTTCAAACTATTCTAAGAAATCTTTTAATTGTTTACTACGGGATGGGTGGCGCAACTTCCGCAACGCCTTGGCTTCGATTTGACGAATCCGTTCACGGGTGACACCGAAGACCTTTCCGACTTCTTCCAAAGTCCGGGTCCGGCCATCATCCAAGCCAAACCGCAACCGCAAGACGTTTTCTTCCCGGTCAGTTAAGGTATCAAGTACCCCTTCCAACTGTTCTTTAAGCAGTTCGTACGCGGCCGCGTCGGCTGGTGAAGTGGCGTCCTGATCTTCAATGAAGTCGCCTAAGTGTGAGTCGTCCTCTTCACCAATTGGGGTTTCGAGTGACACGGGTTCTTGCGCGATCTTCAAGATCTCACGAACCTTTTCGGTCGGCATATCCATTTCAGCCCCAATTTCTTCGGGAGTAGGTTCACGCCCGAGGTCTTGGAGTAATTGCCGCTGAATCCGAATCAACTTATTGATGGTTTCAACCATGTGGACTGGGATCCGAATCGTCCGGGCCTGGTCCGCGATTGCCCGCGTAATCGCTTGACGAATCCACCAAGTAGCGTACGTTGAAAACTTGAACCCCTTGCGATAGTCAAACTTTTCAACGGCCTTCATCAGCCCCATGTTACCTTCCTGAATCAAATCCAGGAATTGCATCCCGCGACCAACGTAACGTTTAGCGATTGAAACGACCAACCGTAAGTTAGCTTCAGCTAATTCCTGCTTGGCACTTTCGTCACCCTGTTCGATCCGTAACGCCAACGCAACTTCTTCGTCGGCGGTCAATAGATCGACCCGGCCAATTTCTTTCAAGTACATCCGCACGGGGTCGTTGATCTTGATCCCCGAGGCGGAACCAGCGTCACTTAGTTCCTTTTTGCTGACCTTTTTAACACTCTTGACGGCCCGCATATCGGGATCGCCCTTTTCGTCTACGACACTGATTCCAGCGTCTTCAACTTTTTGTAGTAACTTATCAATGCCACTAGCATCTAGTTTGTAAGGCGCCGCAATCTTGTCTGATAGTTCGTCGTACTTGATACTACCAGTCTTCTTATAATCCTTGATTAATGCTTTAACGGCTTTATCGTAAGCCGTCGTTGCTTTTGCTTTTGCCATGTAGTAGCCTCCTATAAGTTGTCAGCTTGTTGCACTTGCTGTTGTTTGCGATATAACTCAATTAATGCCAAGGTCAATTGTTGAACCAGATCGTGGTTCCCAATCTGCTTAGCCGCCGTTAATTCGGCTTTTTTACCGTTAATTTGTTCCACCAGCGGTTGCTGGTTCATGATCACGTTGACCAGGTCCGCAACCTCTTCTTTTGACGACTGACTGGCAACGTCCATAAATTCTAAGCTGGTCAGCACCGGTTGCAAACTAGTATCGGCCATGAAGTCGGTAAAGTTTGCGAGGTCGAACTGATTATGGGTCTTAAAGTACGCTTCCGCGTATACTAAGATCTGCTGATACGGATCGTGAACGAAGTGAAACCCCGCAATGGCCATCACCCGTAACCAGACGTCGTGGTCGTGTAGCAACCGGAATAGTAAGAGCCGTTCCGCTTTTTCGACCCGACTTAGCGGGCCGCGATTACCAGTCTCCCCCGTCACCGTAGCGGGTGGCGGCGTCAAGGGTGCCGGTGCGGGTGGTGGGGCTTGGCGCGTGGCGGTGTGGTGCACCGACCGTTGGCCAATCATTGACCGCAACTGTTGCTTTAAGTCGTCCTTATCTAACCCAAATTCTTGCACTAACTGGTTTAAATAAAGGTCCTGTTCAACACTCGAAGATAACTTGACCAGTTGATTCAGCACAGCGCTTAAATACGTCAGCTGGTCCTGAGTGTTTTGCAAGTTTAAATCGTGCCGCAGATAGGTCATTTCAAACGCGGTTGGTGTTTGCTTACCGTCCTCAAAAACCTGCACAAATTTTTCTTGACCGGCGTGCCGCAAGTACTCGTCCGGGTCCATCCCGTCGGGCATTTGAATCACACCAAGCTTTAAGCGGCTGTTATCGCCGAGAAGCTTGAGCGCCCGATCCGTCGCTTTTTGTCCGGGCAAGTCGCTATCATAACAGATGTAAAGCTGGTCGGTCACCCGTTCCAGCATGTAGATCTGTTCGTTGGTCAGACTGGTCCCCATGGAGGCCACCCCGTTTGGTAATCCGGCCCGGTAAGCAGCAATCACGTCCATAAACCCTTCAAATAACACGACCGCTTTACGCTGGCGAATCGCGCCACGGGCCAGATCAAAGTTAAACAACACGTTGCGCTTATTGAATAGCTTCGTTTCGGGACTGTTAAGGTATTTAGGCTCGTCCGGGGATTTCGTTAAAATCCGCCCGGAAAAGGCGATCACCCGACCACTCGCATCCTTAATTGGAAACAGCACCCGGTCCACGAACCGGTCCCGCAACTCCCCGGCCTGGTTTTCAATGAACAGACCCGATTGGCGCAACAACTGATAATCGGTTCCGTGTTCTTTGAAAAAATCGAGCAGTAACTGGTTTTTAGGCGCATAGCCAATGCCAAAGGTGGCAATGGTATCATCGTCTAACCCCCGCTCGCGTAAATAAGCTAACGCCGGCTCACCTAACTCGGTGTTGACCAAAATGTGTTGATACATCTTGGCACTGTCCGCGTATAGTTTTAACAGGTCGGCCTGTTGCTGATCCTTGGGCGTGCTCGGTTGTGCTTGCGCCGTATAGTTAGTCGGCAGGTCCACGTGACCAAATTCCGCAACTTTAACAACGGCTTCGGGAAAGGATAAGTTCTCCAGGTCCATGATGAACGAGAAAACGTTCCCCCCGCGACCGCAACTAAAACAGTGAAAAATTTGTTTTTGTTCATTTACCGAAAAAGACGGCGTCCGCTCTTCGTGAAACGGGCACAGGCCAAATAAGTTCTTACCGGCCTTTTTTAACTGGACGTACTGTCCGATGAAGTCCGCAATGTTGACCGCGGAACGGACCTGATCAACCTTCTCTTCAGGAATTCGATTGGCCACTTTGCCACCCCATTTCTTACGCTACGACAAAACAACCAAACGGTTCACAACAATCAAAAGCCGCACCACTGAATCGGGATGCGACTATTAACGTGCGAACTTTTACAGAATATATATTATCACAAGCTTGACAGCAATGCAATAATAAGTCACACTTATTAGACGATTTTATAAGTTTTGTCTAACATAAAAAAGGAAGTCCGCGCAGTGGTTGGCCACTACCAGACTTCCTCACATTATACGCGCTTAACCGCTATTTAACGATTAATTGGTTTAAGTCACCCATGACGTTGACCATTTGCGCAATAATCAGTAATTGCTTAATGTGGTTGTTACGGACCTTTTCATCCTTACTCATAACCATCGTTTGTTCAAAGTAGTCGACGATCAGCGGCCGTAAACCAGCCAGTGCCTTAAAACGTGCTTCCATCGGCATATCCGGCGTGATCTGCTTTTGTAATTCAACAACGGCGTCGTACAAGTGCTGTTCAGCGTCATTTTCAAACAGTGCCGGATCCACCGTCAAGTCCCCCACGCTCAAATCGGCCTTAGCCGTGATCCGGAGTAAACGGGTAAAGGCTTCAATGGTATCCTTGAACTTAGGATCATCCTGATGAGCATTCAAAACGTCGGCCGCTTTGAACATCTCCCGAATATCCTGCCGACTCCCTTTAACCACCGTGTCAACAATGTCGTAACGCAGCTTTTGGTTACTGAACCATTGCTTGACCCGGTCCGTTAAGAAGGCCGCGACCGGCGTGGTTTGTTTAGCAAAGTCTAAGCTGTACGTCGCGTCGTGGGCTTCCAATTCCTTTTGAATCTCGGCTTCGAACTTCCGAATTGGAAAGTCCCAACCTTGGTCACGCACGATCCGCACGATCCCGAACGCTTGTCGCCGTAAAGCAAACGGATCGTTAGACCCACTCGGCGTCAAGCCCACGGCAAAGAAACTGCTGATGGAATCGATTTTATCGGCAACTGCCAGCACGGCACCAACCTTAGATTTTGGTAAATCACCGTCGGCACTAACTGGTAAATAGTGTTCGCGGATGGCTTGGCCCACCGCCGGATCTTCACCCTTCAAAACGGCGTACTTTTCACCCATGACCCCTTGAAGTTCTGGGAATTCACCGACCATCCCGGTCACTAAGTCAAACTTGTAAATTTGGGCAGCCCGGTGTAACTGGTTCTTTTCAGTTTCTGATAAGCCAAACTGGTTTGCCAGGAAGCCGCTAATGTACATGACCCGCTGCATCTTTTCGTACATCGTCCCGATCTTATCGTGGAAACTAACCTTTTTAAGCCGTTCCACGTATTCCTGGATCGAGTGCTGCTGATCTTCGTGGTAGAAGAAAGCGGCGTCTTCCAAACGGGCCGTTAGAACCTTTTGATTCCCGCGCGCCACGTTTTCGAGGTGCTCCGTGTTCCCGTTACGCACCGAAACGAAGTGTGGTAACAAGTTGTCCTGGTCATCAGTCACGTAAAAGAACCGTTGGTGATCCCGCATGGACGTGATCAAGACTTCGTCCGGAATCGTCAAGTACTTAGTATCAAAATCTCCCGCAAAGGCGGTCGGGTATTCAACTAAGTTGTTAACTTCTTCCAATAGATCCTCGTTAACCTTGATCTGCCATTTTCGTTGTTCGGCCAAAGCCGCGATTTGTTTACGAATGGTGGCTTTACGTTTGTCAGCGTTGGCGACGACAAAGACACTTGCCAAGTCGGCTTCGTAATCGGTCGCCGTTTTAATTTCAACGTCGTGGCCCAAGAAGCGGTGGCCCCGACTTGTCCGACCAGCGTTAACGTCTAAGATCTGGATCGGCACGATTTCGTTGTCCAGTAACGAAACTAACCAGCGAATTGGCCGGATATATTTAAAGCTGTACGTTGACCACTTCATCATCGTCGGAAAGTTCATCTTCGTAATAACGTCCTTGATTCCGGCCGTCAAAACTTCTTGCGCGGTTTTGCCCGCGGTAAAAGTTTGCACGAAAACGTACGGGGTCCCCTTAACGTCTTTAAAAACGATGTCGTCCGTCGACGCACCCTGGCCCTTAGAAAAGCCAATTGCGGCTTTTGTCCAGTTACCATCCGCATCCTGGGCGATTTTCTTAGCCGGTCCGCGGACTTCCTTTTTAACGTCAGCCTGCTTGTCATCAAGCCCACTGACTTCAACGGTCAACCGCCGCGGCGTTGAGAACGTTTTAATGGTCTCAAAGCCCAGGCGTTCATCCTTTAAGAACTTCGTCATGCGTTCCTTCAGTTGTAACACACTCGGTGTAACGACGTGTGCCGGCATTTCTTCCAAACCGATTTCAAGCAAATAAGTTTTAGCCATTATTTCGTTTCCTCCTGTGCGTGTTTTAAGAGTGGGAAGCCCCGTTTTTCGCGTTGTGCCACGAATTCTTTGGCAATCGACTTCGCCATGTTACGGATACGGTCTAGGTAACCGGCCCGTTCCGTAACGGAAACCATGCCACGGGCGTCCATTAAGTTGAACGTGTGACTACACTTTAAGCAGTAGTCGTAGGCCGGGTGGACCAAACCATTCTTAATTTGTTTTTTAGCTTCTTTTTCGTATTCGTCAAATAACATTAACAGCAGGTCTTCATTGCTGTCTTCAAAGGCGTACTTGGAGTTTTCGAATTCTGGTTCCAAGAAGATGTCCCCGTACTTGACGCCGTCGCCCCATTCGAGGTCAAACACGGAATTAACGTCTTGAATGTACGACGACAACCGTTCCAACCCATAGGTGATTTCGGAGGTGACCGGGTCAACTTCGAGTCCGCCGACTTGTTGGAAATAAGTGAACTGGCTGATTTCCATCCCGTCCAACCAAACTTCCCAACCAACACCGGCACAACCCATGGACGGGTTCTCCCAGTTATCCTCCACAAACCGAATGTCGTGTTCCAATGGGTCAATGCCCAACTTTTCAAGACTTTGCAAGTATAAGTCTTGGATATTTTCGGGTGACGGCTTCATCACTACTTGGAATTGGTGGTGTTGGTATAACCGGTTCGGGTTTTCACCGTAACGCCCGTCGGCTGGCCGCCGTGACGGTTCAACGTAGGCCGCGTTCCACGGTTCCGGACCAATTGCCCGCAAGAAGGTGTACGGGCTCATCGTCCCGGCCCCCTTCTCAGTATCGTAAGACTGCATTAACATGCAACCCTGGTCCGACCAAAACTTCTGCAAGGTCAAAATAATCTCTTGCACTGATAATTTTTTGCTCATGGTTTTCCTCCCAAAATTAGTGACTGAACGGCTAAAACCACAAAAAAAGTCCCCTGCCGTTTGCTAAAAACGACATAGGGACGATTGATTTCGCGGTTCCACCCTACTTCTGAGTAACCTCAGCAGCTTGATTAATGTTTATAAAGCTCCGAGAGCGCCAATCAACGCGTCTGACTGATCGCTTCGCACCACCGCGACCTCACTGGGAATCAAACCACGTTCACTTTCTCTCATCAACGCTTAACTATTCAGTTCTTCATCATCATAGCCGATGAACCGGCGTTTGTCAATCTTCACCACGCGGCTTTAACGGCTGATACCAGCTGCCCATTTGATCAATAAAGCGTTTAGACTTCAACCGTAACCCGACCGAATTATTATAAATCTCATCCAGAATGCGCCGCAACTGGGCAGCGGTGTTTGGTTTAACCTTAATTGAATGGACCTTGGACAAGTCGAGCACCGAAAACTTTCGCAAATAGAAGATGGCGGCCTGCGCCGCGTGCAGTCGGTGCGGGTCTAAGTGCCAGTGTTGCTGACACAACAGCCCGCCGTAACTTTCTGAGTAATCAAACGGTAAGTCGGTCCGCCCACAAACGGTACACCAACGTAATTCCGGGGCCACCCCGAACGCCCCCAGCATTTGAATTTCCACCACGTTTGCCACTAGGGCCGGGGCCACGTTCTGATCAATTAGCCGTAGTGCACTGGTTAATTGCTGGTACCAGCGGCCCACCGGTTGATTATCCGGGTAGGCCACGTCTAGTAGATTCATGACGTAGGTCGCGTAGGCGTTTAAGGCAATGTCCTGACTAATGTGTTCAAAATACTGGACCGATTTGACGCTGTTAATGTAGGACAGGCCGTCCCGCAAGTCACCAACGTATTCACCCATCGTAAACGGCAGCAGTTCGGCCGCCATCTTAAACCCGCGTCGGCGGGCCCCCCGGATGAAAAACATCTTCTTCCCGTATTCCGCGGTCAAAAACTTGATCAGCATATCCCGTTCCCGGTAATCCCGTCGAAACAGCAGGATGCCGTTAAAGTTGGTAATCATTTGCTGCGCCACGTTCTCACCTACTACTTATTAATAATCGTCGGAACGGTAACCATAACTGGCCAAGAGATCTTGCCGATCCTTCCAGTTTTCCTGGACCTTGACCCAGAGTTCTAGGTAAACCTTGTCACCGAGCAAGTGCTCAATATCTTTACGGGCCATTGAACCAATCTTTTTCAGCATACTGCCGCCCTTACCGATGATAATGCCCTTTTGGGACGGACGTTCAATAATGATGGTCGCCTGCACGTGAATTTTTTCTTCATCCTGACGTTTGATCGAGTCAATCACCACCGCGGTTGAATGCGGAACTTCTTGGCGGGTGAGTTCTAAGACCTTTTCGCGGATCAGTTCAGAAATGATAAACCGTTCCGGGTGATCCGTGATTTGATCAGACGGGTAGTATTGGGGCCCTTCTGGCAGCTGCGCCTTCAAGGTGGTCAAGAGTTCATCAACGTTGTTACCTTCCAAAGCGGAAATTGGGTAAACTTCCTTCCATGGTAAGGCATCCTTGTATTGATCCATAATTTCTAATAAATGGTCGGGGTGAACCTGATCAATTTTATTAATGACTAAGTAAATCGGCTTCTTCACGTTTTTTAACCGGTCAATGATGAAATTGTCACCGGCCCCGCGGCGCTCGTCGGCGTTGATCATGAACAGGACCGCGTCAACTTCGCCCAACGTGGACAGTGCCGATTTGACCATAAAGTCGCCTAACCGACTGTGTGGTTTGTGAATCCCGGGAGTGTCAATGAAAACCATCTGGGTATCACTCGTGGTGTAAATCCCCTGAATTCGGTTCCGGGTCGTTTGAGCCTTATCGGACATAATTGCCACTTTTTGACCCACGATTCGGTTTAATAACGTTGATTTACCGACGTTCGGACGACCAATAATCGCCACAAAGCCGGAATGAAATGCAGTATTTTCTGCCATAAAACTTTCCTTTCTACAACCAGGCCATGAGTAACGGCCACAGTTTGGGAACAAATAAAATGAGACCAACTAGCACGGCAAAGGCCGCCGCAAAAACGACGGCACCGGCCGCGATGTCTTTGACCTTTTTGGCGAGCGGGTGGTAATGCGGTCCGGTCACGAGGTCACAAATGTTTTCCGCAATCGTATTATTGATTTCACACAGCATCACCATAAAAATTACCAAGCACAGCCAGAGCCACTGGTTCACCGTTAGATTGACCCACCAGCCTAAGAGTAACGCCAGCACACCCAAAACTAAGTGCGTCCGCATGTTCCGTTCTTCAACGACGACCGTTTTCAGACCGTTCCAGGCGTGCAGCCACGACTGCCAAAACGAATGGTTTTTACCGACTTGGAGCCGGTCTGGTCTATTTTTTGAGGCCATAAGCATCTAAGATTTGGCGCTGCAGGCCAAACATTTTCGTTTCATCCGCCGGAGTCAAGTGGTCATAACCATTTAAGTGCAGGAAACCGTGCACAACGAGGTACCCTAATTCCCGTGCCTGGGAGTGGTCCAAAAAGGCCGCTTGTTCAGCAACTTTGTCCACGGAAATCATGATATCGCCTAAGTTTAACGGTAATTCGGCCGCTAGCTCCGGGTCCATAATGATGGGGTCGTCGTCTTCGTCATCATTAATGGCAAAACTGATCACGTCGGTCGGCCGGTCGACCCCGCGGTACTCTTCATTGATCTTTTGAATCGCATCGTTGTTCATTAAGGTCACCGAAACTTCGGTGTCGTCCCTTAACTCAAGGGTTTGCCCCGCCAAATCAATTAAATCGCGCACTAGCTGTAATTGTTCGGGTTGCGCCCCGTTCACGGTTTGATCATATAATTCTAAATCCATATTTCCTCCGTCTACTTTTGTTCCACGCGGTCGTACGCCGTGATGATCTTTGCAACGACCGGATTACGAACCACGTCATCCGCCGTAAACTTAACGAATGAAACGTTACTGATTCCACCTAAGATTCGTTCGGCTTGAATGAGGCCACTAGTCGTATTGCGGGGCAGGTCAATTTGTGAGATGTCCCCGTTGACGATCATTTTGGCGCCAAAACCGAGCCGCGTTAAAAACATCTTCATTTGCGCGTTGGTCGTATTCTGCGCTTCGTCCAAAATAACAAAGGCGTGGTCCAACGTCCGTCCCCGCATATAGGCCAATGGCGCAATTTCAATTACCCCGCGGTCCATTAACCGCTGCGTGTGCTCCGCCCCGTAAATATCGTAAAGGGCGTCGTAAATTGGCCGTAAGTACGGATCGACCTTTTCCTTTAAGTCCCCGGGCAAAAAGCCGAGGCTTTCGCCGGCTTCAACGGCCGGGCGGGTCAAAATCAATTTTTCAACGTCGCCGCGTTTTAGAGCGGCAATTGCCATTACAACGGCCAAGTAGGTTTTCCCAGTCCCGGCCGGTCCAATGCCGAAAGTGATGTCACTCTTAGCAACGGCTTGAACGTACTGGCGCTGACCAAAGTTTTTCACCCGAATTGGCCGACCGCGGTTATCCTTGATCAGAGTCTCCGAATATAAGTCTTTGAAGTACTCCAACGTCCCACGATTGACCATTTTAATCGCGCTGATCACGTCGGGCGCGCCAATTTGGATGCCCTGTTTAATTAAACTCGTTAGATTATCCAAGACGGCTTGCGTGTTATGCACGGCCGCTTCGTCGTCACCACTGATGGTCATTTGATCACCAAACACGTGTAAATTAACGTGCAGGCCGTCCTCTAGGAGCGCCAAGTGGGCGTCTTCCGGGCCTAATAGTGCAACCGACTGGGCGGGATCAGCAATTAAAAATTTTTGTTCATATTTTGAGTTTTCAGTCAAAAACGTGAACCCCTTTATAAACAGATTTAGTTACCACCAAAATTGGTGGGACCCGCTAGCAGTGTGATAACCACGCCGTTTAAACGGGTATTTGTTAACTAATCATAGCATAAAAGCGCACCACCTACCAGCGCGACCGCCCGTTCGGTCCCCAAACCACCGGCACACCAAAAAAGCCGGGGAAACACTTCCCCGACTTTACCGTTAATTCAATAATGATTTAACTGTTTGGTTGATTAGTTTACCGTCCGCCTTGCCTTTCAGCTTCGGCATCACGGCACCCATTACCTTACCAAAGTCACCCTTACCGGTTGCTCCGACTTGTTTAATGGTCGCCGCCACAATCTGCTGGACTTCTTCGTCCGACAGTTGTTTCGGCATGTACTTCTCAACGATTGCAATTTCAGCTTTAACGCCGTCAACTAAATCTTGACGACCAGCACTTTCGAATTCGCTTAATGATTCGCGCCGCTGCTTCAGTTCACGTGAAACCACGCTCACTTCTTCATCGGCAGTTAAATCATGGCCCGCGTTGATCTTTTCATTCATCAACGCCGACTTCAGCATGCGCACAACGCTCAAGCTTTGCTTATCGCGTGCCTTCATCGCAGCTTTAAGATCACCATTGAGTTCATCTGTAAGACTCATTGGTTGCCCTCCTCGTAGCAAGTATTCATTAGTTACAATGAACTAATTACTTGAAACGACGACGGTTCTTACGCTTACGAGCTGCTTCAGATTTTAACTTCTTCTTCACACTTGGTTTTTCGTAGAATTCCCGTTTGCGGTATTCTTGTAAAGTACCACTTTTTGAAACGGTACGTTTAAAGCGACGAAGAGCATCATCAAGAGATTCGTTTTTACGAACGACTGTTTTTGCCATGTTAAATTCCCTCCCTCCGAGCTTAAAAAGTAACCGTCAAATTATGCATACTTACATAACGCAACTGTTCTAGTAAATTATACATAAATCCAAAAAGGCCGTCAACAAAAGTTTTAAGATTCTTACAAATAATCGTTAACAAGTCCGTTATCCCGGACAGTAAATCGTTTTCATAAGCCCGGTGCTATGCTACACTAGAGACATTATCGAACCGAAATGAGGTTAAATCCATGTCAGAAATTAAAATTTTTATTATCTCCGATTCCGTCGGTGAAACGGCCCACGGCGTTGCCCAAGCCGCCGCGGCCCAATTTTCCGAATACGAGATCCGCTACCAGCGGTTCCCCTTCGTCCGTACCAAGTCACTCTTACAAACGGTCCTCACACAGGCCCAAAAAGAACACGCCGCGGTTTTTCACACCTTCGTTGACCGTAAGCTCAGCCAAGCCGTTAATAATTTCTGCGTGGTCCACGAATTGCCCTATTACGACGTCATGACGCCGGCCCTAGACACATTTTCTGAAATCACCCACGTTCAACCGTCCAACCATCCCGGCACGGTTCACGCGTTAAACACGAACTACTTTGACCGGATCAACGCCATCGAATTTGCCGTGACCTACGACGATGGCAAAAACCCGACCGGCTTCTTAGAAGCCGACGTCGTTTTACTAGGCGTCTCACGGACGTCCAAGACCCCGTTATCACTTTACCTGGCCAACCGGAACTTAAAAGTCGCCAACTTGCCGCTCGTTCCCCAGGCCCAAATTCCCGATGAAATTTGGAAAGTTGATCCGAAAAAGATCTTTGGTTTAACCAACGACCCCGAAAAACTGAACGACATTCGGCGTCAGCGGATGGTCCAGTACGGGTTAAACCCCGACACGATGTACTCCAACACCGATAAGATCAAGGACGAATTGGCATACGCGGATAAAGTGTTCAAGAAAATTGGCTGCTTAGTCATTAACGTTGCCAATAAGTCGATCGAAGAAACCGCCACTTTAATTACTGAAAGCCTCGGTAACGTCGATACGGATCAATAACCGGTGTATTTAAAGATTTAATCAATTTAAGGAGTGTGCCAAGCGAATTGTTTGGACACTCCTTTTTTTACGGCTTCGGGTTGCTTACAACGCGACCCCACCGTCAACGTGCAACACCTGACCAGTCACAAACTCATTTTGCATCAAATAAACATACGCGGACGCCACCTCAGCCACCGTTGCAACTCGCCGTAGCGGCACCCCGCGGCTAAACTCGTTTGCTTGCTTCTGACGCTGCTCAGGTGACAGTTGTCGCCATAACCCGGTCGGCGTCCAGGTCGGGGCCACCGCGTTAATCCGGTAATCAGGGGCCAATTCAACGGCCACCCCGGCAACTAAAGTATTAATGGCCTGATTGCCAATGATAGCTCCCGAAGCGTCGTACGGGTGACCACCGGCACCAGAGGTCAAAACGATTGTTCCGTGGCGGTTTAACCGCCGGCTGGCCAGTTGAACCAACTGTAAATTTGCAAAAAACTTCGCTTCAATTGTTGCCCGAATCGCCGTGACCGAATTTTCCAAAAAGCCGCCGCCCATGGCACCACCTAAAAAGGAAAGCACGTGGTCAAAGGGCGCGTGGCGCTCAAAAAACGCCCCCATAGCCGTGCCAGCCTGCGCATCGAGGGCCGTTCCGTGTACTACTCCCAAGCTCGTTAATTGCCGTAAAGCGCGTTGCACGTGTGCCGGCGTGTGTCCAATCACGTGCACCACTGCTCCCCGGGTGAGGACCTGCTTGGCGACTTCCAACCCAAACCCGGACGTTCCACCTACAATTAAAATCCGTTGACCTTTTAAATCCATGACGCTACCTCCTACGTGTAAATAAAACAGAGTGTGCCAAAAGTCGGTTAGCCGTTAAGCGGAGCCCGCTGACTTTTGAAACCCGTTTCGACAATAATTGTGCGGAGATACAACAGAGGCTGTGACTTTTGTCACAGCCTCTCAATTCTAGTTTTATGCTTGATTCTGAATATCTTCCAACAGGTTCGGGTTAAACTTGCCCGCCCGTAACATGGCAATTTCGTACTTATACGGTGGAAACTGATGTTTTTTGTTCTCACCCACGTACGGCGTTTCCAAAATCTTACTGATATCGGGTAACTGGGGGTGGTGTGCGACGTAGTTCAACGCGTCAAACCCAATGGTGCCCATGCCAATGTTGGTATGGCGGTCCTTATGCGCCCCTTGTGGATTTTTCGAATCGTTCAGGTGAACCACCTTTAACCGGTCCAAGCCGATCACGTGGTCAAACTCGTTGAGCACCCCGTCAAAATCATGCTTAATGTCATAACCCGCGTCACTAGTATGGCAAGTATCAAAGGTGACTGACAACTTTTCGTTGTACGTCACGCCGTCGATCATTTGGGCCAGTTCTTCAAAAGTCCGTCCAACCTCGGTCCCCTTGCCGGCCATCGTTTCTAATGCAATTTGGACGGTCTGCTCCGGGCGGATAACGGCGTTTAATCCCTTAATGATTTGCGCGATTGCCGCGTCCGCCCCGGCGCCGACGTGAGCCCCCGGATGTAGCGTTAGTTGAGTCGCACCCACCGCTTCGGCCCGCTGAATTTCCTGGTATAAAAAGTCGGTTGCAAATTCAAAGTACCCCGGCTTCTTGGTGTTCCCGAGGTTCACGATGTAGGGAGCGTGCACTACGATTTGACGCAAATCGTGTTTTTCAATAACGGGTTGGGCGGCCGCGATGTTCAGCTCGTCAATTGGTTTTCGGCGGGTATTTTGGGGTGCCCCGGTATAAATCATGAAAGTGTTTGCGCCGTAGTTGGCGGCCTCCTCAGCCGATCCGAGTAGCATTGCGGGCGCCTTCATCGAAACGTGTGATCCTAATCTTAACATCGTCCATCCATCCCTTTTTTCATTTTAGCAGTTAACCGTACGTGTTTACTAATTTTTATTATACAAAAAAAGAGCAAACCACGAAAAGTGATTCGCTCGCTAATTTAACTAAAATTAAATCATGTCCACAAACCGGGAACGGAACTTGTAGTGCAAGTGCGACCCAATCAGGAGGAAGAACAAAACGATGCCCCAGAAGATCAGGGTCAAAATGGGCTGACTCCACATGTAGGTGTCACTGCCCTGGTGGAACATCGATTCCCGAAATCCGTTGATCACGTAGAAGAACGGGTTCAACTGTAAGATCCGGACAAACGGTGCCGGGAAACCGGTCGTTTGGAAATTGAACAAAACACCGGACAAGTAGAACAGCATCCGCATTAGGGATTGTAATAAAATCTGCCAATCACGGACGAGCACCGACACCGTCGAGTTAAAAATACTGAGGGCAAACATCAACGCCATCATGCAAATAAAGTAGTAGATCCACTGTAACCACTGTACGGCCGGGTAAACGCCGTTAAAGAACCCAAGCGCGATTGAAAACACCAGCATCGTCCAAAACGAATTTAAGTTACCAATGATCCGAATCGACGGTAACACCGAGACCGGGAACTTCATTTTAGAAACCATGTTGACCCGTTGATAAATACTCTTTGAACCGTCGAGGACGGCACGGTTCATGAAGAACCACGGGGTGATTCCAATCACCATCCACATCAGGTAAGAGACTCCATCCAGGTTGCTGCCCTTCTTAAAGCCGCCACTGAAAACGATCCAGTAAATGGCAATTTGAATTAACGGGTATAAGTATTCCCAGGCTAGTCCCAGGTAATGGTTTTGATAACTGGCTTGATCTTCATAGTTGGAAATCCGCCAAATAATGCCCCAATTTTGGAACTGTTCCTTAATTATTGATACGACCTCTTTCAAGGCACCGACACTCCCTATCTATCGTTGTGACGTAATCGTTTATTTTTGATAAAAGTAAGCTAACGTCCGCTTAGTAGCGTGACCGTCATTACGGGTATTCCATAACTGGTTAAACTTGGTTAGCGGCAACGCTTGCGGCGTTTGCGCTAACTCCCGATTCAACGCGGCCACGTTTGTCACCAGCGGTCCGGGCGCCCAGGTTTTGAAATCCGCCTGCAACCCCACGTCCCGGGTAAAACTTTGCCAGTCAAAAACATAGAATACCATTTTCTGACAATTTGGCAAGAGCGCGTAGTCAAAAATTACGGACGAATAATCGCTGATCAAGGTCTGCGTTACGGTCAGCAACTCGTCCGTACTGAAGTCCGGAACGACCGTGATCAAATCGGGATACCGCGCCTGTAACGCCCGTGCCTGGTCTTGCAAGTGCGGATGTAATTTGACAATCAGCCGCTGATTCGCCGCTAACTTTAATTGACCAAAATCTGCCGGCAAGTCAAACCGGACCCCCGCCCGGTACGTGGGGGCGTATAAAATAACGTTTTTGGCTGCTAAATCCGGGTATTGCGCGTAAATGGCCGCGCGGGTCCGTTCAACCCACGGTGTTTGTCGGTACCGGTCCGAACGCGGATAGCCTAAAACCCGCATCCGCGATTCGGGAACGTGGTAACTCTCCGCAAACACGCGCCCCATTTTTTCAGAACCAACGACAAAGTCCGTAATGTGATTATAGACCGCCTGAAAACGACGCTGATCCGCCGGGGAACGCCGCGCGGTCTGGGGATCCCCCCAGCCAAACGCCTTGATTGCACCACCGGCGTGCCACAATTGCACGACCCGCTGTTGACGGTGCCGATATAACCCGGCCGTAAACGCGTAGTAGTTATCCAGGTAGAGGTCCGCCGCACGGGTAAAAACCGGGATCCCGGTCAAGACGAACCGTAGTGAATCCTGAAACGCCCGCGTGGCAACTCCGTCAGCTGCCAATTGAAGGCCACCCGCCCGCGCTGACGGTAAGTAGTACACCGTCAACCGACCAGAGACTCGTTTGTTTAGTTGCCGAATAAAATCAAGGTTATCCGCAAAACTCATCACGTAAATCACGCGGGCCGACGGTTTAAAGTGTGTCAGCCACGAAACCACCCTGATCAACCAGATGTACAGTGCTTTTTTCAATCCGGCCACCCTTTCACGCTGTCAAATACAACAATTGATTATAGCATATTTTACTTTTACAACTATTCCAAATATGAATTACTTTATCGTTGCTTAATAATTTAACCAGCCACCACCAGCATTACCCGCACGTTCAAAAACGGCGCGGAGGCACACCGGACCCTCGGCGCCCGTTTTAGCACCATCCCGTGGAAACGTAAGACGCGTAAACTACTCGGTCCTACTTTGAGTAATTTACGCGCCTTAAAGTTTAGTTTCAGTTTCAACGGAGCTGGATTAGTCGGTAGTTACGGCTTGGGCTCGTAAAAATGGCCCAAAATTTTAACCGTATCGGAAATACTAACGAACGCGTGCGGATCGGACTCCGCCATGGCCGCCTTTAATTCCGGCATTTCGTAACGCGTGATAACCGTAAATAAAATTGTTTTGTCGTCATGTTGGTAGGCCCCTTCAGCGTTATGGACAATGGTGACCCCGCGCCGAATTCGATTTTGAACGCTATCGATGACCGTTTTGGGGCGACTGGTGATAATCATGACCTGCATTTTTTGCTGACGGGTATAGGTCATGTCAATCACCCGGCCGTTGACGAACAGGCCCAACGCGGAGTAGAACGCGTACGGCCAGCCGTACACGAAGCCCGCGGCCAGGATAATGACCGAGTTAAAAGCCATGTTAATGGTACCAATGCTTCGCCCGGTCTTACGCCGCAAGACGATGCCGATGATGTCTAACCCCCCAGTCGAAATCCCGTTTTTCAGGGCGGTCCCGGTCCCAAAACCGTTGACCGCGCCCCCGAAAATTGCACAGATGATTGGGTCGTGGGTCAACCCAACTGGTGAGATCACCTTGATCATGATACTAGAAAGGGTGACCGCTAAGAAGGTGTAAACCGTAAACCGGTGGCCAATCGAACGCCAGGCCAAGATAAACATCGGGACGTTTAACAGGAATAAGAGCGCGGCGGTGGACAGTTGTACCGGCATAAACTTAGTCATCAAGCTATTCACCAATTGAGCCAGCCCGGTGATCCCAGAAGAGTAAATGTGACCGGGTGTCCAGAAGTAGTTCATCGCAATCGACACAAGAATGGCGTAAATGAAGGCGGTCGAAGCCTTGACCACGTCACGGTGGTGCTTGGATAACTGCTGAAAATCATCCATTTAGTAAGTGCTCCTTTACGTTTTTGCTTTCGCTATTGTAACACGCATAACCCCTAACTGACGCGGTTTTGCGGTTTTCTACCAGAAGTCTCACCGTTCTCAGCAAATTCACAGATTATTAATCCACCTTGGGCGTATCGGCCCACTTTCGGGCAATAAAGGCCGCCCGACCCCCGGCTTCCTGTTCCGCAAACACTACCGGATTATTTTTATAAAAGCGCTGGTGCTCGGCCTCCGCCGGATAAAACGGCTGGGCGTCTTCAATCGTCGTGACGATTGGTTGATCAAAGCGTTCGCTGGCTTGTAACGCGGCTTTTGAAGCTTCGGCAACGCGCCGCTGGTCTGCGCCGTTAACGAAAATGACCGGCCGGTAGTTATCCCCCCGGTCCTGGAATTGGCCCATCGCGTCAGTTGGGTCGGTCTGGTGCCAGTAGATCTCCACGAGGTCCGCGTAGGAGATCACCGCCGGATCAAAGGTGATCTTGACCGCCTCGGTATGACCAGTTGTGTGGGACTTAACTTCTTGATACGTCGGGTTCTTGGTATGGCCACCGGTATAACCCGAAACGACACTTTCGATGCCTGGCTGACTATCGAACGGTTGGACCATGCACCAGAAACACCCGCCCGCAAAAATTGCTGTTTCCATTAAAATTCCTCCAATTAAGTTTTAATATAAATTTAACACGAAGCAAAAAGAACGTCCAATCTACGGATTGAACGTTCTTTCGCTGAGATAACTTAGTCCTGATTATCTTCGTCTGGTTTTTTCGTGATCAACAAGTCCAAGTCGGCTAGTTGTTGGTCGGAAACCGTCGCCGGTGCGTTAGTCATCGGTTCGGAAGCCTTGGAGTTCTTAGGAAAGGCGATCACTTCCCGGATGTTATCGTTACCGGATAACAACATAGCGAAGCGGTCCAAACCAATGGCTAAACCGCCGTGCGGTGGAAAGCCCATGTCTAAGGCGTCAAGCAGGAACCCAAACTGTTCCTGAGCCCGTTCCTTAGTAAAGTCGAGTGCTTTAAACATCTTTTCCTGTAACTCACGGGTGTGAATCCGAATCGACCCACCACCTAGTTCGTAACCGTTTAAGATGATGTCGTAAGACTGGGCATGGGCCTTGTGCGGATCTTCGCCTTCGTCTAAGTAGTGCACGTCTTCTTCGTTAGGCATCGTGAATGGGTGGTGTGCTGGAACCCAGCGTTCAATCCCTTCGTCGTATTCGAAGAGTGGCCAGTCAACGACCCAGAGGTAGGCGTACTGGTTTTCATCGATCAGGTCAAGTTCTTTAGCAATGGCTTTACGAAGGTAACCCAACGTATCAGCCACGACTTTAAACTTGTCCGCGGCGAACAACAACAGGTCACCCGGTTTAGCATCAGCTGCACTGGTGATGGCTTCAAAATCCCCGTCGTTCTTAAAGAACTTAGCAACCGGACCGCTGAAACCATCATCGGTCACCTTCATCCAGGCCAGCCCCTTGGCACCAAAACGTTTGACGTATTCGGTGTAAGCGTCGATTTGCTTGCGGGAGTACTTGTCTGCGCCGCCCGGTACGGCAATGGCTTTAACTTGCCCACCAGCGGCTAAGGCGTTGTCAAACACTTTAAAACCGGCGTTCTTAACGGCAGCGGCCATGTCCTTTAATTCCATACCAAAGCGTACGTCGGGTTTTTCGGAACCGAACCGGTCCATGGCTTCTTGCCAGGTGATCCGCTTAAACGGCGCCTTCACGTCAATACCTTTAACGTCTTTCATGACCTTTTGAATCAAACCTTCCGTGTAGGACTGAATTTCTTCAGCCGTTAGGAAGGACGTTTCCATATCGATCTGGGTAAATTCAGGTTGCCGGTCGCCCCGTAGATCTTCATCCCGGAAACAACGGGCGATTTGGTAGTAACGGTCAAAGCCCGCCCCCATCAATAACTGTTTGAACAGTTGTGGTGATTGGGGTAGCGCGTAGAAGTGTCCCTGGTAGATTCGGGATGGCACTAAGTAGTCCCGGGCCCCTTCCGGCGTGGACTTCGTTAAGAACGGCGTTTCAATGTCATAAAAACCGTTGGCGTCAAAGTAACTGTGAACCGCCTGGGTAATACCGTTGCGAATCTTCAACCCGCGTTGCATTTCTGGCCGGCGCAAGTCCAAATAACGGTACTTCAACCGCAATTCGTCCGAAACGTTAATGTTGTCTTGAATATAAAATGGCGGCGTTTTAGCCTTATTTAGAATTTTGGCCGTGTGAATTTCAACTTCCACTTTACCCGTTTTCATGCGGTCATTGATGGCGTCGGCGTTGCGGTTAACCACCTTGCCTTGCACTTCAATGACGTATTCGCTCCGCAGCTGGTCAGCTACGTCTAAGGCGTCCTGTGAAAATTCCTGACTAAAAACTAATTGGACGATGCCTTCACGGTCCCGCAGGTCGATAAAAATCAAGCTACCTAAGTCCCGGCGCTTTTGCACCCAACCTTGTAAAGTCACTTCTTGACCTAAATAATCTTCGTTAACTAGGCCCGCATAAGTGGTTCTTTTCATTAAAAATTCCTCCTATTTGCTAGTTAAAAGTTGATCAACGTGGTTAAACACGTCCGCCATGGCAACTTTGCGTTCTTCACCAGTGGCCATTTCCTTTAAGTTGACGACTTGGTCGGCCATTTCCGTTTCCCCGACCGTCATCGTGTAACGGGCGTTCAAACGGTCGGCACTCTTAAACTGGGCCTTCGGTTTGCGGTCCAAGTAATCACGTTCTGCCGTATAACCGGCACCCCGGATGGCCTGAACCAGCTTCAAGGTCGTTGCGCTGGCATTTTCGCCAATACCGACCACGTAGACGTCCAGCGCATCGTCGGTTGGAATCGCGACCTTTTCAGCGTCCATCAAAACTAGTAACCGTTCAACCCCAAGTCCAAAACCGACGCCGGAAACTTCGGGACCGCCCAGTTCTTTGACCAAGCCGTTGTAACGACCCCCGGCACAGATGGTCGTGTAACCCTGACCCAGTGCTTTGGAATTGGTCATGATTTCGAAGATGGTGTGGTTATAGTAATCTAAGCCCCGCACCATCGTCGCGTCGACGTCGTAAGGAATGTCCAACGCTTCGAGGTACGCTTTGGCTTGTTCAAAGTGTTGCTGGGCGTCCGGCGTTAAATAATCCAAAATCGACGGTGCGTCGGCAACGAACTTCTGGTCTTCCGGCGCCTTACTATCCAGGACACGGAGCGGGTTTTTGTGTAACCGTTCCTTGGAATCATCACTTAATTCGTCAAAGTGGGGTTCCAAATAGTCGATCAAGGCTTGGCGGTAATCGTCGCGCGTTTGTTGGTCACCCAAGGTGTTGATCACCAGTTTTAAGTCGTTTAAGCCAAACTTCTTTAACAGGTTGTAACCCATCGCGATCACTTCAACGTCTAACGCGGCGCTTTCACTCCCAAAGGCTTCGACCCCGAGCTGATGGAATTCCCGTAACCGCCCAGATTGGGGCCGCTCGTAGCGGAACATTGGTCCCATGTAATAAACTTTAAGCGGTTTTAAAACTTGGGGGCCGTACAGCTTATTTTCGACAAAGGCCCGAACAACACCGGCCGTACCTTCTGGCCGTAACGTGACGTGCCGGTCACCCTTATCGTGAAAATCATACATTTCCTTAGTAACGATGTCGGACGTGTCCCCCGCTGAACGCGAGAACACTTCAAAGTTTTCAAACATCGGCGTGCGAATTTCTTTAAATTGGTAAGTCTTAAACAGGTCGCGGGCCGTTTGTTCAACGTATTGCCACTTCTCACTTTCACCGGGCAAAATATCCGCGGTGCCTTTTGGCCGTTGGTATCTCATTAGTTACTTCCTCCTTCTAATCAAATCGACAAAAAAAGCGCCCCTGAATCGAATCAAGGGCGCTTTTAGCGCGGTACCACCTTTATGAGTACTATCTGATAACGTCTGTAATCACAGGCGGAACGTTCCGTTCACCTCAAAAGCGTCTCCTCATTGCTCGCCATCCGGAATTCTCAGCACTACCGGTCTCTGCCTAAAGCGTTGCACAATGCTCTTACTTTCTCTGCGGTCGATTTATTAACTTACGGTTAAAGTTACACGAAAAGCTCGTAAAAGTCAACTGATGCCCGTAAAATAATGGCCATTAGCGTCCGTTCGGAACATTTTTTGGTATACTGGGTGAAGTATTCTAAAAAAACTCATTATATATTTAGTTGGTGACCTATTCATGCAAGTGTTAAAACAATTTTGGCGCCAAATTACGGTCGCAGTCGTCTTTATCGGCCTCGTGGCTGGCTTTGTCGTACTCCTCGCGACAAATAATACGGCGACCGTGAACATCGCCAACGTCAATATTCGTCAAGGACCCGGAATGAGTTACGCGATCGCGGACTCTACGACCAAGGGAACCAAGGTCCACATTATGAAACGCAAAAATAACTGGTTATACGTGCGCTACGCAGACCACAAGTTTGGCTGGATCGCCAGCTGGCTAGTTAACGAGCACAACACGCAACTCACGCGGACCACCAAGATTTCCGAAGCGACCATCGTGTTAGATCCGGGACACGGGGGCTCCGATTCAGGGGCCCTTTCCAGTCAGGGTAAAATGGAAAAAACGTACACCTTAAAGGTGGCACAAGCGGTCGCTAAAAAGCTCCGGGCTGCGGGTGCCCACGTGGTCATGACCCGCGACACTGACACGTACGTGGGACTAAGTGCTCGACCGGCCATTGCAAATAAGCTTCACGCCGACGCGTTTATTAGTTTCCACTTTGACAGTTCTCCGGAAAAGAACCAGGCTTCCGGGATTACGACCTACTACTACCATAAATCCACTTCACTGACCCTCGCAAAGGACCTCAGTAACGACGCCTCAACCTTGCCAATTCAAAGCAAGGGCGTTGACTTCGGCGATTTTCTGGTGATCCGGGATAATTCAGTACCGGCGGTCTTAATGGAATTAGGTTACATTAATGATAAAGCGGACTTTAAAACCATCAGTTCGGCAAAGTATCCGAACGAAGTTGCCCACGCGGTTTACGCCGGCTTAAGCACCTACTTTGCAAATCAATAACCATAACAAGTCGTCGACGCTGGTCGGCGGCTTGTTTTCGTGTTACAACTAATTAAAAAGGAGTTGATTGGGATGCAATTATCAAAGGAATGGTTAGCCCAGTTACCGCTTACTAACATTACGAGTGTCACTCCCGTCAGTGGCGGTGACATCAACGCGGCCTTTGCCGTTCAAACGGCCCACCACCGCTACTTTTTAAAGGTTCAACCCCAGCGCGGCGCCGCCTTTTTCAGTCACGAAGTCGCGGGACTGGCCCTGCTGGAACCAGTAGTAGCCACGCCGCACGTGATCGCTAACGGAACCATTGATGGCGACGGCTACCTGCTGCTCAGCTGGCTGGAAGCGGGCCACGGCAGCCAGCGCGCCTTAGGTCAAGCAGTGGCACGAGTCCACCAGCAACACGCCTCTCAGTTTGGACTCGACCACGATTTTACGTTGGGTAAGATTCCAAAACTCAATCACTGGCAACACAGCTGGGCCACCTTTTACACCCAGCAGCGTTTGGATGTACTAGTCAAATTGGCGCAAGATCAAGGTCACTGGTCCGCACAGCGAGCGGCCCATTACCAACGGCTCCGCAAACACATTCTCGCTGAAGACCACATGCGGACGGTACAACCGAGCCTCTTACACGGGGATCTTTGGTCGGGCAACTATTTGTTTACCGCTGACGGAACCCCGACACTGATTGATCCCGACGTTTTTTATGGTGACCGTGAAATGGACCTGGCGATGACCACCATTTTTGGCGGCTTCAGTGACGACTTCTACGCCGGCTACCAGCAGGTGTACCCGATTGCACCCGGGTTTGAAGAACGGTTGCCAGAATATCAGCTCTATTATTTACTGGCGCACCTGAACCTCTTCGGTGAAACGTACGGTCCGGCCGTTGACCGCATCCTGAACCGCTATTGATGCCGCTAGTTGTACCATGCGCCCTAGTGAGCCAAAAAACGTCCCCCAAGAACTTAGCTGGGGGACGTTTTATTTATCTATTTAACGAACGGTAACAGTTCGTTAAGGTTCGCGACTTGGACTTCGGGGTGGCTAGTCACGTGAATTAAATGATCAACGTCGAATAAATAACCCGCGATTCCCGCGTTATGTCCCGCTTCAATATCCAAATTACGATCGCCGACCATTACGGCAATGTGCCGGTCAACGTGGTGCTTATCAAGCAGGTAGTTCAACGCGGCCGGATCGGGTTTACGAGCAAAGGGTTGTTCGGCCGTGACCGCATCAGTAAAGTATTTCGCAAGGCCCGCACGTTGTAAATACTGGTGGGCACTTTGATTACGGTGGGTCATCAGGTAATTATGACCACCTAACGCTTGAACTGCCCGTAAAACGGCTTCAGCTCCGGCAAACGCGGCCGGAGCAACTTGCAACGCGGGTTCGTATTGCTGATACCCCGCTCGCAAGTCGTGCCAGTCCCAACCAAAACGTTTCGCCACCGTGCGCTCCGCGTAACCTACGGAGTGTTGCCGCATCATTGCGTAGGTTTCATCCGCGCTCACAGTCGCGCCTAAGTTGCTGACAGCTTGCTGGAACCCGGCGACCATCGCCGGGTAGGTAGCGAGTAGGGTTCCGTCCAAATCCCACAAAAATTCACGCATTGTTAAAGCCCCCATATTAATTGTATTAGTCAAAAAGCCGAAAGTTCAATAACGGACTTTCGGCTTTAACGTTATTTTTGATCAGTGTCGTAAATGATCGTGACCGGGCCATCGTTGGTCAGGCTCACTTGCATATCGGCACCAAATTCACCGGTAGCGACTTGTACCCCACCAGCAGCCAGTTGCTGATTAAATGCATCATACAACTGACTGGCAGTTTGCGGATCGCCAGCCGCGGTAAAACTTGGCCGGTTTCCGTGCCGGGTATCCGCGTACAGTGTAAATTGCGAAACGGATAAAATTGCGCCACCGACCTGTTGCAGGTTTAAATTCATTTTTCCCGCCGCGTCACTAAAGACCCGCAGGTTGAGAATCTTGTGCACTAAATAATCTAGTTCCGGCTGACCGTCACCGTCTCTAAAACCGACGAGTAACACAAAGCCGTGGTCGATTTGCCCCCGCAGTTCACCGTCGATGGTGACCGTGGCCTGCCGACTACGTTGTAATACGACGCGCATTGGTTAACCTCCTAAGATAATTTGCGTTCAACGACGTAGACGTCCTGAACGTTCTTTAAACTATCGATAATGCGTTGCAGGTGGTCCAAGTTACGAACCCCCAACGAAACGCTAATGATCACCATTTTGTTATGGTCAACTTTACCGTTAACGTTGGTCAAAAACTTCGTATTATTGTTAATGACCTTTAAAACGTCGTTCAGCATCCCGTTGCGGTTGTACCCTTGAATTTCAAGGTCGGAGTTATAGTTGGTCCGGTCACCCTCGGGATCCTCCCACTGCACGTCAATCAACCGTTCACCCTGAGCTTCGGCACTCGTCACGTTGGGACATTCCACCCGGTGCACGGATACCCCGCGGCCCTTAGTGATATAACCCACGATCTCGTCACCCGGAATGGGTGAACAACAATGGCTTAAACGTACTAACAAGTTATCAACGCCCTGAATAATCACCCCACCGGATGACGAGACTTTACGGCGTTTCTTTTCTTGTTTGTCCTGTTCCTCGGTCTTTTCCTTGGATTTTTTCTTTGGTGACGATTGTTCGGCAGTTTCGGCAAGAATCGCTTCTTCCCGTTCCCGCTGCCGGTCAGCTTCCCGTTGTTTACGCACGTCACTCGTTAACCGGTTGGCGATTCCCACGGGCTGCAGGTCGCCAAAACCAAGGGCGGCAAAGAGATCGTCCTGGCTGGCATAGTGCATCTTTTTCGCCACAGCGTCAAGTTTGTCCTTAGTCATCACGTCTTTAGGACTAAACTCAAATTCTCGTAATTGCTTTTCCAGCAATTCCCGTCCGGTAATGATGTTTTCTTCCCGGTCGGCGTTGCGGAAAAACTGCTTGATCTTATTACGGGCCCGGCGAGTGTAAACCAGTTTTTGCCAGTCCCGACTCGGTCCGGTCGAACTCGTCGACGTTAAAATATCGACGATGTCTCCGTTTTTGATTTGGTAATCCAACGGGACGATTTTACCGTTAACCTTGGCTCCGGTAGTGTGGTTCCCAACCTCGGTATGGATCGAATAGGCCATATCCAGCGGACCGGCACCCTTTGGTAACTCGGTGACGTCACCCTTCGGTGTAAACGCGTAGACCCGGTCACTAAAGAGGTCCCCCTTAACGCCTTCCATAAAGTCGGCGGCGTCCTTACTTTCATCTTGAAGCTCAATGATTTCCTTAACCAAGTTCAGTTTGTTGCCCGATTTGGTTGCTTGGACTTCACCGCGTTTACCTTCCTTGTATGCCCAGTGGGCCGCAACCCCGTATTCAGCGACCCGGTGCATTTCAAATGTCCGAATCTGGATCTCTAAGGGTTTGCCTTCGGGGCCGACCACGGTCGTGTGCAGCGACTGGTACATATTGGCCTTAGGCATCGCGATGTAATCCTTAAAGCGGCCCGGCATGGGTTTCCACTGGGTATGAATAGCCCCCAAAACGGCGTAACAGTCCTTAATGGAGTCCACGACCACCCGAATTGCCAATAAGTCGTATAACTGGCTAAACTGCTTATGTTTATCGCGCATTTTTTTATAAATGGAATAAATATGCTTGGGCCGGCCGTAGATTTCCGCGTCGGGTAGTTCCAAGTCCTTCAAGGCTTTTTGAATATCTTGAATGGCAATTTCAATGTATTTTTCCCGGTCTTCACGCCGTGAGTTCATTAAATGCACGATGCGGTAGTACTGTTGCGGATTCAAATAACGCAGTGAGATATCTTCAAGTTCCCACTTGATCGTACTAATCCCCAACCGGTCCGCAATCGGTGCGTAAATTTCCAACGTTTCGTTGGCAATGCGCCGTTGTTTATCGGGACGGAGGTGTTGTAACGTCCGCATATTGTGCAGCCGGTCCGCCAGTTTAACAATCATGACCCGAATGTCTTTAGACATCGCTAACAGGAGTTTACGGTGATTTTCGGCTAACTGTTCTTTATTGGACTTATACCGAATTTTACCAAGTTTCGTGACCCCGTCAACGATGACGGCGACGTCTTTACCAAATAATTCTTCAACGTCACCGAGTGTTACCCCGGTATCTTCCACCACGTCGTGTAAAAAACCCGACGCGACGGTTTCTGGATCCATCTTTAATTCCGCTAAAATGCCGGCAACTTGGATGGGGTGCATTATGTACGGCTCCCCGGACTGCCGGTACTGATCACGGTGCACGTAAGTTGCAAAGTCGCAGGCCCGTTTGACGAGTGCGACGTGATCTTTATTCATATATTCTTGAACCATATTCAGGACGTCTTGAGCCGTCCAGGTTGGTTGTTTGGGCATTGCTATCACCACGACTTCCACAGAATTCTAATTGCATAAAAGGCACGTTAGTTATCCACCCAACGTGCCTTACCGACCGATTTTACACTAAACTTCGCGAGGTGCGGTCAACCCGTATGCTAAGTAAGAGATGCCTAGATCGACTAACGCCAAATAATAGACATAGGTTGGAAAAAACAGGTACAGGCCAATAAAACAAAATACCGGCAGCACGAATACCAGCCAGCCAGTCCGGTCCGCTTTACGAATCCACCAACCAATTACCGCCGCCAAGATGAAGTCGACTACGAATAACAGCCATACAATTTGGTGAAACCGGCTGACACTCATAAGCTTCAATCCCCACGGTAACACCACCCCAACGACAAGCGCAATGAGCCAATATTGGCCACTGTATTTCAGAAACTTTTCCGTCAAACTTATTCCCTCACTTACGCTTAATTGCTAAATGACTATGATTATTCATTGTACACCACTGCCCGTTAAATTACACTAGTTCGCACCAAAAAGACACGCTACTTAACAAGTAGAGGGGCGCGGTTTCGGCTCGCATGATTCGTGGCCCAAGACCGGCTGCCACGATACCCGCGGCGTTTAACTGGCCGACCTCGTCCGGCGTCAGGCCGCCCTCCGGCCCAAAAATCGCTAACAAGCGCTGACCCGGTTGCATCTGTTTCAAGGTTTGGACCAGTTGGCCGCTTTCACCCCGTTTCGCCGATTCTTCCCAGGCAACGATACCGCGGTCGTACGGCACATCCGCAACGACCCGCTGTAAGTTGGCCGCGTAGCTGACGGTCGGAATCATGGTTCGGTGGGACTGTTCCGCCGCCCCCTGCGCAATCTTGGCCAAGCGTGCTAACTTGCGTTCACGTTTATTAGCGGCCCACTTGGCAACCGCCCACTGACTATCAAAAAAGACGAAGGCGCTGGCGCCTAGTTCGGTCCCCCGTTGAACGATTTGTTCGGGTTTGTCCCCCTTGGACAGCCCGCAGGCAATCGTCACGGGCAGCGGTAATTCAACTTGGGGGTGGCTGACCGCCGTAACGGTGGCCGTGGCCGTTTGACCGTCCGTAGTCACGAGTTTTGCAACCAACACGGCGTGGGTCAGCGTCACAAATTCCGCTTGGTCGCCGGGTTGGGCCCGCATGACCTTGACCCAGTGTTTAACAACGTCCCCACTGACGGTAAAGGTCGTCCCAACCGTCGCAGCCACCGTCGTTTTTAAAAAGTATCGTTGCATGGCGTTCCCCCGCTAATCTTCATCGGTTGGCAAGTAGGCCACAATACTGTGCCAGTCACCCATCTGAGTATGCTGAGCAATTTGAAAGCCCGCTGCCGCGATCGCGTCACGGACCGTTTTGAACTTATCGTTAATAATCCCCGAAGTAATGAAGTACCCGCCCCGTTTTAAGTTTGCTTTTGCTTGTGGAACTAACGGGACGATGATTTCGGCCAAAATGTTGGCCACGATAATGTCCGCTTGAGCATGAATCCCCTTTAACAGGTCGTTAGCCGCCACCTTAACGTCCTTAGCGACCGGGTTTAAGTCTAAGTTGGCTTGAGCCGAACGCACGGCGACTTCGTCTAAGTCGTAAGCTTCGACGGCACCCACGCCCATGGCCTTAGCCGCAATGCTTAACACACCGGAGCCGGTCCCAACGTCAATCAAATGTTCGCCCCCGTTGATGACCGTTTCGAGACCCTGTAAGGAAAGCTTTGTCGTCGGGTGTGTCCCGGTACCAAAGGCCATCCCGGGGTCTAGCTTAATAACCTCTTCACCGGGCTGGGTAACCTGATAGTTTTCCCAACTAGGGACGATGGTTAAGTAGCGGGTCACCCGCACCGGGTGGTAATACTTTTTCCACGCCGTTGCCCAATTTTCATCAGACAGGGCCGCCATGCTGACTTCGTTGGGGTCCGGGTTCAATCCGTATTCCGCCAATTTAGTAACCCGTTGCTTAATGGTTGGTAAAATTTCAGGAACGAACACCGTTTCTGGAAAATACGCTGAAACCTTGGCACCGCTGGTCACGTGCGGAATGGTATCCAAGTCGATAATTTCACCGTAACGGTCGGGCTTTAAATTCTGGTAATCAAGGGCGTCGTCAATTTTAACACCACTCGCACCGGCTTCCATCAAAATATTTGAAACGGCTTCAACGGCTTCGTTCGAGGTACTAACGGTAACTTCAGTCCACTTCATTAAATTTCCTCCATATTATAATAGTAGATTAACAATCCCACTTAGCCGGGATTGGACTTAACGCTGTAATCCTACCCATTATATAACAAGCCACAATTTGGTTTCAATTCCCAGCAGATGACGCCCTTAAACAGCGACTCACTTTAACAATCACAATCAAAAAAACTCGAAACCGTCTAAAAAACCGGTTTCGAGTTAACTGATTACTGACGTTAACGAACAGCCGCCCGCTTTAACAACCGTGGCGTTAAGCGGCGAAGATCCGAGCCGTACTTGAAGTGTTGCCCCTTTACGATGACAAAAGCATCCTCTGGTAAAGCTTCAATGTTATCGATCAAAGCATCCATTTGGGGATAGTACTTAGCCCGCTGACCCCGTTCTGCTAACGCATCAATTAACGGCTTGATCGTTGGATCCCGATAGCCAAGGACGAGATCGATACCGCTATCCAAAATCGGTTGCACATAACTTAGGTTAAGTTGGACGGCCGCCTCCGCGGTAATGTCATCACCGGTTTCAATCACCAGCACTTTGGGGCCGTGGTAAAACGGTCCCCGCTCCTTTAAGACCGTCAAGACGTTCAAGACGGAATGACGCGTTGAATTATAGGTATCCTCCACTAACGTAACTGCCCCTTGAGTCGTGCTTAAATTATGAAAAACGAGTTCGTTGTGCAGCGGCTTAAACGCTTGAAAGGCCTTAGTCAGATTGGGCAACTGCCAACCTTGTAAACGAAAAGCTAAACACGCCGCCAGTAAGTCCATTACCGGGCCATCGCCGGGAAGCGCTAGTCGGATCACCGCCGTTTCGTCTAAAATGTTCAGGGTCAATTCCGAATAATCACGGAAATTTTGGCGACTAACTAAGTAGGCATCCGCATGCGGATCGTGCAAACTAAACGTATGGAGATCCTGGGCGTGTTTCTGCGCAGTCAGTTGGAGTAATTTATAAATTTGGGGGTGCATATCATAATTAAGGATGGCATGCCCACCCGGGCGCATCTTTTCAAAAATACGGCCCTTCACCCGTGCCGTTGCTAAATCCTGCTTCAAACTAGACGTCAAATCATCCTGTCCAGGAATAACGGAACGCTGATGAGCCCCGCCAATCTGTGTAACAATCGCCGTTGTGGCCTCAAAATTATGTGAAAGCGGCGCGTTTTTAAAACCATCCACCGTTTTGGTAGTCAGGGCCCCAATTGATAACTCCGCGACCATCGCGTCCGGCGTAGTCAACAACGTCGTTAATAATTGGGGCAAGACTTGCCGCACGTTGTCATTCCCTAGGTTGGTCATCACCCGGTGGCCACTAGCACGCATTAATTGTGCCAACATCAGGCGGGTCGTGGTTTTGCCCACCGAACCCGTGACCGTTAGGACCTTACCAAGGTAGCGTTCACGAATATAGGCTGCTACCTCCAAATAAAACCGCCAGGTATCCGGGACAACAAATTGGGCAACGCGCCCCTTCAAACCGGGTACCGGTGCTTCGGTGATAACCAGTTCAATTTGTGAATGGGTCAAGACCCACTTGGCGACGTCGAATTCCGCCGACAACGCGCGCGCTTTAATCTTTGCGCGCCGGGCATTATCCCAGTAGATGAAGCCGCCGTGTTTAACTTCCGGACGCTGCTCAAAATGCATCCCCGTCTTGTGGCCGAAGTAGTCCACCGCCCAGTCCTGAGTTGGTTCCCCCACTAATTCACCCGTAAGTTGCAAAAAGTCATTCCTATCTAACCGCATGTGATTTCCTCCGTTAACTTTGCATTTGCCGAATAAAGCCTTGCCACTGAGTAAAAACGGCCTTTTCGGAATAGCGGTGTGAATTTTGATAAGCTGCCCGACTGTACTCAGCTAATTGATCAGGCCGTTGCAGTAAACTAAGCATGCTGTCAGCCAGTTGTTGCACATTGTCACAAGTGGTGAGAATTCCACTGACACCATCTTGAATAATCGCACTCGGCCCGTAGCGGACATCGTTTGCAATCATCGGTAGACCGTGTGCCTGTGCTTCCAACAACATTAATGAAAAACCTTCCGCCCGACTAGGTAGAACGCCCACTTGTGCCCGGTTATAAACCGCGTTGACATCGTTGGTATACCCTTTAAAACTAACGCAATCCTCTAACTGAAGCCGTTTAACTTGCTCCTGAACTTTTTTTAACGTATCCCCGTTGGCGTAACCCCAAAATTCCAGCTGGGCATCGGGAATTTGTTGGTGAACTTGTTGAAAGGCCGTGATGGTTTGGTCTGGTTGCTTTTCCGGTGCTAACCGGGCTACTTGAACAATCAGGTGCTGTTGCCGTTCTTCAAACGGTACCGGATCCGCGCTCAACGTGGCGTCACCCACGTAACCAACTGGAATGGTGAAAGCCGGTACGCTCGTTCCAAAGCGTGCCTGGACCTCCTTCGTTTGTTCCGGCGTTGCGGAAATCACCGCATCCCAGCGTTCAAAGTTATTTAAGGCGTTCGCGTAGTTATTATTCAACGGCGCGTGCATAAAGTCTCCATCCGAGCCAACGTGATTATTATGTAGATGCAGGACTTTTTTCGCCGGGGTCTCCATATTAAATAACCCCCAGGCACATTCCACGGTTCGATCACAAATAAAGACGTTGTCCTCACCATTACGATTAAGCTCGTCATAGAAGAAACGCGTTAACTCATTCATTCCGTTAAACAGCCAGTTTTGTCCGCGATAGTTAATAACGCGCCACGTGATTCGCTCTTGTTGCGCACGATTCAACATGTGAATTTTCTCCAAATGAATTTGTCCATCGGCACCAAAATAGGCTTCTTGCGCGATTTTGCCGTTCCAGTCAAAGAGTTGTTCTAAACACTTAACGCCGCGCGTATCCCACCAAACCATTTTTAAGGTCTTACCGTTAACGTCGAAGTACTGAATATTGCTAACGTGCTCCGTTTCTTCGCGCAGATAAATAATCATCAATAGCTTGCCCTTTTGAATCACGTTGACTTGCCGTCCCTTACGCGTTTTTATTGCGTCGGCCGGGACCACAACGTCCGCCAAGTCAAACGTTTTCGGCGTAACTGCCTGGGTGCCGCAGAAAAAGTCAAAGAGATTAATAAAGTCGGCATCGGCAATTTGGGCGGCTTTCAGCACCTCGTGGAGGTTCATCGCAAACATCCGCGTAACAATTTTGGCAGCAACCCGGTGACGTTTAAAAATCGCTAAACGACTAATTTCGGCGTGCTCAATACCCGATTTTGAAAATTGCATATTGTCGTTTAAAAAATAATACATAAAATCACCCTCCTATAGTCCCAATGCTCGTTGCCAACGGTGCCAAACCTTGGTCGCCGTCTGATGATCGTGCAGTTGCGCGTACGCTGCCTCACTAAACGCCGTCAACTTTTGAGGACTAGCCTGTAACTCAAGAATCCGTTTACTCATCGTTAACTGATCACCAGGTTTAATCACGTAACCAGTGACCCCGTCGTCGATAAAATCGGCCGGTCCATAATTAAACTGGTAACTAATTACCGGCAACCCGTGGGCCATGGCCTCTTGCATTGCCATTGGACCACCATTAGCTAGCGCGGTATTTAACAAGATTTGATAATTGTCATAAACGCCGCTCAAATCTGGTTGGTAGCCACACAACCGAACTTGTTTTTCCAGTTGAAGATCCGCCACTAACTTTTTCAATTGGTCAACGTACTTAGCATCCCCGTACCCGTAGAGGTCACAACGGACGTTGTTGATATCTTTTTTAACTAACGCGACGACCCGAATCAATTGCTCCAACTGCCGGTCCGGAGCTAACCGTCCCACGTAGAGCAGTTGGTTTTTGCGTTCAGTGATGGGCCGCAACGGGGCCTGTGAACGCGCGGTCGTCGTTACGTTGGGCATCACCATGACGTGGCCGTTTGGAAACCGCCGTTGCAAGTGTTGGGCCTGCTTGTTCGTCGCGGTAATGACACCGTCAAAGTGAGTCAAATTATCGAAAGCTGGTTGTAAGTACCCGTCCAATGGTGAATGCAGCGGCTCGTTAATGTCCTTTGCGTGATAGATTGGAACGTTAACGTACTTATGAGAATCATCATTCAACCGTAATAGTGGTTGGACCCCGGTTCCCGGTCGGTCGCTAATAAACGTCGTTGTGGTGGAATCTAACCGACTGAGTTCCGCTATGAAGAAGTTAAATAAATCATCCCGATTCTGGAAAAAGCGCTCGGACTGATGCTGATAGTTTCGTAAAATTACGCGTGATAATAGGGGGTTCCCTTTGACGTCAGCCACGTAATACTCTTCCAACACCGTTTGACCAGCCAAGTTGTAATACCGTTGCATGATCAACTTACCGTTTTGTCCAAAATACTGCGTACTAGATTTAAAGCCCCGCCAATCCCAAAGGTCCGTCGAAAGCGGGTTCCCCTGGTTATCAAGAAATTCCTGATAATAGACTCGCCCAATCGTTCCCGGAATAAACCCAACCTTACTAACTAAATTATCACCGTTGGTCACTTCGCTAAAATCGGCACCAACTGTAACCGCGTATTCCACCGGCAACTTAAGGTCATCCGTCCGTACGAACCGTGATTCGACGCTGGTCGTTTGTTGAAAGAAATCAAACATGTTCAAAATTTGCTCATCAGGCAGCTTAATTGCGGTAACCGTTCCGTGCAGTAACCGGTCGTAGGTCTTGGTCACAATTTTTGCCGGTTGGTGGAACTGATTAAACAAACGGACCCGGTCAATTGCGGCGTGTTCCACACTGGAATTTTTTGCTAATAAATATTCATTAATAAAATAAAACATCTTATCACCCTCGCTTTAATATTGACGGTAAGTGTAATCGTAGTAATTGATCAATCCGGATAAAAAGTGCTCACAATCGTCAATCCGGGTTCGGAAATTATCGTGACGAGCATAAAAGCCACCGATAAATTTAGCAGGATTGTATAAATACATCGCAATTTCTGGTAGGAAGCTCCCACTGGTGATTTCATACTCCGCGCGGTACTTCCAAGCTTGCCGTAGCCGCACTAAGTTGTACGGTTCCAATAGGTCTTCATTTCCCGAGTCCCGGACCAGGTCGGTCATTTTAACCGCGGCGTCCAGTAACTCAAGCAACGTCGGGTAAGTGGTTTCCCGATCTTCCATGAACTTCAAGTGGTCAAACGCATTCTTTAATCCCAGTGCCATGTAATCCCGGTTATTTGGGAAAACGTGCAATGATTCATTAATTGCGTATGAGATCCAGTGATCATGGTACTTTCCGTAATTGTGCGCAACCATGTAATCTAAAATTTGTTTGATTTGCGCCAACACTTCCGGATCTTCAGTTAATTCATAAAGACGGGTCAGGCCAAAGACCACTTCGCCTTCGTAATAAATGATTCGGTAGGCACTTTTTAGACTCAAATCCGGGTTCAAAACGTGTACCAGTTTGCCGTCCTTTTGAATGAAGGCGGGAACCCCTTTGAAGACCTTTTTCAAGACTGGCATAAACGTCGGGTCCCCGGTCACCGACTGATACTTACTCAGCGTCAACATGAGTAACGCCTGTCCACCGAGCTTTAATTCACCGTTATCATCGATAAAAATTTTGCCCTCATGCTCGACGGTAGCTTCCTTTAGCCCCCATTCAATGGCCCGTTTGACCTTTTGATAATCTTCCGTCCGTCCCGTGAACTGAATTGCTTCCAATAAGGCGTATAGTGATGAAAAATGACGAACGGTATTGTACTTACTAAGTATCAACTGTTTAGCTGGATAATAACCGTACACAAATTTCCCGTTAGGCTTCATTTGATTAATTAAAAACGTTTCACCAACGTCAATGGCGTGCGCAATCTCGCTCTTTGGATCACGCATGACGCGCAGCCCCTTATTACAATCTTCTTTGGTTGAAAGCTGATAAATCTGCGTTCCGTCGGTAAAAATGCCGGCGGTCGTAAACGTCCAGACGTACGCCGTTTGCTCAATATCCACGGGCAATTCACCACTGCGCTTAATTAAGTAAGGTTTCACACGGGTGTAATCCACCCACGAGCCAGAACGGTTCCGCCCAATCACGTGTTTTTTGCTCGGCTGGAACATTGCTTGCCCGTTAATCTCCATTTCTAACAACGCGGTCTTAAGTTCAGGGTCAAAGCTAACACCGTAACGCCAATAATTCATCCGAATCGTTGCCGCCAATTGCTTTTCGAACTGGGCACGTGGCAACCGCTGTAAGCACTGCACACTCTCGATCCGTACCCAGCTATCTTGCGGTGTCGTGGCTAGATGCCGTTCCACTTCGTCCCATGTCCGCTTAAAGCTGTTGTGCCGAATAAACGTCACTTGCGCCCGGTGCCGATGATCACTCACCGAAAGCGCTAAGGTAACGGTACCCGTACCACGATCAATTAAGTTACCCGTTGAAGTAATCGCAGTTTGCAGTTGTTTAATGAAAGATTTTTGCATTTTAGTCCCATCCTAACTTAATTCTATTTTTTACAACTATGTATGCCCACGGGCGAAGTGCCCGTGAGACTGACGAGTTATTAAAGGTCTTAAAACACGATCTTCGTTCTGAAATGACTAAGCGATTATTACGACTACTCGTCAAAGCGTAATTTCATTTAAATTAGTCTTTCTTCTTGTCAAACTGTTCCTACTACTCATCACGCCGTTTTTTACCGAGCCCCAACATTGCTAACAACCCACTCGCCGCAAGTAGCAAACTACCAGCAAGCGTTGCGTTCGTGTTATCAGCATCATTAGTTTGTGGCAAGGCACTATCGGTGCCAGTTTCGGATGAAGATTCAGTTGCATTTGCGCTGGCCGCAACACCAGTTTGGGCTTGATCACCAGCAGACGTGGTTACATTCGCAAGGTTGCTTGGTTGACTAGTCCCACTAGTATTACCTAGATTGCTAGTATTCCCGGCAGCGTGGTTGTTATCAGAATCTGAACCACCAGTTAGTTCATCGGCATCTGAACCAGATTCTAATCCAGCATTAGCACTGTTACCCAGTCCATTGTCGACATCAGTACCACTGTTTGAACCGTTTTCTGAGTCAACTTCATCACCAGAACCATTATCAGTAACGGTGCCACTACCTAATCCATTATCCGTATCAGTACCACTGCCCGAACCAGTATCCGTGTCAGTGCCACTGCCCGAACCAGTATCCGTACCAGTACCACTACCTGAACCAGTATCCGTACCAGTACCGCTGCCTGAACCGGTATCCGTGTCAGTAC
>NZ_QWZQ01000032.1 GCF_003885105.1 Lactiplantibacillus garii
CAACACAATCTATTAGTATCCTTAATTGCACAACTAATTTAAAAAACTAAAAATAGTGAACCATTTGAAGCTAACATTCACTTGCTAACTCCAGATGGTTCACTTTATTGTTTTTATTAATAATATTGAACCATGGTGTCAATCGGTCTATTTTGCCACCACCGTCGCAACTTCCTGGTCGTGATTAACTTGTCCACCTGTGGATAAGTTAAAGCCCTTAGTGTTATCCACAATTACCGTAATCATTTCCGCCGCGCCCGCCGTGGCTAAATCATCCTGGGCCATAAACGCGATCGGAGTTTCCGGGGTAACCGTATCGCCCTCATGAACGTAAGCGGCGGCGCCACTCCCCTGGTCAGTTCCTAATTGTAACTTTACCGTTAACTTGCCACTAGTCAATTCAATGACGTGTTGTTCCGGTGCCAGGGCACTAACCGTACCGCTCACCGGGCTATAAACGTGGTGGCGTTGTGGTACCACGGTAAAACCAGTTGTATCGTCCGTACTATTTAAAGCCGTTAAAGTGCCGTCAACCGGTGCGTATAATTTTACTTTTTTGCTAAATGAAAATAATCTCATAATAAAAGTCCTCCCGTTGATTTAATGGCATGCCGTACTTCTCTATACGGTTATCCTACTTTATCGAACGGGTTTTAGGTCAAGAACTTTCCACAGAAAATGTGCATTTGTGGATAATTTATCCTAGTCCGGGCATTTTACTTGTCTTTCTCCTAAACTTGCGCGTGTGTCTAAAAAGCCCCTAGTCACGTCTAAACACATGAAAACGGGCCCGAAAATTAAATTCCGGGCCCGTTTAGAGTAATGCTAACTATCTAGGGTTAGTTAGTTTATTCTGGCTGTACCGCCCCTAGTCACGATGGTAAAGGTAACCGTCGATCGCGTCATCAACGATTCATCATTCTAAGAGCAGTCGTTATTTAATTAAAACTACTTGTCGCCCAATAACTTTTCGGCGGCTTGCAAAACATTTTCACCGTTCATCATGCCGTAATCAGACATGTTGATGATGTCCATCGGAATCCCGACCTTATCGGTTTTCTTCTTGACGTCGTTAGCCATGTAGCGGACCTGGGGACCCAGCATTAAAACATCCGGGTGCGGATCCGATGCTAACTGGTGATCAATGTCGGCAGCCGAAGTGGCGAAGATCTTGTAATCCACCCCGTCCGCAGCGGCGGCCTTTTCCATTTTTGAAACGAGTAATGACGTTGACATTCCGGCTGAACAAGCCAGCATGATAATTTTTTGTGCCATAATCAAAGTTCCTCCCTTTCCGTTAAAACAAAGTCACTACATTTTTGCAGCTTCGGCGTTACCGGCCGCGGCTTCCGCAGCGGCCTTTTCGTCTTCTTGGTTCTTCAAGATTGCATCGTACTTCTTAGCAAATGGGAAGTAGATTGCCGTTGACATAACCAAGGTAAGTGCTTGCCAAATGGCCATCTTCCAGCCACCAATCAGGAACCCGGAAATAACGGCCGGCGTGGTCCACGGTGCGGCAAACCCGTTCAGTGGTGGCACGATCCCAAAGTAAATAACTAAGTAAGTTGACAAAGCAACCAGCACTGGTGTTAAGAAGAACGGAATGGCCAAGAATGGGTTCATAACAATTGGTAAACCAAACAAGAATGGTTCGTTGATGTTAAATAACGCTGGAACCAATTCAACTTTACCAATGGTCTTAAATTGAACGGACTTAGCGGCAAACAACGTAAAGATAACCAATCCTAAAGTAATCCCGGAACCAGTTAAGTTAATGAAGTTGTTGTAGAATTCGTTCGTAACAATGTGGGCACCCTGCGCAACGGTTAATTTGCCGGCTTTCATCAGAGTGGCGTTGTCAAAGGTGTTTGGAATTAATAACCCACTGGTAATGGCACCCATGATCAAACCACCATGGACCCCGAAGAACCAGAAGAATGGGACTAAGAACGCAATAACTAAGGCCCCACCGAGTGAATCGGATAATCCTTGCAATGGTGTTTGTAATACTTTGTAAATAAATTGAAGCACGTCGGTGTTACCAAATGCGCTAAATGCGGCATAGATTAACATCGAAACGATTAAGATAACCCCGGCAGGAATCATGGCCGTAAATTGATTAGCAACACTTGCGGGCACTTGTTCTGGTAAGGTGATCTTCCAGCCCTTCCGGATCATGGCGGAGTATGACCAACCAACTAAGATCCCTACTAAGATGGCGGCGATCATCCCTTGACCACCTAACCAGGTAATGTTAATAACCCCGGTAACCGGTGCTTGAACAAAGTCTTGTAACGCCTTGGGTAACTTATCAATGTTAGCTGAAACGGCGGAACCGGACATCACCACTTTACCAGCGGCGTTGGTGATCCCACTTCCGGCTTTGCCCATTGTGGCAACTAACGGGTTGGCAATGTTAAGCGTTTGCAAAAGTAAGAAAGTGGCCATGGAAGTCAAACCAGCTGGCAAGGCTTCGTAACCTTCATTACGGACGTAAACGTAGGCAATTCCGACGGCTGCCCAGAGGGATAGGACCCCGAACGTTACCGTGTAAGCCTGGTTAAAGAACGCTGCCCAACCGGAAGCCTTCATCGCTGCGGCAACGGCTGGAATCGGAATGTTCGATAAAATCAAGAAGACCGACCCAATAATGATAAACGGTAACGCGTAAACCATCCCGTCTTGTAACGCTTTAACTGGTTTCGTGTTAACGAACTTCATAATTGGTGGCAAAACTTTATTGTTAATGAAATTGCTAAGAGCATTACCGCTATTACTATTATCCATTACAATTCATCTCCATTTTTTGCTAAGACCCCTTGAAGCCAGTAGTACGACTTCTTAGGCACTCGCTTTAAATCTTTCAAGTCGTGGTTACTACGGTTAACGTAAACGACCCCGTACCGTTTTTCCATGTCCGCGTGGGAACTTGGAATATCGATCAATCCCCAGCCAAGGTAACCTAAGACCTTGGCACCGTCGATAAACATGGCGTCCTTCATGGCTTGAATATGTGTTTTGTGATACTTGATCCGTAAATCATCCTGGATCATATGCTGACCGTCCCAGTGTTCGCGAATACCGATGCCGTTTTCAATTGGAAAGACCGGTACTTGGTATTGATCATAGAGTTTGGTGATCAGGTTACGGAAACCAAGCGGATCGATGGTCCAATCCCACTCGTTGGTTTCAAGAAAGCGGTTAGTCTCAAACGAATAATTGAGATAACGGTTCGGAGCGGCATCGGCGGGCAACTTATCGCCGTTGATGACCGTGGAACGATAATAACTAAAGGCTAAAAAATCCGCTTTCATTTTTGCGAGAACTTCCGTATCCCCGGCTTGTAAATCATAATCAATCCCATTTTGTTGAACGTACCGTAAAACCTCCGGTGAGTAGTGGCCGGACACGTAGGCGTCGTTCAAGTTGTTATTTAAAAACTCATCCGACTTGCGGGCTGCCATGATATCAACCGGCTTAGCCGTTTCCGGATAAACGGGCGTGTACGCCAGCATCCCACCGATCTTGACGTCGGCGTAATGACTGTGCACGTAGGCGTCTAAGCGAGCGTGCGCGAGCATCGTGTGGTGAAAAATCCGGTACATATCCGCCAACGACCGCTCACCTTTGAGATACCCCGAAATATTGAACACTTCATCAGTAAAGTACAGGTTGTGCTCGTTGAAAACGATCCAATACTTCACGCGGTTTGCAAAGTGGTCGATCACTTTTTCCCCAAAACGGACAAACGCATCCACCGTGTGGCGTGACATAAACCCATTTTCACTCTCAGCAAGCGCTAACGGCATGTCGAAATGGTATAAACAAATCATCGGCTGAATCCCGCGGGCTAACATCCCGTCCACTAACCGGTCGTAAAAAGCCAGCCCGGCTTCGTTAACGGCCCCGTCACCGTCGGGAATCACCCGTGACCAGGAAACCTGGATTCGATACATGTTCATGTTCAAATCCTTCATTAAATCCAGGTCTTCGTCGTAACGGTGGTACTCGTCAATGGCATCGTGCCAGTCGGACGTGTTGGCCGTTGCCGGACGAACATCGTAAACCGACTTGCCTTTACCATCCACGTTCCAAGCACCTTCCGTTTGCATGCTTGAGACTGAATTACCCCAGAAAAAATCTTTGGGCATTTGGCGCTCCTTCTCCATATTAAACCTCCTAAGTTTCAGATTTGGAAAGCGTTTTCCTTCAAAGAGAATATTATCGCATTATCAATTCAAAATCAACACTTTTTGTTTAAAAATGTATACTTTTACGTTTATCGATTGAACAATTACTTTTTTCTACTATATAATATGCGGTTTGAAGGCATTTTAACGTTTAGACCAATTATCACGTGCTCTCCAAAACACGGCACGTTATTGACTAAATGCGTGCCCGTTCCGGCGGATATTAGAGTGCTGAAGTGCCGATTCGGACTTAATTTAGGCAATTGTGACCGCGGTGGCCCTACTTATTAATGGTTAATTGGGCCCAAAAATGACTTTATTATTAGAAAAAGTCGCTTTTTTTGCTAAAAAACGATAATTTTTACAATAAATCGCAACGCCTCACACCCCGTATTTTCCGTAACAAACTTCATTTAAGGGCAGCCTTAACCTAGTCACTTTCCCCGCTCACACGGGGATTGGTAGCGAATTTATCACTTTTTATGAAGATGTCAAAACCATTACAAAAATTACAACAGCCACCGTTTTCGTAACATTTGCCTTACGTTCTTAAAATTCGCGATACTTACAAGTAACACACCGGGGTTAGACTGGGTTCTGTTGTTAAGCGAGAGCGAAAGAGAAGCAACGTATATAAAATTTGATACTAATCGATGTTCACAAATTATAGGAGTGTATACCTTGAAAAAAATTGTCAGTACTATTTTAACCACCTCAGCAGCCGCCGTTAGTTTATTGTTTGCCGGCGTTTTAACCGCCAACGCCGACTCAACTTACACCGTTAAAGCTGGCGACTCAGTTTGGGCCATCTCCCAAAAGTTCAACACAACCATTAACAAGATCGAATCAACGAATAACATTAAGGGCCACTTCATCTTACCTGGCCAAAAGATCACCATTGGTTCTAAGACGACCACTAACAACGCGTCAACGACTGCAACTGCGACTAAAGCGGCAACCACCACTAGCAAGGCTGCTACGACTAACACGTCATCAACGACGAGCTCAGCAACAACTTCTAGCTACAATGGTAGTAACTTAAAGAGCTACGTCTTGAGCCAAATGGAATCCCGGACCGGTGTTTCCGCTTCAACTTGGAACACTATCATCACCCGCGAATCTAACTGGCAACCAAACGTTGTGAACAGCACGAGTGGTGCGTACGGTTTATTCCAAAACATGCACATCTCTAGCGGTTCCGTTGAAGAACAAGTTAACGCCGCCGTTGCTTTATACCAAGCACAAGGGATGGCTGCTTGGGCACTTTAAGCCTAGCGTTCATTTGAATATTTCAAAGTCCAGCGACTACGGTCACTGGACTTTTTTTGTTGGTAAAGCCCCGCAAACAAGGCGTTAGCAGTGGACCTCCAACTAGCATTGTCGCTATCTAATTAATTAACTGAATAAGTAAATATTAATATCCTTGTCATATTCTTAACACGTTTGCACCCTGATAATCGTTAATTTTTCCCGTTACACGGGGGTTCCAGCGTTAATCCCCCTCTTAAACTAAGTGACGAACGTTACAACTCGATCCTTTTTCTGTCACGTCCTGCCATCTAAGCTTAAAATCCGTGAAATTCGCACGTAACGTGGGTGCGCTATACTATGTTCATTGTTAAGTAACCCGCAACTTTCACAGAATATAGGAGTGTATAATTTGAAAAAACTTTTAACGACCGCCTTAACGACTTCCGTTGCTGCCGCAGCATTACTGTTCGCCGGGGCAACCTCCGCCGACGCCGCAACAACTTACACCGTTAAATCAGGTGACTCGGTATGGGCCATTTCACAAAAATTTAACACCACCATGAGTGCTGTGGAAACTGCCAATAACATTAGTAATCACACCATCCATCCCGGTGAAACCTTGACGATTGGCGGTAGCAATGCAACGAGTACTACCAGTTCAAAGAAGACGACCACTACCTCAACTAGTTCTTCATCGTCGTCAACGTACACTGGTAGCAACTTAAAGAGCTACGTCTTGAGCCAAATGGAATCCCGGACCGGTGTTTCCGCTTCAACTTGGAACACCATTATCACCCGCGAATCTAACTGGCAGCCAAACGTCGTGAACAGTTCAAGTGGTGCGTATGGTTTATTCCAAAACATGCACATCTCTAGCGGTTCCGTTGAAGCACAAGTTGACGCCGCCGTGGCCCTCTACAACGCGCAGGGGATGGCTGCCTGGGCCCTCTAAAATTCAAAATATAGATTAAATCTAAAAAGAAGTCGTCAGCTCATTGACGACTTCTTTTTAGGCTTAATTGCCTTTTATTGGTAATGGTGTTATGATTTCACTAACAAAAAGTAAGTGAAATTGGAGGCCTTTATTATGACAACTTTACCATTAACGTTTACGGAGGAAATTATTAACAAGTTACAACCCCATTTGACCGCAGATAAGCGACTGTTGTTAACCTTTGAAGACGGTGTTGGCACCTACTCACAACACGCGGCCTACCACATGCAGACCCAATTTACCGTGAACGTCGTTGCTAGATCAGCCCCCGTCGACGGCTACGACGTGACCCTTGACTCAAACTTGGGACCGGTATTGATCAAAGGCTACTCCCAAACCGAATTACAACGTCAGATGACCCTCAAATTAAACGTTCACCAAAGCACCTGGCAACTGACTGGTGAAACCGGCATGATCGATGATAACGTTGGTTTCATCGACTTTACCGATCCAAACGGTGTTAAAAATAACCCCGCACGTTAAAACTAACTATCCCGAATTAGAACGCATTGCACGTTTTAATTGGGGATAGTTTTTTTGTATGACCCGTAATATTGCATTGGTTAACGTTCCTTGGTTAATAACCGGTTTAATTGCTGGTACTGCCGCAACATCCACTGTGGATAAGTCGTATTCGCCGGCATCGTTTCTGTTATTTTTAGGACCGGAACGTTATTTTGCTTGGCTAGTTTTGACATGTTATCCACAAACAGGCCCGCTGCCGATGTTTCAGCGCACTTTGCAAGTATTTAATTCAGAGAAGTAACGACTCGGTACATGCTCAACTTTTGGACACCTGCTAGCATTTTAAATGACCAAATATACTGGACAAGCTAAGTGAACTCCTCCATAATCAATCTTTGAATGCGATTACTAAGCCTACTCTAAGTATCTGCAAGCTTAGCCGAAATACACAGTTATCAGAACTCAATCCAGTTCATTAAGGAGAGAACCATGCAAATTAAAACGATCCAACCGGCCGATTTTGAAGCCGTTGACCAACTGATTAAAGCCGCTTTTACCGAAACGGAACACGGTTACGACGGTGAAGTTGAACTTGTTCACGCCATTCGTCAGGACCCGGCCTACCAGTCTTACCTAGAAGTCGTGGCCTTTGACGGTCTGATGCGCCCCGTTGGCATGGGCCTGCTTAGTCCCATTACAATTAGTGACGGGACAACTACCACGACCGGTTTAGCCCTGGCTCCCTTGGCCGTTGCCCCGGCTCACCAAAAAGAAGGCGTCGGCCGGCGGATCTTGCAAAAACTAGAACAACGGGCCCGCATTTCCGGGGCTACCTACATTAGCATCCTCGGTTGGCCGGACTACTACACAAAGTTTGGTTACCGTCCGGCAGATCAGTTTGATATTCAGGCCCCATTTGACGTACCGAGTGACGCGTACATGATCAAGTCACTGGCCCCCAACGGTCTCGATGGCATTCACGGTACGGTCAGTTATTCTCAGGCGTTCAACCTCTAGGTGTCTGGTGGGATGAAAAAACGTTATTGGTGGGGACTGTTGGTGTTGGGCTTACTAATAATTGGCGGCGTTGTTGGCGTGATGAACCACCGCACCAACACGGCCTCCGCGCCAGCTACCACACCCAAAGCTGCTAAAAAAGCTACGACTAAACCGCTGCAACCAATTACCAAAAAGACTTGGCAACAACACCCCAAGTTGCGATACGCTAGCATTATTTACTACGCGGTCAAACACCTTAAAATTCAGCGCTGGCAGGAAGTCTCCGATTTTAACCGCGGTTGGCAAGTTGAGATTTACCCGAACCACGGTCAACCGAAGTACCTCGTTTGGCCGGACAAGAATATTAAGGACGAGGCCAAGCAGTTGCAGCCAAACTGGTTTACAATCAGTTCAGCCGGTACCGTAACTTACGATAGTTTCGGCGTACACACCTTTGCTAAGGATCAGACCGCAAAGATTAGTGAAGCCCGCATTTTAGAGCAAACTCAAGCCGACCACGCAACGAAAAAAATCTACGCCATGCTGGATAACCTCATCATTGTCAAACACCATTAAACAAGTTAGTTTACTAGCGCCCCAATGTTCGTCCGTGTTACCATTTAAGATGTAACAAGTGAACATTTTATAGGAGGACTGATTTTTAATTTATGCGTGTTGACAATAAAGTCGATGATAAGGATAAAATTGAGGTTTCTACTAAACGAATTAAATACCTTAAACTAATGAGCAAGTTTGCCGTGTTGACGTGTACGTTAATGTACATTTCTTACATTCCACAAATTATTTCTAATTTGTCCGGCAACCCGGTTTCACCGCTCCAACCAGCGGTCGCCATGGTCAACGCCACTCTATGGGTGGGCTACGGTTGGTGCAAAACCTACAAAGACTGGCCAGTGATCATATCAAACTTTCCTGGCATCATTTTTGGACTTGTGACCTTAGTTACGGTTTACATTCATTAATTCGATAACTAAACAAACGCATCCCTTCCAGATTGACGTCTGGGAGGGATTTTTAATTGGCAAAAACGTCCAAAATACCCCGGGTTAAACGAAATCAAAAATAATTAAATTCATAAAAGGCCGTTTTTGCTAACAAATCGATGTCAACAAACAGATTAACTCATCATCGGCGTAGCACCAATTCATTAAATTCAAATGAAACGGAAGTGTGTCATAAAAGCAACATATTACAGGTAAAAATACACCACCATGTGACGTGGCACTAATGAACCATAACGCCTATACTATCAGCTATACAAAGGGGCTGAAAATATGCAAATTAGTTTCGAAATCGCAACTCACGCCGAATTACCGGCCATCGTTCATATTTATAATGAAATCATTCCAAGTCGGCTCGCCACCGCGGACTTGGAACCCGTCAGCGTTGCTTCACGAGAGGACTGGTTTACCAGTTTTGATCCAACTAGTCGACCACTGTGGGTCATAAAAACTAGTGACGGAAAAATCGCTGGTTGGGTCAGTTTAGAATCCTTTTATGGACGACCGGCGTATGGTTAAACTGCTGAGATCAGCATCTATATTGACAAAGACTTTCGCCACCATGGTCTCGGTCAGCAATCACTAGACTTTGTTTTTAAGCAACTAACCGCGTTAAAACTGGATACCATCGTTGCTTTTATCTTCAGCCACAACATCCCTAGTCAGGGACTTTTTAAAAAGAACGGTTTTGAACGTTGGGGCCACCTACCTAACGTTGCTAAAATGGATGGTCAGCGACGGAGCCTGGATATTTTAGGACGCCACTTTAACTAAATTTTCTAAGAAATCGTTTTCCGCTTATTGGGAAACGATTTTTTATACAATTGACAATTAACTATGGGGTGCTAGGCTGGAAAGAGTACGTTTTAAAAAATCTAATTAAGGAAGTGCGTACCATTGACCAATCCACGCATTGCCCGGTCACTCATCGTGATGGTGTTTGGGACCTTTTTCGGGATTCTCTGCTCAACACTAATGAACACCGGCTTACCACAATTAATGACCGTTTTTCACGTGACCGAAGCACAGGTCCAGTGGGTCACGAACGGCTACATGCTCGTTAACGCACTCATGATTCCGGTCAGTGCATTTTTAATTCGGCGGTTTTCATTCCGACACCTATTCATCATCGCTACCGCTATTTTTCTAGTTGGGACCCTCCTCGGTGCGACCGGAACACGCTTCATCGTGGTCATCATTGCCCGCATGGTTCAAGCCGTGGGTGCCGGTATGATGATGCCCCTTGTGAACGTCCTGGCAATTCGTTACGCCCAACCCGAGAAAAAAGGTGCAATTATGGGAATTATTGGTTTAGCCTTTAACTTTTCCCCCATTATTGGACCGACCGTTTCGGGGGTTATCTTAGACTACTTATCGTGGCGTTATTTATTCATTGTCATTATTCCGTTTATTGTTTTAACCCTAATTGCTTCAATCGCCATTTTGCCCAACATTGCCCACAACGAACTGCCCCGTTTTGACGGTCGGGGCTTCATCCTGATCAGTATCGGACTTTGGTCATTATTAATGGGGCTTTCCAGTATCTCAACGGCCGACCTGCTTTCCTGGAACGTGGCCGGGCTGATCCTGCTCGGCCTGATTTTTACGGGACTGTTCTACCGTTCACAGCGTCATCGTGAACAATCCTTGATCAACCTACACGTGTTTAACCACCGCCAATTCGTGGTCGCTACCACCATTAACACCCTGATTACCGCGACCATGTACGGTAACGCCATTTTATTACCGTTACTGATTCAAACAATTCAACACCGTAGTGCCTTAGTTTCCGGACTGGTCATCTTGCCCGGCGCTATTTTAACGGGAACCCTTTCCCGACTCAGTGGTCGTTTATACGACCGTTTAGACGTTCGTATTCTGGTCTTTTGTGGGCTGGCCATCGACTGTACTGGGACCATCTTACAAGCCTTAATTGGTACTAATAGTACGCCCGTCGTACTCGCCATTTTTCAAACCGTTCGGCAGCTCGGCTTAGTCACCATGTTAATTCCGCTTCAGACCCACGCGCTGGGTTTGCTCCCTTACAGCATGGTCCCGGACGGCGTTGCCACCTTCAACACCATTCGGCAAGTTGCCGCGTCGTTTGGGACGGCCCTCATTGTCGCGGTCGTTGCTAACGTTAATCAACACTGGTCGGGTGCCGGCTACCTCGGCATTGAAGCCGGGTTTATCGTTTGTTTAATTTTATTACTAATTTCATTAATCGTGGCCCGGCACCTGTCCCGCCAAAAGAGTTTAACCGTGACCACCCAGGGTTAAAGTAGCGGTTTTAGGAAAAACATCCTAAAACCGCTACTTTTTTAATTTAAACTGATCCAATTTACCGTAGTTAGTAGTGTAGGGCACCCCGTTCCTACCAAAATTGAAAGTTGAGGACTCCGTTTGATTACTAACTGGTTTGATGACGACCCCCTGTTTACCCGCTACTACCCGGATAACCCCACTTACCGAAGCTACTTTGAAAACGAATGGGGCATTCCATCCCATAACGACCGCCAACTCTTTGAAATGCTGAGTTTGAGCGGCTTTGCGGCCGGGCTGAACTGGCAAGTGGTGCTTAATAAACGCCACTCTTTTTATCAGGCCTTCGCCCACTGGCAAATTGATCAGATTGCGCAAATGACACCGACGACCGTGCAGGAACTGCTCCACAACCCCGCCATCATTCGTAATCCCCGCAAAATCAACGCCGTGGTCCATAACGCTAACGTCGTTCAACGGTTGATTCACGACTACGGATCGTTTGACCAGTATTTATGGCAACAAGTTGATTCCCGCCAGCTCATCCTCGAGGTCGCGCACTTTCATGATTTACCCCGGCGAACCCTCTCCGGTGACCGAATGTCTAAGTGTTTACGGGCCGCCGGGTTTAAGTTTGCCGGGCCCATCACCGTCCACGCTTGGATGGTCACCACCGGCTTCATCACGGCTCGTTTGGATCAAAAAGGCATTCTACCGCAAAAAAAGCGCCCGCCAGCTTTACGCTGACGAACACTTTCATTAATGACTTTTAAAAATTAACGCCGTTCCTTTTTTACTAATCCCGCCAAGCCGAGCAAACCAGCCAAAGCGGTCAACCCTAAGCTAACTGCCAAGGATGATGTCCGTTCATCCGTTTGTGGTAAGCTCATGGCCCGTTGCCGAGCCGTCGCTGGTTGGGCTTGCGATTTAGTACCAGACTTAGTGATTACAGCGGCTTGGGCCGCCTTAACGGAAACTGCCCGCTGTGCTTGGGAGCTAACTTGACTAACGTTTTGTGGTTGGGCACTACCACTTGACATAATTTCTCGCCGGCTAACTTGTAAGCCTTGTAAGTTAGCTTGATGACTAACCATCATTGGTTGATTACTCGTGACCGGGCAAGCTTGTGAAGTCGTTACTAGATTTCCAGCAGTCTGACTGGCAACCGAACTCGGTTGCGACGCCGTTGATGAATCACTTGTGGCTTGACTAGCTACCGAACCTGGTTGTGATGCCGTTGATTGGTCACTCGTGGCTTGACTGGCAACCGAACTTGGCTGTGATGCCGTTGATTGGTCACTCGTGGCTTGGCTAGCTACCGAACTTGGCTGTGATGCCGTTGATGAATCGCTCGTTGCCTGACTACCTTGACTGGCGGCCGATTTAGCGCTAAGTTGAATCGTCATAGGTTTAGTCGCATCCATAGCTAAGGTTAACTGGGCGCTCACCCCAGCCGCTAATTGATAACCTGCCGGTATATCAGTCGTAACGTCTTTATTTTCACCCGTAGTACCACTAAACGTCACAGTCTTAATAATTTGGTTTTGCGCATCAACAAAGTTAACCGTGTACGTCTTCTGGAGTCGATCAACGTTAACCGTCATAGGCGTCTGCGCATCCTGAGCTAAAGTCAATTGCCCCGTAACCCCGGTCGCTAGCTGATAGTCCGTTGGTACGTCCTTAGCAACGGATAACCGCTCACCAGTTTTGCCACTAAAGGTTACCGTTTTAACAGTTTGGTTTTGCGCGTTAACAAAGTTAACCGTATAGGTCTTTGAAACCCGTTCAACCTTAATCACCTTAGCAGTTTCCGGGTCATTCAACGTGACGCTGGCACTGTACCCGGTTGCTAATTGATAATCAGCCGGAATGTTCTTCGTTAAGTCCACGGTTTCACCATTCGTTCCGTCCAGTGTTAACGTGCTGAGATTGGTCCCATCCACGTCGTTAATTTGAATCGTGTACGAATGTTGCGTTTTTTCAACTGGTACGTTAAAGGCTTGAACCGAAGCTTCGGTCAAGGTAACATCCGCACTCGTTGGGTCAACCAAACTGTAATCAGCTGGTTTATCCGTACTCAAATCTAACTGTTCAGCTAACGAACCAGTCGCCGTCACCGTCTTCAAAACCGTCCCATCAGCGTTCACGTAGTTAATGGTGTACTGTTTAGCCGTCTTAACCACGTTTAACGTAATCGGGGTACTTGGATCATTAGAAAGCGTAACCGAACCGTTTTCGCCCTGAACAAAATCATAACCAGTGGGTTTGAACTTCGTTACGTCCACCGTACCATCAGCCATTTGGTCGGTTAGTGTTGTGGTTGCTAACACGGTATTCGGGTCGGCCGGGTCAACAAAGTTAACGACGTAATCACCGTTAACCGTGATGGTGGCTGTATTGGAAACCACGTACGGTTCACCTTTTCCATTATAGTTATCAGCGACCTGATACGAATAAGTTACGGTAAACGTACCCGTTTTAACGACCTTTCCATTTTCAACAATTCCCGCTGGATCATTCAAAGTAACCGTTACATCGTTTGCCACATCAGTAGCACTTGATAACTGATCATCATTGCTCTTAACGGAAGCTAAACCGGATAAAGGTTGCCAATCATCGCCAACCTTTAACGATTGATCCTGGGTCGAAACAACCTTACGTAACGTAATGTAGATAGCGGGTGCAAGCTGTGTCCCATCGCCCTCCCCGTTACCGATAACCTGAACACCGGCACTATCCTCATAACTTTGATAAGAATACACAGTTTGAGGGGTTCCAGAACTATCCGTATTTAACAGCAACGTGTATCCGTGTGATTTAACAAGGTCTGCAAAGTCAATGTTCGCCAAATTAACCACCGTAATACCACCAGAATAAGTGTGTTTACTAGACTTTGCACCGTTAGTATTAAAGAAATTATAATAGGTAACGTCACCATCCTTAACACTTGGCATTAAGGCCTGAATGTCAGCTGGCGCTTGTTGGTATTCAAGCCCCAACTTAATCACCGTAACCGCTTCGTACTGTCCCGTCATATTAACATCTTCAGATTTTGCTAACCGAAACGGCAACCTCCGCCACCGATTAATAACTCCTGGCTCACTAGTCGCCCCAATGTAATCCACACCGGATAACTTATAATAATCTGCTTTCAAAACTTTCAGTGGCAGCGTGAACGTGTGGGCACTATTGGCCGCAATCGTTCCACCAACTTGAAAAGCTTTAATATTCTGCAGGTTCGCATTCATGGCTTGTAATGCTTGCCATGAGTAAAAATTATAACCATCTAGTGAATACGTTACCGTCAAGCCCTCGGGTAAGTTATCCTCAAAAGCCTTTTCGCTAGTCCCGTCGGCTAACGTAAGCTGGGTATAGTTGCTGTTAGAATCATTATTCCGCGGCAAATAAAAACGTGCTAAATCATCATCCTGAATAGCAGCCGACGTTGTATTGCTAAGGCGAAAAACCGCTGCAATGCTGGTCGCATTAGCATCAATAATTGCACCGCCATTTGTATAATTAGTTGTTTGTGAAAGTGAAGTTCCCTGTTTGTTAGTTGCAGATAGCTGACCGGTTGCAATGATGGCATCAGTCACCGTATCAGCTACCCCGTTGGGATCGTTAGTAATTGCTGGAATGGGGCTATCCGCATTAGCTAAGGCGTTAGAATTCACAACTTGCACCGTAATTGGTGCGGCGGTGCTGCCCGTTAACGTTAAGTTTCCATCTACACCGTCATCCAGAACGTAGCCGGCTGGTAAAGCTTTGGTTACGTCACTCTGATCACCATTAATGCCAGTAGCGGTCGTGGTACCAACTACTTTACCAAACTGATCAATAAAATTAACTGTATAAGTTTGTTCATCTAACACGACGTTTACAACAATCGGTGTCCCACTGCCGGTCACCGTTATGTCACCACTGACGCCACTGGCTAACCGGTAATTTGCAGGAACATGTGAACTTATATTTTGAACGTTTCCATCCCTGGTTGATACACCCGTAGTGCCCACAACGGTCCCTTTAGAATCAACAAAGTTAACCGTTTGAGCACCGGAAACTGTCACCGTTGCCATCGCCGTCACGTCTTGCCAAAGAACATTTGCAGCGTACGTCACCGTAAACGTTCCATTTTTTACAGCCGTCCCGTTTTTAATAATACCGTTCGGGTCGTTGACCGTTACCGTAATTTTATTAGTATCCATATTTTTGCCATTATAATCCTTGGCAGTAACAAGGTTATCAAGACTGTTCCAAGAATCCCCACCTAGGAGGTTCAAATTCTTAGTTGTGAAAACCTCCTGTAATACGACGTAAACGTACGGTGCATAATTAGTAGCAGTCTCATCCGTACCGGTAACTGTTGGAGTTAAGTTTCCCCCCAGCTCATACGTTTGAGTTGTTGTGTACGGTGTTACAATGTAACCATTTTGACGCGCAATGTTCGAAAGCCCAGTGCTGTCCAAATTAATTTGGATATAGTTACCAGCATACAGATTAGTGTAACTACTTGCCTGTTTGTTATTGTTCAAAACCGTATATTTAATTGACGATAAATCTGGCATCTGACTTTGGACAGCCGCTGAAGCTTGAGCATACACGGCCGGTGTACTTGAATTACCAGCACTTACTAACGTCACCGCTCGTAATTGACCATCCACCTTTACCGGTTCAACAGTTTGATATTGAAGGGATGTATCGCTTACGTTAGAGCCCATTCCCAAAATGCTCACCGTTGTATTGTTATTACCCGTAACCGTATTGGCGGCTACTAGCGGTACTGAAACGGTAAATTCTGCGTTAGCAGCTAAATTACCATCCGTCCGAAAGCCAATAATATCGGACATTTTAATGTTCTTACTCTTAATTTCATCCCACGTGTAAAAGTTCCAGCCATCTGCAGTATATTTCACAACGAAATTCGTCGGAACATTCTTAGTAAACGTATCTTCACTCACATCATCACTCAACAACCACTGTGCGTCATTTCTATTAGCATTTTTAGGTAATGTAAATTCAGGATTAACGGCCTGGCTGGTATCCGTTGTATTTTTCAACGTATAATTAACGGTTAAGTTGGTCGCATTTTGATCAACTAAGTCAGTAACCGATCCACTCGATTTTACGTAAGTCGACGGATTCGACGTTACCGTTCCCTGTGCGTTGGTTGCCGTAATGGTAACTTGACTGTTAACCGGATGATTGTCAGTAGCCGTTGGCGCCTTGGCATCCGCGTCATTAACCACGGCTGGCATAGTTGGTGACGCTTGAGTCGTGACTGCATTATCCGTTAAGCTGGCACCTTCAGCAACAAACGTCCGGGTAGAACGCATTAAACTTTGTTTGGTTTCCGTACCCGTACTTTTCCCCGCCGTATCACCTGCATCCGTTTCATTGCTGGTAGTGTCATCGTTGGTACTCAGATTGCTACTAGTATCAACGTGGTTGTCCTGATTACTACTATCATTCTGAGTAGTTACTGTTCCACCAGTCTTAGTTGATATACTTGACGAACTAGCATTCTCGTTTTCAGACTTCTTATCCGTTTCCGAGCTAGCCGTAACCGAACTATTGGTTTCCTCAGTATTATTTGAACCCGAAGTTTGAGTCGTTTGCGTCCCTGATTTAAGCGGAACCACGTTGCTCGAACTACTAGAACTCGTCGTTTGACTCGAATCCGCTGATGACTGCCCTTCACTTACCGTGTCCGCTTTAACGCCGGGAGCCTGACTTAACCCCACACTTAGAGTAGCCACACCAATTGCAGCAACCAGCCATTTTTTACCTGATTTATAAAGTTTAAAGTGCACTTTCTCATTCATCATAACGTCGTCCCCCAGTTAAAAGCCGTTTATATATTAAGCACGTTAATCATTATATTCGACTAAACTTTATCACTAGGATTATTTAAGTTCAATGGTACATTTTATACAACGAATTATAAAAATTATTGAATTATAATAATTATTAATACTATTTAGAAAATGATTGCTATTAAATTTAACGTCCGTTAACATTAATGGGAATTCAAAGTGCCATTCAACCCCAAATAGCGAATAAAAAGCCCCACTTACGCGTCTAGTAATCGCAAGTGGGGTTGCTTATTATAAATAAATATTATGCTTGGTCGGCTAAAATTAATTTATTATTTCTTGGATGAGTCAGGCCCGCTGGTGAGAATAGCTGATTAATAGCCTCCTCCGTTAACAAGTGGCGTGCACGTAACAACGTTGGAACTGATTGGTGAGTTGCGAGGGCTTCCTTGATCAGTGCAGTGGTTTTTTCGTAGCCCAAGTACGGTGATAGCACGGTCGCAGTAATCGTAGAATGTTCAACTTGTGCGGCGCACCGCTGACGGTTAACGGTCAAATCACGTACACCGTTCTTCACGAGGGTGTGAAGCGCCTGCTGTAAATGCCGTTCACTTTCCAGTAACGCTCGTAACATAATGGGTTCAAAGGCGTTTAATTCTAACTGACCCGCTTCCGAAGCCATTGTGACCGTGACGTCGTTACCAATTACTTCAAAAGCAACCTGGTTAACAACTTCGGGAATAACTGGATTGACCTTACCAGGCATAATCGACGATCCCGCCTGTTTGGCTGGTAAATTGATCTCACCGAGTCCCGCCTGTGGGCCGCTCGCTAATAGCCGTAAGTCGTTGCTGAACTTTGAAAGGTCGGTTGCTAACGTCTTCATCGCTCCGGAAAACTCAACGAATAGATCACAGTTTTGAGTAGCGTCAACTAAATCGGGTGCTAATTTTAATGCTAAGTGTGTGTTGTGGTTCAACACGTCAATAATATGTGTCTGGTAATACCTAGTGGCGTTGATTCCAGTTCCAATTGCCGTTCCCCCGAGGTTGACTACTCGTAAATGGTTCCCCGCCGTTTGAACACGGGCTAAGTCGCGCTTAAATAGCTGATAGTAGGCGTGAAACGTCCGGCCGTACGTGGTGGGAACCGCGTCCTCCAGCTGCGTCCGCCCAACTTTGATGGCATCCTGATAGCGTTTAGATTTAACCAATAACGTCTGGACCAGTTGCCCAATCGCCGCTAACAAGCCGGGTAACTGTTGCCGTAACGCCATTTTGCCAGCACTCGGAAACGTATCGTTAGTTGATTGCGACTGGTTAACATCGTCGTTGGGATGCACCGCAACGGCCGGGTTCAACCGGTGTGCTAAGTTAGCTACCACTTCGTTAACGTTCATGTTAGCCGAAGTCCCCGCACCGCCCTGAATTGCCGGTACAATAAAACTATCCGCGTGCTGCCCCAACAGCAGTTGGTTGCAGGCCGTGACGATGGCTTGCTTTTTATCCGCAGTCAACGTTCCCGCCTTGAAGTTAACTTCGGCAGCGGCCTTTTTAATTTGAACTAAGTTATGAATGAGTAGCGGGTTCATGCGTTCTTTCGTAACTGGAAAGTTGTGAACCGCACGTACCGTATGAATACCATATAAAGCGTCGTCCTTAACTGCCATTTTACCAATACAATCCTCTTCAATTCGCATGTCAAAACCCTCTCAATTAGATTTCATGTTAGAACTTCTCACATGAACAACTTAGAGTTTAGACCATTTATGAAAATTAACAACGGTTAAACGGCGGATTTTCACAAAATTAACTTGCTAAGCGCTTTTATTTAGAATTGATTAGCTAATTTCAGCGTTCACTTAAAATAAATAAGTGATAGTAAAATGGGCTTTCATAGACCAATTAGAATAGTACTGACTTTCCGCTGAGTATTATTGTTTTCCCGTCCGAAACGCCACCACCTGTCAAGCTACTTTACTAATTTTTATCCATCGTGACGTTTTTTTAACGGCCTAGTAACGGCTTAGTAACACAACTGCAACATTCTTAAAGTATCCTACTCATTAGGGTTAAGAATTTTGACGAACGGGGAAGTTTACATACATGAAAAAAGGAAAATCTAAAATAAAATCAATCATCAGTTTATTAGTTGTTAGTTGCGGCTTAGGCTTAAGTGCTAACGTTGCGGCTCAAGCGGCAACTACCGATAACTCGGCATCAACATCGTCCGTTGTTGATCAGAGCGCTGTCAGCAGTAGTCGTACTAGCCAGAGCAGTGCAACTTCTACCAGCAGCGCGGCCACTACCACCACTAAAAAAGTTGTGAAAAAGGCGGCCACTAAGAAAACGGCGACTAAAAAGGTAACGAAAAAAGCAACTAAGAAAGCCGTTAAAAAAGCTACAACCAAGAAGGTAGCTAAGAAGGCCGCTGCTAAGAAAGTTACTAAAAAAGCAGTCAAGAAAGTTAAAAAGGCCACGACTAAGAAGGTCACCAAAAAAGTAACCAAGAAGGCTACTAAAAAAACGGCCAAGAAGACTAAAAAAGTCGCCACCAAAAAGGTAACGAAAAAAGCAGCTAAAAAGGCTGCTGCTAAAAAGGTAACCAAAAAAGCTAAAAAGAAAGCTACCAAAAAAGTTGCTAAAAAAGCTAAAAAGAAAAAGTTGACCCAACGGCAACAGATTGCCAAGATCAACGCTAAACTTTCTAAGGCTCAAAGAGCTGCTAAAAAATGGATTGCCTATCACGAATCCCGTTACAGTTATACCGCCCGTAATGGCCATTGTTACGGTCGTTACCAATTACTAACCGCCTACTTACACGGAAACTATTCCGCCGTTAACCAAGAAAAGGTTGCCAATAAGTACGTGGCTGGTCGCTACGGATCATGGACTAACGCCAAACGTTTCTGGCTCCGTCATAATTGGTACTAATACTGAGTTCTAACCCAACACATATGATAAATCGCCGGTGTGCTTCAATTTAGAAGTACACCGGCGATTTTTTCACGATTCAATATTAGTTTGGGCCGATACAATCCGACGCACGTTCGCGATGGCGATGATTAGCCGATCTGACAACCGAATAAGCCCGCGATCAAAGTCTACCGCTAATAACGCCGCGGTAATTGTTTGGTAAAGTCCCACCTCGTCATTAAAGTAGTTGACTTCAACGTGGTGGTTTCCACGCTGTAAACGGCGCAATTGGGCCGTAACGACGTTGACCTGGGCCGCCGTCGGATATTGTTTATGGGCGTATACTTTGGCCCTTTTCTCAATTAAGTCTTGGTAACCCGTCAGCGCTGCAAACGGCGCAAACTGGGCCGCCCGCTCCCCTCTAGGCATGCGTAAATGTGCCTTGGGCTCGGGCCGGGGACGGTCCATAATATCGCAGTACATCGTTGTATCATTGAACAGATCCGCTTCAGTTTTTGTTTTCGACTCTTCACTCAAGCCCGGTGTCCCCCAATCTGTGCATTACGTTCAAGCGTTGTGGCTCCCGGCGTTAAATCCGCTAAACGTACCACCACGTTTTTATTTCCTGATTGTTTTTGTAATTGTAATATGGTTTCCTGTAATTTATGGTCACGTGCACGTCGCTGTTGGGCCCGTTTATCCACGCGGGCCGCGTGCTGCGGATCCTCAAATAGACTCGTTTGTTCGTAGCGGGGGACTTGCGCAGCCCGCTGTTCATCGACTAAATGGTTAGCCATCACCGTGATTCGGCGAATAAACAATTGCTGATCAGCAGTCTGCTGGTACAACCGCTGATAGGCTGATTGCAACTCCCCCGGCGCCGACGTAGCAACCCGTAACCGCACGTTTTCGTGAGCCGGCTTAGGAACCTGCCGACCATAATAATCCGTGCTGATGGTCCCGTGATAATGTCCCGTCTGCAAGCTCTGAATGTCATAATCAATGCGGATTCCAATTTGGTCGGTCACCACGCGGCGAGCCACCAAGTCTAGCGCTAACGCGTCCACCATCCCCCGCAAAACTTGCCGTCCCTGTTCATAGGGGTACGGGGTCATCAGCACCTGACTAGCATAGATTCCGTGTTCGCTTGCTTGGTAGCTCTTGATATCCGCCAACGTAGCTGCTTCATAGCCCCAGGCGTGATCAATTAATAATTCCGCATTTTTTCCGAACTCCCGGTACAAAACTTCTTCGTTGTAGTGGTCGGAAAGGCTTCCCAACGAGCACCGCGCCACGTCACCCATTGTTTTTAAGCCTAACTTGTTCAGTCGCTTAGCGTAACCACGACCAACACGCCAAAAATCCGTCAATGGTTGGTGACTCCACAAATACTGCCGGTATTGGTGTTCATTCATTTGGGCAATACGCACACCGTCGCGGCCCGCCGGAATCTTTTTGGCTACAATATCCATCGCCACTTTTGCCAAGTACAAATTAGTCCCAATACCGGCCGTAGCGGTAATGCCGGTCATCGCCTGAATTTCGTGAATGATGGTTTTGACCAAAGTGTGAGCCGTCACGTGGTGGCTCTGGAGGTAGTCGGTAACGTCCATAAAGACTTCGTCAATTGAGTAAACGTGAATATTTTTCGGCTTAATGAAGCGCAAGTAAATGTCGTAAATTTCAGCACTTTTTTGCATATAATAGTGCATCCGGGGTGGTACTACCCGGTAATCAATTCCCAATCCGGGTGATTTTAATAACTTTCGTCGGTAAATTGATTGATAGCGTGTCACGTGTTGATATGATGAGTAGCGTGCCCGCTCACGGTTCAACTGACGAACCCGCTGTTCCACTTCAAATAACCGGGGCCGTCCCGGTACCCCAAACTTTTTAAGTGCCGGGGAAACGGCTAAACAAATGGTTTTATCCGTCCGGGAAGTGTCAGCAACCACCAAATTTGCGTTAAGCGGGTCTAAATGATGGGCAACGCACTCCACCGACGCGTAAAACGACTTTAAATCGATGGCTACGTAAACTCGGCCTGCAGACATATGATCACTCCCTCCTCATCAGAACGTTTGTTCCCCCTAATTATAACTGAATTCCAAAGTAATTGCCAGTCCCCGAGTAACCAAAAACGACGGCCACCATTTAACGGTAGTCGTCATTCACTTCAATATTCTTATTGATGGGCCAAACGGGCACGTGCCGCCGCCACGATTCGTGGATTTAAACCTAGTCTAGCAGCTAACCACATGGCCTCACTCTCACCAACTTGGTTCAACAATAACCGGTACTCAGGCCGTAACGTTTCCCGGTTAAAGGCCATCGCACCGGTGACAAAGGCCGGAGTGGCAACCGCGTACTGTTTAATTTCACTGTAATGGGTCGTGACGATTAACTTCGCGTGACGCTGAATCAGATCGTCAATGATGGCAATCCCTAACGCGGCACCCTCTTCCGGGTCGGTCCCGCTCCCAATTTCATCCATCAGTACTAGGGCGTTAGGCCGCAGATTGTCCGTGATAGCCACTAAGGTTGTCATTTCACCCGAGAAGGTACTCAGTTGTGCCGCCATGTTTTGCTGATCACCAATGTCAATCAAGATTTGGTCAAAGACGGCCAGGTTAGTTCCCGCCGCCGCGGGGATTTCCAGTCCAACTTTCACCATCAGTGAAAACAGCGCGATTGTTTTTAAAACCACCGTCTTACCGCCGGAGTTCGCCCCGGTGATCATCAGGCTCTGGTTTTGATCTAAGTGGACGTTCAACGGTACCGCCGCCGAACCTAACAACGGGTGGCGACCATCCTTAATGGTTACTATTTGTCGTTGATTTAATTCGGGAAGAATGGCGTGATTGTCCAAGCCGTAACGGCCGCGGGCAAAAATTTGATCCACGCGGCTAAACGCGCGTACCTGATGTTGTAAATCGTCCCAGTGCTCGTCCACGTCACCGGTTAGCGTGGCGATGATCTGGTAGACTTCAGCTTCTTCGTCACTAATGGTAGCCGCGAGTTCCCGACCACTTTGTGCCACGTTGCCGGGTTCAAAATAAACCGTCGAGCCCGTGGCAGACTGGCCTAAAGCCATCCCCGTAAACCGATTCTTATACGTTGCCTTCAGCTGAACCCCGTAATGCTGGTCCCGTTGAATCACTTGTCGACTCTGTAACTGTGCCGGATGCTTTTGAATAAACTGGGCGATGGCTGATTGTACCTTAGCCGCTCGTTGACGTTTAACCTGCCGTAAACGGGCTAATTCTGGCGTTGCCGTGTCCCGAATACCCCGCCGATCCAAAGTCTGTTCGAGTCGCCGTTTTAATCCACTTAACGGCGTGACGTCGGCCGCCAACCGGGCCAAGTTAGGCGCCGCTTCTGCTCGTAAGCCTAGCACCGTTTTGAGCCGCGACCAACTCGTTAAAACGGCCAGAACCGTTTGAAGTTGGCCGGGATTTAACAACCGCCCCTGGTCTAGTTTAGTTTTAATTACCGTTAATTGATCTAAATCATAGAAGGTCAACTGAACGTCGGCTGCCAACAATTGGTGCGCTTCGTGGGTCAGCGTTAATTCCGCTTTGACCGCGTTGAGGTCGGTCTGTTCGGAACTTTGCCGTAACTGGTCCGCCGCCAACTGGCTATGGGTCAGTTCAGCAACCGTGTCTAAAATCTGATCTAGTTGTAACGTTTGTTTAATTGTATCGTTCATGTGTTTCTCCTTATGGCAAGGCAACACACTTAACTGTCGTTTGCCTAGCCGAATACCGCGCGAATTGCGCTAGGGACATTACCGGACAGTATTTCCGCACTCATTAAGTTCACTCCTTTAAAAATAAAATAACGTTCACAGTCTAACATCCTGAACCGTTCAACGCAAATCATCATCAAAAAAAGAGTCCACGCAAACGGTGAACGCCGAATTTCTATCCAATCGCCGAAATCAATTTTTCCGCAACGGCCTGGGCTGAAAATGGATTTTGCCCCGTAATTAGTTGCCCATCACGAACGGCAAAGGTTTTGTAAGCCCGTTTTTTCTCAAACTTAGCACCGTGACTTTCGGCCACTTGCTGGTTTAAAAACGGGACGACCCGTCGTTTACCCGCAATCAGTTCCTCACTTAGCGTAAAACCAGTAACGTGTTTACCACTAATCAAATACTGACCGCTAGTTAATTTAACGTTGAGTAACCCGGCAATACCGTGGCAAACCGCCGTTACAAAGCCACCATTTTCGTAAATGGTCCGCGTTAAGCGTTGCAAATTAACGTCGTTAGGGAAATCCCACATTACACCGTGACCCCCAGTGAAGTATATTGCGCTATAATCGGCCCCGTTTACGTCCTTAGCCGCTAACGAACGGATCAACGCGCGTTGTTGAAAATCATTACTTTCATAAACCCGCATAATTGATTCATCGACGTACTTCATGCTACGAGGATCCAACGGCACAAAACCGCCCTTAGGACTGACGTAGTCCACTTGGAACTCCGCTTTAACCACTTCTTCAACAAACTCAGTCGCTTCCCCCAACCATAAACCGGTCGGGGCCGTTGTTTGTCCGTAACGGGTGGTATTCGTTAAAATAACCAAAATCTTTTTCATCTTGCCCTCCTACTGGCGAACGCCGTATTCCAAGACCACCATTTCAGCCATGGTAATTTCCCGGTACAAAACGTTGAATAAATCTTCACTAACGGCGTGCTCTTCTTCGTACTGCCGTAATAAATATTCCCGTTCCACCTGAAAAGCCACCCGGTAAATGTTCATAAATTGACTCATTTGTTCCGGCGTGTATTCCGGGTGGCGAACCATCCGGCGCCATTCCGAAACGAATTGTTGCACGGTGGTATCACCATCCTGCGATTGCAAGTCAAATACAATCGCCCCTTCATATTCGTCAGATAAGTTCATTTGTTTAACGTGTTCAATACCAGCCGTAATCATTTGGCCCCGGACAACTTTCATTTGTTGGGCAGCATCTTGATCGACTTTAATTCGTGGTAACAGCCAGCGAAAAACAATGGTTGGTACGACCATACTTAAAATAATCAGTAAACTTTCCGACATCAATACGAGGTTAAAATCCGCCGTTTTCACCTGAGTCTCCGCCACCGTAAAGGCCAGCGCGAAGGTCACCGCCCCGTGGATTCCACCCAAGGCAAAGATCCAGGCCGAGCGATTTTTCAAGTGGTGCACGAACCGCACGTACAAGTACCGAACTAATAAGTTGGCCAGATACAATGCAATCCCCACGACCACCCAGATCCACGAACCGTTGTAAGAAACGGACCGGTCAAGAGCTGTCCGTAACAGCATAATGCCCAAGACAATAAAAACCACGCTATTCAATACGTCGCTAATGAGACCAATGAGTTGGTAAATGTCACTCGCTAGTTGGGGATTTGCTAAGGCACTACGTTCACCCTCGGCGTTGTGGACCAAGCCAGCGAATACGACCGCAATGATTCCAGAAACGCCCACCGCCTCGCCACCGAAGTAAAGTAAAAACGGAGTCATCAGGTAAATAACTTTTAACGGCGTTCCGTTATTATAAGTATTATTTAAGAAGTTCAGCGGCGACCGCAACATCGACTGTCGCAAATAAACGAGCAATCCACTAACCGCACCCCCGAAAACCACCCCGCCGACCGCGGAATACACGAAATCCCAGAGGGTTTGCGAATAATTAACGTAGCCGTTCACGTACCACAAAACCGCCATGTTAAGTAGAATGATCCCGGACGCGTCGTTAAATAGGGATTCCAGTTTTAACCCGGCCGCCTCACGCCCCGGCAATTTTAGGCCCATCGTCACGGACTCCGTGGCAGTCGCATCGGTTGGCGTGCTAATAGCGGCCAAAATGAACGCTAACGGCAACCCTAGACCAGTCAACCACGCGGTTCCTAATCCCGCCGCCACCGCGCACAAAACCACCATTCCAACCGTCAAACTGACAATTTCTCGAACGTGGCGTCCGACCAAGTTCATACGGGTGTTTTGTCCTTCAAAATAGAGCAGCGGTGCGACAATTAGACCGATAAAGACTTCCGAGTTAAAGGTTTCAACTAACCGGTTAATAAACGGCACGACCGCAATTACCGCCCCGACTAGCATACTGACGTAATTGACCGACACACGTGATAGCCAGCGGCGGTTGATCACAATACTGACCATCGCCGCAACGATCAGTACCCCGGTAGAAACGAGCATCGACATGCTTGGACCCCCTTTTTTTAATTAATATAACTAATATTAATTATTGTAATTTTATAAAAGGTTGTAAAGCAGAGACGCCCGCAAGTCACGAAAAAAGTGGCGACAATAATCTCATCACCACTCTGTTAATCGTTACTGGTCAGAATCGGCGTCGTAAATGGTGGGCCCAATCACGAGGGATTCCGCTAATAACGTTTCGTTATACAGTTTAAAAACGTAATTTTGGTACTTAACTTCCTGTTGCGAGATCATGTCTAAATACTGGCGTTCCTGTTCCAGCGCATTCATGAAGGCCCGCATTTCTAGTTCCTTTTCCGCCCCGGTAAACTCTGGTCGGCGGACCACTTCCAACCAAGCCCGGGTGAAGTCGCGGGTCCGCGTTCGCTGTTTCTGGGTCATTAAATCGAAAATCACCGATTTCTTGACGTTTTCTGGTAGGTACATTTTTTGAACCGCGTCAATCGCCTGGTGGACCATGGCAACCCGGATTTTATCAATTTCGGTGGCCGCCTGATCATCGGTCATGTCCGGTTTCAAAATAAACCGGAAAACCACCGTCGGAACCAACATACTCAAAATAATCAGCACACTTTCCGCTAACAAGACCAAGTTAAAATCACTGGTTTTAACCGCCGTGTCAATCAAAGTATAAGCTAACGCCAAAGTCACCGCACCATGCACCCCGCCCAGCGCATAGATCCAGCCGGCGCGCTGATCAAAGTTTAACCGTAACCGTCCGTAAACAAACCGCACCACCACGTTGGCGACGTAGAGCACCACCCCAATTAATAGCCAGTTAAGCGAATAGAGTAACGCCCCCTCATCCGCAATGATCTTCACAAACATGAAGCCCAAAATGACAAAGACGGTACTATTAAAGATTTCCGTGATCATGGCAACCAGGTCAAAGCCAAAGTGGGTCTGTTGAGGACTGATCAAACGACTCCGTTCCGCCTCGGCGTTATGCACTAAGCCGGCACACACAACCGCGATAATGCCCGAAACGTGAAGTGCTTCGGCCAAATAGTACAGGACGAACGGGGTCACAATGTACAATAGAATTGAAGCGTTGAGCGAGTTGTACGAAGAACGCAGTAAGATTTGGCGAAATAACACCATCACCCACGCCACCGCAAAACCAACTAACACCCCACCGACCGCTGAAATTAAAAATTCCACGACGGTTTCCCCGTAATTAATATAGCCGTTCACGTACCACAGCACCGCCATGTTCAATAGGATGATCCCGGACGCGTCGTTAAACAGCGATTCCATTTTTAAGTGCAAGCTTTCACTGCGTGGCATTTTACGCCCACTGCTGACCGACTCCATCGCGGTCGCGTCGGTGGGCGTACTGATTGCAGCTAGGATAAAAGCTAACGGCAAACTAATTCCCGCCGCCATCCAAACCCCAAAGCCGGCGACGACTAAGCACAGGATCACCAAAAAGACGGTCATTTCAATAATGTGGCGAAATTCCTTACCCACCGCGTTTAACCGGGTCGCCTGGCCTTCAAAAAATAGGAGCGGCGCCACGATCATGCCAATAAAAACTTCCGAACTGAATTTTTCAATGTGACTCCCTAAATAGGGTGTTAAACAGAGTAACGCCCCCATCACCATACTAATGTAGTTCACGGATACCTTGGTCAAAACACGTGATAAAAACACACTAATGACCGCGACAATCAACAAAATAAACGTTGAAAGCATTAGGTGCATGCGTGTCGCCCCCTCATACTGATAATTTGTTAAATTAAAATTCATTCAGTTATATTTATACCATTTACACTCATAAAACGCTCATTTATAAACTTGTAACAGGCTCGCCCCCATTTAATCACGCCGAAAACCAAAACATTGCGGCTCCACCAACGTTTAACCGTTGTGAAATCGCAATGTCGATTAGTTATAATAACGGGGCGTTACCCGTCTTTTTCCATTTTAACCGGGATTGGCGCGCTGCCCTCGTTTACGAGATTTTGCAGCCGGGCAAACAGCATCAGTAACCAGCCAAACGAAATCGCAAAGGCCTGGATTTCAAAAGCCGTCAGCGACGGGAAGCGGAACCACCGAAACCCAAAGTTTAGTAACAGCAGCGCAACCCCGATACCGTAGGAGAGCCATAAAAAGTCCTTAGTCACCCCCGGTAAAAGCCAACGCACCCCGACAATGAGTAAAACTAAGAGGGTCACTAACCCGCCGGCAACCGCGTCGTGCAACCAGTGTAAGTTGGTGTTATTGGGAAAAAGCCCGACCGCGCCCAAATCCACCGCCGTCAGCGTTAACAATAATCGTAACGTCGACGTGCGCCAAGTTCGGGGATAAATACGACTAAGCGAAACGAACAGGTAATCTACTAGGACGACCATCAGTAACGCGGAAAAAATCAGCGTCAGGTTAAACTGCCAGGCGTTGCGGGCACTGGCCGTTCCCAAAAAGCTTAGGTTATGTTGCCACCAGCGGCGCTGACCGTTCGCGGCCATGGAAACGACACAGCCACTGACGATGACCACGACTAAAATCGTTGATAACGTCCGGGCGTTGATCGTTAACGCGGCCCCAATCATGAACGCGTCCGCAAAGTAGGTAAAGACCACCACTAACAAAAATGCCGTAAGCCGGTCAAAAACCACTTTGGGAAAAAGCAGCCCTAACACCCAAAAAGCTCCCACCAACGCAAAGGCTAAGATCATCACAAACGCGAGCGTGATCACCGGGAAGTTGCGCCAGTAAATTTGCCGGGAAAACCGGTTGTCCGGGTCGTTACGCGTTTTAAGGAAAAAAACGATAAACAAGACGGCACCGGTCACCACCCCGGCCACGATCGTTAAACTGGCAACCGATTCCGAACCGGTCAAGCCCACCGGTCGCAACCCGCGGACCCACCAGTAAGCATAGCTGGCAAGACCGGAAACCGCCGCAATAATTAGGGGCCAAATAATCAGGTTCCATAACCGTTCGGGTTGATCCTGGTCCGTTTTTCCCAGCACCAGGCCGTCGTCATGAACCTTTACTTGTAACTGGTCATCCGGAGTGAGTCCCGCCCGTTCTAACGCGGAAACCGGAATCGTCACCCGTACCTTCTTTTCCTGCCCTGCCATTAACCTACTCCTCACTTATCTTTACTATTATTCAAAAACCATTTGGTTACGGTACAATTCGGCGTAAAACCCGTTTTCTGCTAACAACGCGGCGTGGTTGCCCTGCTCAATAATCGCCCCGTCCTTAAGCACCACGATTTTATCAGCGTTCAAAATCGTTTTTAACCGGTGCGCGATCACAAAACTCGTCCGTCCCTGAATCACGTTGTCCATCGCGGCTTGGATCTTCGCTTCGGTGACCGTGTCCACGTTGGATGTCGCTTCGTCTAAAATTAAGAGCCGCGGATTGGTTAAGATCGTCCGGGCAATCGACATCAACTGTTTTTGACCAGCCGAGAAGACACTCTGTTCGTCGGAAACCCGCGTGTCGTACTTATCCGGCAAGCTTTCAATAAAATCGTGAATGTTGGCCTGTTTGGCGGCGTCAATGACCCGCTCCATACTGGCGTCGGGTTCACCGTAGCGGATATTATCCGCAATCGTTCCGGTAAATAGCTGCGGTTCTTGTAACACAATGCCGACGTTTTGCCGGAGTGCGTTTAAATCAAAGGTCCGAATATCGGTCCCGTCAAAAGTAATCTGACCACTATCAACGTCGTAGAACCGGTTTAACAGGTTCATTACGGTCGTTTTTCCGGAACCGGTCGGCCCAACTAACGCCACCATTTCGCCACGGTGAACGTTGATCGTCACCCCGTGCAAAATTTCCTTACCGGGAACGTAACTAAAGTGGACGTCATCGATTTTTAATTCCTGGTGAATCCCGTCAGGCCGTCCGCCGTTTACCGGGTTGACTTCGTCGGGTTGATTCCGAACTTCGTCGACCCGGCGTGCCCCGGTAATGGCCAACTGAATCATACTATACAAACTAGTCAACGACATAATCGGTTGGTAATACTGCTGGGCGTAGTTCACAAACACGACGACCAGGGCCAACGCCGCCCCCTTGGACATACTGCCGTTTAACGCCAGCCACGACCCGAAGAAGATCACGATGGCGGTATTCAGCAGGGACATCCCCTGCATGAGCGGGTTCAAAATACCTGACCAAATTTGCCCAGTTAGCGCGGATTGGCGAACCTTACTATTATAGTTCGTAAAACCGCGCAGAGAATCGTGTTGTAAGCCGTTCGTAATCAACACTTTTTGACCGGTGATCTGTTCGTTAATGTAGCCGTTCAAGCGGCCAATGTCGTCCTGTTGCTGATTGACCGCGGTACCGGCTTTGCGCATGACGAGGGCCGCAATAATTAGGGCCACCGGCGTAGACGCCATCGTTACCCAGGCCATCGTCACGTTCTGATTGAACATCACGATCAGCAAGCCCACAAACTGCGCGACGGCCAATAGTACTTCGAGCAGGGCCTGGTTCATGGCGTTAAAAATGTTATCCAAATCGGACGTAAACCGGGCTAAAATATCGCCGTCACTATGGGTGTCAAAGTACTGGACTTTCATCCGCTGCATTTTGCGGAACAGTCCGACCCGCATCGTCCCGGTTGAATAGGCCGTCACCCGCGCGAGGATCAAACTCGCAACAAAGATGGTGGCCGCGTCACCGATGTACAGCAAAATGTAAATGATCAGCGTGTGGTTAAACGTCCCCAGACTGGCCTGGGCGCGGGTGGCCGGGTTTGTCCACCGGGCCAAGTAAGTCGTTAGTTCCTCAACGGCCCGTCCTAAATAGGTCGGCGCAACCACGATGCACCAAGTTGAAAAGGCAATTAGGAGCGCACTTAAAATAAAGCCCCGCCAATACTTTTTTAAATAGTGCCAGTAATACTTGCCGGCATTGCGTAAGTCGTTCATTGCACTCCCTCCTCACGTGCCTTTTGGGTTTGATAAATCGTTTGGTAAATGGCGTTGTTTTGTAACAATTCGCGGTGAGTCCCGCTGCCACTAATTTGACCATCGTCCAACACTAAGATTTGGTCGGCACGAATAATTGAAGCAATCTTCTCGGCAATCACCACGGTGGTGGTCGACTTTAAATCCCGGTCGAGCGCTTCCTGAACGAGTTTTTCCGAACGGGCGTCCAGCGCCGAGGTCGCGTCGTCTAAAATCAAGATTTCCGGGTTAGCAATCACTCCCCGGGTGATTGCGAGCCGTTGCTTTTGACCCCCGGAGAAGTTTTGGGAACGTTCCTCGACTGGAGCGTCGTAAGTCTGGGGTAAGCGTTCGATAAATTCGGACGCTTGCGCCACGTTGGCCGCCCAGCGCATGTGGTTGACCTGCGCGTCGGGCCGCACCTGCTTTAAATTCCCGGAAATCGTTCCGGAAAACAGCGTCGAACGTTGTAAGACGTAAGCCACGGTTGCCCGCAAGGCCTTTTCGGGAATCTGCCGCACGTCAACGCCGCCAACTTTAATGACCCCACTGTCGGGATCATAAAGCCGGGCAATCAATTGTGCCAGGGTCGTTTTACCCGAACCGGTCGCCCCGACAATGCCGAGCATCGAACCGGCTTTCACACTAAAACTAACGTCCCTTAAAGTTGGTTGGTCATCACCGGGATAGGTGAACGTGACGTGTTCAAAGCTGATGTCGCCGGCTAACGGAGCGGCGTTTTCCCCGTCCACGTAGGTCATGCTCGGTTCAGTATTCAACACTTCACTGATCCGGCCAATCGAAATGAACGCCCGCGACGCGAAGGTCATCAAAAAGCCCCCGTTGATCACGGCGTACAAAATTTGCATTAAATAGGAAATAAAACTGGTAATTGCGGCTAAGTAGCCCGGGTGCGCCGTAATGTTTTGGCCCACTAAGTAAACCGCCATCCCCACGGCCAAGTTTGCCGTTAAGAAGAAAATCGGCATTAAGATCGAGAACCAGTACCCAATTTTAGCCGTAACGGCCGTCAGTTGGTCCGACGCGGTTGAAAACTTCTTAATTTCGTTTGATTCTTGAACGAACGATTTGACCACGCGAATTCCCATCAGGTTTTCCCGGGCCACCGTATTAACGTTCTCAATATCCTGTTGCGTCTCGGCAAAATACTTGGTCATCCGTTGAACCGCGATCCACGAGGCCAGTAGGATCACCGCCATCATGACGATGATGACCCACCACTGCTCCGGCATCGTAATAATGGCTAACATAAACGCCCCGATAAACAGCAACGGAATCCGGGTAATTTGTTGAAACCCAGCCATCACAATTTGCTGGACTTGGTTAATATCGTTAGTCATCCGGACGACTAGGTTAGACGCCGAAAACTTTTCAACATCGGCGTACGCAAACGACTGAATCTTGGCGTACAAGTCAGCTCGCAAATCAGTTGCCACGCCAAGCGCGACCTTGGCGGAATAAATCGTGTTGACGATCCCGCCGACAATCCCCAGCACGGCTAACCCTAGTAACATTAAGCCTTCTCGAAAAACCGTTTGCTGGTCGTTTTTAATGATGGCTTCCATCACGACTTGTAACAACCGGGGTTGCCACAACGTCGCAAAAACGAGGACGATCACGGACAGCATCGCCACCCACACGTCGACGTGATACCGTTTGAAATATGGCATCAACACTTTCATTCTCCATTCCTCCCTGTAACTCATCTTCCCTAAGCCTACCCGAAATTGGTGGGTTCCACAATCAATATATAATGGTTTTTAATAATTCACATTGCAAAACTAATTACGACGCATAAAAAACGGGTCGTGACCACTGGTCAGCAACCCGCTTAAACTCTAATCACTATCTTCTGCTAATTATTGAAACTTCCGCCGTAAGCCCGCGTAGCCCAAGCCGACTAAGCCTAGCAACGCCACCCCGAGTAAACTGATTGGTGCCGCGGCCTGTTCGTTAGTCTGTGGCAACGTAGCGTCACTAGTTAACTTATTGGCATCCTGCTTAGCCGCTTTAACGGCTGGCAACGTCACTTGTGCGGCGTGACTCGTTGTCCGGGCCGCTAACTGAACGACTTTTTGACCGGCATTGTCCGCATTGGCTTGCGCCGTTAAGAGGTCAGCCTGAGCGGTCGTCAAACGAGCCGCCAGCTTATCGTAAACTGCTTGAACGGTTGCCAAAATTTGGTCCGCGTTTTGGTAATTGAACAGTACCTGTTGCAGACTAGCTAACAGATCCTGGTCCGTCTTAGTCACCGCTTGTGCGGCCGCCAAGAGTGTCTGGAGCTGACTTACCTGCGCATTGATGGTGTCCAAAGCCGCGTGTTTTTCAGCTGCAGTAGCTTGAGCCGACTGCAAGGTCGTGACGGCGTCGGCTAACTTCGCTTGGGCCGCTGCTAAACTTTGTTGGTCCGTTGTTAACTTTGCCTTTAAAGCGGCCAATTTTGCCGGTGCTTCCTTAACGGTTTCCTGGTCCTTAACTTGCTGCTGCTGAGCGGCCGTTAACTTGTTTTGGTAGTCCGTTAACTGCTGATTGAGCTGGGCTAACGCCGCGTTCACCGTATCCAGCGCAGTCTGCGCGGTTGTTTGAACTTGGTGTGCTTTATCGTAAACACCCTGCTTAGCGTTAACGTCCTGAACAGCAGCGTTTAAAGCGGCCTGTTGCGTTGCCAACGTTGCACTTAACGCCTTGACTTGTTCCGACGTCGGGGCCGTCGCGTTTGCAAGCACGTTGGTCATGTCAAACTTACCGGGCGTCGTAACGTAAGCTGGGTCATTCTGCACCATGGTGATGTGCACCTGATTCAGTGAATCGGTCGCAATTCCTAGATAAGCTGGTTCATTGGTTTGAATTCCCCAGTTGTGGCCCGTAATTGAGTCGGCGTGTAACCAACTTGACTTAGCGTCATTCGCCACCATCCCAAGAATGGTGTTGTAAACGGCTTGTTTAGCTTCGTCAATATTATTATCCACACCGTTAAAAATATAGTTCCAACTTAGGTTTTCGTAATAGTTCACCCCGGTCGCCAAGCCGTACTTAGCAGCGACCCGGCTAATCCCGTCAACGTCGTGATCACTTTTTTCACCCAAGCTCCAGTGATCCGCAACGTATTGCTTAGCCACCTCGTTGGCAAAGGCTAACGAATCGTTCGTAATGTAAGTATGGGGATTCCCCATTTGATCCCGAATTCCGTTAATTAAATCGGAAGCAAACTGGGTCAGTTCCAAACGTTGGGCGTAGGATAAACTGTCCAGGTTAGTAAACGTGCTAGCCTTATCCGCCTCGTTACTATGGTAAGTGTTACCGGCAATGTCCATGCCCTTAGTTAAAACGGCCGAAGCTTGCTCATTAGTAATTTTGCCTTCTAGTAAATCTTCAAATAATTGATTCGACACCCCGGATGGCAACGTGATCGTATTTTGGGCATTCGTTTGCTGGTTACTCTGAGCCACTTTGATTTGCGCCTTCGTGTTATCCACCGCGGCTTGAGCCGCCTGTTGGGTCGTCTTAGCCGCATTTAGCTCATTGTTAGCCGTGTTAGCTTGTTGGGTCGCTTGATCCACCTTGTCTTGTGCCGGTTTTTGTTCGGTCTGCTTAGCCGCAATCTTTTCCTTAGTTTGGTCGATTCCGGTTTGGGCCGCAGCCGCATTTTGGTTATTCGTATCGTTCGCTAACCGGTCCCCAGCCGCCGCATTTTCGGCAGTCGTATCGTTAATGGCCTGATTATCATTATCCACCGCGGCTTGGTTAGTCGCCACGTCGGCCTGCGCGTCATTTTTTGCCTGGGTCGCGCTATTGACCTGAGCATCGGCCTGGTCAGCTTCAGCTTGGGCTGCCTTTTGTTCATTAGTGGCTGCGTCTAAGTTACTTTGTGCGTTTTGCTCGTTCCCCTGATCCGTGGTAATTTGGTTTTGGACCACCGTTTGGTTATCCTTAACCTTTTGAATATTTGCATCGGTCGCGTCCGCCACGTTTTGCTTAGCCCAATCCAGTTTTTCTTGCGCCTTAGCTTTATCCTGAGTTGCGCTATCCACGTTTTTAGCGGCTTGCGCGACGGTAGGATTAGCCACGTCGTTTGTATCCGTTTTCATTTTAGTGGTTTGATCTGTGCTTGACGTCGTTGTAGCCGTAGCCGCCTTAACGTTAGTATTTCCAAACGAAAGGGCCCCCGCTACCGCCGCAACCCCCGTAACAACTTTCGTAACGTTCTTCATCTTGAATCTCCTCCTAGATTTTTCGACTTATACATTAGTTATAACATATCGTTCAAAAATATTTAGCTGTTATTATAATAATATTTATTATTTCGCCCAAGATTTAAGACTAATGCTTACCAGGGTTGATTTTTTAAAATGTTAACATTATTTACAATCACGCGTTTAAATGTGTCCCATTAATTTAAAATCCTGCGGTCGACCCAGAAACGTATGCATATGTTTCGACTTATGGCGTAAATAATAAGTCGTTTGTCCCTGATCGTCATACATCAGCACCGATTGGCGTTTATGCTCAATCGTCATCTTTTTAACTCGAAAGACACCCGTAAAAGCAATTCCCTCCAAAATAAACCAATGTTTGTTATAAAATAGTTTTTGGCCATATTGCTCTTTGCCAATACGATTATACATTGAAAAATCGATACTATTGTTCTGACGCTTTTCCATAATAGTTTTGTATGATTTAAAGTTCAATTGATCGTAATAGTGATGTTTCTTGCTAATTTTTGCGTACCATTTACCCCGCAAAGATTTAGGCAACTTTTTAGTATAACGCCGATAAGTGCCATACTTTCCCTTGACCTTAATTGTCTTCGGCGTTTTTGGAGCCGAAGCTTGCGCTGGCACCCCCACCGTAAATGTCACCATCGTCAATAATGCAACCAATCCTAACCACCATTTTTTCATGATAATCCCTCCCC
>NZ_QWZQ01000033.1 GCF_003885105.1 Lactiplantibacillus garii
TACGAAAATTACGTATCAATTTCATTTAAAAAAAGGCTCTGATGTTGATATACCCGTTCTTCATTATGGCAATGAAAAGATAATTTTGAATGGAAAAAAAGCATATGCAAAGCAGAGCTCACGGGGGAGTACGTTAGTAAGAGGAAAAATTGGGAAAAACGTAATAACAATTAGTGAGCCTCTGAGTTCGATTTTTAAAGTACTAGTATTTTCGGCTTTAGTAGGATGGATGTTTGTTGTATTTCTTGCGGTTACTTCAAATAGACAAAAAGATTAATTTAAAAATAAAGAAGTTGATTAGCGAGGGAAAATGCCCATGCTAATCAACTTTTATTATGGAAAATTATTTTCCCTGGCTCTCCGCAAACTTGGTTTTAATGTAGTCGGCTGAGATTTGGAGCTTTTTGAGTTCTTCTTCGGTTAAATCGAGCTGAATTTGTTCGACGATGCCGTCACGACCCACGATGGCGGGGTAGGAGAGGTACACGCCGTATTCTTCACGGTAGTTAGAAACCGGAAGTTCGGTCAACGCGTCGTTTAACACGGTGTTGGCTAACCGAACCGCCGCGGTGGCCACGCCGTAACTGGTGTACTTCTTACCGTGGAACACGCGGAAGCCGCCTTCCCGGGATTGTTTGTCAAGTTTTGCCAAGTCCAAGCCCTTTGCTTCGGCGACTTCACTAATGGGGCGGCTCAAAACGCGAACCGTGGACCAAGCGGTAAACTGGGAGTTACCGTGTTCACCGAGGTTGTAGCCGGTCACTGACCGGGAGTCGATGTGTAATTCGGCCGCCACGACCCGTTTCATGCGGGCGGAGTCGAGTAACGTCCCGGTCCCAATTACGTGGTTCTTCGGGAGCCCGGTTACGGATTGGTAAATCGACGTGATCACGTCGACCGGGTTGGTGATGGCGACGATGATGCCGTCAAAGCCGCTATCCTTAATCTTTTGGGCAACCGCCTTGACCTGAACACTGGTGAAAGGCAGTTCAGCAAAGCGGTCGTCGTTGGCGTTATCCTGTAACTTAATGTCCCCCAAGGCCGAAATGATGACGTCCGCGTCCTTTAAGGCGCTGTAATCGTTAACGGTGATGTTCGTGTGGAACGGCAGGTTGGGCATGGCGTCCTGTAAGTCAATGGCGTCGGCCACGACCTTATCTTCGTTTGGATCGATTAAAACCAGGTCGTCGGCGAAACCGTTGGCGACGATGTAATGCGCGGCGGTGGAGCCAACGTGGCCCATCCCAATAACTGCAAGTTTGCGTGACATATGATTGCACTCCTTTAATTAATAAACTCTTACTAACTAAACTAACATTTTTCTCATTAATTTAAAATAGTTTTTTGACCAAACATCAAAATGATATTCGCTAAAAGTTAAATAGGGTATAATTGACGCATTCAGTAGTTATTAAAAGGGGGCGCGACGGTGTTTAAACGCTTAAGAGATTCTTCACTCATGTTTTGGTCGTTCGAAATTTTGATTGTGGCGACTTTAATTTGGGTTTGTACGAACATCGGTTTTTTGTTTCACCCAATCGGCGTGTTTTTAAGTGTCGTTTTTATGCCGATTGTCATTTCAGGCTTTTTATTTTACATGCTCAACCCACTGGTCAAGGCCTTAACGCGGGTCCACTATAAAAAGTTCCGCATTTCACGGACCGGCGCGGTGGCAATTGTGTTTGTGCTATTATTCGGTTTACTGGCCTGGGGGGCCGTTTCATTGATTCCCCGCCTGATCACGCAGGTCACGCAGTTGATTTACAACCTGCCAAGTATCGCCACCGAGATGCAAAAAGCTGCGACTAAGATGATCAGTAATAGTCACGTTTTGCAAAAAGTAGACATTACTTCCTATATGAAGCAGTTTAACGTGGAAATTAGTAAGTACGCGCAAAACTTCTTGTCGTCGTTATCTACGAGTATTGTGACGGTGATCACGACGATTACCAGCGTGACCATCATGGCCATTACCATCCCGGTCGTCCTGTTTTACATGCTTAAAGATAGTGAAAAGTTTATCCCGGCAATTAGTCGCTTCTTACCCCGTAAGCAACGGCCCGAAATTATTGGCCTGATTCAAAAAATGGGTGACACGATTTCCAGTTACATCAGTGGTCAGGTGATTGAGTGTCTGTTTGTGGGGACTTTTACCGCCATCGGCTACATGCTGATTGGTCAACCGTACGGCTTGTTACTAGCGGTCGTCGCCGGTTTAGCCAATATCATCCCGTACTTAGGCCCGTACATCGGGATCGCCCCGTCACTGATCGTGGCCTTCACGGTATCACCGATGCAGGTGGTTTACGTGGTCATCGTGGTGATCATCGTGCAACAAGTTGACGGGAATTTAATTTACCCGAACATTATTGGGCGGACGTTAAAAATTCACCCGCTGACGATTATTATTTTATTGCTCGCGGCCGGAAACATTGCCGGGATCCTCGGGATGATTTTAGCCATCCCGTTTTACGCGGTGGTCCGGACCGTCGTGATTTACCTATATAACATCGTCGAGTTACGCAACGAAGAACACTTACGGATGCAGACAACGGTGTACCAGCCGCAACCGGCGAAGGCGACCAAGCCGGCTGAAAGCAAAAAAAAGAAAAAATAATTCTAAAAAAGGTAACGACCACGTCATCTAAAAACGCTGGTCGTTACCTTTTTGGTCCTATTCGTGTTCCACCGCGTGCCCACCAAACTCGTTGCGCAGGGCCGCCACGACTTTGCCGGTGAAGGTGTCGTCACTGAGCGACCGGTAGCGCATCATCAGGGCCATCGCGATGACCGGGGTGGCAACTTGCTGGTCTAACGCGGTGTCGAGCGTCCAGCGACCTTCACCGGACGCGTGCATCACGCCCTTAATGGTGTCTAAGTTGGCGTCGCCGTCAAAAGCGTCTTCTGCTAATTCCATTAACCAGCTGCGGATGACCGAGCCGTTGTTCCAAACCTTGGCTACGGCGGCGTTATCGTAGTCGTAGGGACCGTGTTGTAAAACGTCAAAGCCCTCGCCAATCGACGCCATCATCCCGTACTCGATGCCGTTGTGGACCATTTTTAGGTAGTGCCCGCTGCCGACGGGACCCGTGTAAAGGTAACCGTCCGGCGCCGCGATGGCTTGAAAAAGGGGCGCCACGGTTTTAAACACGGCCGGGTCCCCGCCCACCATGAAATTGCCGTTGTGGCGCGCGCCGGCCTGACCGCCGGACGTACCGACGTCCAGGAAGTGGACGCCGTGCTTAGCGAGTTCTGCCCCGTGGTGCACGCTGTCCTTATAAAACGAATTACCACCGTCAAGGACGGTGTCGCCACTGGTCAAGTGTGCCGCTAAGTCGTTGATCACACTGGTAGTGGCCGCGCCCGCCGGGACCATCACCCAAATCGTCCGCGGAGTCGGGAGCTGGTCGAGTAGGGCGGCAAGGTCGTTAGCCGTAGCGATACCGTTAGTGGCCGCGGTCTTTAAGTTGGTCGGGGCTAAATCAAACCCGACCGGTACTTGGCCGTGGTCGCGCATGTTTAAAGCTAAGTTTAATCCCATTTTTCCTAAACCAATTAATCCGATTTTCATTGTAAGGACCCTCCTTTACTGATGCTTCGCCACCATTATCGTAAAATTATTTTCAAAAGTCAAGCAGAAATATGTAAATAATTTACACAAAACAAAACTCCCCAACCGGATTCGGCTGGGGAGCTAGCTTTAATTGCGATTAAAAGGCGTTCCAAGCGCTGAAACCAATGCTGGGGAACAGGGTCACGAGTTGTTCGCGTTGAGCAGGGGTCAGGCGGTACTGGATCGCGGGTAACACTGCGTTAATGGTGTTTTCCGCCTGGTTACTCAATTCGGCGGCCGCGACTAAGCGCTGGTCCGCGTCGGTGACCCATAAGCTGTGACCGTGGACGTCGCGGGTCGTTTGGCGGTACCAGTCGTCACGTAAATTAGTGATACTCAAGTGGGACTGGGGGTCATTAGCGGCCGGGATGGTGCCGACTTGTGCTAAACGCGGCGTGGTGAAAACCACCGACGGGATGGCCGGGTACTGGATAGCCGCGTCCGTGTCACCGGCAAACTGGTGCATCAGGTAGGTCGATTCAAAAATGGCGGTCGGGGTCAGTTTAGGCTGGGTTTTAGCGAGGACGTCACCGGCCGCGTAAACGTCAGGAACGCTCGTTTGCAAATGGTCGTCGACGACGATGCCGTTGTCATTGTAAGCCACGCCGATGGTTTCAAGGCCGAGATCGGCGGTGTTGGGGTTGCGCCCAGTCGCGTTTAAGATCCAGTTGGTCCCAATCGTATCGGTCGCGCTATGAACTTCTAACTGACTGCTGACGCGTTGAAAGCCGGTCGGTACCCAGTTCCGCCGTAAATCTAGGCCGCGCTGGACTAGTTGGGTGAGCAATTGCTCCACAAACGGTTGATAAAAACCGCGCAGGGCCTGGTCGCCGCGTAACAATAGCGTCACACCGCTGCCGGCCGTTAATGCCATCGACGCGGCTTCGAGTGCCACGTAACCGCCACCAATAATGGTGAGGTGACGGGGTAGTTGCTTTAAGTTTAAGAAGTCACTGCTGTCATGGGTCAGTTCGGCTCCCGGCAAGTCGAGTTGGTGCGGGTGTAGCCCGGTGGCGATGACGATTTTGTCCGCCCGATACGCGGTGCCGGCGACCGTCACGGTGTGGGCGTCGACGAACCGACCGCGCCCGTGAATTAGGGTGACACCGGCCCGTTTTAATAGGCCGGCAATCATGTCCGGCAGGCCTTCAATCACCGTCCGTTCGTGGGCGTAGTTGTCCGCCCAGTTGATGGCGGGAGTACCGGTCAAGCCGTAGCCCTGAAACTGGTCCACCTGGTGTTTTAAGCTGGCGGGGAGGTCCAAGGTGATTTTCGCGTTACAACCGCGGTTAGGGCAGGTGCCACCGACTAAATCGGCCTCTACCACGGCGACCTTTTTCCCCCGGGCCGCTAACGGGATCGCACCGTCAAACGTGCCGTGGCCACTGCCTAAATATAAGACGTCAAAGTGTTCGCTCATTACTGTGTTCCTCCTTAAGATGACGGGACTTTATTCAGATTAATTGTACGCAATCGATTGTGTCACACCAACCATTTCGTCACGGTTTTTTGGGTGGGAGCGCGAAAGCAAGCGAAGACGGGCCGCGGCATTTGTTCGCTAACTTTATATGTCGCCAACGGGTCAGACTGGATTTTTTGGTGAAAAATCAGTAGAATATGTAAGGCTATGTTTTTTACAAACGGGCGCGTGCCCGTAACGTACGTTGAATATAAATGGATGCTTTTTGAAAGGAACTATCAATGAATAAAACTGAACTTGCCGCCGCGGTTGATACCCGGCGCACCTTTGCCATTATTTCTCACCCGGATGCCGGGAAAACGACCATTACTGAACAAATGTTACTGTTCGGGGGCGTTGTCCGCCAAGCCGGGACCGTTAAAGCCCGTAAGAGTGGGAACTTCGCTAAGTCCGACTGGATGGAAATCGAAAAGAAACGGGGAATTTCCGTCACTAGTTCGGTGATGCAGTTTGACTACGACGGCAAACGGATCAATATCTTGGACACCCCTGGACACGAAGACTTCTCTGAAGACACGTACCGGACGTTAATGGCCGTGGATTCGGCCGTCATGGTGATCGACTCCGCTAAGGGGATCGAACCGCAAACAAAAAAGTTGTTCCAAATTTGTAAAATGCGGGGCATCCCGATTTTTACCTTTATGAACAAGTTGGACCGGGATGGCCGCGAACCGCTCGACCTGTTAAACGAAGTCGAAGAAGTGCTCGGTATCGAGACTTACCCGATGAACTGGCCGATGGGAATGGGGAAGGGTCTAAAGGGCCTGTACGACCGCTATAACCACCGCGTTGAACTGTACCATAACGAGGCCCACGGTGAGACCTTCCTGCCATTAGACAAGGATGGCAAGCTCGATCCTAGCAATGAATTGACCAAGGACAGCATTTACCGCGATACGCTCGACGAAATGGAACTGATCGAAGAAGCCGGTAACGACTTTGACGAAGCTAAGATTGCCAGCGGGGACATGACGCCGGTCTTCTTCGGTTCCGCGCTGACGAACTTCGGGGTCGAAACGTTCTTAAAGACTTACTTGAAGTACGCCCCGAAGCCGTCCGCCCACAAGACTCGCGACGATGAGATCGTTCAGCCAACCGCCGAACAGTTCTCCGGCTTCGTGTTCAAAATTCAAGCGAACATGAACCCGAACCACCGTGACCGGATCGCCTTCGTGCGGATCTGTTCCGGCGAGTTTGACCGCGGGATGGACGTGTTCCTCCAACGGACCGGCAAAAAGATGCGCCTGAACAACTCGACGCAGTTCATGGCCGATACCCGTGAAACGGTGGAAACCGCCGTGGCCGGGGACATTGTCGGGTTATACGATACCGGGAACTTCCAAATTGGGGACACGATCTACGCCGGTAAACACGCCGTTCAGTTCGAAAAATTACCACAGTTTACGCCGGAACTCTTCATGCGGGTCACGGCTAAAAACGTGATGAAGCAAAAGTCCTTCCACAAAGGAATCGACCAACTGGTTCAAGAAGGGGCCGTGCAACTGTACACGTCGTATTCAACTGGCGATTACATCCTGGGCGCCGTTGGGCAGCTGCAGTTTGAAGTGTTCAAGTTCCGGATGTTGAACGAATATAATTCCGAAGTGGTCATGGAACCGTTGGGGAATAAGACCGCCCGCTGGATCGACCCGGATCAACTGGACGAAAAGATGTCCAGTTCCCGGAACTTGCTGGTCAAGGACCGTTCGGGAGCGCCGCTGTTCTTGTTCGAAAACGCCTTTGCGGAACGCTGGTTTGCCGACAAGTACCCGAACGTCAAATTAACGTCAAAACTTTAAAAAAATTGACCGTTAACGTAATCGTTTCCATTGCGCTAACGGTAGCGTCCGTGCAATCCTGGTGGGTTGGGCGGGCGTTTTTTGCTTGTTCGAATTAACCGTTTCCATGGTACACTAATACTATTGTTCTGAACACGTTTCACCAGAAATGGTTTAAAAATTAGGAGGCCTTTACTTGAACCTTGTGATTGCGTTACTCCCCGCGCTCGGATGGGGACTTAACCCACTATTGATCTCAAAAATCGGCGGTAAACCCGTCAACCAAACGTTGGGGACCGGGGTCGGCGCCCTGATCGTCGGTATTATCGTTCAACTCATGTACACGCCGCACGTGAACGCGACCACGTTTATCTTAAGCGCGCTGTCCGGGGCGTTCTGGGTACTCGGCCAGATCGGTCAGTACACCGCGTACGGACGGATGGGCGTTAGTTCGACCATGCCGATTTCGACCGGGGTCCAACTAGTCGGGACGTCGGTCATCGGCGTTTTAATGTTCGGCGAATGGGGCGGGGTGACCGCCAAACTCGTTGGCTTTGCGGCCATCATTCTGATGATCATCGGGGTTGCCATGACGGCGGTCACCGATAACTCGGATAGCCGCGCCGGTTTAGCCAGCGGGTTAACGGTCCTGTTGCCCACCACGGTCGGCTACTGGATCTACAGCGCGCTGCCCAAAGCCGTGTCCGCTTCCGGCGTTGCCATCTTCTTCCCGCAAATGTTGGGGATGTGCTTAGCGGCGTTACTATACGCGCTGATTGCCGGTGGTCCCGCGGCCTTTAAGCAGCGGACCAGCTGGTTAAACGCCTTTGCTGGGATGATCTTCGGGGTCTCCGCGTTGGCCTACATCTTCTCCGCGAAGGATAACGGGGTGGCGACCGCCTACGTGATCACCCAGTTGAGCGTCGTCATTTCGACGCTGGGCGGGATGTTAGTTTTACACGAACACAAAACTAAACGGGAATTACGCCTGACTCTGATTGGTTTAGTTTTAATCGTGGCCGGGAGCGTTATGACGGCGTTTCTGGGTTAACCGTCAATTCTGAACTAAACGGCTAATATTTTTTTAACAACGTCACGTTTATTAATTTCAAAAAATCGTCTGAATAGTTTGATTGCTAAAAGCGACCAGAACTGTTCAGACGATTTTTGTTAATTAGGTGGATTCTAACCGGCATCCCGGATTTAGCGGATTCTTTCTACAAGGACTAGTTCAACAGTCGGCATGAATGAATTATTTCAACCCCTGATTTTAGTGGAAATTAGCTTTATCGTGCGCATTAAGTAACCATCTGAACCAAACGTCACCGAAACGTTCAACTCGGCGCACGGTTTTACAATGGGTTTAGATTCTTAATGACAGGGGGATAATTAGGATGAAATGGGAGAAATTGATGATTGGTGTCATGGTCAGTGGCAGTACGTTGTTGGGGGGCCGTTCCGTGACGGTGCTGGCCGCGCGGCGGTCAACGCCCCGCGCGACCCCGGTGGTGCGGGTAGCGTCGCGGACGAGCCGGAAAAAAACGGTCAAACGGGTCGTTACCCGGCCAAGCGTTAAACGGACGGTTGCAACCAGCCGGAAGAAAGGGAGCAAGGCTCCGGCAGTCAGTGCGTCCACGCCAACCAAGGCAACTAGCCCGCGGACGACTACGGCAACGCCGACAAAGTCCCGGGTCACGCCGGTGACTAAACGGACGGTCTCAAAATCGGTGAAAACTAAACGCCAGCCGACCAAGTCGACCCGCAAGAGCGTTAAAAAAACGCGCCGGACGACCCGGTCAACGGGGGTCAAGTACTTATCACTGGTCGGGCGCGGCAGTTACACGAAACCGCACATTCACTTTAAACCAACGGCCGACTACGTTCGAACCCGCGGGATCCAAAACGAACCGAGCACCATTAAAAGTACCCGGGGTTATTTAGACCACTATAGTTTTAAAACCGCGCTCTACCTGCCGCAGTCGTTGGACGGCCGGGATCTGAGCACGCCCCAAAGCGCGGCCTTTTCCGCTAACAACCGTTACTTGTACGTGATGTACGTTAACGGTAAGCAGGCTACTAACCGTTATCAGGATGGCTGGGCGGTCCGCTATGACTGGGATAAGTTAACGGCGTTAGGCGCCGACCGTGCCGGTCAAATGGCGATGTTGCGGACCGCCGCGCGTGACCAGGCGCGTGGCCGGCTGACCAAGATGGACCGCGAAGTGCTGGCCTGCATTAAGGTTGGGCCGAAGTTTAATTCCGGTCACGCCCAGTCGTTGGCCTTTAACCCCAAGACTAACCAGTTTTGGTTCGTGAAGGCGTACGATGATGAAACGCCGAACGTCATGATGCGGTTAAATCCGAAGACGCTGTTGCCGGACGCGACCGTCAGTTACCGTTCGACCGGGGCCAACCTCGGCGGCGTGCTGACTTTTGATAACCAGGGCTACGCCTACTACTGGACGCACGCCAAGGTGGCCACTAAGACGACGCCGCTCGGGGCGGTCAAGCTTTACCGCGGAACCGTAACGGCCAACGGGATTCATTACCGGGTCATTCCACAAGGTTTAGCGACCGACCCCGGCTTTTACGCCCAGTCGATGGGCTACGACGGCGCCAACGACCGGCTCTACCTGGTATCGGATGAAAGCATTACGTCGTTGCTGTTAGCCGATTTGGGACACCTCAAAGCCAGCCAGGTCGGGGAAAACAACTTCGGCGCCCACCGCGAATTTGAAGGCCTGTTCTTCATGCACAACTCCGGCGACGGCTTCTTGCTGACCAACCGCGGAACCGAAATTATGCGGATGGTCAAGTCGTAAAATCAGCATGATCCGTTGTTTTAGCGCAAATTAAAACCGTCCGTTATCCACTTGCTGGATAGCGGGCGGTTTTGGTTCGTCGCTAATACGGCGGGTCGAGTTGGGTCAAATAGCGGCCGGGCAAGTAGCCGCGGCCCTTTACGCGGTACCAGACGACCCCGTTGTCGTCCGCTAACCGCTCAATTAGGGTCACGCGTTCACCGTGCGGCACGGTCGTTAGGTAGCGGCCGTACGGTTCCAAGTACGTGTGGACCCGTTTGCCGGGTACAAAGCTGACGACACCGGTTTGTTGCACGGGGTGCTTGCTCTGGGTCCGGTAGCCGGCCGGTAACTGTGGCAACAGCGCCACCCCGGTCGTCAGCTGCACGTGGCTTTCCGCGATCCACTGGTCGTCGCCGACTGCGTACCAGGTGGTCTTATCAATTAGGCGGACCCGCATGTAGGTTTTATAAGTACTGCCGGGCTGCAACTTGGTCAGGTAATTGGTCGTGGTCGCGCCGGGATACGGGTAGACCGCGGTCAAGGTTTTGATCTGCACGAAACCGGTGCTGAGGTCCGTTTGTTGCCAGTTCGCGTTCCGGTAGAAAAAGAGCACCGTTTTGGACGTGGTCGTGTATTCACCGGTCAGATCACCGACCGAGCGTAACAGTTTAAAACCGGCAACGGTCGGGGCCGTAACCTTGTAGGGGGTTTTGAGTTGACCACGGTACATGGTTGGCCGTCCAATCAACTGGCGCTGGTCGATGTCGTAGGCGTAGACCCAGATCGGTTGGCCGGCCTGACGTTCGTATGTTAGGACGATCCGGGCTTGCGGCTTTGTAAACCAGCGGGTCAGTCCGTCGATGTGGACCAGGTGGTAACCCGCAACGTTGACCGCGGGCAGGTGGATCTCCTCACCAATTTTACCGGCAATCATGTCGGGCGCCTGTAACTCGTTTCCGGCGCTATCGAGGTGGTGTACCAAAATTAACGCGTCGGTATGGTTAACGCTGGGGGTGGTATCATCGCTGGCGCTAACGGCGGTCAGGTCACCGGCACTTGCGGAATCGGCGCTGGCATTAGGCTGATTAAGCGCGCGGAGCATGCTTTTAATGCGGTCGAGGATCGACACGGGACCACTCCTTTCATCAATAAATTAATTATACTTAGTATAACGCATTCGCCCACGGATAAGCACGGCTTAAATAAATTGTAAAATAAGCCGGCTTTCAATCGTGTATACTAAGATTTAATAGGGGGCGTTAACGGTGAATTTGAAACAGTTACGGTATTTTTTAGCGGTGGCCGAGGAAGGCCAAATGACGGCCGCGGCCAAGCGGTTACACGTGGCCCAGCCGCCGCTGAGTTACCAGATCAAACAACTGGAGCTCGAACTCGGGGTCCCGCTATTTAAACGCCTGCCCCAGGGCGTCGTGGTGACCCCGGCCGGGGAGTTGTTAGTCGGGTACGCCCAGCAATTGACCCAGTTATCGGCAACCGCTGAAAATAAGGTGCGGGCCCTGGCCCACGGGGTGACCGGGACCTTAAATTTGGGGACGGTCTCGTCGTCGGCCGGAGTGATCCCCAACCCGGCGTTATTAAAATGGTTAAAGCAACACGGTGACGTGCAGTTGGCCGTTACCGAGGGCAACACGTACGAACTGCTGGACGATCTGCACAAACGGTTACTGGACGTGGCGGTGTTACGCACGCCGTTTAACCGGCAGCACTTAGTTTGTCGCTTCTTTGCCAGCGAACGGATGGTGGCGGTCTTACCGCAACGTTATGCCCAGTTTCAGAACCGCCGGCAACTACGGTTAAGTGACCTGGCGGCGTTACCGCTGATCAAGTACCGGCGGTTTAACGAACTGTTTCACGTGGCTTTTTTGGAACAGTCGTTTGAACCACAGTACGTGATGACCTGTGACGACGCCCGCACCGCTATGCACTGGGCCAATCACCAGGTCGGGGTGGCGTTAGTGCCGCGCAGTCTAGCGGAAACTTACCGCGGGGAGCGCGTGTTGATCCGTTCGTTAGCCGACCGCCGCTTTGAGACCCACCTGGCGCTGGCGACGACCCCCGAAGCGTTCGCAACGCCGCTGGTGGCCGGTTTTATGGCCCAGTTTCCGACGGCCCGCGGGCTAGACTAATTTTAAAAAGTTGCCATCTAAAAATTTAATCGCTGTAAATTGTGTAACCCCGATTGCGTGGGGTTGGTGGCGCTTACGTTAACTTTGAAGCGTTACCGGTACTTTCCGGCTAAATTCGCGTTAAGCCCACTACCCGTAAGCTTTCAAACCGTCACCCTTAATAATTAGATACCGGGTTAATTAAATGGTACACTAACAATTGAAATTTAAAAGGTGAAGGTGACGCACGTGATTTATTCATTATTACTCATGCTCGGGGTCGGCGCGCTGGCCGGGATTTTCGGGGCCATTTTAGGTATTGGCGGCGGGATGATCATCACCCCGATCTTAACGTTAGGAATGGGTCTGGACATTAAATATGCCATCGGGGCCAGCATCATTGCCGTGATCGCGACGAGTTCGGGCTCCACGATTGCTTATTTAAAAGACGAAATGTTGAACCTGCGGGTGGCGATGTTTTTGGAGATTGCTACAACCGTCGGGGCCGTGTTAGGGGCGGTTTTGACCGGGATGTTTGACGCGACGTTTTTATTCTTCCTGTTCGGCGCCTTGTTGATTTTTACTACTTATAATATGATCCGTAAATTGGTCAGCAAAAATAGCGACGCCGAAAACGTTCAGGCCGACCGGATCGCGACGAAGCTGAACTTAAACGGGACCTATTACGATAAGGCCCTGGATAAACAAGTTGATTACCAGGTCCAAAACGTGCCCGGGGGCTTTGCGATGATGTTCGGCGCTGGGTTAGCCAGCGGGCTGCTTGGGATCGGGAGTGGGGCCTTTAAGGTGCTCGCCATGGATACCATTATGCACATGCCGCTCAAACCGTCGTCGGCCACGTCCAACCTGATGATGGGGGTCACCGCCGCCGCCAGCGCGATGGTCTACTTCTTCAACGGCTCGATCAAGCCCGGAATCGCCGCACCGTTGGCAATTGGGATTCTCGTTGGTGCGCTGATTGGGACTCGCATCATGCAGCACTTAAAGCCGCGGTTGATCCGGATGATCTTCGTTCCGGTCATGTTTTATCTGGGACTTCAAATGATTGCTAAAGGATTCGGGGTGACCATCTAATGGCTAAGAAACCAACTAAGGCACAGGAAATGCACCAAGTCGAACTGATTATCGGGCAGATTCTCCGGATCGGGGTCGTGTTATCGGCCATCGTCATCAGTATTGGGATCATTATGATGTTGATTCAGGGCAACGGTGGCTACCCGAACGGGGTCCAACCCAACGGCTTTACGGCCATCTGGAGTGGCCTCTTACAGTTAAAGCCGTTTGCCGTGATCATGTTAGGTCTGTTTTTACTCATTTTGACGCCAACGTTGCGGGTGGCGGTCTCCATCTACGCCTTCGCGGTTGAAAAGGACCAGCTGTACGTCTGGATCACCACCGCCGTTTTGATCATTTTGATCGTTGCGTCGGTGATCGGGTACCTCGGCCGCTAATTCAAACGTTTGTTAATAAGAGAATGCTGAAAATAAATCGGCATTCTCTTTTATTTACGCATTTTTAGCTGTTTTGACTAACCCGGAAAGCGCGGATTTGGCCCTAATTTAACCAGATTCAATTATTTATTAAGAAAAATCACGGCGCCGGGTTGAAACGTTAATTCTATACTTTGATCACATTGAAACGTTGATTTATAGCGGATTATCAAGGGTTGTAATATTGAAATTAACCATAAAATCATCAAATTTAGCATCTAATTATGACGAAATAATGATAAAAATTAGAATTTGGCATTGATTTTAATTTATTTATAATATACAATAACTTTAACTTTTCGAGGGAAAAGCACACACACTATTAAAGTTAGAGGGGTTGGGTATTATGAATTTAAAAACAGCTGCAAAAGTCACCGCCGTTGCCGGCGCATCGTTGCTGTTCTTAGCCGCTTGTGGATCTAAGAATTCATCTTCAAGTTCGTCTAAAGCAACTGCTAATATGACCATGTCCGCTGAATTACCAACGATGGACTTATCGAAGTCGACCGACGTTGTTAGTTCCGACATGCTGAATAACACGAACGAAGGGCTGTACCGGATCGGCAAAAACGGTTCGATCACGCCCGGAATCGCGAAGGCTACCAAAATTTCTAACGGTGGCAAGACATACACGTTCACCTTACGCAAGAACGCTAAGTGGAGTAACGGGGATAAAGTTACCGCCAAAGACTTCGTTTATGGTTGGCAACGCACCGTTAATCCGAAGACCGCGTCACAGTACGCATACTTATATTCAGGTATTAAGAACGCTGACCAGATCGTTAACGGTAAGAAGCCGGTTTCCAGTTTAGGGATCAAGGCTGACGGCGATTACAAGTTAGTCGTTACGTTGGACAAACCAATTGCCTACTTCAAGAAATTGATGGGCTTCGTTAACTTCTATCCACAAAACGAAAGTGTGGCTAAGAAGTACGGTTCGAAGTACGGGACGACCAGCACGGCCATGGTTTATAACGGACCATACAAGATGACTGGTTGGACTGGGACCAACTTATCCTGGACGTTGAAGAAGAACAACGACTACTGGGACAAGAAAGCCGTTAAGATGGATTCAATCAAGTATCAAGTTGTTAAGGATCAATCAACTGGCTTGAACTTGTTTAACTCCAACAAGGCTGACGATACCACGCTTTCTAGCCAACAAGTTAAGAACTACAAGACCAACAAGAACTACTTGGTTCGCAAGACCGCGTCGACCTTCTACGTTGAATTGAACCGTAAGGATAGTGATTCAACCATCGCCAAGGCCTTCAAGAACAAGAAGATTCGTCAAGCCTTGTCCTATGCAATTAACCGTAACGAATACGTGAAGAACACGTTAGGTGACGGTTCAACGGTTGCCAAGGGTTACGTTTCCCAAGACTTAGCTAAGAACCCGAAGACGGGTAAGGACTTCACGGACGACGCTTACGTGGCTTCCGGGGTCACTTACAACCAGGCCAAGGCTAAGCAGTTGTGGAAAGAAGGGATGAAGGAAATCGGCGAAACGAAGCTGAACATCAAACTTCTTTCTGACGATACGGACGGTGCCAAGAAGTCAACCGAATACATCCAGGGTGCTTGGGAAAAATTACCTGGTTTGACGGTTACCAACCAAAACGTTCCGTTCAAGACCCGTCTCCAACGGTCACAAAATGGGAACTTTGATACGGTTATCTCCGCATGGAACGCCGACTTCACCGACCCAATTTCCTTCTTGTCACTCTTCACTTCAGACAACTCGTACAACAACGGCCGTTACAACAGTGCCGAATACGACTCACTGATCAAGAAGGCTGAAGGTACCGACGCAAACAACGCCAGCGCTCGTTGGACCGACATGGTTAACGCTGAAAAGCAATTGATGAATGACCAGGGTGTCATCCCAATTTATCAAAAGGCCGAAGCGCACTTGACCCGGACCAATCTTAAGGGCATTATCTGGAACACTGCCGGGACAAACTACAACTTGAAGTACATGTCCGTTAAATAACAAATCATAAATGTGTGTGCTTGAACTGCACGAATGTGAAACAAAGGGGTAAGGATTGACACATTGTTAATCCTTACCATTTTGTTTTATAATCAAAGATGTCATCATTTTTAAGCATAATTTAATAGAATGCGAGGAATTCTAATGAGAAAATATCTCTTAAAGCGGATATTTTACTTGTTCCTGACATTATTCATTGTGGCGACCGCCACGTTCTTCCTGATGAAATTAATGCCCGGGACGCCGCTTCAAAATGAAGCCAAGCTGACGCCCAGCGAAAAAGCGGCTATCTTGGCGCAATACGGGTTGGATAAGCCCGTTTGGTTACAATACTTCATTTACATTGGCGGGATCTTTAAGGGGAGCCTGGGGTTATCCTTCCAGTTCTCCGACCAAGCCGTTAGCTACTTGATCGGTAGCCGGATGGGCCCGTCCATGCAACTTGGGGGCCAAGCCTTAGTCGTTGGGATCATCTTCGGGATCATCTTGGGGGCCATCGGGGCCATCCGGAAAGATACCTGGGCTGACCGCTTAGCGACCATCCTGTCGATTCTCGGGATCGCGGTCCCAAGTTTCGTGTTGGCCATCCTGTTACAGTACTACTTAGGACTGAAGACCGGTTGGTTCCCAGTTGCCGGTTGGTCCGGCTTCGCTTACACACTGTTGCCGACCCTCGCGTTAGCGGCTAGTCCGTTAGCCGAAACGGCCCGGTTCATCCGGACCGACATGGTCGACGTGTTAAGTTCCGACTACATCGAACTGGCAAAAGCCAAGGGGTTATCGAAGTTCGGGATCGTTTACCACCACGCCTTACGGAATAGTTTAATTCCGATGGTGACCTTGATTGGACCACTGGCCGCGGCCTTAATGACCGGGTCAATGGTTGTCGAAAACATTTTCTCCGTTCCTGGGATCGGGGAACAATTCGTTAAATCAATTCTGGTTAACGACTACCCAACCATCATGGGAGTGACGATTTTCTACTCCGCGCTCCTGTGCTTACTCCTATTGTTGACCGACATCGTCTACGGAATTATTGATCCGCGGATTCGCTTAAGTGGAAATGGGGACTAGTTAATGGCAGATAATCCAAAAGATATCCAACTCACGTCCGCCGACTTCGCGCCGCTCGATAAGCAGGCGGGTCCCGACAATGAACGCATTGCGGCCCCGTCCTTAACGTTCGGCCAAGACGTTTGGCGGCGCCTTAAATCTAACAAAACGGCGTTTACCAGTTTTATCATCTTAGTTTTAATGTTCCTGATTGCTTTCGGGGGCCAGGCGATTTATCACCACGACCCGAACGCGCAGGAACCAAAATACGCCAACTTACCACCCAAGATTCCGGGTGTTAACATTCACGGCTTAAACGGGCACTTGACCCAGTCCGGTCAAGACGTTGACGCCTACAAACAGGCCGGTGCCGGCAGTAACGTCCACTACATTTTAGGGACCGACTACTTAGGCCGTGACCTGCTTGCCCGGATCATGTACGGGACCCGGATCTCGCTTGAAATTGCGTTGATCGCCACTTTGATCGACTTGACCATCGGGGTCGGGTTTGGGATCATCTCCGGTTGGAAAGGTGGGCGGGTCGACTTGTTCATGCAGCGTGTGATCGAAGTCCTCTCGTCCATTCCCCAACTAGTTGTCATGGTCCTGATGGCCACCGCCTTTACGAAGACCGGGATGGCGTCCATTATCGCCGCCATCGCGATCACCGGGTGGACCACCATGGCCCGGCTGACCCGTGCGCAAACCTTACAATTGAAAAACCAAGACTTTATTTTAGCCGCCCGGACGTTGGGTGAATCGGCACCGAAGATCGCTTGGAAGCACCTGCTGCCAAACTTATCAAGTGTCATCATCATCCAAACGATGTTTACGATTCCGAGCGCGATCTTCTTCGAAGCCTTCCTGAGTTATATCGGGATCGGGATCAGTTCGCCGCAAGCTTCGTTAGGGACGTTAATTTCCGACGGCCAAAAGAACTTCCAATTTTTACCGTATCAAATGTGGTACCCAGCCATCGTCCTGATTATCTTGATGCTCGCCTTCAACTTACTCGGTGACGGGATGCGCGACGCGTTTGATCCGAAGTCGAAACGTTAGGAGGGTGGAAAGAATGGAAAATCCAGAAAATGTTATTGAAGTCCGGGACTTGGAAATTAATTTCCACACTTACGCGGGGGAAGTTAAGGCCATCCGCGACGTTAGCTTCGATCTTCATAAGGGTGAAACCTTGGCCATCGTTGGTGAATCGGGTTCCGGAAAATCCGTGACGACCCGCTCATTAATGGGCTTGTTGGCCCCGAACGCCGAAATCAAAAAGGGTTCGATCATGTTTCACGGTGAAGACATCATCAAAAAGTCGGAAAAGGACATGCAACACATTCGTGGTAAGGACATTGCCATGATCTTCCAAGACCCGATGACGTCTTTGGACCCCACCATGCGCATCGGGATGCAAATCGCCGAACCGTTGATGAAACACAAGGGTTTAAAGAAAAAGGAAGCCATCGCCCAAGCGCTGGAAATGTTAAAACTCGTCGGCATTACTAACCCGGAAGGCCGGATCAACGATTATCCGTACCAGTTCTCCGGCGGGATGCGCCAACGGATTGTGATTGCGATCGCGCTGGTCTGCTACCCGGAAGTGTTAATTGCTGACGAACCAACCACCGCGTTGGACGTGACCATTCAGGCCCAGATTTTGGACCTGATGAAGGACTTACAAAACCGGATCGACACCTCGATCATCTTCATCACCCACGACCTCGGTGTCGTCGCGGGGATGGCCGACCGGGTTGCCGTAATGTACGCCGGTAAAATCGTGGAATACGGAACGGTTGACGAAATCTTCTTCAACCCGCAACACCCGTACACCTGGGGTCTGATCAACTCGATGCCGACGCTGGATACCGCCAGTGGCTCGTTACAAGCCATTCCGGGGACCCCGCCCGACTTACTCGATCCCCCAGTTGGGGACGCCTTTGCCGCGCGGAGTGACTACGCGATGAAGATCGATACTGAAAAGGAACCGCCGTTCTTTAAGGTGTCGGATACCCACTACGCGGCGACCTGGTTATTACACCCGGACGCCCCGAAAGTGACCCCACCGGCCGAGATCGTTCGGCGCCAAAAGAAGTTCGCGGCCATGCAAAAACCGGCAGCGCCGTTTGCAAAGACCGCCTCAAAGGAGTAATGACAGATGCCTGATGAACGTAAAAAAATTCTAGAAGTCCATCATTTAAAGCAGTACTTTAATGTTGGCAAAAAAGATGAAGTCCGGGCCGTTGACGACGTCTCCTTTGACATTTACGAAGGCGAAACTTTTGGCCTGGTTGGTGAATCCGGCTCGGGTAAAACGACGGCTGGACGGGCCATTATTCACTTGTACGAACCCACCGACGGGCAGATCATTTTTGACGGTAAGGACGTGTCCAAGCTGCACACCAAAAAAGAGATGCACGAATTTCGGCGGGAGATCCAAATGATTTTCCAAGACCCGTACGCGTCGTTAAACCCGCGGATGAAGGTCAAGGACATCGTGGCGGAAGGTATCGACATTCACGGCCTCGCCAAGGACGACGCTGACCGGACCAAGCAGGTCGAAGACTTACTGGAAACGGTCGGGTTAAACAAGGACCACTCCAGTCGCTACCCCCACGAATTCTCCGGTGGGCAACGGCAACGGATCGGGATCGCGCGCGCCTTAGCCGTGGAACCGAAGTTCATCATTGCCGATGAACCGATCTCCGCGCTGGACGTTTCGATCCAGGCCCAAGTCGTGAACCTGATGAAGGAACTCCAAGTCAAACAGAACTTGACCTACCTGTTTATCGCCCACGATTTATCGATGGTCAAGTACATCAGTGACCGGATCGGGGTCATGCACTACGGGAAGATCTTGGAAATTGGTCCGGCGGATGAAGTTTATAATCACCCGTTGCACGCCTACACCAAGAGCTTGATCTCCGCGGTGCCGGTCCCGGATCCCGAATTTGAGCGGAACCGGAAACAGGTGCCGTACGACGAGTCCCGTGAAATGGATGACAAGAAACGGCGGATGGTTGAAATCGCGCCGGGACACTACGTCCGCGCGAGTGAAGACGAAGTCCCAATGTACACCCAGCGGGCGGTTGACGCCGGTTTAGTCACCGAATTCTCCGAATAAGTCATGATTTAAAGCGCAGCTAACTTGTTTAGTTGCGCTTTTTTGGTACCATGAGTTAACGGAATCGCAATTAGGAGGATTTGAAAATGTTAATCGCACAACCCGCAACTACGCAAGACTACCCCCAACTGGTGGACCTGTGGCAGGCGTCGGTCGCCGGCAGTCACGACTTTTTAAGCGCGGCTGACCAGCGGGCGCTAGCCACCGAACTTCCGGGGTATTTTGACCAGGTCGAGCTCGTCAAATGGTCGGATGAAACGGCCTTAATTGGTTTTTCCGGTCGGGTGGGGGACGAACTGGTGATGTTATTCCTAGCGCCGCACGTGTTTGGTCACGGCTACGGCCATCAAATTATCACCCAACTTGATCAGCAGGCGCCGCTCCGGCGGGTTGACGTTAACGAACAAAACCACGCCGCCCGCCAGTTTTACGCCCGCCAAGGGTTTACCGTGGCCCGGCGTGACCCGCTGGATGGGGCGGGACGGCCGTATCCCATTTTGCACTTAGTGCGCTAATAATAAGGTCCGCCTAATCAATCATGGTTAGGCGGACCGTTTTTTACGACGGACAACGGTGGTGTTTAGGCGCGGATACGGGAGGGTAAATGCTAGGCATCTTATAAAAAAATATGGTGGAATTAATGATAGATTAATCCCGGTATTGCGCCGATTGTGACGGGAAACAGCGCTGCACGTACTGACTACCGGTAAAAGTTAATTGTATAAATATTATAATTGTGTGATAATAACGTTGTTAATTAAGTTGATTAACCGCAAGAATGATTGGTGTAAATGATTGATTGAATCCCACCAGCAGGCGCAGCGTTAACCGTGATTCGCATTCGAACGTTTAGTTCTAAACGGCCGTTCCCGAATCACCGTTTAACGGACCCGCCAAAAACATGACAGAAAGGATGTATTCGTATGCAACAACCAATAAACTACGTTTTAGACATCATGCACTTAGAACGGGACCTTAAACGGTTGACCGGTAAGTGGTCAAAAACGACCGGTTTGAAGTTAAACGAGTTACGGATCCTCGTTTACGTTCAACAGCACCCGGGCATGCAGATTGGGGAAGTCGCCAGTGCGTTAACGGTTGCTAAGGCGTCGTTAGCCCAAAGCATCGGCTCCCTGATCGATCAGGGCTGGCTGGCTAGTGAACCCACGCAACACGACCGCCGGTTACGCGTGTTAACGCTGACCGCTAAGGGGCGTGAGTTAATGGAAACGGTTGATAACCAATTAGAAGCATCGTTGTCGACCAGCCCGGCGCTGGCGTTTGTTGACCGCTTAAAAGCGCTCCAAGCTTAACGCGGCCCTTAGAACTCCTTTTTCGTAAATCAACGGACTTTAAGTTGGGCTTAAAGTTCAAACCAACAAGTAACACCCGGCCAGTGGTTTTTAGAACCGCTGAACGGGTGCTTTTTTCAGAGCAAAAACAGAGTGTGCCAAAAGTCGGTTAGCGGGTGAGCATTAACGGCGTATGGCGAATAATCCTGGGCTTGGATTGTTTGACATATGGGGTTAAGCGGAGCCCGCTGACTTTTGAAACCCGTTTCGACAATAATTATTCGGAGATAAAAACGAGGCTGTGACTTTTGTCACAGCCTCGTTGCTTTTAACGTTAACTTAGTCTTCCTTAGTTTCCGCTGCTAAGACGATCTTGCCGTCTTCAACTTTGGCAACCATGTTCTTGGCGTCGCTGTGGTCGAGGTAGAAGTCCGCGATTCGGTCTTCAATCTGTTCCTGAATGACCCGCCGGAGTGGCCGGGCCCCCATTTGCGGGTTGTAGCCTAAATCGACTAACTTTTCTTCGACCGGTTCGGTCACGTGCACGTGTAAGCCTTGGTTGGCTAGCATCTTATTGACGTCGTCGATCATCAGGGCCACGATCTTCATCAAGTTTTCCTTGGAAAGGGCGTTGAACTGAATGATGTCGTCAAACCGGTTCAAGAACTCTGGCTTGAAGTAGTCGGTCAAACGGGCGGTAATGTCGTGGGTCTTGCCCTCAGCCGCCGCACCGAACCCGACGTTGGCTTCGCTGTCACCGGTCCCAGCGTTCGAAGTCATGATAATGATCGTATCCTTGAAACTGACGGTCCGACCTTGTGAGTCGGTCAAACGACCGTCGTCCAGGATTTGTAAGAACATGTGCATGACGTCCGGGTGGGCCTTTTCGATTTCATCCAACAGTACGAGGCTGTACGGGTGGCGCCGAACTTGTTCGGTCAACTGGCCGGCTTCTTCGTAACCAACGTAGCCGGGCGGTGAACCAATCAGTTTGGCCACTGAATGGGGTTCCATGTACTCACTCATGTCAAAGCGAATCATGGCGTCCTCGGAACCAAAGAGTTCCTTGGCTAATTGCTTAGCCAATTCCGTTTTACCAACCCCGGTCGGTCCGACGAACATGAACGAGCCAATTGGCCGCCCAGTCCCGTTTAAACCGATCCGGTTCCGGCGAATGGCGCGGGCCACGGCTTCAACGGCCTTGTCCTGTCCAATGACGTGACTTTCAAGGTCGGGGGCTAAGGTCTTCATTTGGGCCTGCTCCTTGGCTTGTAAGTCGCCAACCGGAATGTTGGTCTTTTCTTCGACGATCTGTTCCATGTCCTTAACCGTAACGGTCGCCGTGTCAGCGGCTTGTTGACCGGCGTTTTCGTCCGGCTTAGCCTTTTCTAACTTGGCAACTTGGTCGCGGTAGTAGGCGGCCTTTTCGTAGTCTTCCTTCTTTAAGGCGTCCTGCTTTTGTTGTTCGGCCGCGTCGATCTTTTCTTGGATGGTCTTAGGATCGATCGTCTTCAACGTTAAGTTCTTCCGTGAACCGGCTTCATCGAGTAAGTCGATTGCCTTGTCCGGCAAGAAGCGGTCCTGGATGTAACGGTTGGACAGTTTGACCGCCGCAACGATGGCATCCGGGGTGTACTTAACGTGGTGGTAATCTTCGTATTTCTTTTGAATCCCTTGTAAAATTTTAACGGATTCTTCAACGCTCGGTTCGTTGACCGTTACCGGCTGGAACCGGCGGGCGAGGGCGGCATCCTTTTCGATGTCGCGGTATTCGTTCAGTGTCGTGGCCCCAACTAACTGGAAGTCACCCCGGGCTAACGCTGGTTTCAAAACGTTACCAGCGTCCATCCCGCCTTCCGCGTTGCCGGCACCCATGATTTCATGGATTTCGTCAATGAAGAGCACGATGTTCGGGTTCGACTGAACTTCCTTCATTAGTTGTTGCATCCGTTGTTCAAACTGACCCCGAATCCCGGTACCCTGTACCAGGGAAGCCACGTCCAAACGAATAATTTCTTTATTAAGCAGTTTTTGTGGAACTTGACCAGAAACGATCTTCTGCGCTAAGCCTTCAACGACCGCCGTTTTACCAACCCCAGCTTCACCAATTAAAACCGGGTTGTTCTTAGTACGCCGGTTTAAAATTTCGATGACGCGGTTGATTTCGTTATCCCGACCAATGACCGGGTCAATCTTGCCTTGCTTGGCTTGAGCCGTCAAGTTGTAGCCGTATTGACCGAGGAGGCCGCCGCCGTTGTTGTTGCCACGACGGTTGCCGCCATTAGGACCAGCTGGTTGGGTCGGCGGAGTCTGTTGCTGCTGCCGGTAAGCGTCGTCAGGGTTGACGCCGCCACCTTGCATGGCGCGGAAGATATCGTCAAGGCCACCAAAACCGAATGGGTCTTGTGCCATATCAGTACCTCCAACTCCGTTATTTGGTTGCTGTTCCTGATTCTTTAGCAGTTGATAGCAATTTTGACAAAGGTTGATTTGTCGCCGCTGACCGTTGACGTTCGTATATAAATGAATCGTCGCTTCGTTCTTATGGCAATTGTCACAAAGCATTATGCTGTCACACACCTTTCGCATCAGAAATATAACTAAATCGATTAGGATCATAGTTAAGGTCCAAAGATTGTTTGACCTTTGTTGACCTTTGACTATTAGTATAACGATTTTACTGACCGTTGCAAGTTAAAAGTCTCAACGTCGCAACTGGACCTGAAGCCTAAGCGCGGCTAGGGCAATCGTCCCGTTTTCGGTTTAATTATTTCCGAGATATCGATGGCCGCAACGGATGGCTTGTCTTGTATCAAGAATCGTTGTATATTAAAAACCTGGTCAGGACCAGACCACGTTGCGCTATCTGACTACATTATAGTACAAAGTGTTGATTTTGCATGTCAAAGGACTGACCAGTCCTGATGTTAACCGCCAGTCAGTTCGGGATAATTGGCTTAAGGACTGCTCTGACAAGCGTCAAAGTTGTTCAGCGAACGAACACGGTTAATGATTTTTTTAATGTTGGCCGGTGGAACCGCACCGGTTAGGGAGGCGGTAATTTTTTGGCACCAGATTACGCACAGTTAATGGAAGACTTACGCACCGGCAAACGGGAAAGTTTCAGCGTTGAGCCGGACAACTTCATGGCCTTTCACGACGCCTACATGGCCTACGAGTACCGCAAGCGCATCATTGGTATGGCGGGCCTGGATGGCAAGGTGGTTTACCATTTTGATAAGGATGATAAGGCTACCAATTAATAGGAATAGCTTGAATGAAAGGGCTTGTATTTTAATTGGATAATTGCTATCATCATTAGTAAGGGCTCTTGAGTAACGTGTTGGCGGCAACTCGAATTGACTCGGGCCAATTTTAAACTTTACATCTTTGAAGGAGATCGAATAGTTATGGAAAAGAAAGAATTTCACGTAATCGCAGACACAGGTATCCACGCACGTCCCGCAACCTTATTGGTACAATCAGCAAGTAAATTCAACTCAGAAATTACGTTGCAATACCAAGACAAGTCAGTTAACTTGAAGTCCATCATGGGCGTTATGTCACTTGGTGTTGGTAAAGACGCCGACGTGACGATTTCTGCTGAAGGTGCCGACGAAGCCGACGCCATCGCAGCGTTAGCTGAAACGATGAAGAAAGAAGGCTTATCTGAATAATGGCTGAAAAGGTACTAAAAGGAATTGCTGCCAGTGATGGTATTGCAATTGCTAAGGCCTATATGCTAGTTGATCCAGATTTGTCATTCGAAAAGACGACGGTTGCCAACATTGACGCCGAAGTCAAACGGTTACATGACGCTTTTGACGCTTCCAAGGCCGAACTAAAAGTCATCAAAGACAAAGCGGTTGAAAACTTGGGTGAAGAAGAAGCGGAAGTCTTTGAAGCTCATATCACGATCTTATCCGACCCCGAAATGTTGGGACAAATTGAAGGTAAGATCAAGGATGATAAAGTCAACGCTGAAGAAGCCTTGAAGGAAGTTACCGATACTTTCATTTCAATGTTTGAAGCAATGACGGATAATGCATATATGCAAGAACGCGCTGGCGATATTCGCGACGTTACGAAGCGGGTCTTAAGTCACTTGTTAGGGGTCACCTTACCAAGTCCAGCCCTGATCAACTCTGAAGTGATCGTGGTTGCGCACGACTTAACGCCTAGTGATACGGCTCAACTTGATCGTAAGTACGTTAAGGGCTTCATTACTGACATTGGTGGACGGACGAGTCACTCGGCCATCATGTCACGGACCCTTGAAATTCCAGCGGTCGTTGGTTCTGAAACGGCTACTACTGATATCAAAGACGGTGACGAACTGGTCTTAGATGGTATCAACGGTTCCGCTTTACTCAAGCCAACTGCTGATGAAGTTAAGGATTACGAACAACAAGCTAAAGATTTCATCGCGCAAAAGGCTGAATGGGCGAAGTTAAAGAACGAAGCCACCGTTTCTAAAGACGGTAAACACTTCGAATTAGCTTCCAACATCGGGACACCGGACGATATGGACGGTGTCTTGGCTGCGGGTTCCGAAGCGATTGGGTTGTTCCGGTCAGAATTCCTGTACATGAACAGTGCGGAATTACCTGACGAAGACACCCAGTTCGAAGCCTACAAGAAGGTTGTCGAAGGGATGAAGGGCAAACCCGTCATCGTTCGGACCATGGATATCGGTGGTGACAAGCACTTACCATACTTGCCACTTCCCGACGAAATGAACCCATTCTTGGGTTACCGGGCTATTCGGATTTCCTTGGATCGTGACGACATTTTCCGGACCCAATTACGGGCCTTGTTACGGGCGTCACACTATGGTCAATTACGGATTATGTTCCCAATGATCGCTACCTTGGACGAATTCCGGAAAGCTAAGGGCATCTTCGAAGAAGAAAAGGCCAAGTTAGTCAAAGCCGGGACACCGGTTGCTGACGATATCAAACTTGGAATCATGATTGAAATTCCAGCCGCTGCCATTTTGGCTGACCAATTTGCTAAGGAAGTTGACTTCTTTAGTATTGGGACCAACGACTTGATTCAATACTCCTTCGCGGCTGACCGTGGTAACGAACGCGTTTCGTACTTGTATCAACCATACAACCCATCGTTGTTACGTTTGATCAAGCACGTGATTGACGCGGCGCACGCCAACGGTCGCTTCACCGGGATGTGTGGTGAAGTTGCCGGGGACCAAATCGCGGTTCCATTATTAATGGGCTTAGGTTTGGATGAATTCTCAATGAGTTCAACTTCCGTTCTTAAGACGCGTTCCTTAATGAAGAAGATCGACACTAAGGAAATGGCTAAGTTAGCTGACAAAGCCATCAACGAATGTGTCACGAACGAAGAAGTTAAGGAATTAGTTGAAAAGAACGTCTTCAACAAATAATTCACGATAATGAAAGGGTTCACCGACTACTTGCCGGTGAACCCTTTTTTCGTGTGAGTAAAAAGCCTAAAATCATTGGACAGTGTCAATGATTTCCGGGTTAGTGAATGCTTTCCGCCTTCCACTCGGCGCCGAACGAACAAAAATTTAGCTCACTAATAGTTGAATCGTGACAAATATGCCGCCTCCAGCTCGGTCAGCGCCGAGCGGACGGCGGCAATTAACCACTAATTTAGAAGCTGTTTACGCAATTTGGGGATTTAAATGAGTCGGTATGAGTTTAAACGTGGCTTGCGTCAGTCTCAAAGCGTGGAGCGGCGCACCGCTTCACAGCGAACCCTTAATTTATATTAAGATTATTTGCAACTCTGATAGCGAACCAATATAATTGTTATAATTAAGCATTGAAACGCAGTCGTCACTGCTCAGGCAGGTCCATGCACGTCTGAAGCAACGCTGGTTCGCGGGCCGCGCCCGGGATCAGCGGGAATTAAGGGGAGAATCTACGTGAACATCGGGATATTTACAGATACATACTATCCACAAGTGAGTGGGGTCGCGACGTCGATCAAGGTATTGCGTAATCAACTCGAGCGGGCTGGTCATCAGGTGTACATCTTTACGACCACGGATCCCCATGTTGATAAGAATATTTATGAACGTAATATCTTTCGGTTTACTAGCATCCCGTTCGTGTCGTTTACGGATCGGCGGATCGCCGTACGGGGGTTGTTTAAGGCCTACCAAGTGGCCAAGGACCTCGGGTTGGACATTGTGCACACCCAAACCGAATTTTCGATGGGGATGATTGGAAAATTCGTGGCTAAACAGCTTAAAATTCCGTGCATCCACACGTACCACACGATGTACGAGGATTATTTGCACTACATCGCAAACGGTAAGTTGCTAAAACCGTACCACGTGAAAGAAGCCACCCGGGCCTATTGTTACCATTTAAACGGAATCGTGGCGCCGAGTCACCGGGTGTCGAAAACGTTAAAGGGCTACGGCGTCAAGGCCCCGATTCGGATCATTCCGACCGGGATCGACATTAACCAGTACGAACAGGCCGCGACCGTGGACTACCGTAAAAAGTTAGGCTATCAACCGGACACGCCGGTACTATTATCACTGAGCCGTCTGGCGTACGAAAAAAACATCCACGAAGTGATCGCGGCTTTGCCGGCGATCATTGCTCAGGTGCCGGCAACCCAGCTCGTGATCGTAGGGGACGGGCCCGCCCGTGAAACGCTGGAGAACCAGGTGAAGGACGCCGGTTTGACCGAACACGTGCAGTTTACCGGTGAGATCGATAACGACGAAGTCTATAACCTGTACCAGATGGCGGACTTGTTCGTTTCGGCTTCACATTCGGAATCACAGGGGCTGACCTACATCGAAGCGATGGCGGCCGGGCTAAAGACCGTCGTGGCGGCCGGTCCGTACACCGATCATTTATTGGACGACCCGTCACTGGGGACCACGTTTACCAATGAGGCCGGGTTAGTCAAGGACGTCGTGCGCTACTTACAACACCCGCACACCTTTGATGACCCGAAGCCGCGGCAAAAGAAGCTGTACCAAATTTCTGCCGAGTACTTTGGCAAACGGGTGATCAATTACTATCAGGATGTTCAGTTGGCTTATTCGGAAACGCCCGATAAGTCGGCCAACATCAGCAACTAAGGGGACGAACTATGCTAAACATTACCATGTTTTCGAAGGCTGACTCGGTCAAGGGTCAGGGGGTCGGCAGCGCGTATCAGGAGCTGATGCGGCTGCTGCAAACACACTGGCAGGACGAATTTAACATTAAAGTTAACCGCTACGGGCGGTCCGCGATTTCACACTACCACACGGTCAACCCGTTGTTTTATTTATCAACGTTTATGCCGAACCGCGGCCGAAAAATTGGTTATGTGCACTTTTTGCCCGAAACGCTGGAGGGGAGCCTGAAGCTGCCCCGCCCCGCGCAGGCGATTTTTAACCGTTACCTGATTTCGTTTTATAAGCGGATGGATCACATCGTGGTGGTCAACCCGACCTTTATTCCGAAATTGGAGGCTTACCACATCAAGCGGGCCGACGTGACCTACATCCCGAACTTTGTTAGTAAGCGGGAATTTTACGAAATGACCAAGGCTAAACAGTTGAAGTTGCGGCAACAGTACGGTTATGACCAAAATAAGTTCATGATTTTAGGAACCGGTCAGATCCAGGACCGTAAAGGCGTGCCGGACTTCATTACGTTAGCAAAACGGAACCCCGACATCCAGTTCGTGTGGGCCGGTGGTTTTTCGTTCGGGCGAATCACGGACGGTTACCAGGACTTAAAGAAGGTCGTGGACAACCCGCCGGCCAACCTGTCGTTTCCGGGGATCGTGGACCGTGAAAAATTGGTCGACTACTATAACATGGCCGATTTGTTCCTATTACCGTCATACAACGAACTGTTTCCGATGTCAGTCTTGGAGGCCTTTAGTTGTGGCACGCCGGTACTGTTAAGGGACTTAGATTTATACCGGGCGATCATTGACGGCTACTACCAGGCGGCCAGCGACGTCGACGACATGCAAAAACAAATCGACCGGTTGCGGGCTAACCCGGCCGGGATGCAATTTTTGCACGATAAGGCCGTCTTGGCGTCACAAGATTACTCGGAGGACCGCTTAGCTGAGGTTTGGCACGACTTTTATTTACAACAAGCAAAAGAGGGCTAGCCATGACAAGAAAAAACATCTGGTCCTTACTGGCGATGGTGGCCCTCGGCGTGGGGATTTCGTGGTACTCACTGCGTAACGTCAAGCTCAGTCACTTAATGAACGATATCGCTACGTTAAACTGGTGGTGGCTGCTGGTGGCCCTCGGTTGTATCGGCCTGTACTTTGGGTTAGAAGCCGTGGTTTTGCAAAAGTTTGTCCGCCACCGTTACCGCAAATACTCGTTTCGGAGTGCTTTGCGGGTCCCGTTAGCTGAACAGTTATTTAACGGGATCACGCCGTTTTCATCCGGTGGCCAGCCGGCGCAGATCTTCGTGATGGCGCAGTCCGGCATCGACGCCGGGCGGGCGAGTTCGGTCGCGTTGATGAAGTTCGTCGTGTTTCAGGCGATGGTCGTCTTAAACTTTCTGTTTGCGATGCTGATTGGCTTTCACTACTTAGCTGAAAAATTAAGTTACCTATCGTTATACGTCTTTTTCGGCTTTTTGATTCACTTTGCCGTGATTGTCGGCCTGCTACTAGTGATGTACTGGTACAATTTTACCAAGCGGGCGGTCAAGATCGTGCTGATCCCGGTCGGCTGGTTCATGAAGGCCGACCGCTTCGCAAAGTTTCAAGCCAACATTAACGAAAAAATCGATTCGTTTTACGAAGAGAGTCTGCGGATGACCAAGGATTGGCGAATGTTGCTGGAAGTTTGCGTGATCACATTCTTCCAGTTGCTGTTTTACTACCTGATCCCGTACTTCATCATGCGGGCGATGGGCTACCACGGCATTAACGTTGTGATGGTCACCAGCCTAAACGTCCTGATTTTCTTGGTGACCTCGCTGTTCCCGATTCCCGGGGGCGCGGGCGGTGCCGAGTTCGGGTTTACCGAGTTATTTGCGAAGTTTATTCCCAGCCACAGTAAGCTGATTTTAGCGATGCTGATCTGGCGGATCTTAACGTACTACCTGGGGTTGTTCCTGGGGATGATCGCCATGGCGATGCGGCCGGAGAAAGCGGAAGAAATCCCGCTGGACGAACGGCCCGTTAAAAATAATTGAATGGTTGAAGTGGGACAGTAGTGCTCAGCGTTTAGCGCTGCCTACTGTCCCCGTTTATTTGGAAAAGTTTAGAAGAGGAAGGTTTTATGTTAAAAATGAGCAAACGACCCCTAGTGTGGGGATTAGTGGTCGGCTGCGTCGTCGTGGCCGGGCTTTGCGGGGGCGTTACGCCGGCTAAAGCGGCCACTAACAAGGCCGATAAGGTCAAAGCGGCCTACATTATTGACGCCAAGACCGGTCAGGCGGTGTACGCCCAAAATGCGGACCAGAAGTTACCGATCGCGTCGTTAAGTAAGTTAATGACCCTTTATTTAGTGGAAAAGGCGCTAGCTAAGGGGCAGATCAAGTGGACCGATACGGTGCCGATTCAGAAAAACGTCCGTAAAATGGCCACTAGCGCCACCTTGTCCGTCATGCCGATGCCCGCTAAGGAGAAGTTTACCGTTAAGGAACTGTTTGAGGCGACCCTGGTTGGTTCGTCCAATAGCGGGGCGATCGCTTTAGGGGAATACGTGGCCGGCAGCAACGCGAAGTTCATTGCCATGATGAACGCGCAGGCTAAACGCTGGGGCGTGGCGGCGCACTTTATTAGCGCGTCCGGACTTGATAATACCGACCTGACGACGTACCACCTTGATTTGAAGGGGACCGGCGAGCAGGCTCAGAACCTGGTTTCGGCCCGGGCCATTACCACCATCGCGCAGCACCTGATCAACGAGTTTCCGGACGTCATTCAAATGGCGGACCAGGGAAAGGTCAAAATTCACAAGTACACGGTACCGACGTCGGTCCAGATCATTAAGGGGCAGAAGTTTTACGATTCACGGGTACCGGCGGACGGTTTAAAAACCGGCTACACGAACCAGGCGGGGGCCTGCTTAGTCGCCACTTTTAAACAGAACGGTCGCCGGATGATCGCAACCACCCTCGGGGCGGCGTGGAAGTTTACCGCTAATAATAACTTACGGTTAATGTTAAAACAAACTGAACGGTACCAAAACGTGGTCCCGCGGACGGTGAAGTACCAAATCCCCGGGACGCAAACGTCTGTTCGCTTGGTGGCTAAGGGGGCCATCCGCTTCTGGGAAAATACCCGGCACCCTTACAGTGTTCGCCGTGAAACCGTTTGGCCACTGCACACGACTAAACCGAACTACTTAGGGGCGCACACGCCGGTCTTAAAGGTTCACCTGACCGATCCGGAGTCGGGGGCGACCCACACCGTCGTTTACCAGACGTCGGCGGCCACCACCTTACTGGGCCCGCTGGCGTGGGCGACCAAGGTCGAGCAGTCCAGCGAGTTACGGTTGAACGCGGCCTTTGCGCTCACTAATTAAGCCCATTAAAAATTGCCACCAGCCCAAGTCGGCCGGTGGCAATTTTTAGGTTAAACGCGCGCCGCGAAACTACTGTTGGTTGGCGGGGTCTTGAATGTAGGCGGTCAGGCGGTCCATCGCTTTGTGCAGCTTTTCCATGCTGGCGGCGTAACTGAGCCGGACGTAACCCTCACCTTGTTCACCGAAGCCGGTGCCGGGAATGATGGCTAACTTGTTCTTGCGGGCCAAGTCCTTGCAGAATTCCATCGAGTTCTGTTTAAAACCGGCGGGAATCTTGGCAAAGATGTAGAAGGCCCCGGTTGGGCGGGCAATCTTAAAGCCTAAATCGGCCATCGTCTTGTAAACGAAGTCGCGGCGTTGTTGGTACTGTTCGCGCATTGGCAGGGCGTCGTCGATCCCGTTAGTCAGGGCTTCGATCCCAGCTTTCTGGGCGATGGTCGTGGCGGCGGTCACGTAGTACTGGTGGACCTTCTTCATTTGCGCCGTCATTTCTTTAGAGGCAAACAGGAACCCAATCCGCCAGCCGGTCATCGCGTGCGACTTGGAGAGGCCGTTGATCAAAATGACTTCGTCCGGGATGAACTTGGCAATTGAAACGTGGGTGCTGCCGTAAGTTAGTTCACTGTACACTTCGTCGGAAACGACCCAGAGGTTATGGCGCTTGAAACAGTCGGCCAAGGCCTTGATCTCGTCTTCAACGTAGGTCACACCGGTGGGGTTGTTCGGGTAGTTCATGATGATGCCCTTGAAGTTGGCTTCCGGGTGGGCGGCAATGAAGTCGTCAACCATTTTTGGCGTAATCACGAAGTCGTTAACACCGGTATCCATGAAGAGTGGGGTGGCGCGGGCTTCCTGAATGATCGGGATGTAAGCCGGGAAGATCGGTGACGGCACGATGATCGCGTCACCGGGATTACAAATGGTGGTCAACGCGGTCGCAATCGCTTCGGTGGCCCCGACGGTGACGAGGACTTGGTCTTCGGCGTCGTAGTGCAGCCCGTACTTCTTAGCCTGGAAGTTAGCGGCGGCCTTCCGGAGGTCCAGTAAACCGGCCATCCCGGTGTAGTGGGACCAGTTGTCGTCAATCGCCTTTTTGGCGGCTTCCTTGACGTGTTCGGGGGTGTTGAAATCCGGTTCACCCAGGGTCAGTTTGACCATGTCGGGGATGGCACTGACTTCTTCGTCGAACTGACGAATCGTTGAAACTTGAATCTGACTGATCGTATCGTTTAAATCATTACGAAATAGGGACATCGTAGACACTCCTTTTAATTTATAAGTTGTTCTAATTTTAGCACAACTTCTCACCGGTCTACGGCTTAGTTGCGGTATAATTGTAATTGTAAAAATTTGCTTTGAAAATGGGCTTTCTGCTGAAAAAACGTGTTATTACCCGGTTTTTTTGCTAGAATAAAAACAAAACTTAAGGAGCGAGATTAGTATAATGGAAAAATCTGAACTATCAGCAATTCTCAAACGATTAGAAGCCATGCGGACGACTGACGCCACCGAAGTACAATCACGGCGGTTTGAAAAGGAAGGCGTCGAACGCGGGCAAGTAGCGTACGATCCCGCAACTTCGACTTACACGTTACAAGAATTCAACCCGGACCAAAGCTTTGAATTTGATAACATCGACTTAGTTGCCATTGAATTGTACGATTTATTAACGGACAACTAGACTTTCCCCCAACCTAGATAGAATTTCGATAGATCCATATTATGACTGCGTTGAATGTTGAAGAATTTTTGAAGAAACCTTCAAGATATTGCTAACTACTAGCCAACCGTTATAATATGGATTTGTTAATAGCAATGACGGAGGAAGAATTACCATGCCCAAATTTTTAAAAAACACGGTTGGGAAAGTCAACACCACGCTTGGCTTTTACACCCTGACCGTGGTCTTATTTTGGCTTAAGACGTATATCGCGTACAAAACCGAATTTACCCTGGGGGTCAAGGGGGCCGTTCAGGAGTTTATTCTGTTATTAAATCCCTTCCCAACGGCCATCGTGCTGCTAGGAATCGCGTTATACTTCCGCGGTCGCTTAAAATATTGGTTGATCATGATCATCGACGCGCTCCAAACGACCTGGTTGTTTGCCAATATTTTGTATTACCGTGAATTTTCAGATTTCATGTCGGCCGGAGTGATCAAGAGTTCCGGCGCGGCCAGCAACAATTTAGGGACTAGTTTGGGTCAAATTATCCATGCCAGCGATTTTCTCGTTTATGCGGACGTCGTGTTACTGATTTTACTGTTAGTCTTTAAGGTCATTCGAATCGATCCGCGACCGTTTAAGTTACGCTACGCCGCGACGTTAACCATGATCGGGGTGGCGCTGTTTGCCGTCGACCTCGGGATGTCCGAACACGACCGCTCGGACCTGTTGACGCGGACGTTTGATAATAACTATATCGTGAAGTACTTAGGTTTAAATACTTACGCGGGTTATAGTTTTTACCAGACGGAAAAGGAAAGTGCCACCCGGGCACAGGCTAGCAGCAGCGACATGAAGAGTGTCTTAGCCTACTTAAAAAAGAACCAGGCGGGCGACAACGTGAAGTACTTTGGTAAGGCCAAGGGCAAGAACGTTTTCGTGATCCACTTGGAAAGTTTCCAACAATTTTTGATTGATTATAAGGTCGATGGGAAGGAAGTTACCCCGAACCTGAATAAGTTCTACCACGATAAGAGTACCTTGAGTTTTGACAATTTCTATCACCAAGTAGCGCAGGGGAAGACCTCTGATGCGGAAATGATGATGGAAAACTCGTTGTTCGGGTTACCGACCGGGTCCGCGATGACCCAGTACGGGACTTCCAACACCTTCCAGGCGGCCCCGGCAATCCTCTCACAAAAGGGGTACACGACGGCGGCTTTCCACGGGGACGTGGCTAGTTTCTGGAACCGGGACAACGCGTACAAGTCGTGGGGGTATAACTACTTCTTCTATTCTTCCTACTATAAAGAGAAGGCCAACTACACGGTTGGTTACGGTTTAAAGGATAAGATCTTCTTTAAGGATTCGGTGAAGTACCTCGAACAGTTGCCACAACCGTTCTACGCTAAGCTGATCACCCTGACCAACCATTACCCGTACACCCTGGACAAGGAGAACCAGTCGATCGCCAAAACGACGACGGGGGATTCCACGGTGGACGGCTACGTGCAAACGGCGCACTACTTGGATCAGTCCTTTGCGGAATTCATTAGTTACTTGAAGAAGGCCGGACTGTATAAGAATAGTATGATCGTCTTGTACGGGGACCACTACGGGATTTCAAATAACCACCGGGCCGCAATTGCCCAGCTGTTGGGTAAAAAGTCGGTGACGAATTTTGACTTGGCCCAGTTCCAGAAGGTACCGTTCATGATCCATTCAGAAGGGATCGAAGGGGGCGTCAACCACACGTATGGTGGTGAAATTGACGCGTTACCAACGATCTTTGACTTACTGGGGATCAAGAACAAGGGGTACGTTCAGTTCGGGACCGACCTACTGTCTAAGCAGCACAACCAGACCGTGGCGTTCCGAAACGGTGACTTTGTTTCGCCAACCTACACGAAGGTCGGTAGTACGGTTTACGACACCAAGACCGGGCAGAAGCTGGAGAACATGACTACGAAGCAGAAGGACGCTGTTAAAGCGATGCAAAATCACGTGACGACCGAACTCTCGTTATCCGATCGGGTCATCCAGGGTGACTTACTCCGGTTCTACACGCCTAAGGGCTTTAAGAAGGTCAATAAGTCGGACTATAGTTACAAGGTCAACAAGACGTTAGAGTCATTAAAGAACGTCCAGAAACAGAAGAAGACGAGTCTCCTGTCTAAACGCAAGGGTAAGACTTCCGAAAGCCTCTATAAGACGGACGCACCGGAACTCTCTAGTTCCAGTGACAGTTCCAGTTCAAGTTCTAGTTCTAGTTCTAGTTCTAGTTCTAGTTCTAGTTCTAGTTCTAGTTCTAGTTCGAAATAAGCTCAACCAGCTCAGGAGCAGTGCGTCAGCACTGCTCCTTTTTTGTGCGGTGATTTTTGACCGGCGAGCTTTTAAATATTCATTTAGGTAAAAGCGTGCACGGATGGGGGGTGTTTTGAAAAAAACTGAGAATTGTTGTAAGTTTTACTTGTATTTAGGATTAAAACCCCGTAGAATATAGTCTGTTGCGGTAATCCCGAGCAAAGCTAGTTTTTCAAAATTAATTGAAAAAAGTGCTTGACCCGGGTCGCGATTATTGATATTATATTTCTTGTCGTTAAGAGCGACATGCAACATTACTCATTATTATGAATATATCAAACGATGAGAACCATTACATTGAATGTTTATTCAAAATAATTTATAAAAAGATGTTGACAGGTTGTTCTGATGATGATAAACTTTAATAGTTGCGTTGAGGTAATCAACTTAACGAATTAGACCTTTGAAAACTGAACAAAGTTTCGACGAATCAAATGTGTAGGGTCTCTTGAACTTGATTCAAGAGCA
>NZ_QWZQ01000034.1 GCF_003885105.1 Lactiplantibacillus garii
ACTATATTTAAAACGCAATTAAACGGCAGAGAAACTTATCAATAACGGACGTAAAAATTCCCCGGACGCCGCGCCCGGAGAATTTTTACCTACTAATTAATTATCGAAAACGCCGCGTTTGACGGTTACAGTTTACCCCCAAAGACCGGGAAGACGCTGGCATCGCCGTAGTCCATTCCGTTAATGGCCTTTAAAGTCTGCATGTCGGCATCACTGATCACAAAGTCGATGTCGGCGTTGGCCGCCATGTGTTCCGGATTGGCGGACTTCGGTAAAACGATCGTGTTTAGTTGCCAGTCGTAACGGATGCACAACTGCGGCACGCTGACTTGGTACTTTGCCGCCATCGCTTTGATGCGTTGATCCCGCATAGCGGCCCCGTGGGCGACCGGCGAGAAGGCTTCCACGGCGATCCCCTGCGCCTGCGAGTAGTCGATGATTGCGGTGGGCGTTTCACCGATGTGAATTTGGACTTGGTTAACCGCCGGTTTGGTGGCACTGTTTTGGATCAGGTTATCAAGATCGGCCTGGTTAAAACTAGAGACCCCGATGGTTTTGAGTTTGCCGGCTTTAACGGCGTCTTCCATCGCGCGCCAGGTCTCCAAGTTGCCTTCAAAGTGGCGATCCGTACTTTGGTTGACTTCCTTCCACGGCTGCGGGTTGTGGATGATCATCATGTCCAAATAATCCAGCTGCATTTTTGCCAAGGTCTCGTCGATCGACTGCTTGGCCTGGTCGTAATCCTTGATTTCAGCGGCCACTTTGGAATTGACGAACAACTGATCCCGCGGAACGCCCGCGTTGCGGACCCCCTCACCGACGCCCCGTTCGTTGCCGTAAGCCTGCGCCGTATCAATGTGGCGGTAACCGATTTTGACCGCGCTTTGAACGGCGGCGGCCACTTGGTCATCGGGAATCTCCCACACCCCTAACGCCATTTGGGGAATGGTTAGACCGTTATTCAACTTGATGGTGGCGTTTAAAATTTGATTTGACATGTTTCAACCTACCTTCAATTAGTTTTAAATCAGTTTGTTAATTTAATTATATGATGATAGTGATGAAAGCGCTAAAAATTGAACTTGGTCAGGATGAACGGCGGACTTATTTGAAAGTTAACCGGCCTAGGCTATTTTCAGCCGTTCTACCAGCGCCTTAAAGTTCCAAAATCGCGTTAAAGACGCTTTGGGGCAGCTTGATTGCGTTTTTGGCCGCTTGCCTTTTATTGATACTTTGGCGTCGTAACAGTGCCGCTTTTTTAGAAATACTGTGGGCGTCGCCATTCACGGCGGCGTTTTTTCTTAACGGTGGAACGTCGACGCGCGCAACCGCCTTCCCCTCAACCACTGCTTGGACGGGCGTCGGGTAAAGCTGGCGGGGAACGGTCCGTTTGAGCTGGTGGACCAGGGCCTGCGTCATCGCACTGACATCGCTGCGGTGCACGATGAACGCCAACGCGTCGACCGCGGTATAGTTCATGTCAACCTCGACTTTGACTAAGTCACCGACCTCGTAGTCTAAAAATTCCGTGCTCAAACTCGCAAACCCGTGCGAAACGGATTTTAATTCGGAGAAAAAGTGGTACGCAATTTCCGATAACGGGATCTTAATGATAATGACAACTAGGTCGTTATCATTTTTCATATCTAACAACTCGCCCTTATGGCCATCAACTAACTTAAGCACCGCGCTTAAACTATCACTGGGCATCGTAATTTCCGCTTTCACGAAGGGTTCCTGCACTTCTTCGATCAAACTAAAGGCCGGAAACTGCACCGGGTTTTGGATCAGCAGCCGCTGACCATTCTTTAATAAAACCTGGTAAGTCACGGTCGGTGCGGTCGTTAAAACGTCCAGGCCAAATTCCGCTTTTAACCGCTCCCGAATGATTTGTAAATGAAAGGCGCCTAAAAAGCCGCACCGAAAGCCCATCCCTAACGCCTCGGAGCGCTCCTCGGTATACGAAAACGACGTATCGTTGAGACTTAATTTTAAGATGGCACTTTTTAACGTCTCGTAATCGTTATCTTTCGGGAAGAGTCCCGCAAAGACTACCGGCTGCGCGGGCGAATAGCCGGTCACCGCGGCTGCGGTCGGCTGACTTTTTAACGTGAGGGTCTCCCCCACGCGAACCGCCCGCGGGTCCTTTAAGCCCGTGACCACGTAACCAACTTCACCGGTCCGTAACGCTTTTTCGGGCTGCATGTTGGGGTCAAACGTTCCGAGTGCTTTTAACTTGAACGCCTCACCAGTCTGCATCAGCCGCAAGTCGTCATTTTGGTGGACGTGGCCGTCTATCAAACGCACGTACGCAATGATTCCCTGATAAGCATCGTACAGCGAATCAAAAACCAGGGCCTTCAGTGGTTGATCCGGGTGACCCTGAGGCGCGGGAATCCGCTCATGGATGGCTTCCAACACTTCGTGGACGCCTAACCCGGTCTTAGCCGAGATCAGTAGCGTCCGCGCCTTGGTAAACGTCGCGTCCAAAGTTTCAAGCTGTTCCTGGGTTCGTTGAACCTCCGTCGAACCGATATCGACCTTATTAATGACCGGAATAATGCTTAAATGATGACGTTTGGCGATCCGGTAATTCGCGATCGTTTGGGCCTGAACCCCCTGGGTCGCATCGACTAATAGAATCGCGCCCTCGGTGGCGGCCAGGCTTTTGGAGACTTCGTACGTAAAGTCCACGTGGCCCGGCGTATCGATTAAATTATATTCATATTCCTGACCATCATCCGCGTGGTAATAATTACGCACCGTGCGGGCCTTTACGGTGACCCCGTGGGCTTTTTCAACGTTCATGTCATCCAGTAGTTGCGCGTGCTGTTCACGCTGACTGACGGTTTGGGTGGCTTCCATGATCCGATCCGCTAACGTCGACTTACCGTGGTCAATGTGGGCGATGATCGCAAAATTTCGAATTCGTGTTTGATTAATGATGCTTCAGCTCCTTTAAATAGGCCTTCAAGTAAAATTGCATTTGGGTTTGGGCTTCGGGGACCAAGTCAATTTCAAAATCGGGGTAATCGACCTTGAGCTCCGTGTGGTTAAACCGCGTGAGGGACGCCATGTTCATCAAACCGCTAATAATGCCACTTTGGATGATGAACAGGTGGCTAAATTGGCTCTGACTCAATAGGCCGTTCGTTTTTTCAACCAGTTCCTGGCCGACCCGTTTACTGATGGCGTATAACTCGTTGCGCTTGCTAACGGTCTCTTCCATGTTCGCCTTCCCCTCTAAAATCGGTCCCCGAATCGTATTCAAGCGGACTAGTACGGCGTGCTCTTTGATCAGGTTGGCCGTTTGCGCAACCATCCAATCAACGTAGGCGGCTGCCGACATTGCTGGATAGTCCGCTAGTTGGACGAGCAGGTCGGCAAAGAACCGCTGGTAGTTTTCCAGCAGGACACTCATAAAGAGGTCCTCCTTAGTGGCGAAGTAGTGAAAAGGCGTGCCCTTAGAAGTGCCGACCGTCTCGGCGATTTGTTTCATCGTGATTTCTGAGTAGCTGTGTCTTTTAAACAGCTGCACGGCCGCGTCCATGATTGACTGCCGTTTCGCATCCTTTTGATCAGTTGTATATTGATTCGCCATAACGTTCACGCTCACTTTCAAAATTGACCCGTGGTTAACATGCTGATCAGCATACTTCAAAATTGACCGTCAGTCAACTTTGAAGCGGACTGGTTTTAACCGAGATGCAAAAAACAGAGTGTGCCAAAAGTCGGTTAGCTGGTGAGCATTAACGGCGTATGGCGAATAATCCTGGGTTTGGATTGTTTGACATACGTGGTTAAGCGGAGCCCGCTGACTTTTGGCGCACGTTTCGACAATAATTGTTCGGAGATAAAAACGGGGCTGTGACTTTTGTCACAGCCCCTTGAATGCACATCATCCTCGAAATGGAGTTGTTTTTGATAGAACTAGCGTTCCCGTTGGCGATATAATATAGCTTGCAAGGTGGTGTTATCCATGGGTCAAACTATGGCACAATTACCGTACCATTACGGAGTTAAAGTTCGCATTTTCCCATCCAGTCGACAAAAGCAGCTTATCAAAAAGAATAGTGACGCCAGCCGCTTTATTTATAACGCCATGAACGGGATGAACCGCGAGCTGTACGAATTACGGCAAGTTAAATTACTAATTTCGTTAGTGTTACAACGGATCAAGACCCTCGAAGATCGGTTGAAACGACCGTCAACTGGCATTTCAAATCTTCACGGCTGGCTGAATGACCCCGACTTGGATAGTCTGATGAAAGCCAATGCGATTAAGAACTACCGCGCGGCATGGAAACTGTTCCGACAAGTGCACCATGCCGGAACACCGGTCTTTCACAAGAAACGAATTGCACAAAAATATCAAACGTCAGCGCAATACGCCGCCCAAATCAGCCAACCAAGCCTATACAACGGGTCAGTGCGGTTACTCGATAAGCACTTTGTACGGTTGCCGAAACTTGGTAAGTTACGTTTCAAGGGCTGGCCTAGTCGCCTACTGACCAGTGACACCGCTATTAGAATTGGCACGACTACCGTTAGCATGGACGCTACGGGCCGTTATTACCTTTCCATGCAACTCGGCGCTGAGCAGCCGTTTGTTAAGCAGTTGCCAGCAACCAAATCAGCACTGGGCATTGACCTTAATACTGAGAACTTCTTGACGGACTCACAGGGAAACGTTGTTGCCAATCCCCGCTATTACCGGTCGATTAAAGGCCGGTTAGCTAAGGCACAACGGAAGCTTTCCCGGCGGGCACGGCGCGCCAAACGGGAACATCGGTCTTTACGGTCGGCGGCTAACTATCAGCGCCAACGAGTGTTAGTAGCGAACCTCCAACGCCGTGTTGCTAATCAACGTAAAAACTTTCTGCACGGCCTTTCCACAACCTTGATCAAAAACCACGAACTAGTTGTGGCCGAAGAACTGCGCAGTCGAAATCTACTGAAAAATCACGCCCTCGCAATGAGCATTGCGGATGTGGGCTGGCGGACGTTCCTAAGTATGTTGAGCTATAAGGCTGATCTATACGGGCGCCGGTTCGTCGCAGTCAATCCGCGTAACACCACGCAAACTTGCCATGCCTGCGGGTTTATCATGGGGACGGCTAACACGGCTAAATTAACGTTACGTGACCGTGAATGGACGTGCCCGCACTGTGGTACGCACCATGTCCGTGACCATAACGCCGCACAAAATATTCTGGCAAAAGGCTTAGCAAGGGCCTAACTTGTTCGTCCGTCTGGCAACCTGCGGACGTTAAAGGCTTTGGTAATTAGCATGTAAGACCGATTTATCGGCAATCGCTGTATCTAAGCAAATTGTGGTCGTTACCCCGTTATGGGGAACTCTCACAAGCTTCCGACTTCAGTCGGGAGTGGTTGACTCCCTAAAATTATTCTAGCGGACGCTGGTGATGATTTTAATTTCACGGCCATCATTTATTAATTGCTAAATGACGATGTTTTAGCCTCATTGCGGTCATCGTGCGAAATGGCATTCGTTAATTTTACAATTAATTGGCCGACCTCATTCATCAACGTTTCTATGGCTTCGTGCTATGATAAGGTTACTTAGAAGCATTCAGAAAGGACCCTAACTTTGGCATTTCAAACACCCTTAGCCGACCAGCTGCGACCACAGTCACTTGATCAGATGGTGGGCCAGCCCGACCTGTTAACGCCCGGTCAGCCGCTGCGGCAGATCATCGATCAACACGTGAACATTCCCCTGATCTTCTGGGGGCCGCCGGGGACTGGTAAAACCAGTTTGGCCCGGATCATCGCGGCGCAAAACGACTACCCGTTCGTGGCCTTTAACGCTTCAATCGACAACAAGGCCAAGCTGACCGACGCCGTCGCAGGCTACCCGCACCAGTCGTTCGTGCTGCTGATCGACGAGATCCACCGCATGACCAAAACGTTGCAGGACTTCTTACTACCGCACTTAGAAAACGGCCACGTCATGCTGATCGGTTCGACGACCGAAAACCCAATCATGTCGATCGTGCCGGCGATCCGCTCGCGCTGTCAGATTTTCGAATTTCAGCCGCTGACCGAAGCGGACATCCAAACGACGCTGCAACGGGCGGTCACCGACGTGTACCAATTGGATACTGAGCAGATCGAACCGCAGGCCCTCGAATTGATCGCCGTGGCGGCCGACGGTGATCTGCGGGTCGCACTAAATATTTTAGAAACGTTACACGCCGTGGAGCCCCAAAAACTGACCGTCGCCGCCGTTCAGAACTTTGCCCGCCAGCAGCACTTTAGTTACGACCGCAAAGCCACCAAACACTACGACTACCTGTCCGCCTACTCGGATTCGATGGCCGGTTCGGACACCGACGCCGCATTGTACTACTTAGCGGTTCTCTTGAAAAATGACGACCTGCCCTCCGTCGTGCGGCGGTTGCGCGAGATCCCCTACACCTACATCGGCTTAGCCAACCCGCAGCAGGTCACCCAGATCGTGGTCGCCGCTAACCAGGCCGAAAAAGTCGGCATGCCCAAAGCCAAGTACCCGTTGATGTTTGCCACGATGCTGATGTGTATCTCGCCCAAGTCCGGGTCGTTTGACGAGACCTGGGAACAGCTGGACCAGGATAGTGAGCACCCCAACCAGCACCCGATGCCCAGCGAACTCCGCGATTCGCACTACCAGCACGCCAAGGAAATGACCGGCGGCGGGCTGACCCACAGTCCGTTTCAGAGTCCGCACCAGATTGCCCAACAAAACTACATGCCCAAGGGATTAGGTGGGCGCCAGTATTACCACCCTAAAGATAACCAAAATGAGCGTAAACTGGGTGAACAGTATTTCAAACTCCACCGTTTTATTTATGGTGAAGATTACCCCGAACAATCGGATTAATTTTCCGTTAATCCGTAAAGCTGAAATCGGACCACCATAGCAACATTCCATGGTGGTCCGATTTTTCATTTTATCAAACTTTCCAGCCCGTTAGTCCGCCAACAACGGCACTAACTGCTGCAAGTCATTAACTTCGTAGCGTGGTCGGTTGGTTGCTGGTTGCGCCGCGTGGTTGGGGTTAAACCAGACGCTATCCAGGTGAGCGGCCCGCGCGCCCTGAATGTCGGCGGTCAACGAATCGCCGATCACCAGCATGTTGGCCGGGTCGACCGTAGCGTACTTAGCCTTGACCGTTTGGAAAAAGCGCTGGTCCGGTTTACTGAAACCGACCTCTTCCGCCAAAAATAGCCGGTCAAAAAACTGGTCAATGTGCGCGTCACCCATTTGCCGGACTTGTTTGGCCCGGACTTCGTTAGACACGACTGCCAAGTGGTAGCGTTGCTTCAACTGCGTGAGCATCGTCCGCGCGTGGGGCATTAAGGTATGTTCCGCAAAGAAGCGTTGTTGAAATTGGCGTTCCAACGTCGGTCCGTCCGCTGCAATGTCGTAGTGGGCAAAATACTTGCTAAAGCGCGTGTTGATCAGCTCGTCGCGGGTCATTTCTTTGCGTTCCAAGCCGGCCCACATTTGTGCTTGCAGCCGGTGCCAGTAATTGATCTTATCGGCGTTAAAGGTAAATTCAAACGGTAATTGCATTTTACGTAACGCGTTTTCCGCGTTGGTGTTGGTATCAAATAAAGTTTGGTCTAAATCAAATAATAAAAGTTGGTAATTCACTAAAAAACCTCCGCTCCGTTTCCTAATCATCCCTGCTAGTATAACAAAAGCGTTTAGCAAAATTAACCAAACTCTCATAAAAATAATTATTAGCATAGCAAAACACTGCGCGGCCAGGTCCTCAATCGTGCAATAACCGGCCGTAATCGTTCCAGTCGCCAAACATTTTGTTCTGTTCCGATTGGTCGATCAGGCGGTTCAAACGGCGGTCAAAAACCGCGCGATCCTTACGTTTATCCCGCTGAATGCTATCGATGCGGACCCGCTGATATAGGACCGGAAAACGCGTAAAGTTTTGCCAAGCCCGCGGGTGCTGATCAAACGCCGTTTGGATCTCGGCGTCGATCACAAACCCGCTCGCGGACATGTCCGGCAAAATTTTTCGGCCAGCCGGCGTCATCAGCCCGAGGCGTTCGAGTCGGCGACAGCGTTCCTTATTCAGTTCCGACCACGGACTCTTTTTAGCCCGAGGCATAAATTTTTGCATATTGACCCCGTTGATCGATTTATGGATCGTATCGATCCAACCAAAACAGAGCCCCTCCTCGACCGCGTCCAAGTACCAAATCACGTCGGTCGGTCGTTTTTTCCCCTTCTTGGCCACGATCCAACATTCCGTGGCTTGATCGTGGTTAGCGACCAACCAGTCCCGAAACGCGGCGCGCGTCGTGACCGTTAAAATATTTTTTGGTTCCATTGCCTGACACCCCTGTTTCTAATTTTTATCTTTATTTTACAATAATTAATCCATCCGAACACCGTGATTCATCGGCCTGGACGTGGGTGATACCTTCCAAGCCTGCATCATGACCGTCCTGCCCCGGCCACCGCGCGATGGTCGTGTCGGGTCTGAATTGGCTCAACCTTGGTATTTTGGTCGTTTTAACGGCGCTCTTCTCGCTGGTCGTCATGGCCTTGAATCGCAAGATCCAAATGATCGACATGTTGGAGCCTTAAAGCCCGTGGATTAGGTACAGTTAAATCACTCAAACGCAAACTGGCAAGCGCAATTCAATGGCCTTAATACCGCCTTCATATTACAATGTAACCCATGGAGGTAAATGACTATGGCAACCATCAACATTAAAGTCAGTACCGCGGAAAAGAAATGGCTTCAACGGATGGCCAATTTTCACGGCATCAGTCTCTCGGAACTCATGAAAACGTACTCGCTGGATCAATTAGAAGACGAATACGACGCTCAGATTTATCAAACCGCCCATCAGAAATGGCTCGCGGATGGCAAACGGACCGTTTCCCTGCAAACCATGTTGGCGGAATTTGGCAACTCCAATCGGCACTAACCTACCAAACAGATTAGATCCGTCGTAAACAGGCGTGATTGTCATCGTTTCACATCAAAAAGGACCACTGGAGTTTAAACCCCCGGTGATCCTTTTTGCTAGCTGATCAAAGTGACCAGCGCTAAACACGAATTAATTTATTTAAAAACGGCTAACCCGCCGGCCGGGTTGTTCCAATCCGGTTCCTGCGCGGTAACCACTAGTTTTTCGTTCGTAAAGGCGGTCAGGCCAAGCTGGCTCATTTCACGACCGTAGCCGGAACCCTTGACCCCGCCAAATGGTAATTCTGGTAAGGAAACTAGGAACGAGTTCACGAAGACCATCCCGGTTTCAATCTTTTCGGCAACTGCGCGACCGTGCTGGGCGTCTTCGGAAACGACGATCCCACCCAATCCGAGTTCGGAGTCGTTCGCGAGTTTTACGGCTTCTTCATCGGAAGACACCTTAAAGACTTGGGCGACGGGGCCAAACATTTCGTCGTAAAATTCAGGGTTGTCCTTGTCAATGTCGGTTAGGATCGTTGGTTGGATAAATTGCCCCGGTAGATCAACCGGTTGGTTACCGTAGTAAACCTTAGCACCGCCGGCCACCGCCTTGTCAATTTGACCCTGTAACTTGTCCTTGGCCCGCTTGGAGTTCATCGGCGCGATCGTCGTCTTCGGGTCCATCGGGTCACCCGGTACCAACTTTTCAAAGCTGGCCTTTAACTTCTTCAAAAATTCGTCATACAAGTTATCGGCAACGATGAAGCGTTTGTCTGACGTGCAAACTTGACCGGCGTTGTAGATCCGCACCCGCCATGCTAAGTCGACCGCTTTATCAACGTCCGCGTCGGATAACACAACGAAGGCGTCCGAGCCGCCTAATTCCATCGAGTTTTTCTTCAAATTTTTACCGGCAACTTCCGCGACGGACTGACCGCCCCGTTTGGAACCGGTCAGCGCAACACCTTGAACCCGCGGGTCGGCAATGATGTTGGCCACCTGGTCGTAACTGGCAAACAGGTTCGTCAGTGAACCAGCCGGCGCGCCGGCATCCGTAACCACCTTTTCAAAAGCGGCCGCCGAGCCCGGCGTGTTGGAAGCGTGCTTTAAAATCATCGGGTTACCGACCATGAAGTTCGGCGCGAAGACCCGCATAATTTGGTAGTACGGGAAATTCCACGGTTCGACCATCATCAAAACGCCGGTCGCCTGGTGTAAAATTTCGGCGTCCCCGGTGTTACGACTGCTGATGGGCGTTGGTTTTAACATTTCGGCACCGTGTTCCGCGTAGTAGTCCGCGATGATGGCGCATAGTTCCACTTCACCCTGAGATTCCGCGTAAAGTTTCCCCATGTCGACCGTCGCGATCCGGGCTAATTCATCCTCGTTGGCCCGTAACAAATCAGCGATTTTGTGCAAGGTTGCGGCGCGGCTGGCAACGGGTTCGTCCCACCACTGGTTGTAAAGTCGGTCACCGGTCGCAATTGCCGTTTCAATTTCTTCGTTAGTTGCATCTGGATAAGCCTTAACTAGTTCATTTGTATATGGATTAACGGTTTTATAAGCCATCATCAATACCCCCTAGAATTATTCCGTGCTTTTACACAAGCGCTTACATGTTAATATAACCCCGTTTCACAATAAAAAAAAGACCCCACCTTTTGCTCAGTAAAACACTAAAAGGCAAGAATTGGGTCGCACCAATGTTTACAGCGGTCGCACTCGACTAAAAAATATTTTTCACCGGTCGCTCAACTAATTAAATAATTTGATTAATGGTAGCAGCACCGCTGATTACTTCAGAGCTAAATTATTCTTTAAATTGAAATCAATGGCAACACGTTTAAGTTTATGGTCACTAATTAATGATGACCTGTACAACCCTACTCTAGTGATTGACCTGCCCTTAATCATCGTGATATCAAAACCGGCCCACCAGTTCTAAAAGAATTGGTGGGCCGGTTTTGTCATTTAATGATTGATGATGCTAAAAACCTAAACTGCGGCTCAACTCACGGGTTGCCTGATCAAACGACCGCCTACTTTAAGTTGTCCTTGAAGAAGCTGGCAAACTTATCGAACGGAATCAAATTCATCTGATCGTAGAGGTCCGTGTGGGTCGCCCCCGGTACGATCACGAGTTCCTTAGGATCACGCAGCCGTTGGTAAGATTCTTCCGCCATGTAGCGCGAGTGCGCCTTTTCACCGGTAACAATCAACACTGGTCGTGGTGAAATGTCTTCAATGTGCGCCTGTAACGGGAAGTTATAGTAGCTCAACGGGGTCGTGGCGGTCCAGGCACTGGCCGAGTTGACGGAACGGGGATGGTAAGCGCGGCCCCGGTAATAGTTGAAAAATTCCGTGGTAACGGGGTCCGCGCCGGCTGGTAAGTCACCGTTAAACAACTTAGCGGCTTTGATTGGCCGGTTCTGATCGTCAAACGGTAATTCGTGTAACCCGGTCGCCGGCGTCCCCTTTTCAGCGTCTTCCCACCGTTGGTCCGCTAAGTACTGCTTTTCAATTTGGCGTTGTTCCGGGGTCTTGGAGTTATTGAGCCCCTTCCACATGGAATCGGACATGTCATACATTACGGACGTGGCAACGGCCTTGATCCGCACGTCCACCGACGCCGCGGTCAACACGTGACTGCCTAAACCGCAGATGCCCAAAGCCCCGATTCGGTCCCGGTCAACGAACTTTTGGAGGCCGATAAAATCAACGGCCGCCGAAAAGTCTTCGACAAAGAGATCCGGTGACGCCACGTTGCGCACCGCACCGGAACTTTCTCCGGTCGTGGACTGATCAAACGCTAAGGTGACGAAGCCGTGTTCTGCCAACGTTTGCGCGTACAAGCCACTCGATTGCTCCTTGACCGCACCGAACGGGCCGGAGATGACAATGGCAGCGTACTTTTGATCGTCGACAAAATTTAAGGGTAGGTATAAGTGCCCCGCCAGGTTAAAACCGTAGCGATTATTAAAACGGACGTTTTGAACGTCAATTGCGGGGTTGATTTTAAAAACCCGGGTGTCGTTTGCTAGTTTACTCATATAAGATTGCTCCGTTTCTCTTGGTTGATTTAACGGGGAAGCCCCGTTAGTGGTTAATTTGATTTGTTAATAAACGAAATTAGCGAGCTTAGACGGCCTGATCCGTCGGCCGAATGATCACTTCGTTGACGGCCACGTTATCCGGCTGGTTGATGGCAAAAGCCACGGCCTGCGCGATACTTTGCGGGTCGATCCCAATCGTTGCTTCGGTCTGGATCTCGGCTTGGCGGTGGGCCGGGTCCGGAATTGATTTATAAAGTTCCGTGTTGACCGAACCGGGTGAAATGAGGGTCGTTCGAATGTGGTTGACGTACTGTTCCTGCCGCAACCCTTCCATAATGGCACGCACCGCAAACTTCGACCCGTTGTACACGGCAAAGTTGGGAACAACAACGTGCCCGGCCACCGAGTCCGTGGCTAAAACGTGGCCGGACTTTTGTTGGACCATCACCGGTAACACCGCGGCGATCCCGTTTAACACGCCCATCACGTTAACGTCCAAAATGCGTTGCCATTCGTTGCGGGCACCCTTAACTAACGGGTTAACGGGCATGACCCCCGCGTTGTTGAACAGCACGTCCACCCGGCCGAACTTTTGAACGGCGAGTTGAACTAGGGCTTGGACGTCTTCAAACTTTGTGACATCGGTTTTTAACGTCAAGATCTGTTCGTCTGGAAATTCGGCTTTTAAGGCTTCCAACCGCTCCAACCGCCGGGCGCCGATCACCAGTTTGGCGTGTTGGCGCGCTAATACCCGTACTGATTCTGCGCCAATTCCACTGGAAGCGCCAGTAATGACAATTACTTTATGATCCATTATTTTTTAACACCTTTCTTTCCGCAGTTACCGGCCGATTAAGCTGGTAACGCAGGTAATCCAACTGCTCTAACTGTTCTTGACAATGATGAATTTGGTGGAGGACCCCAGCGCGCGTTTGATCTAAAGCGACGCGCTGCTGCTGAACACTCTGGGTCTGAAAAATTCTGATCCACCGTTCTGACAACTGTAGATCCGTTAAAATCGCGGCGACTTCAGCTTGATTTAGTTTCATCACGGAACCCCCTGACTACGTTAACTATCATATCGGCTTGGGTGTATAATGTTAAATGCTGATTAATTATTGTTTGCCATAACTTACATGCATTACAAAAGAGGTTGTTGAAGAATGGACTTACAACAATTGCAAAACTTTCTCATTATCGCCCAGGAAGAAAATATCACTCACGCGGCCGAATACCTGCACATTTCGCAACCGGCCCTTTCCCGCCAAGTTAAGGCCTTAGAAGCGGAATTTGGTAAACCGCTCCTCAACCGTGAAAACAAACGCGTAACGCTGACCAACGACGGACTGTTGCTCAGAAGGCGGGCCACTGAAATCATCAAACTCGTGAATAAAACCAATCACGAAATGTTAACCGACCACACCACCCTCGCCGGGGACGTTTTGTTGGGCGTCAGCGAAACCGACGCGATCCGTGACGTTGGTCACTACGTCCATCAATTAAATCAACGGGGCGCGCAACTAACGCTTAAGCTCCGTAACGGCGATAACGAAGCGGTCCTCAACATGGTCAATAACGGCCTGGTCGACCTCGGGCTTTACTTTGGTAAAATCGACCACCACGTTTTTAACGCCGTGGAATTTTCCGCACCGGACCACTTTGGGGTTTTAATGCCCCGCAACCATCCCCTGGCCCACAAGACAACGCTAACGCCCAACGACCTTCGCAACCAACCACTGATTCTTTACCAACCAGCCCTCGACGACCACTCCTTACAAGACTGGTTTCAACAGGACACCCGCGAATTAAACGTTACCGGGACCTTCGGCATGTACCTGAGTGCCAAGAAATTAGTTGAGAGCGGCTTAGGGATCGCCCTCGTTTTTGACGACCTCGTCGATTACCACGACACTGAGTTAGTTTGCCGGCCAATTACCCCGGCGATCACCGTCCGGCCGCACCTGATTTGGAAAAAATACCAATTGTTCTCCGGCCCCGCGCAAGCCCTACTAGATCTGATCCAAGCAACGTGAATATAAAACGACGCCCACCGAAGACTGACTGTTCTTCGTTAGGCGTCGTTTTTTATTGATGTGCGGCGGTCATAACCCGTCGCTTACGCTTCAAGTTCCCGGATCACCTTCGCCGGCACCCCGACCACGACGGTATTGGCGGGTACGTCCTTCGTGACGATCGCACCGGCACCGACCACCGCGTTTGCGCCCACGGTGACTCCCGGTAAGATGCGGGCATTCGCGCCGATCCAAGCGTTCCGTTTGACGTGCACCGGTTGCAATTCCAATTCGTGACGCTTCGCTGGCGCGACCGGGTGACCAACGCTTAGGAGACTCGCGCCGGGACCAATCAACACGTCATCGTCAATGTAGATGCCGCCCAGGTCGGAGAAGGTCACCCCGGTATTGATGAAAATATTTTTCCCGAGGTGGGTGTTAAACCCGTTATCGGTAAAAAATGGTAACCGGACTTCGTTAGAAGCATCAACCGGTTCGCCCATGATGGTGCTCAAAAGCTGACGAATTTCATCGTCCGTATGTTCCGCCGAATTTAACCGCTGGATCAACGGTTTAGTCTTAGCAATCAAGACTTTTTGTTCCGGTGTTAAAGTTGTTGATTTGATCATATCGACTCCCTCTGCTTTCAATTGCTTATTTTCTTTAATTATTGGTGAGGCCCACCGTTTGGACCCACTTTTTAACCAGGCTGGACGTGTCATCTAATTCGTCCGCCGTGATCGCCAACCCCTTACCAAACTGTGCGTGCTTGGCGTTGGCCTTGAGTTCCGTCAAACTGGAACCCAGGCCACTGCTGCCGCTCGTGGTAAATGGCAGGATCGTTTTACCCTTAAAAGTTGGGTAGGCGTTTAAAAACGTGTTGATGGCCATCGGGTTTTTATCCAGCCAAATTGGATATCCCAACACGATCGTCCGGTACGGTTTTAGATCGGGCAACTTCCCTGCTAACTTGGGACGCCGTTGCTGATCTTGTTCCTTCCGGGCAATTTTAAGCATCTTTTCGTATTTTTGCGGGTACTTTTCCCGGGTCTTCAGCTCGTAAAGATCCCCACCAACTTGGCGGTGGATTGCCCGTGCCACGGCCTTGGTGTGGCCGGTGTGCGACATGTAAACGACTAAGACCTTCCCACGCTTGTGCCGCGCTTGACTGGTTCGCTTTTCTGAACGCGTCGCCACGCCGCTGACACTTGGCTGATTGTGCTTGGGCGTAAACGTTCCGTTATTTCGTAACACCAGTAGGATGCCGATGATGATCAGCAATCCCATCCCCATTAACGTCAGTCCAATTTTTTTCATAGAACACCTTTCTTATTCGGGCGAGACCGTTACAACCAACTTGGCCGGTCACCAGCCGTATTCGGTTTATTTAAACCAACGCTGGCCCGCTGGTACTGGGTCGGGTCGTTCAGCACTTTGAAGGCAAAATCGGCAACACTCGCCCGTGAAACTTCGGTCCCCTTAAAGTCTTCGACCAAGTTAGTCGTTTCGTAGTCGACTTCAGCCTGATCCGTTAACCAGGCCGGGCGGATCTCCGTATAGTCAACGTCGGAAGCCGTTAACAACCGCGCCGCTTCCCGGAAACCGGGTAAAAAGGCGGCGATCGCCTGTTCGTTCCATTCGCCAAACTTACCGGGAACTTCGTGGTGGGCACCTAAGGCACTAATGAACAGCAGCCGGTGCTGAGCCGTCTGATGCATGGCCGTCAAAATACCCTTGGTCTGCGCCCCTAAGTCGGTCCCACCAACGTTGGAATAAACCAGGTCGGCGGATGCCATCGCCGCGGCCAAAGCGGCGGTATCCAGAACGTTACCATCCACTAAGGTGACGCGTGAATTATCTTGATACTGATTTAACCGCTGAGCATTTCTTAAAAACAGGATCAAGTCGTCGTCAGTTTCATCTAATAACCGTTGAATCAAAATTTTAGCGGTACCCCCGTTGGCACCAATGATCATCACTTTACTCATTTTCTTAACCTCACTTATTTAGGCAGCACTTGCATCGTGGTCCCCCGCGGACCGGCCTGAACCATTGCATTCAGGTACGGGCTACCGGCGTACTTTGCCCGGTAAGCCTGATCCACCAGGGTGTTCACGGTTTCATCGTGGAGCGCTTCAAAGCGGACCTCGTGATTAGCGCCGGCCAGAAAAATGCGTCCGCCACCCTGTTGCACGGCCGAACGGTGCCAGCGCGAACGCTGACCGTTCCAGGCCCGCACGTAGAGGCCGTCGTTGACCACGACCGACCAGATCCAGGTCGGGGTGCCGTACGTTTTACCATCACTATAAAAGGGCGAGATTTGAAAATCATCCGCCCCCGCGAATTGACTTAACTGTTCAGCCGACCAGCACGTTGCTTTCAACTCCAACACCCCCGTAGCAAACTTAGTTTCGTCATTACCATGGTTGATCCGTCGGGCCGACCGTGAACTCACTAACGTTGGTATCATCCGGTTGGTCGATGGCAAAGGCCACCACGTTGGCGATCCGGTCCGGGCCGATTTGGTACTGATCGTACAAGTCCTGCATCCCCTTAGCGGATTCGGGGTCGGTAATGGTTTCCAGCAACTCCGTGCGAATGGCCGCCGGGTAAATGGTGGCCGTGCGGATATGGCTATTTTCCTGCGCCGATTCCATCCGTAAAACTTCCATTAAATCACGCACCGCCCACTTCGTTGCGCCGTAGACCGCGCCACCGGGATAGGCCTTTAACCCGGCTACCGAAGAAGTGGCGATCACGTGACCGGAGCGCTGCCCCTTAAAGGTTGGCAACACGGCGGCGATTCCGTTTAAGACGCCCTTGATATTCACGTCCACCATTTGATTCCATTCGGTCGTCTTTAATTCGGACAACGGTGAACTCGGCATCAAACCGGCGTTTAAGAACATCACGTCGACCTTGCCAAACCGTTCCTTGGCCAGGGCGACTAAGGCTTCGTTATCCGCTGGCACCGTCACGTCGGTCACGCGGTACGTCGCTTCGCCGCCATTTTTTTCGATTTGATTGACAATGGTTTGTAACTTATCTTCACGACGAGCCCCCAGCACCAACTTGGCACCCTTACCAGCTAGTAGCAACGCGGTGGCCGCACCGATCCCGCTCGAAGCACCCGTAATAATCACAACTTTATCTTTAATCATTTTAAAATCTCCGTTTCGTTTGTTAGTAGGCGGCCCCGCCACCGTTTCAATTCAGTTAACCGGGCCGCTTGGACAAGTAACAGCATAAGGCTTGACAGTGGCCATGTCTAATGCTTATATTGAATTTAAAAGTATACGTAATTGTAATAATTAAGTGAAAGGATGGTTATGATGGAACTCCGCGTACTCCGCTATTTTCAGGCCGTGGTCACCGAATTAAACATTAGTCGGGCGGCCGAACGCCTGCACGTTTCCCAACCGACCATTTCCCGTCAGCTTAAAGATCTCGAGGAAGAACTCGGCGTTGCGCTCTTTACCCGCAACGGTCGTAACATCCAGTTAACGAGTAACGGCGAATACTTTGCTAACCAGGCCAACCAGATCCTGGCGTTAGCCGATAAAACGGTGGACAACCTGCACCGTGAACAGGAAGTGACGGGCTCGTTCGTAATCGGCTGCGCGGAATCCCGCAGTTTTTTAACCCTGGCGCAAGCCGTCCAAAAGTTACAGACGCGGTTTCCCAAAATTAAAGTGAACCTGATCAGTACTAACGCGGACGAGATCCGCACCCACCTCAAATCCGGCAACTTCGACTTTGGCGTTGTGATGGAACCCGCCGATAAGGGGGAGTTCAACTTTATGCACTTACCCGGGGAAAGTCGCTGGGGACTCTTGATGCCCCGCAACGCCCCCCTGGCTCAAAACGACCACGTTCAGTTAAGTGACCTGCAGGGGCAAAAAATCATTGTTTCCCGTCAGCGCGGTGTTCTAGACTTACTTAAAGAGTGGTACGGGGAAAGCACGCCGCAATTTGACGTCGTTGCGACCTATAACTTGCTATACAACGCCTCGCTATTAGTCACGGCCGGCGTCGGTTACGCGCTGTGCGTTGACGGGATTATTAACACCAACCAGTCCGATTTGATTTTTGTGCCACTGACCCCGCGCCGAACGACCGGTACCAGCCTCGTCTGGTACAAGGGCCAACGGTTATCCCCGGCCGCCGACGCGTTTCTTAAACAACTGACAACGGACCTTAAACCAAGCAATTCCACAGAATAAACCAAAAGCAGTGGCAATCTGGCCACTGTTTTTTCATAACACTTTTCATGGTTAACACGTCAGGCATAACTACCAGGCATTAATCACCATATCCAATAAGCATTGGACATAGTACGGTATTAAATATATTGTAAATGGCAGGTTATGACTGAGGAGGCGTTCATATTTTTAAAATTCAACGAAGTAAATTAATCTTGGGCCTTACCGGAATATTGACGGTATTACTCGCTGGTTGCACAGCGACGACCAGCCAGCACCCTACCAATCCCCAAAGCGTGCGGGCAACTTCAAAAGTGCAACCGACACCGGCCACGCACCGTCAAGCCATTAAAATTACGGTCAACGGGGTTCGTTTGACTGCACATTTAAATAATTCAAGTGCCGCGCGGGCCTTTGCGCAGGAACTGCCGGTCGACTTAACATTCCGAAATTTCATGGACATGCCGGAAAAAATTGCAGATTTGCACCACACACTACCCACCACCGGTATGCCGAGTGGTCACGCCGGCACCGCGGGGAGCATCGGTTACTGGTCCCCCGATAAACGAATCGTTTTCTATTGGGGTACCGAGGATTATTATGAAGGTATCCACATCATCGGTACTTTTGATCACCATGATTACAAAAAAGTCGTCCGCAAAATGGCGAAAAATACAACGGTAAAAATTGAGAAGGTCAATACAAATGAAAATTAAACTAAGACACTGGCTAATCATCAGCACAGTGCTATCCCTCGTCATGGTGGTTAGTGCGTGCGCTCATAAAAGTACCAAGTCATCCACGGGGCCGTCCTATCAAAAAAGTAATAAAGTAGTAACGGACAAATCACTCAATGATCAAGTCTTATCCGTCCGCCATAACAAAGAAAAGATCGTTGGCCACCTCTATACGGCTAAAACTAACGTCAAGCACCGTCCCATCGCCATCATTTCGCACGGGCTTGGTGGTAACTATCAAGAACTAGAAGCTTATGCCCGCCGGTTAGCTAAACGGGGCTACCTAGCGTACGCCTTCGATTTTCCCGGTGGTAGCACCAACGGTCAGAGTACCGGCTTAAAACAAACCCAGATGTCCATTTACACCGAAGAACAGTCCTTACTCGCCGTAATTACGGCTTTAAGAAGTCGAAAAGACGTTGATAAAAACAACGTCCTCTTAGTGGGTGGTAGTCAGGGGGCGTCGTATCCGCCCTGACCGCCTCACAACACCCGGCCTACATTCAAGGATTAGCTTTAATGTACCCGGCATTTTCCATCACCCACGACGCACAGGCCCGGTACCATTCGGTTAGTCAAATTCCCCAAGAATCCGATATTTTCGGCTTTTCAGTGGGTAAAGCCTACTACCAAAAGTTGCTGAATATTGATATTACGAAGATTGCGACCAAGTATCGCGGCCCGGTACTGATCGTCCACGGAACGAGTGACGACGTTGTACCAATCAAATACGTCGAACGAGCCGCCCACAACTTCCCGAACGCAACTTTTAAAAAGATCACGGGTGCCGGACACGGCTTTGAGGGGAGTGACCAACAACGAGCGTTACACTTACTTGATAATTTCGTTACTAAAACCCAAAGACACTCAGAAAGAGGTTAAAATAATGACAACTAATGACATGCGTGCCACCCGCGTCACGGCGGCTGACGAACACTACATTTTTAAACTCAACGCAAACGTGGTCCGTAAACACGTGTATTACCCAACCCGCTTCGGCGTTGAAATCGCGGCCGACCTTTATTACGCTAAGGACTTAGACTTGACAGCTAAGTCCCCGGCCCTGATCATCGGAGCACCGTTTGGCGGTGTCAAGGAACAGGGACCCGGCGTCTACGCAAACGTGCTCGCCCAACGCGGATTTATGGTCGTGACGTTTGACCCCGCTTACCACGGTTATTCTGGTGGTCAGCCCCGTTTTAGCGGTTCCCCCGATACTTACGTAGAAGATTTCTCAGCAGCGGTGGATTATTTAGGAACGCTCGCCTCGGTTGACCGCAACCGGATCGGCGTGCTGGGAATCTGTGCCTCCGGCGGGTTTGCATTAGCAGCCGCGGCTCAGGACGCCCGGATCAAAGCAGTCGCTACGGCGGTGATGTACGACATCCCCCACTTAGCTAACGCGGCTACGGGAACGGAGCGCAACCAACAATTAATTCAGTTAAGTAACTTGCGGTGGGAGCACTTAGATCAGGCTCCACTGAACTACCCGGAACACCCCGTTGATCAGTTTCCAACTGGATTAGATCCGATTTCGAAAGAATTTTTTAGTTTTTATGGTTTTAAACGGGGCTGGCATCAAAACGCGACCCGCAATATCACGGCCGTTTCCAATTTAAGCTTCATGAACTTTGAAGCTACGCAGCGCATTGGCGAGATCTCCCCCCGGCCCGTCTTAATGGTAACGAGTGAAGAGGCCCATTCGAAGGCTTTCACCGAAGCGACCTTCAAACGCCTCAACGAACCCAAAGAATTAGTCGTTGAACCCCACGGACAACACGTTGACTTTTACGACGACGTTAACGTGATCCCGTTTGATAAATTTGAACAATTCTTCAAGCAAAATTTAACGGGTAAATAACGGTTGACGATTCTGAAATAACCGTTACCCCACCCCAAAAAGCGGCGCCCCAATTCTTCTGAATTGCAGCGCCGCTTTTTTAAACTTATTTAGTTTTCAGCAGTCTCGTGTAGCGTGGCTTTACTGATAATTTCAAATTCTTCCTGGCTCGGTTGCCAGTGTTTGGGTAACGGCGGCAAGGTTGCATCGTAGGCGGCGGCCGCAGCCAGATCAATTTCCATGGCCCGACTTTCCGTGTACGTCCACGAGTGCCCTGCCAAAACGTGTGGCACCAACTGCTTAACCATCATGGCGGCTGGATAGCTGCCATCCGCGTTGGCAACTTGGTGTTTTAAACAGCTTTCAAAACCGCGACTGACGTAGTTACTGGGCATGCCAAAGATCACGATCGTGTCGTAACCCATTGCTCGGGCCAACGTAAACGACCGGTTTAATAACCGTTTACCGACCCCTTGGCGCTGGTATTCCGGCGCAACGCAGAGCGGCCCAAACGTTAAAATTGGTTTAACGTGGCCACGCTCATCCGTTAGCTGGGCCTTGGTATACATGACGTTACCGATCACCGTCCCGTTTAACTCGGCAACCAGGTCGAGTTCGAGGATAAAATCGGCGTGCTGGCGTAGGACCCGTACGAGGTAGTGTTCAATACAGCCGGGCACGTACAAGTTCCAAAAGGCACGCCGGGTCATCTGTTCCACCGCCAAATAGTCGGCGGGGCGTTCGTTGCGAATAGTAATAGTTTGTGCGTTGATCAATTTAAATTCCTCCTAAAAGTTAAGTGACGACTTCTGGAAGGTAACGATCCGTGAAACGTGACGAAACCTTCCGGCTAGGCCACACTCCCCGTGCTAATACGATTAGTCATAAGGCGACTCCTTTAATTTGATACCGTGATTGTACCATACTCAACCAATTAACGGCGACCTAGCACGCCATTTTAAAAGTGGTTCCCCTTGACTTTCTCACACTTTTGACTTACTTTTAATAAGTAAACTGATTTAACTTGAACGGAGGAATCGTATTATGGCAGCAATTACAATTTTTGGTAAGGGTAACATGGGACAAGCAATTGGCGGCAACTTTGAGGCGGCTGGCAACCAGGTCACGTACGTCGGCTCACACGACCAAGTGCCCGCTTTAGGCGCCATTATCGTATTGGCGGTGCCCTACGCCGCCGCGGTCAGCATCACTGAAAGTCACACGGACGAGTTCGCTGGTAAGGTCGTCGTTGACGTCACCAACCCGTTAAACTTTGATACTTGGGACGAACTGGTCGTCCCCGCGGACAGTTCCGCCGCTGCCATTTTAGCCGACAAGGCGCCCCAAGCGAAGGTCGTCAAGGCGTTTAACACCACCTTCGCCGGCACCCTCGCCGCTAAGCAAATTGGTAACGACCACCCAACCACGGTGCTAATGGCCGCCGACGATGCCGACGCTAAAAAAGCCTTAGCCGATGCTTTAGACGGCAGTGGTTTGGTCACGATGGACGCCGGTTCGTTAAAACGCGCCCGTGAAATGGAAGCCTTTGGTTTTCTCCAAATGACCTTAGCCGCCAGTGAACAGATCGGCTGGACCGGTGGTTTCGGTATTTTTAAATAAACTAGTTCTAATTTAAACGTACAAGCAGCGACCCCACCATGCTGGTCGTTGTTCTTATTTTTAAAAAGCGTCCCGTCAAACACCGGTAATTCGGAGTTTGACGGGACGTTTTTTACTGGGCCTCATTGGGCCGTCACTTGCATTCGGCCGTTGCGCTTAGATTGGTAAAGGTTGTGATCGACCCGGTTATAAAAAGCCGTGGCGGTCTGGTCATCTGACGACAAATTAGCGACCCCGACGGACACCGATAATTGAATCCGTTGGTCCTTCCAAGTGACCGTTAAGTGGTTCAACGCGTTAAACACCTGGTGCACGATCACCAGGCTAGCGTCCAGGTCGTATCCGGGAAAAATCACGTTAAACTCCTCGCCCCCGGTCCGGTACAGTTTGACCCGCGGGTCGTTGGCGGCCAGCACGAGCTGGGCCGTTTCGGTGACACTTTTGAGGACCTGGTCCCCCGCGAGGTGCCCGTACGTATCGTTGATTTTTTTAAAGTGGTCAATATCAAACATCATCATGGTCAGCTTCAACCCGTTTTGGGAACTATTGGCTACCTGATAATTAATGGCCGCCGTATAGGCCGCGTAGTTACCGGTATCCGTCAGCGCGTCCTCGTTCGCAAATTTTACCAACTGCTGTTTAAGCGCGGTGTTATCCGACAGCATGCTGGCGTAAACGTACAGTAACCCTTCAAAAATCACGAGGTAGAACCATTCCTGCCAAAACGTGAGCCAACTTAAATCAAATTTCAACTTCATCATCAGCCACAACATCCCGCCAAACACGGTGCTGTTAAGCATGTAAATGCTGAAGCGCGCCCGGACCGAGTATTTTTGCAACCGCGGACGCAGGATGCCTAACACCGTGAAAAACGTAATTAGGACGACGCCGTGGACCCAGGACTCCCAAGAACCCAGTGAACGGTTAAAAATCATGAACAGTAAGTCTAGCGGGTATAAGTAGTAGTATTTAACTTTTAAATTTAAAAAATAACCGCAAAACGTGACGGCGATCAACTGAAAATTCATGAAGATCCACGAATTACTTTTACCAACCAGGAAGGCCTGCATGGCAAACACGAACAGCAGCATGTACGCTAAGCCGTACCACGAGTTGACCTGCTCATCGTCAACCTTGACGTGGCGGGCGTGCAGGTGTTCCAACAACCAGTTCACGGAGACCCAGTACAACGTCAAAACGCCTAAAACAAAAAATACACTGGTAGTAAACGGTGCAATAATCCAGTTCGACCAGGTCATCACTTGGCCCCCTTTCCATCCGTATCGTTCATTTCAATTAACTTAATATCTCGTATAAGTATAGTCTTTTACGCGCTAAATATCGATATCGTTGGGGTGCTTTTTAACCTAAATTGATGAAATAACGTTATATTTTAATCATTTTTCTAGAATACAATGACCCCCAGATTAAAACATCCCGCCAGGACCAGATCACTGGTGCCTGCCGGGATGTTCAATATTAATTTAGTTATCGTAATTTAAATGTTTATCCTGATCCAAACCGTTGATTTGTTCAATTTCGGCCGGCGTCAAGTTGAAATCAAAGATGTCGAAGTTTTCCTTGACCCGGGCAACTTGACGGGACTTAGGAAAGACCACGAAATCGGTATCCAAGTGCCACCGTAAAACGACTTGGGCCGGCGTTTTGCCGTGGGCTTGAGCGATCTGTTTGATGGTCGGGTCCTCCAAAACTAAGTGCCCGTGACCAATTGGGGAGTAGCCTTCGTTGACGATCCCGTTAGCCGTGTCAAACGCGCCCAATTCTTTTTGAACCTTGTAGGGGTGCCGTTCGATCTGGTTGACCATCGGCTTCGTTTTAGCCATGGCAAAGACTTGCTTTAACTGGTCCGCGGAGAAGTTGGACACCCCGATGGCTTTCACCTTGCCTTGATCGTAAAGGTGTTCGAGCGCTTTCCAAGTCTCTAACGATAAGTCAAAGTTATCTTCATTCGGCCAGTGAATCAAGTACAGGTCCAAGTAGTCCAACTGCAGGTCGGTTAACGTTTGTTGAAAAGCGGCCAAGGTCTTGTCATAGCCCTGATCGGCATTCCACACTTTGGACGTCACGAAGAGGTCTTCCCGCTTCACGCCGCCGTCTTTAAACGCCTGACCGACTTGCTTTTCGTTACCATAAATGTGCGCACAGTCAAAGTGCCGGTAACCGTCGTCCAAAGCACCCTGAATGGCTGCGGGTACGTCTTGCGGGTCGATCCGATACGTTCCAAACCCCAGCATCGGGATCTTCACGCCGTTATACAACTGTTTATATTCCATGTGATTGCCTCCATTAATTAACTAATTCTAATTAAAATACTAATCAAAGTGGTTGCAATAAGCAATCAATATGCCGGTTAAAAACTGAACAGCGACTTTCCACCACCTTAATTAGTTGCCCCCCGACCACGCTTCGTTCAGCACTTCCTTGCCGTTTAGCCCCTCTACACCTAGGTATCCTTCAGAATCCAAACGATTCCGGACCTTTTCGTAGGTAGCCGTTGTACTTTGACGGCGGCCATTGTACAATTTTTGAGGTGTAACTGGCATGGTGTTAGTCCGCCATTCACCAAATAAACTAATTGTTACCATTAGTTTTTAATGCAAAACGCTTGTTTTTCTGGTCATTATTCGTTATATTTTATATTAAAACTAAACAAAGGGAGTCACTATCAGATGATTAAGGAATTTAAAGAATTTATCGCCCGCGGTAACGTCATCGACCTAGCCGTTGGGGTCATTATTGGGTCCGCCTTTACGGCCATCGTTAAGTCGCTGACCAACAACTTGATCAACCCGCTCATCGGGATTTTTCTCGGCCGCATCGACCTATCCAATTTAAAAGTTAGCATCGGGGACGCCACCTTTAAATACGGGGCCTTCTTAAATTCAGTGATTAACTTTTTTATCGTTGCCATCGTGGTCTTCCTACTGGTCAAAATTATTAACAAAGCCGTTAATAACAAATCCACTGAAGACGACGTCGAAGAAGAAACGCCGGCAGCTTCGGAACAGTACCTGGCGGAAATTCGTGATTTATTAAAAGAACAGTCTAAAAAATAATTAAAATCGTTCCCCAAGCAAAGTTTCTGCCAAATGTCTATATGGTATTGAAACTTTTTTTGTTATACAATATGTAGTGCAATTTTCTATAAAGAGGGGCTATCATGGTGATAATAACAGCAGGAATGATTGGGGTTGGCAAGACCACTTTAACGGGTATGATTGCCGATCACCTTGGAACTAAAGCATTTTACGAACCGGTCGGTGACAACCCAGTCTTGCCACTTTACTACTCGGATCCTAAAAACTATGGTTTCCTATTACAAATTTACTTCCTAAACAAACGCTTTGCGATGATCAAGAAGGCATTGGCCGATGACAACAACGTTCTCGACCGCTCAATTTATGAGGATGCCCTCTTCACCAAGGAAAACAACGCTGAGGGGAACATCTCAGATACCGAATTAGACGTCTACTTACAATTGTTAGACAATATGATGACCGAATTAACCGAACTGCCCAAAAAGGCCCCGGATTTGATGGTCTATTCCGAAACCGACTTCGATACGATTCTTTACCGGATCAAAAAACGTGGTCGTGATTACGAACAGTTTGATAACAATCCCGAATTGGAATCTTACTACTACAAAATGTGGACGGCCTACCGGAAATGGTACGACGAATACGATGCTAGTCCTAAGATGAAGATCGACCTTCAAACTTACGACCTTGAAAAGCCAGAAAATCAAAAGGCCGTTTTGGCACAAATCGACGCCGAACTCCGCAAGGTTCGCAACCCCGCCAACGTTTAATATCAGCAAAAACCACCTTCCGAAAATAGTCGGTAGGTGGTTTTCTTTTACATCAATTTAAATCGCAGCCCGCACGTCCTGTGCGAGTTCAAAGTCGTTGGTAATGACCGCACTAACCGCGTGATCAAAGAGTTCGCGCATTTCGCCCGGATCATCGACCGTCCACACCCGTTCGGAAACGTGGTGCACGGGTTGGTAGTGTTCTAAGTGGAGCCCTTCGAGGTGTTCCGTTTTGGCAAAGCCCTCCGGATCACCAATTTTGGCCGAGGTCAAAAACGCGTATTTCTGTTCGGGATCCAGTGCGTAACCGCGTTGTAAGCTGTGCAAGTTAAACGAGGAAAAGACCACCGGATAAACTAAGTCGGTTTGGTGAACCATCCGCAGCACCGTGTGTTCAATGCCGGGATAGTACTGCCGGTCAGTCTTAAATTCCAAATTTAAGTGCACGTTTTCGCCACTAACGAGCGCCAAAAATTCGGCTAACGACGGCACCGGTTCACCGTTGCTCAACTTGCATTGACGCAGTTCCGCAAACGTGTGGTCCACAATTTTACCGCTTCCGGAAGTCGTCCGGTCAACCGTTTCATCGTGCATGATGACCGGCACGCCGTCCTTCGTTAAATGGACGTCAAACTCCAGTCCATCAATGTGTTGACTAATGGCGTAAGCGAACCCCGCCAGCGAATTTTCTGGAAACTTCACTGGGACGCCCCGGTGACCATAGATCAACGATTTACTCGTCATTTTAATTCCACCCTTTCTTCTTATCCCCGTCCATTGGCTCGGTTATTTGATTCTAACACTTTATTGTAAGAATTTTCAGCTGCTTTCAACGATTTGTAAATATCCTGACCCGCAAAAATCTGTTGCATGGCGTTTTGAATCGACGTGCGGGCGGGAACTAACCCGTCAATAAAAATACCAGAGTTCGTATCGTTCGGGGTCGTCCGTAACATTTGGTTACCGGAGACTTCGAGTACTGGCGACTTCTTAAATAACTGCTTAAGCAGGGGTTCGTCCTTGGCGTGCTTATTAACGGCCAGATAACCCGTTTTAGCTTGCCAAGTGGCTTGGTTTTTAGCGTTTACTAAGAACTTCGAAAATTCCCAGGCCCCGTTTTGAACCGCGGCCGGCTTATCATTTGAGATCCATAAAGAGGCGCCCCCAACGGCGATTCCGTTCGCCTTTTTCCCATCGGGACGTGGGAAGTACGTGACCCCTAAATTATTTTTCAAGACCTTATACAGTTGACCAGTCTTAGCCGAAGACTGCATGAAGATCCCTAAGTGGCCCGATAAGAACGACGCGGCTTCGTTAGCCGACGCGTTACCACCCGACCCGAAGTTGATAAAGTCGCCGTAGTCGATGTTTTCCTTGACCCACTGCATGGCCTTGATGGCGGCCGGACTAGTAAAGTCCACCTTGGTGGCGTCACCCGTATGACCATTATTATGGTTAGCCAGCGGAACGCCGGCATTGGCGACTAACTGTTCAAATAACCAGGAGTAGGCTTCCATCGTCATCCCCTTGACTTGTCCGTGTGACTTGTCGTGGATCTGCTTAGCTACCCGGGTAATATCACTGTACGTCGGGTCGACGGGCGGCGGCGTGATCCCGTACTTTTTCAAGACCGCTTTATTGTAGTACAGCGCCGTCTGGGACGAATTAAACGGCATTGATAACAATTTACCGTTCCGTGAGTAAATAGCGCGGGCCCCCGGGACCAGCTGATCTAAGTCGTAATGATCACGGTCCACAAACTTCTGGACCGGTGTCGTAAAGCCGCTATGGTACATTTGGCTCGTTGAAATGTCCATGGACTGGAATAACGCCGGCGACGCGGCGGTACCGTGGGTATTCATGATCTTTTGAATAACCCCGTTATAACCACCTTCGAACTCGGCCACCACTTCGTACTTCGACTGCTTTTTATTAAAAGCCTTCACGTACGCGTCGATCTGCTTTTGGCCCGGCCCCTTCATTTCGTGCCAGAAGACCACCTTGATCCGTTTGGATTCGGCGTGGGCCTGGTTACCATACGCAAAACCGCCAATGATGGCTAAGAGTGCCAATAGACCCAGGCCCCACCGCCAGTGTGGTTTAAAAATACTTATCAATTTTGTCATTTAACAGAACCCTCGTTTAATCCGGATTTAAAGTAGTGTTGCCCAATAAACAGCACAATTAAGGTCGGAATGACCACGATGGCGGCACTCGCTTGAATTAGGCCCCAGTTCGTGGCCGTTTCTTCCGAGTGTAACTGCCGTAAACCGTCTTGGACCGGCCGTAACCGGTTCGTAAAGGTTGTCAGCATCGGCCATAAGTACTGGTTCCAGCTCCCTAAAAAGCTGTAGGCGGCCAACGTTAAGATACTGATCCGTGAGTACGGTAAGGCCACTTTCCAATAAAATTGCCAGTGACTTAACCCGTCCACGTCCGCCGACTCTTTTAAATCGAGCGGAATTTGTTTAAAGGCTTGACGCAACATGAAAATCCCGAACGCCGAAGTCAAAAACGGAATAATCATAACGGCGTAGTGGTTCAACAAGTGCAACGTCCGCGCCGTTTGAAAGTTAGGAATAACTTCCGCTTCAAACGGTAACATCATCGTTGCTAACACCACGTAAAATAACAGGTCCCGGTATTTAAATTCCAGGAAAACAAACGCGTAGGCCGCAATCGACGCAAAGAATAAGTGCGCAAACATTTGGACCACCGAAATCACCAAACTGTTTAATAAGTACCGTAAAATGGGCGTTTGGGTAAACGCATCCACGTAATTTTGCCAGGACATCGTGCCGTGCAGGGCGCCCTTTGCAATTTGGGTCGTGGGTAAAAAGCTGGTCCATAGGCCCAAGATAAACGGGAAAATCACAATGAACGCTAAAACTGACAAGAGTAAGTATTTAAAAACTAGGCCGACCCGCCGGTGTAAATTTGCCTGGGTCGCAATCGTATTTTCCATTAGTAATTCACCCGTTTCGCTAAAAGTTTAAATTGAATAAAGGTAATGATTGCAATAATGATTGCGAGGACGATCGATTCCGTGCTGGCAACGGCGTAGTTTCCGTCAACAAACGCGTCCTTATAGATCCGGTAGACCAATAAATTGGTGGCGTTGGTCGGTCCCCCCGCGGTCATCAAGTCGATCAACCCGAAACTCTTGAACGACGAGATCATGGTGATCACGGCAACGAAGAAAAACGTTGGCGAAATCATGGGTAACGTAATGTGGAAAAATTGGTACCGGCTGGAAGCCCCGGAAACGTCGGCGGCGTCGTAAAGCGTTTTGGGAACGGACTGTAACGCCCCGAAGAAAATCAAAAAGGTAAAACCGAGGTGCATCCACACACTGGTGGTGATCACTGAGACCATCGCCCAGTGCGGATTGGTTAACCAGTTGACCGTTGGTAAGTGTAAAAACAGGGCAATCTGATTTAAGACCCCGATCGACGGGTTAAACATGAATAACCAAAAGATTGCTGAAACGGAGACCGAAACCCCCATCGTGGCCGTAAAAATCGTCCGGAAGAACTCAATTCCGCGAATTTTTTGATTAGCGACCGCGGCCAGTAACAACCCGCAAATAATCGTAAAGGCGGTCACGCCAATGACGTACACCCCAGTTGCTTGGATACTTGCCATGTAAACTTTCGACGTTAATAAGTTGAGGTAGTTCTGTAAACCGACAAAAACGGTCGGCCGACCAAAACTGTCGGTTAAAAATAAACTGAGGTACAGCGTCCGTAACATGGGGTAAAAGACAAAGATTCCTAAAACTAAGAACGACGGGCCTAAAAAGAGCCACGCGTAGTACTTATCATTTTTCTGCAGTTCAAAATTTTTAACGTTAGCGCGGACTTCTTCCTTAGGACCCGGCGCTTGGTTAGTTTGACGGCGGCGCTTAACCGACGGAAACGAGTTGATCATCAGAGACCCCTCCTTGTTCGGCAATTAAAGTTTGCTGGTCATCAAAAACGAAGGCCGGGCCCAGCGCACTTACCGTGACCCGTTGATTGATCTTTATTTGCACCTGACCAGCTTGAACGATCCGGACTTCCTGACCGCTGTCCATCGTGACTTCAATAATGGTTTGTTCACCTAACGTTTCAACGTTTAAAACGTTCGCGTTGCCCCCGGTCGTCGCCGGTTTCAGGGCCATTTGGTTTGGACGAATACCGACCGTATAGCGGCCCGCAGCTAGCGGTTGGTTCAACTGCACGTGCAGCGTGTCGTCAATCGTGATCCGTTCGGAAGCTTCATCCCCCGCAATGGTCGCCGCAAATAAGTTGATTTGCGGCGTACCAAAGAACTGAGCCACAAAATGGTTGGCCGGGTGGTTATAAATATCGAGCGGCGTATCGATCTGTTGGACGTGCTGATCGTTTAGCACCATCACGTGGTCGGCCATCGTCATCGCTTCGGTCTGGTCGTGGGTCACGTAAATCAGTGTTAATCCCAGTTTGCGTTGTAACTCCCGAATTTCCGAACGCATTTTGACCCGTAACTGGGCATCTAGGTTGGATAACGGTTCGTCCATCAAACAAATTTTTGAATCACTAGCAATCGCTCGGGCTAGCGCCACCCGTTGCCGTTGTCCCCCGGAAAGTTCCCGGGGTTTGCGGTCGGCAAAATCCGTTAAACTAACCATAGCTAAGGCGTCCTGGACGCGGCGGGTAATTTCAGCCGGTGCCATTTTCCGCGCCTTTAACCCGAACGCGACGTTATCGGTCACGCTTAAAAACGGGTATAGGGCGTAACTTTGAAAAACCATGGATAAGTTTCGGTCCTTGGGCGGAACCCCGTTCATGACCTGATCATTGATCGTCAGCGTCCCGCTAGTGATTGGAATGATTCCGGCAATCATGCGGAGCAACGTACTTTTCCCACACCCCGATGGCCCGACGATCACGAATAACTCGCCGTCTTGAATTTCTGCGTTAACGGTACTCAACACCGGTGCGGCATCCTGACCGTATGTTTTGGTGATTTCCTTTAACTCAATTCCCATTACGTTTCGAACCCCTTTAGTTGTTCATGATTTGTGACCTTAATGGCGCTGGTCACTACCTAAATCATGCCAGAGCAACGTATCGAAATTATCATGATGATGTAAAGATAATGTATGAGTTATGTATTTATTTTTTGAGCTAAACCAAAAAACGCCCACCGACGAAACCGTCAGTGAGCGTCATGCTAAACTAATTTAAACTTGTCGGGACAACCGTTTGGGCAGCTCGATTGGATTCTGTTGTAAGTCCGTCCGCACGACAATCGTATCGCACGTCGCGTTGCGAATGATATACGAGGCGTTCGAACCAATCAAAATCCGGGACACGTTATTGAGCCCGGTCGCACCGACCACGATCAAATCCGTACCGTATTCAGCCGGTAAAGTGGTCGCCAACAGGGTTTTAGAGTTGCCGGAGTGTAAGTGGACCGCCACGTCGCTCACGCCCGCTTGGACCGCTTCTTGGCGTGATTTAACCAAATTAGCTTTTAACTGCCGGGTCATCTCGTCTAACATCTGGGGAGTCGTCGCGCCAAACCCCATCGGTCCCTGCGTAATGCCGATAAACTTTTCCGTGTTGATCACCGTAACAATGTCGAGCCGTGCCCCGGTTTCCACCGCGATCGCAACCGCCTTTTCCAAGGCTAATTGTGATTGGGGCGACGTATCGACGCCGACGAGAATCCGCTGATAGTTGGTCATGAAAACTTCCCCCTTAGATATTAGATTATTTATCCGTTGCTAAAACGGCGATTGATTCCGCGTAGATCGCCATGGCGGCCATTAAGTCGTCCACGGGTTGGAATTCGTTGGCTTGGTGCATCGTATCTTCCGTGTGTGGGAACAACGCCCCAAACGCGACGCCGCGTTTCATCATCCGGCCGTACGTCCCACCACCGACAATTTCTGGTTGTGAATCTTGATCACCGGTTTGACGCCGGTAAACGTCCATCAAATCTTTAACAATCGGGTCCTCTGGGTCAACGTAGTGCGGCACCATGAAGTCGCCCTGACTAACCGTCGTCCCCACTGGAACCTGGTTTTGGACCGCCGTCGTTAAGTCCGCGGGTTCGATTCCCTTTGGATAACGGAAGTTCAACGTCAAGTCACCGCCGTTTTGATGGTCAAAGTGTAACAGACCCACGTTCATCGTTAAGTCGCCCATCACGTCGTCCGTGTAGGCTAAGCCTAAGTGGACCACCCGAGAATCGTCGTGCAACTTGTCCGCGATAAAGCTCAAAAAACCGGCCGCGTCCGCCGCAAAGGCGTAGTTGCTTAAGAAACTAGCTAAGTAGGTTCCGGCGTTGATCCCGTTGCGTGGTTCCATCCCGTGAGCCGCTTTACCGATCACTTCCAGGCGCACGCCCTCGGGAACGACCGTCAATTCACCGGTCACTGGTTGCTGGTCTAAGAAGGCCGTAAAGTCGGCGGCAAACTGTTCATTATCGTCAGTCGCAACGACTGCCACGGCTTCCCGCGGCACCATGTTTTCCCGTAAACCGGAATCAAACGAGACGAGGTTGTCGTCGCCGGTGTCCTGGTTGCCAAAGTGAAGCTTTAAGCTGACGTTTCCCTTTTCACCGTTGATCAGCGGAAATTCGGCGTCGGGTGAAAAGCCCAAGGTCGGTGCCGGTTCAACTTCAAAGTAGCGTTTCATCCCGGTCCAGTTACTTTCTTCGTCGGTACCAACGATGAAACGGACCTTTTTATTTAACTTTAAGCCCAGTTCCTTAACGATCTTCAAACCGTAGTAGGCGGCCATTCCGGGACCCTTATCGTCCGAAGCACCGCGGGCGTATAGCTTGCCGTCCTTGATGGTCGGTTCAAACGGGTCGGTGTCCCAACCGTTACCGGCGGGCATTTCATCGACGTGCGCTAGGACGGCCAAGGTTTCGTCGCCCTCACCGTATTCGGCGTAACCCACTAAGTTATCGATGTTTTTAGTTTTAAAGCCGTCGCGTTCCGCAATCGCTAAAAAGGTCGTCAAGGCCTGCTTAGGTCCGGGACCTAACGGGGCGTCCTTGGTGGCCTTGCTGTCATCGCGAAAACTCGGGACGCGTAACATTGTGGTTAAATCAGCTAAATAATCATCTTTATGCTTAGTTGCTTCATTTTGCCAATCAATTGTCATTTAAAAATTCCTCCCACTTATTATTACCCTAATTTTATCATAGTGCGGTTAAACTTAATAATCGGAAGCTACCGTTTTCATTCATGGTATACTCGAAGTAAACGTTTTGAAAGTTGGTGACAAATATGCAACCCATTACAACTAAACTCGTCACCCAGACCATCGTGGAACGCCCCGCCGAATCTTACAAGGGCAACTACGGCCGGGTGCTACTAATTGGCGGCAACCAGAACTTCGGCGGCGCGATCATCATGGCCGCCACCGCCGCCACTTACAGCGGGGCTGGCCTGGTCACCGTGGCGACCGACCCGCAAAACTTCGCCAGTTTACACGCCCGTTTACCGGAAGCGATGGTGATGGACTACCACCAAACCGATTATTTGCTGGAACTGTTAGCCGGCATGGACGTTATCGTGATCGGCCCCGGGCTGGGCACCGACACCTTTGCTGAACAACTCCTCGGTACGGTCTTAAACGCCGCTTGCGCGCCACAACGATTAGTTATCGACGGTTCGGCCCTCACGTTACTAGCGGCCCACCCGCGGCCATTGCCGGACCTGCCAATCGTCGTCACCCCGCACCAAATGGAGTGGCAACGTTTGTCGGGGCTTAAAATCAGCGACCAGACCCCGACGGCCAACCATAAGGCTCAGCAGGCACTTGGCGTGATTGCGGTCGTTAAGGCCCACCACACCACGATTTACACCAACGAAAAAATTTGGTTCAACCCGGGTGGTACCCCGGCGATGGCCACCGGCGGTATGGGTGACACCCTCGCCGGCATGGTCGGCGGTTTTGCCGGTCAGTTTACCAACTTCACGGCCGCGATTTTAAGTGCCGTGTACTTGCACAGCGCAATTGCCGACGACCTGGCCGCGACGCGCTACGTCGTTTTACCGCACCAGATCAGTGCACTAATTCCGAAGTACATGCACGATTTTAGCGTTGCGGACCCCGACGAAGCTTAATTGACTAATAAAATTGGACCAACGTTAACGGGCAGACGTGCTCGTTAACGTTGGTCCAATTTTTAAGTTCGGGAAAGACCTGTCGCGGCGCGGTTGTCGCCAAGTTAACACAACCGTTACTGGTTCGATACGAAACCTATACATCCACGTGCTAGGCTATTAACGCATTCAAATAAAAATAGAGAAGGTTTCAGCATGCCCAGCAAAGCCATGATCATTTTAATCGACGGTGCGAGTGCCGCCTACCTTAATGCGACCAACGCCCCGCAAATCAACCGCCTCGCCCAAGTCAACGCCGGGTTTCTTAAAACCGTGGCTGGTCAGTTTCCAACCGTGACCAACGTTAACCATGCCCGCATTTTGACCGGTGCGTTTCCCGCCGAAAACGGCATCAACGGGAACGGCTTTTTTAACCGTCAGACCGGGGAACAAACCTTCATTGAATCACCCGCTTACCTCAACGCTCCGACCATTTTTACCCGCTTAGCACACGCCCAGCGCTCCTCGGCCCTGCTGACGGTCAAGGGCAAAATCGACCAGGTTTTTGGTCAAAACGCTACCTACCGGATCAACGCCGAACGTCCGGACGAGGAACTGTTAAAGAAGATTAGCGCCCCGCTGCCACCAGACATTAGTAGCCTCAACAGTGGCGGCTGGGTCGTTCAAACCGCTAAACGCCTAATTGCCGCTAAGTCGCCGGACTTCGTCTACGCCACGACCAACGACTACGTCATGCACCACTTCGGGCCGGACACTCCCGAAGCCCAGGCCTTTATTCGCCAAATCGACGACCAAGTTGCGGCCATTCACGCCTTGGAACCGGAGCGGACCATCTACGTGACGGCCGATCACGGCATGAACTTTAAACCGACCCTGTTAAACCTGGAACTACTGTTAAAAAGCCACGGGTTAGCCGCTCACATCCTGTTACCGTTAGCCGACCGGTACTTAAAAAACCACCAGTACCAAGAATCCGGTTCGGCCTACGTGTACGCGGCCACCAGCGACCTCCCCGCGATTCAGCGGCTATTGACCGCCACGCCGGGGGTGGCCGCCGTCTTGACCAACGACGAGGCCGCCCAGCGTTTCCAACTAGACCCCACCCGGATCGGCGACCTAGTCGTGCTCGCCACCGAGGATGTGGCCTTTGGACTGCAACCGCAAACGACCTTGACCAATTATCCGGGCCGTTCGCACGGCTCCTTAGCCGAACTGACGGTACCCCTGCTGCGAATTGCGACCAGTGGTGCCGATACGGCAGCTTTCCAAACCTCCCGCGACCTCTTTGACCAGCTACAAACAGCCCTCGATTTTTAGCAAAATCCTAATC
>NZ_QWZQ01000035.1 GCF_003885105.1 Lactiplantibacillus garii
TGGTATAACTACAAGCGTCGCCAAGAAACACTAAATGGCATGACCCCGAAAGAATTTCGGAATCATGCCATTCTAAAAACTGCATAGCTATTTTAATTATTTGAACTGTCTACTTGACTCGGAGCAGCCCCTTCGGGCGTTTTTTATTCCGGACGAAAAGGCCCCCTGAGCATCGAACTCCGTGACCGCGTACTCAGGGGACTTAAATTGTAATACTTTTATAGTAACTTTTGAATCCGGTGCTGAGTTTCCAATACTAAGCGAATAAAATTACGCCGGCGATCGTCTGGCATCCGGTACTTCGGTGCACTCACACTAAACGCCCCGTAAATTCGATGCTCACCAGCGATGACCGCGCCAATACAGTAAATATCAGGTTCATTTTCTTCATCGTCAATGGAAAAGCCCACGTTACGAATATTGTCTAAATCATTGCGTAACCCCGGTACGGTAACAATCGTATTATCCGTAACCGGTTTTAACTTAACCCGTCCAAAGTAACCCTTTAGTTGCTCGTCCGAATATTGCGCTAAAATCGCTTTTCCCATTGACGAAGAGTAGAGGTTCATTTGTCCACCAATCGTTGACTTTAGCTTAATACTCGACGGACTTTCCAACTTTTCTAGGAGAACCACGTGATCATCCTGACAAATCCCTAGGTTAACCGTCTCCCCCGTTTCATTACGCAACCCTTGCAGTAGTTCCCGGGTTACCGAACGAATATCAAAACTTTCAGAAGCCTTCTGACCATAAGCTAAGAACTGGGTTCCCAAATAGTAACGCCGTGATTCGGAATCGCGCCGGACAAAGTTGAGAACCTCCAGCGTCGTTAATATTTTGAGCGTTGTAGGCGTATTAATTCCACTGGCCCGACTCACTTCATTTAAATTGGGAGCTGCCTCACTTTTCAAAATTGCATCTAAAATTGTTTTGGCTTTAATTAGTACTGAACCGTAAAGTTTAGGCTTTTCATTATCTACCATTAGCTATTTCCTCCCGCATACCTTTCGTTTGCCAGTTTAAAACCGACCCGGGATAGCCACGCCGATTTTTATTATTAAAATTTTCTTATCCAGAAAGTAACTTTATTTAAATTATACTGTTAAGCACCAAATTAAACAAGCACTTGACTATAAGGCGTTATATTCACTGATATAACTAGAAAAATAATTGCAAATTACCCTTGTAATTTGTGCGTAAGCGTTTTATATTAGTAGTTGTAAACAGGAAATGCAATTTCCTATAAAGAAATCACTTTAAAATTAAGGAGTTCCTATAACATGGCAGATACACGCGAAGATATTTTGGCTCGGGAAAAAGATTTAGATCACTTTAACATGGACCTCTACTCACTAAAGGGTAAGGTCGCAATCGTTACCGGTGGTGATACCGGTTTAGGCCAAGCCTACACGGTCGCCTTTGCGGAAGCTGGCGCAGACATCTTCATCCCAACTTTTGGTGAAACCGGCTGGGAAGACACCCGTAAAATGGTTGAAAAACGTGGTCAGCGGGTTGAATTTATGAACGTTGACTTAACCGAAGATGGTATCGCCGAAAAGGTTATTCAAAAGGCGCTGGATACGTACGGCCACATTGATATCCTGGTTAATAACGCTGGGATGATTAAACGGAACCCGTTACTTGAATCAAAAGATGCTGACTGGGACCGGGTTATCGCTATCAATTTGAGTACTGTTTACCACATGTCATTAGCCGCGGGTAAGGTCATGGCTAAGCAAAAGTCCGGTAAAATCATCAATATTGGCTCCATGCTCTCATTCCAAGGTGGTAAATTCATCCCCTCATACACTGCAAGTAAACACGGGGTTGCCGGCTTAACGAAGTCATTTGCTAGTGAACTCGCCGCTTACAATATTCAGGTCAATGCCATTGCTCCCGGCTACATCAAGACTGCTAACACGGAACCCATCCGTGAAGACCCGGTTCGCAACAAAGAAATTCTTGACCGGATTCCTGCTGGTCACTGGGGTGGTACTTACGAATTAATGGGCGTAGCCGTCTTCTTAGCCAGTGCCGCATCAAACTACGTTAACGGTCACTTGCTTGCCGTCGACGGTGGGTACTTAGTTCGTTAATAGCCCCACTACTACGCAACTAGCTGATAATTCAGTAAATTGAAAATTCATGATATCCCTAGAAAATTTAACTTTACGTCCACATTCCCGTAATCAACCGAGTTGAACGTTAAAAAGAACCCATCATTTATAAAACCACCAATCGCAAATGTGATTGGTGGTTTTATTGACCTAATCATTCGTCATTAGTACCGGGATGTGCACTACTACGAATCGGTAAAGAATCAGCAAAGTAAAAAATGGTCCCGCTGATTTTCGTTCTAGGCCATACCGTTGATTTATGATTTTAATACGGCTTAGGGTACAGTTACCTACAACAAGCGACGCACTTTTCAGAATTATTTTCCGAAAAATGCGCCGCTTGTTTTTTGTAATCCATCTTTACACAAATAAATAGTAACAACCACTAATCCCAATAAAAATATAAATCAGTTGTTTAACCGTGGCCATTGGTAACTTCGGTAAAATTCGGGCAGCCAACGCCGTTCCAATGAACGCACCCACCATTCCAACGCCAATATACGGTGCTAAACTGGTCGTCACAATTCCGTTAATGATCCGAACCGTCGTAATGTAAAAAACATCAATTAAGAAGAAAGCTTGTAAATTACCCACGTAATCCTCGGTCGAGTCTGACAACGACAAAAAGTACAGTGCCATTAACGGCCCCCCGATGCCGAATAAACCATTAAAGAACCCCGAGATAACCATGAACACACCGGCAACAAACCACGGATACCGTTTATCAGCGGCCCGTTGACTAAAAGTGAAATAGCCCGCTAAAATAATTAGTAAACCACCTAACAATTTGCGTAGTAGTTGAACGTCTAAGACTTGTCCTAAATGTACCGACCAGGCCGCCACACTCGCGTAAACGATAAAGGGAATAATGATCCGTTTAACCCGAATAAAACGGTGGTAACGCCACGTCATGGTCACAACACTTGCAAGCATAATCAGACCCGCCACCCCGGCACTTTGATCCATTGGTAATAGTTGGGGTAAAAAAATCATCATTATAATTGCCGCTCCAAAGCCGGTCAAGCCCTGAACCAGCCCCGCCAGTAATGCCGGTACAACCACCATCAACCACGTCATCTTTTCTCCCCCCACTTTTCCGTGCCGACGCTACAAAAAAAGAACCGGTCAATTTCCAGTTCCCTAGTTCCATTTTAGATGTGAAATACTAATACAAATACCATCACTGATACTAAGCCAATCACGACTGACAACGTCATTGACCGCGTTCGGTAAGCCACAATTCCCACCAGAATGGCAGAAATGATCATCCCCAAATTACCGGTCGTCATGATTTGGTACTTACTATCAATAAAAACACTTTTAACCACTAAGGCCGTGAACAATGAGACCGGCACAAAGCGCATCCACTCGTTAAACCACTCCGGAATCGCCCGCTTCGTGAAGAATAACAACGGGAAAAACCGCGGAATGAAGGCCACAATGGCACAGAAAATAATCAGCCAAAAGTGGTCCATACTAGTCATCGAACTAACTGATTGCATAAGAAAACTCCTCTACGCCTTACTCGTCAGATTCTTCCATCGCGGATTGCCGGGTTGGATCGTGAACCTTATACAGTAAATGACTTTCTGGCTTATGTTCCATTAAATAGCGTTCAATGAAGTAACCGGTCAACGATGCAATCAGCGTCGCCACAACTAACCCCAGCGTACTCTTCATTAAAACAAGGAAGAAAATCGTCAAAACACCGGATAACGCGGACACTAAAATAATTAAGCGGCTCTTTGTTTGCATAATTGCCATATAAATAAACAGTGCCGTCAGCGCAAAATCGACCACTTTTAAGTCAATCGTCAACGCACTACCGATCAAACTACCGATAATGTTGCTAATCGTCCAAAAAAGCAATGAATAGTGTTCAACGAGCAACGCTTGTTTCGGTTTCCAGTGCTTATCAGTCGCGAACTTTAAATAGTTTACGGCGTAGTTTTCATCGTTCATTGAAAATGCAAACGTGAAAATGAACGGTAACGACTGCCCTTTCAAGTAACGCGACAAACTAGAACCTAATAAGGCGTAGCGTAATTCCAAGAAAAACATCATCAAAATAATCGTGGTCATCGGTGCGTTGATCGTCAACATCGATGCAATCAAAAATTGGGCGCCACCGGAAAAGACCATCACTGAGATCAATGCCGTCAGTAGATGGTTGAACCCGGCCGCGTGTAATAGGACCCCACATGCTAACCCAATCGGGATATAGCTGAGTCCAAGTGGCATTACGGTTCGTAACACCATTAACCAATTTGGCTCGTTCTTTTTCACCAAGAATGCCTCCAGTACCATACCAGTAAAGAATTCAAGCAACATTATTGATGTCTATTTGTTTAGACATTCGGACTTAATTTTAACATGTTTTTTATAGCAATCCTACCACCTAAAGTTAGATTGTTCGTTATTTCGGCAGTTGAAAGCGCTTATATCATTGGATTTTAATCAAAACGCTTTCCCATAATGACTAGGTCGTTGGACCGTCCATTCAATTCCGCGACGGCTGGTAGAAAGCCCCACTGTTCGTAGCCAAATTTCTTAAATAATTTAATACTTGGTAGGTTACTTGAAAAAATATAGGCTAATACGGTCGTTAAACCGACTTGAATCAACTGGTTCGGTACCATTTCCAAAACCTGGCTGCCCAGGCCCTTTCCCCGCACAGTTCGGTCTAAATAAAGTGAAATTTCGGTCGTTTTAGCGTAGGCGGCCCGACCATAAAATGGTGAAAAACTAAGCCAGCCAACCACCATTTCATCTAATACAACCACCCATAACGGATAGTGATCCGGTGTGTGTTCCAAAAACCACGGCCGGCGTTGATCAACCGTCACCGGCTTTAAATCGGCGGTCACCTCATGACTCGGAATCGTTTGATTATAAATATCGACAATAATTGGTAAATCGGACATTGTGGCTTGTCGTAGCGCCATGCTCATGACTACCCCTCCATTTTAATTACTATGTTCAAATCCATTATACTTGTTTTTGGAAAGGGTTACATCAGTTTTTCATTTTAGCTGCTAATCAACAGCCTCAACACACACGTTTTCACACCGATGACGTTAACATTGCAAGTCACCGCGGCGCTTTTCTCATTTAACCCAAAACGGCGGACAATCTCAAGACCCGGGATTATCCGCCGTTCTACGTTAATTTGCTTTTTGAAACGTGTTCGCACCACCAATCGCTTCCGCTTAACCAAAAACGGGTGATAATCGCAAGCCCAGCGATTATCACCCGTTTTCCCTCATTTATCCTTTCGAAACGTGCTCGCTCGGGCAGCCCGTTCTACGTTAATACTCGCAGGCTGTGCGCCCTCGCTCACACTCTTTTAATTAGAACCAACTCTTGATTCCCCGCCACATGCGGACAAAAATGTTGGCCTTTTCGATTGAACTCTTCGGCGTTACGTTGACTTTTAACGTATCACTCTTAGTTCCGTTAACGACCGTAATGGCCTTCTTGTTTAAACTCAGGTTAGCCGTACCAACCGTCTTGCCGTTCTTAACCGGTGCCTGGATTTTACCAGCCGTCGTGGCCGTCTTCTTTAAGCTGACCTTACCCGTGACCGCACTAGCATCTGAACCCACCGGTAAGTAAATCTTCGTGTTGCCACTGTTTGAAACTAACTTCGTGGTCAACGCCTTCCCATCTTGCACGTCCGCGGATTTCACACCCTTGATCGTCCCATTCTTATTAATGGTCGTGGTTGTGTAGTTATGGTAAACGTAAGACATAATTTGAGCAGTTTGGGTAAAGTGTTCCGTTCCGTTATCACTAGCAGAACCCGCATGAAGGACGACCGTAATGATCCGGTTACCGTTGCTAAACTTAACCGTCCCGGTAAAGGCGTTCCCAGCCTTAGCCGAAGTCCCGGTCTTCAAACCATCCACTGGTAAAGCGGAGTAGTGTTTAACGAGGCCCTTTAACATGTAGTTGCGGTTATCCATCTTAGTTGCGGAACTAGTGCCCTTTTCAAACCAGGCGTGCGCAATGCTAGACGTTTTTAAAACTTCGGGGTAGTCCGTCAATAACTTCTTGGCAACCGTGGCGATGTCCTGCGCCGACATCATGTTCTCGGTACTGCCAGCAACGTTGCTGTAACCAATCGTGCTGCCAACTTCCTTATTGGTCAGCCCACAGGCGTTAACGATGGTCGCATCGGTGATGCCCCATGACTTGGCCGTTTTTTTCATCATCGTCACAAATTTATGGGGTGAACCGGCCACCGCGTCCCCTAAAGCCGTAATGGCGGCGTTTGCGGAGTAAATTTCAGTGGCATTATATAGTTGGCGTACCGAGTACGTCTTGGTCGATAACAGCGGCACGTTGGCGTAAGTCTTATTTTGACTCATCTTGGCAACGGCCTTGCTGACACTGATCTTTTGGTTCCACGATAACTTACCTTCGTGAATGGCCTTCAAAACTAAGTAGGTACTTAACATCTTGGTCATCGAAGCAATCGCCATCGGTTTAGTACTGTTTTTATCGTACAAAACTTGACCAGTCGACGCGTCAACCGCAATGGCCGCCTTTGCAGAAATTGACGGCGTGCTAGCCGCCTGCGCTTGAAGATCAGCCCCCGCAATGCCTAATCCGGTAGTGGTGAACGTGACTGCCGCAACGAGGGCAATCATAACTTTCTTTAACTTTCCCGCAAATCTCATTTCTCAATTATCCCTTTCCTAAATGCTAGTTTTAGTTTAAATAAATTTTTCAATGGAAACAAGTTAATTCGCAACTTTCTGCTTAGTTTTTGTTAACGGGTGGTCATGATCAACTGGTAAGTGAATGACAAAACTAGTCAGTTCATCATCGCTCTGCGCGTAAATGTAGCCCCCGTGGTGTTGCACGATACTCTGAGCAATGGCCAACCCCAGCCCGGACCCCCCCGTTGCCTGGGAACGGGATTCCTCGACCCGGTAAAACCGTTCAAATAGCCGACCTAACGCTTCGGCCGGAATCCGCTTGCCATCGTTAGCCACGTGGATCACCACTTCGTTATCCCGTTGCTCGGCTTGCAGAATAATTCTTTTCGCACCGGCCCCGTACTTAAAAGCGTTGGCAATCAGGTTATTAAAGACCCGCCCTAACTTTTCCGCGTCGGCTTCGAGGTAGATTGGTTGGTCGCCGCTTTCCACTTCAATCGTGAGGTGCTTCTTATTAGCCTCCAGTTCAAAACTGGCCGCGAGTTGTTCCAGCATCGCCGTTAAATTCAAACGACTAATATTAAGTGGCGTTTCCGTTTGCCGGGCCTTGGTGTATTCAAACAGATCTTCCACTAACGACTTCATCTGGGTGGCCTTTAAATACGCTATGTGGGCGTATTTGACCAAGTCTGCTTCCGACTGGTACTGTTTATTTTCAATCAAGCCGAGGTAGCCAATAATCGAGGTCAACGGTGTTCGAATATCGTGACTGACGTTGGTAATCAGCGCGTCCTTAGAACGTTCAATCTCGCGTTCTTCGTCCATCGAATGGATGGCGGAATCAACTAAAGCGTTCACACTTTCAACGACCCGTTGAGTATCCCCGGTCAAACTAAAATCGATCCGGTGATCAAAGTGTCCGGCCGCAATGTAGTGCAGTTCACTAATGATGTGGCGCAACTGCATCTGCTTGTACCGGCGAATCAGCCGCCAGTACAGCACAAAGCCGTCCGCCACCAACATTAGCGCAATGAACAGGTTTTCGTAGCTCCACAACTGATAGTTAGTCGGCCCCAGTTTAATGGAACGTTTAATCTGAAAAATCCCGCTTTGCAGGCCCGGATTATGGGCAATCGCACTGTTGATCAGTACCACGATCGACAAGTTTAAAAGGAGTAGCAGAATTACCGTAACTACTCCTTCAAAAAACAATTCACTTTTTTCACGTCCTGTTAATTTCAAAAGCTGACCTCGCTATTAGCGTGATTCGATCTTGTAACCAACGCCCCAGACCGTTTGGATCACCTTTTCACCATCGGTGGCCTCTTCGATCTTATCGCGTAAATGACTAACGTGTACCATGACCGTTTTGGCCGACACGATACTTTCCTGTTGCCAAACGCGTTCGAAAATATCGTCGGCGGAAAAGACCCGGTTCGGGTGGCTAGCTAGTAGGTATAAAATTCCAAATTCCAACGCGGTCAACTGAATGTCCTTCCCCGTCAACGTTTTGACTTCGTGGGAATCCTTGTTAATGGTTAACGGACCGATGTCTAAAACGTCCGGTTCGGTCGTTGTCACGTTGTTTTCGGAGCGCCGTAGTAATGATTTGACCCGCGCCATGATTTCTAGCGGGTTAAACGGCTTGGTGACGTAATCGTCAGCACCCGTGATCAACCCTTGAATCTTATCCATATCACCCGTCTTGGCGGATAACACCAGGATCGGTAGTTGCGAATCTTTCCGGACTTCCTTAATCACTTCAATCCCGTCCATCTCGGGCATCATAATATCCAGGATCATCAACGCGATGTCCGGGTTCGTATTTAACTTAGTTAAGGCTTCCCGGCCGTTATAGGCGCTAATGGGTTCGTAGCCTTCGTTTTTAATATAAATTTCTAATAGTTGCGCAATTTCTTTGTCGTCATCGACTACTAAAATTTTCATAGTACATTTCTCCTTAAATAATTCTGGTTTTATTTTATCAAAAAGTTAACGTTGCTTAACGTTTCACGCTGCTTTTTAGGGAAAGCTTAAGAGTGCCGCTGGATTTCCTCAGTCATCATCGACCCGCTTCGTCAATAACCAGGCGTAATAACTCCCAACAATTAGTAACAAACCGTTGACCAGCCAAATTGTGCGGGTCGTCCACCAAATTTGAAGTAACGCTGAAATAATCGCCCCACCAGCAAAACACAACACTAATTCCCAATAGACGAGCGCCGTTTTTAACGAGTCTTGATTACGCGTCATACCAAAGTCCGTCAACGCAATCGTGGCCTTCTTTAAATTTCCCGTCGTAAAGACGTTGGCGTACCCGTGGCCGGAAATGTGGCTAAAAGCCGTTGTTTGCATCGCCATAACCAAAGCTAATAGTGGCACGATCAAAATATTATTCGTCGTTTTAGGGAGCGCGCCCACAAATAGACAAACGACGAACTCCGCCACCATGATTGGTAAGCGCCAGTAGTGAGAATGTGCCCCTAAGTGATGGTTGAGAATACCCACGAAAGCTACCCCCACAATGAAAGCCAACACCGTACACAACTTAGTCACGGCTCCAGGTAAATTATGCTGAGCAATGTCAACGCTCAGAAAAACTAAGTTCCCGGTTTGCCCGGCAGCCAACACCCCACCACGTTGTACGAAGGTGTATGCATCAATAAAACCGCCGATAAACGTTAATCCCAGTCCAATCTCGCGTAACTGAAACAGGTGCCGGTTTTGATAACGCTGCATTTGGCCACCCACTTTCATCTCAATAGTCTAATCATACCGCAGTCCCCCAATTAAAACTCGTTTGACCTAGTAAAAAAACGAACGGGCGTCCCGTTCGTTTTGAAATGAGCTATTTCTTGCTACTTATACCGGCGTTGCCCCAACCGATAAACGTGAACGTCCTCTGCAAGCTGAATACCAGTCATCACCATGGTCATTGCTAGTAATAATCCGTCCAACAACCACAACTGCCAAGCATGCCAGAAAATACAGGTTGCTACTACAACGATGAAGCTAGCGCCCTCCACGACGCGACGAATTTTATCAAACCGGTGATACCACCGCGGGTACCGCGAGCGGTCAACGTGCATTTTTAAATGCATGTTACTCCCCCTACATGTAGCGAACTTGGTACAACTGAATAATGTCGTTCACGCGCTTCGAGTTTTCTGGTGACAGCACGATTCCGTTTTGACGCAGACACTTCGATACCGCTAAACTAAAGCGCGTAAAGACGTACTCCGGTGAACCCGAATTTTGCTTGATCAACTCGGTATAGTAAGCCGCAATCAGTTCTCGTAACGGTTGCTCGGTCGTATTGTTGAGGTCGGCGACCAGGTCTAACATAATGGAAGTCGCTACCCGACTGCGTTCCTGACCAGTACGGTACCACTTACGGTTTTTATTCTCCGCCCGTTCCGTCATTTCTGGACGGTCCCCTTTACGGAACAACACGCTTAACCACGAGTGCTTTACCACCGGTTCGGTCAGTCCTAATAAATAGTCGGCCGATACGCCGAACGTTTGGGTAAAAATGACCAAACTTTCCAAGTCCGGATAACTACGCCCCAGTTCCCACTTAGAAATCGTTTGGCGGGTAACGTGAAGCTTTTCCGCCAAAACTTGTTGGGACCATTCCCGCCGTTCGCGTTGTTCCTTAATCTTTTTTCCGATAACATTTTTCACTTTACCCGTTCCCCCGTTAAATTAACCTTTTCTGGGTGTTCATCACTTCCAGAGTATACCGTGTAGTGCGTTGCACTGACAACTGCGGTCATCAATTTAGACCGCATCCATAAAAAAAGTCGGTCCGTAAAAGGTTATCCTTTACGAACCGACTATTTAAATACTATTTTAAATTAGCCGTTAACTGAGTAGTTAGGGGCGTTCTTAGTGATTTGAATTTCGTGTGGGTGTGATTCCCGCAAACCAGCACCAGAAATTTCAACAAATTGGGCGTTATCGATCAACGCGTCAATGTCCTTGGCACCAACGTAACCCATCCCGGAACGTAAGCCACCAAGCATTTGGAAAATAATATCGTCAACGCTGCCCTTAAACGGCACGCGTCCTTCGACCCCTTCTGGGACCAACTTGTTTGCTTCGTTCACGCCGCCTTGGAAGTAACGGTCGGATGAACCGTGTGCTTGTGACATGGCACCAACGGAACCCATCCCACGGTAGAACTTGTATTGACGACCATCGTCAAAGACGACTTCACCGGGCGCTTCGCTCGTCCCAGCTAACATACTTCCAAGCATCACGGCGTTACCACCAGCAGCTAATGCTTTGACAATGTCACCGGAGTACTTGATCCCACCGTCGGCAATGATTGGCTTACCGTATTCGCGGGCGACGCTAGCGGCATCGTAAACGGCGGTCAATTGAGGCACCCCAACACCAGCAACGATCCGGGTCGTACAAATTGAACCAGGGCCAATCCCAACTTTAACAACGTCAACGCCGGCTTCAAATAAAGCGCGGGTGCCTTCGGCGGTGGCCACGTTCCCAGCAATTAACGTTTGCTTAGGGAAATGGGCGCGAATTTCTTTGATTTTCCGTAAAACCCCGGCAGAATGGCCGTGCGCCGTATCAATTACGATGGCGTCGGCACCGGCGTTAAATAACGCTTCGGCCCGGTCAAAAGTGTCGCTGGTCACCCCAACGGCGGCAACGGCTAACAAGTGGTTGTTAGCGTCAACGGCAGCGTGTGGGTGGTCGGCATCTTTTTCAACGGCCTTAACTTTTTTAACTTCTTCAGCTTGCGCTTCAATGCTTAAGTTTTTATGGATAACGGCGAGGCCACCTTGGTTAGCCATAGCGATTCCCATAGCGGATTCGGAAACGGTATCCATTCCCGCACTCAAAATTGGAATATTAAGTTGCAAATTATCCGCAAGTTTTACACCTAAGTTGACTTCATTCGGTAAAACATGACTTTCGGCCGGAATTAATAGTACATCATCGAACGTATAACCTTTTTTTCCAAACTTTGTATCCCAATTAGACATTGAACGTTAGCTCCTTATGGTTTTATTTTTATCTGTAAAGATACCAAAACATCGGGGTAAATGCAAGTAACAAACATGAATTTCAGAAAATTCTTATTTAAAGAGTGTGAGGTCCTGACAGGTTGGCGGCGAGGATTAGCCTAGTCATCAGTAGCATGCGGGCTGGGCATGGTGCTGGTGACGTAGCTAACCGCAACCGGCAGTCAGGCCCGAACACGTTTCAAAAGAGTGTGAGGTTCCAACGGGTTGAGAGTGAGGATTAGCCTAGCGGGCAGGATGATGCGGGTTGGGCATCGTGCTGACTGCGTAGCTAACCGCAGCTCTCAGTTGGACCCGAACACGTTTCAAAAGAGCGTAAGGTCCTGACAGGTTGGCGGCGAGGATTAGCCTAGTCATCAGTAGCATGCGGGCTGGGCATGGTGCTGATGACGTAGCTAACCGCAACCGGCAGTCAGGCCCGAGCACGTTTCAAAAAAGAACCCAGATTGCTCTGCGTTCTTTAAAAATCGCCTAAAACAGGCTCGTTGTAATCTTGTAGCGGCGCTTAAGCCACATCCGGATGAAGAAGACGACCACCGCAATGGCTAAGTACGCCATTCCTGGTAAAATCGGGTTCCACGGTCCCTTGATCAAAGAAACGGTCGTAAAGACGAACATCCAGACGATCACGGCTAAGACCGACCAACCAATTTTTTTCCAAAGTGAAGCTTGGGGCTGACCCTTGGCCGGAGCCAAGTATTGGAATAACTTGGTAACGCCTAACCCACCAACCACGGAGGTTAATAGGATGGCGGTCAAGCCCATCGCACCCTGTGAATTTTTCTGGGTATTGGCGCCAATTAGGCCCATGATCCCGTACATTAAGCAGAAAATCATGAATAGCATTAAGCCGCTGTCCAATGATGAGATCCAAAAGTTAGCCTTCTGTTGTTCAACCGGCGTCTTCTTAGGATTGATGATTTCTTCAGTCCGTTCCTGGACCGTCCCGTATAGTTGACGGGCGGTCGTTCCACGACCCTGTTCAGCTAATAGCGTGGTCGTCATTTCATCAAGAACGGCCTTCTTCTTTTCACCACTAAGTTGGGTATCGTTTAACGATTTACGCATTTGCCGCATGTATTCGGCATTCCGTTTCGTTAACTCCGTCGATTCGTGGATTGGGCGTTCCGCAGCTTGAATCTGCTTAGCGCCGGCCGCCGCGTTGCGGGGTGTCTTTGGGGTTTCACTTTCACTCACGAGTCCATTCTCCTTTCGACTTAAACGTTAAAGCGGAATTCGACAATGTCACCGTCTTGCATGACGTAGTCCTTACCTTCTAAACGTAACTTACCATTTTCCTTGACCTTGGCTTCAGAACCAGCTTCGTCTAAAGCGTCAAACGACATTACTTCGGCCCGAATGAACCCCCGTTCAAAGTCCGAGTGAATGATCCCGGCAGCTTGAGGTGCTTTAGTTCCGCGTTTAAAGGTCCAAGCACGGGTCTCCTTGCCACCAGCCGTAAAGAAGGTTTCCAGCCCTAAGAGCTTGTAAGAAGCCCGAATCAGCTTATTCAAACCGGGTTCTTCAACCCCTTCGGCAGCTAAGAAATCGGCCTTATCAGCATCGTCCAATTCGGCGATTTCTTCTTCGGTTTCGGCAGCGACCCCAATCGCCTGGGCACCCTCCGCCTTAGCGTAGTCTTCAACGACCTTGTAATACTTCGAACTTTCAGGATCAGCCATGTCGTCTTCGGAGATGTTGGCAACGTACAAAACGGGTTTGGACGTCAATAAGAAGAGGCCCCGGACGATTGGTTGTTCGTCATCCGTAAAGTCTAATGAACGCACCGGTTTGCCGGCTTCCAAAGCGGGTTTGATCTTTTCTAACACGGCAAGTTCGGCCTTAGCTTCCTTATCGCTCCCCTTAGCCGCGCGTTGAACCTTCGCCAACCGCTTATCAACGGCTTCTAGGTCGGCTAAACTTAATTCCAAGTTAATGGTTTCAATGTCGTCTTGAGGATCAACTTTCCCGGTAACGTGGGTAATGTTATCGTCGTCAAAGGCCCGAACTACGTGCACAATGGCGTCGACTTGGCGAATGTTTTCCAAGAACTTGTTTCCTAGACCTTCACCCTTGCTGGCACCCTTAACGATCCCGGCGATATCGGTAAATTCAAAGGTCGTTGGAACGACCTTCTTAGCGGGAATAATTTCTTGAATCCGGTCTAAACGTTTGTCGGGAACTTCAACCATCCCCACGTTTGGATCAATCGTCGCAAATGGGTAGTTGGCCATTTCGGCGCCCGCCTTCGTAATTGCGTTAAACAATGTGGATTTACCAACGTTTGGTAACCCAACGATACCTGCTGTAAGTGCCATATCGGTTATTCACTCTTCCTTTTAAATAATTAAGCTTGGTCGGCTTTCTTTTCCAAAACTTTTTTCAACTTTTTATTGAATTCACGGCGCGGCATCATGACCACGTGACCGCACCCGGTACATTTGATCTTAATGTCGGCACCCATCCGCGTGATTTCCCAGCGGTTGACCCCGCATGGATGGGCTTTCTTCATTTCGACAATATCACCTAAATCATACATGCGCAACGCCCCTTCACAAATTAATTAATTTAAATCGATGTGTAAAATTTCTAAGATCCGGGTTAAATCGTCATTTGACAAGTACGGAATCTCAATTTTACCCTGATCTTTTTTGTTGGCCTTTGCCTGAATAGAAACGGCGGTTCCAAACTTTTCTTGTAGCTGTTCCTCACTGGCGCGAATGTACGGTGACTTCTTAACGGTGACCTTCTTGGCCGGCTTTTCGGCGTCACCGTTATAACGCGCCACGATTTGTTCCAATTGCCGGACGGTCAAGTTATCTTTAACTGCCCGCTTAGCCAGTGGTTCCAGTTTAGCCTTATCCTTTAATGAAAGCAGTGTCCGAGCTTGTCCCATCGCTAACTGCCCTTTCTGGATCAGTTGCTTAACACCAGCTGGTAATCCTAACAACCGTAAGTAGTTAGCAATGTAAGGCCGACTCTTTCCCAGGCGTTTTGAGACTTCCGCTTGGGTCAGCTTCAGCTTTTTCATCAGTGAGTCGTACGCCTCGGCTTCTTCTAACGGCGTTAAGTCTTCACGCTGGAGGTTTTCCAACACGGCGACTTCCATCATTTGTTCTTCGGTCACGTCGCGAACAATGGCCGGAATCGTCGTCTGTTTTGCCAGCTTAGAAGCACGGAACCGCCGCTCACCGGCAATAATTTCGTACTTTTTGACCTCAACATCCGGCTGTCGGACGATGATTGGCTGGAAAACACCGGACTTTTCAATGGAACTAGCCAGTTCTTTTAACGCCGCCTGGTCAAACTTTTGCCGGGGCTGATACGGGTTCGCGTGAATGTCTGTCAGGGCTAAATCAACGACGGATTCTTCACTGGTGGGTTCGTCAACGTCGGCAAACAGGGCCCCGATGCCCCGGCCGAGCGCTTTGTTTTGATCCTTATCTTTACTTGCCATGGGCGGCCAACACTTCCTTTGCTAAAGCTAAGTAAACTTGTGCACCCTTTGAACGGGCATCGTAATCAATAATCGACAGGCCGTGACTCGGCGCTTCGGATAACCGCACGTTGCGAGGAATAATTGTCTGATACACGGCGTCCTTAAAGTACTTGCGCACTTCCGCGTTAACCTGTGCACCCAGGTTAGTCCGGGCGTCATACATGGTTAACAGGACCCCCTCAATTTTCAACTGTTTATTAAAGTGTTTTTGAACCAACTTAACGGTATTGAGCAACTGACTCAACCCTTCCAAAGCGTAATATTCACTTTGAACCGGGATCAAGATGGAGTCACAAGCCGTAAACGCGTTGATGGTCAGTAATCCCAGCGAAGGCGGACAGTCGATCAAAACAAAGTCATAATCGGCTTTCACGTCATCAATAGCATCCCGTAAACGGGTCTCACGCGCCATCATCGGCGTCAATTCGATTTCGGCCCCCGATAATTGAATCGTGGCCGGGACGATGTCCAACCCCTTGTGACTCGTGGGGATAATCGTGTCTTTAATGGGAACGTCGTTGATCAGAACGTCGTAAATTTCGTGTTCAATGGCTGATTTTTGGATTCCTAACCCGCTGGTTGCGTTCCCCTGCGCGTCGGTATCAATTAACAGTACTTTTTGGCCTAGTTCCACGAGACTGGCACCTAAATTAATGCTGGTCGTGGTCTTGCCAACGCCACCTTTTTGGTTAGCGAGTGCAATTACGGTTCCCATAACTACTTACCACCCCTTGGTTGATTTTTTGGAATTTCGATCGTGATTCGGTAGCCGTCATCCGTATTCTCTTCGTGCGTTTTAACGGGCATCCCGGCATCGGTCACCATTTTTATGGATTTTTTGATCGTATTAACGGCGATCCGGGTGTCGCCAGTCAACCCCCGGGGCCGTTTTTTCTTCGGTTTAGGCGGTGTTTGCAGCTTAGCCACTAGCTGTTCCGTTTCCTTGACCGTTAACTGGTCGGCTAGGACGTGTTTTAAAACCGTTTCCTGCTGATCAGTCGTTAGGTTTAACAGGGCCCGGCCGTGGCGCTCACTGATTTGACGACTTAGTAATGCCTGACGAACCGCTGGTGCTAACTTCAATAATCGCAACTTATTCGCCACAAACGACTGACTCTTTCCCAGTTCTTTGGCGAGGGCCGCCTGGGTCAACTTATTTAACTGCATGAGTTCGTGGTAGGCGGTCGCTTCTTCAATGACGGTCAAGTCTTGGCGCTGCAAGTTTTCAATCAACGCCATCGACGCCGTTTCACCATCGTCCATCTTTTGAATAATGGCGGGAACGTCGGCCCAATGCAGTGACGTTACCGCCCGAAAACGACGTTCACCAGCAATAATTTCGTACTTTTGTGGTTCGTATTCCCGTAACACGATGGGTTGGAGCAACCCGTGTTCGGCAATCGTTGCGGCGAGCTCCGCTATGCCCCCCTCGTCAAAGACTTGGCGGGGTTGAAAACGGTTGGGAATAATGGCAGTTACCGGGATGCGCACAATTTGCTGATTACGGTTCGGAGTTTCATCAGATTTATGCTTATCACGATTAGAACCAAACAAAGAAAATGCCATATCATTACCTCCCCAACTTACGCCTTCGCCGTTAACGGCTGTTTAGCCGGTGTCCCCGGTTTACGCGGATACCGCTTAGGCGAAGACTGCTTTTTATCGATCACGATGATGTGCCGCGGATCCCCAGTCTCAGGCAGCGTAAAGGCTTCGTCGGCCGTAATCTGACCACCCAAAACTTTCACCGCGTACTCGCCTTCAGCCGTTTCGGTACGGGCATTAGCCGCTTTTAAAGCCACCATCTGACCGCCGACCTTAACTAGTGGCAAGCACAGTTCACTAAGTACCGACAACCGAGCCACGGCCCGGGCCGTCACGACATCGTAACTTTCACGGTGAACGGACTTTTTACCCGCAAAGGTTTCAGCCCGGTCGTGGAACAATTGGACGTTTTTCAGGCCAAGTTGGTCAACTAACTGCTGTAAGAAGTTGATCCGCTTATTAAGCGAATCTACGATGGTCACTTGTAACTGTGGAAAAACAATTTTTAACGGAATCGACGGAAAACCGGCGCCAGCCCCCACGTCACAAATCGTTAACGGCCGTTCCCGTAACGCCGACACGTAAAAGGCGGGCGTAATCGAATCGTAAAAGTGCTTGAGGTAGACTTCCGGTTCGGCGGTGATGGTCGTTAGGTTAAACTGCCTGTTGGTTTCAACCAGTAGTTTAAAATAAGTCGCAAACTGGGCAAGTTGTTGGGTCGTCAGGGCAATGCCATGACTTGCCAACGCCCGTTTAAATTCTTCTGGATTCATATTAAAAAGCTCCTTAATTAAGGTCGCATTTACCTTACACTTGTGAAACAACTTAAATGTTTCACGTCACCTCATAACTTTAACGTAAACGCGGGTTAAAATCAATGCACGAGCTTGGTTAAGCAACCACGTTAACCCCTTGAAAGACTTAGGTTTAGCGTGAGTCGGGAGGATTCATTTTGATTCCATTTTTTTGCAAATTAATTCCACCAAAAAAGGTTGCGAATCCATCGTTCGCAACCTTGTTATCATCTTTATAATAATGACCTACTTCAACCTACCAGACAAAGAGGCCGACGACCCCGGCTGATAAGAGTGAAACTAAAATCCCAGAAAGTAACATGTAACCCACGTTACGGGAAATCAAGTCGTTCTTTTCGCGGTCCACGATTCCCTTGAAGGCCCCGATGATCATCCCAATGGTTGAGAAGTTCGCGAAGGAAGTCAAGAAGACCGTTAAGACGGCGCGGAAATGGGGGGTAAAGGTATTGACCTTACTTGAAACTTCCCCCATGACCACGAATTCGTTAGTCACTAACTTAGTCCCCATGTACGAAGCCATTTGGAACGCTTCGTGCGGGTTGAAACCGAGTAACCAAGCGAACGGGAACATGATGATCCCGAAGATATTTTCCAATGAAAGGTTTGAGTTGATCAAGCCTAACAGTTTATCAATTAATTTAGCGAGGGCAACGAAGGCGATAACGTTCGCGGCAATGATTAAAATCAAGCGGCCGGCGCCTAAAATGGAGTCACCCAAGAAAGAGAAGAAGGGTTCGCGGGCGGGTTTAGCTTGCTTAACTTGTTCGTTAGCTAAGTCTTCCGAACCGCTTTCAGTCGTGTCAGTGGTTTCTTCAACGGCGGAGCTCCCAGAAATTTTGGCAATGGTGTCTTCTTCTGGTTTAACTTCCACAGGATTCAAAATGGCCGCAATGATCGCCGCGTTTAAGACGTTCATCGGGACCGCGGTCAGAATAAACTGACCAGGCATCATTTGAATATAAGCCCCAAGAATTGACGCCGTCACACAACTCATGGACATCATGGCAATCGTCAAGTTCCGCTGTGCTTTCATTTGTTTTAACTGTAACTGTGAAACGGCTAAGGCTTCAGTGTTACCTAAAAACATCATTTCAACAACGAAGAATGATTCGAACTTGGGCTGACCCGTAATGTAAGCCAAGCCCCGACCAACCCATTTGATGACCCATGGCAAGACGCCAATGTAAGTCAAAATATCGAATAATGGCACAATCAATAGAATTGGTAATAACGAACTCGTTACGAAGTCCATCTGTTTAACGTTGACCCAGCTGGCCAATGCAAATGAGATCCCTTCGTACGAAACGTCAACGAGCCAAGTAAATCCGTCGGCAGCGGCTTTGACCGCGTCGACTCCGACTTGTGACCCCGTCAAGAACCATGCTAATAAGACTTCTAAGACCAACATGATACCGACCGAGCGCCAATGAATGGCGTGCTTTTGCTTGGAGAATAAGTAGGCAATCGCAATGAAAACCACGATCCCGATTATATTAACCACCAAGTTAAAGACCATGTGTATAATCCCTCTTCCCTATAAGTGATGAATCAAAAAAGTTATAAAAAACTACCTTTATTAATTTACCATGTTCAGGGGGGTTGTGGTAGCCATTTTTAAAGAAAATGTTAAGGGTGTAAATTAGGCCGTTCCAATCCTAGTAGTGGCGCCATCCAAAGTCAAAAATAATTGTAGTAATTAACAACTATCATCCGCTTTCTAAGTGAATCCACAAAAAAGGTCGTGACCACCAATGTAATCACGACCATTATTGAACAAAAACCGTTCAATTTTAAAAAGAACTCGGTGACTAACCACGCCGAGCGCCCCTGCCAAGGAAGTCCATTATACCGCGTTTAAGAAGTAACCGAACTAATTAATTGACCCAACCGTTAAATGGGAGTAAGCTACGGACAATTAATGAAAGGGGGTGATGCTTTTTGAGTACCATATCTAATCTTAAAGCATCAGTCTCTGCCCTGTTCGGAGCACAAGACTGATACCTTTAAGGAGACCCGGCCAAATCACTGGCCGGGTCTTTTGCTGTCTTAAAACTTTGCGGCCTAAATTGCACAAATGGTATCCCGTTTAGTTCACTGGTTTCCAAAATTACGGTTTGGAGTTGCAAGTTTTCCGGGACTACGCTAAGTTTAAGGGGAACGCTTTACGGAAAGATGAGTTAAAACCTTATGAAAGCAACTACAAAACAAGTTCTAGTCGGGACCGCCTGGCTTATCACTTTATTGGCCGTCATTGGCGGCACCATGTTGTGGCAACACCAAGTTCGTAAACCCCGGCGTAATAGCACGAGTGTCATGGTCACGTCCACGGAACGCATTCCTTCGGTCCTACTACTGGATTCTTCGTTGGACACTGAGCAGCAGCGGCAACTAATTGCAACCATGCAGCGAAACAACGGCTCTCAATCGGTGATCAACGTTCAGATTTTTAAGTCTGGTAAGTTAAAGTTAAGCGGTAAGCTCCGCGAAAGTGATAACCGCCCCTACCTGAAACTGCAACTACCGAAAAACGTTGGTGCTACTAAACAGTCTCAACTCATTGAAGCCACGCTTACGACCATCAAAACGAAATTTCAATTTAAACAGTATAATTTAGTCAGCTACGGTACCGGGGGCCTAATCGCCACCCATTACCTGGAAAATGCACCGCGCCGGCTATCACCAGCGCACTTTATTACCATTGCCACCGCGTTTAACGGAACCAGTACCCAGAAAAACTCGCAACGGATCACGCCAGTCGCGACCAGTCACCGTACTGCGCAGTTAACGCAATTCGTTAACAAGCGGGGCGTCATCGATCCTAGTATTAAAGTATTAGTCGTTGCGGGTAACGCCAAGGGCAAGCGTAATGGTGACGGAGTGGTCCCACTCCAAAGCGCCCTCGCTGCCCAGAGCGTTTTCCGTCCCATCGTTAAAACCTACCAGCAAACCGTTATTCGGGGGTGGTTTGCTGGCCACACCAGTATCCTTGAAAGCTGGAAGCTCAGTAACGTCATTCAAAACTTTATCAACTAACTAAAAATCCGTTCAGTCTTGCAAATTGACTGAACGGATTTTATTGATTTTACGGGTTCGGGTGAACACTTCCCAAATTGTGGTTAGCTACGCTATCAGCACCATGCAAAAACCGCACTTCCTTACCCTGATGGCCGAAACGTGTTCGGGCCAAGCTGGGGCTGTGGTTAGCTACGTCACCAGCATTATGCACAGATTGCGACTTTCCTTATCCTGATTGCTGAAACGTGTTCGGAGTGGCTGATGCCTGTGCTTGCTACGCTATCAGCACCATGCAAAAACCGCATGATACTGATATCTAGGCAATGCTCAGCATCAATCCGCTACTCCTCACACTCTAAACCCACAGCATCTGGTCCGGGTACTCCCTTGTCAAAAACTGCTTGATTGCCCGGATCATCATCGCCGTCGACGGGGCCGTCGCCTGGGTCTTATTCGCAACCAGCGCAATCTCCCGGTTATACGGCTCCGCAAACGGGTACGTGTTAACGTCCCCCGTTAACTTGCGTAACGCTAACTGCGGTAAAATTCCCATACCTAACCCCGATTCCACCATCGAAATAATCGACTGGTCATCAATTGAGAACCGTAAAAAGTTATTCGTAACGTGGTAATGGTCCAGCGCCAACTTCGTATCACGGTCGTAGTCACTCTGTTGTAAAATAAAGTTTTTATCCGCGACATCGTCGGTCGTAATGTAATCCCCGTTTTCCGGAACAAAATCGGCCGGCGTTACGCAGTAGATCGGGTCGTTAATTAGTGAATGGACCAGTAAATTTTCATTGACTGGCATCGAAGTAAACCCAATATCGATCGTCCCAATTTTAGCCCAGTTGGTTATTTCATTAAAATTACCCTGCATCACCGAAATTTTAATGTTCGGATAATTATGGTTAAATTGGCGAATGATCCGCGGTAGCCAGTTGATGCAAACACTACTAAACCCGCCGATTCGAACCGACCCGGAGTGCAATCCCTGGATGTTATCCGCCACTTGTCGCAAGTTACTCTCCGTGTTTAGGATTTCTTGAACGTACGGCAAAACTTGCCGACCATCACTGGTAAGTTCAACCCCCGAACGGTTCCGAATAAACAGTGGAAAACCGAGTTCCTTCTCAAACTGGTTAATGGAGTGACTGACCGCACTAGGCGTCACGTTAAGCGTGGCGGCGGCTTGGTAGAACGTGTGCTGGGCCACCACCGTTGCAAAGACTTCGTACGCAAAGTTTGCCATGCGTTATAAACCCCTTTCACATGAATTAATTTCATTTAATATTGAAAAAGTTGAACTTTACTAACTTCAGCCCCCATTTTATCATAGTGACAATCAAGTAAACCAAAAAGCTTCTAAAAATTCAGTGGGGGAAATTATTATGAAAAACTTATTTGCGAACCGTGTTTTGAATAACGACACTTCTGATTTAAATGAAATTTTCAAAAATAGCGCCAATCCGGAAAACATTTCCTTCGCTGGCGGTTTCCCAGATAACCGCCTCTTTCCGGACCACGATTTAAAAACGGCTTACCAAAACGCCATCAGTCAGGATGGTCAAGCCATCTTCCAGTACGCTTCTACCCAGGGACTCCCCGCCCTTCGGCAAAAACTAGCGAACCGGATGGCAACGTGCGCCGGGGTTCACGTCGATGCAGACAACGTGATGTTAACTCAGGGGGGCCAGCAGGCAATTGACTTAGTGGCTAAGTTACTATTAAATCGGGGCGACGCGATGGCCGTTGAGGGCCCCACTTACATGGGCGCCCTGGCCGCCTTTGATACTTACGAACCTACTTACTACGAAATTCCGGTAGACCAGGACGGTATGGACGTTCATTACCTTAAAAACACGCTGAAGGCCCATCCCGAAATCAAACTGATCTACACCGTGCCCGATTTCCACAATCCTACCGGCACAACGATGAGTTTACGTCGGCGCCAAGCCTTGGTCGCACTAGCTAACCAGTACGACGTCATCATTTTAGAAGACAGCCCCTACCGTGACCTGCGTTACAGCGGAAAAAATTTACCAGCCATTAAGCATTTTGATACCGAGGGCCGGGTCATTTTCATCTCCAGTTTCTCTAAGATCCTCTCCCCCGCGTTACGGACTGGCTGGCTCGTAGCCGATGATGAAATCATGACCGAATTAATCGGGCTAAAGTCGGCAATTGACGTCCAATCTCCCAACGTGACGTTAGCCGCCATTAATAGTTACCTCGACCACCACGATATTGATCACCACATTGCCAACATTAACGCCGCCTACCGGGTTAAACGTGATGCCATGCTGAACGCGCTGGACCGCTACTTCCCTGCAAGCGTCACCTACACCCGGCCAGCCGGTGGATTCTTTATCTGGGTTAGTTTGCCCCAAGGAATCGATGCACAACAATTACTGCGCGACGTCGTCTTGCCACAAGCCCACGTCGCCTACGTCCCGGCTTCCTGCCAGTTCGCTAGTCGCCAAGTCACCAACGGCTTTCGGTTAAACTTTACCAGCCTGGATCCGATCACCATCACGACCGGAGTCAAACGTTTGGGGGCCATCCTACACAACGTAACCACCAACACGACCGTTAAAGTTGGCGCTCAATTGTAAATAAAAGAACGACCGCAGTATTCCGTTGCGGTCGTTCTTTTATTTACCGTCAGCAGCTTACCTTGCTGCTTATGTTCAGGACAGGGTTGGAGAAAAACAATGCGGACTGATTGACATCAAGCATTAAGCCATTAACGGCGTCCCAATCCCGATTTGACATGCTTATACGCATTCGCTACACTAACGCTACGATACTTATTTACCGCGATGCTACGTTAAAATGGGCTGGTATAATACTTATTTTTTGTTAACACTTCCGTTTTTCGATAAACTGGAAGTGTTGCAAAAAAGACTAGGAGTGTGTTGATAATGAAAAGTTGGGTTAAAAAACTAGGTTTAGCCGTTTTTGGGGTCGCGTTAGCCGTCACTTTAACGGCCTGCGGAAGCAAGTCTAGTAGCACCTCAACCAGTAACAACTTGGGACTACAAAAATCGGGGACGCTTACCATCGGTCTGGAAGGTACTTTCCAGCCGTACAGTTACCGTAAAAATGGTAAGTTGACCGGGTTTGAAGTTGACTTAGGGAAGGCCGTTGCCAAAAAAATGGGCTTAAAGGCCAAGTTCGTCCCAACTAAGTTCGATTCGTTAATTGCCGGGTTAAACGGGAACAAGTACGACGTGATTTTAAATAACATGGCGGAAAATTCCCAGCGAAAGCAAAAGTATTTGTTCTCCACCCCGTACATTTATTCCAAGGCCCAGTTGGCCGTTAAAAAGAATTCCAGCATCAAAAAAATTACTGATATCAAGGGTAAAAAAGTCGCTCAAACAACGACTAGTAACAACGCGAGTGACGCTAAACGCTTAGGCGCTACCGTAACCCCAACGGACGGGTTCCAACAATCCATCGACCTCGTTACGCAGGGTCGGGTTGCCGGGACGATCAACTCCCGTGAAGCGTTCTACGCCTACTTTAAACAAAACCCGAAGGCCAACATCAAATTAATTGACGCCGGTAGCGAGATTCCCGCCCAGAAGATTGCGGCGATGATCTCAAAGCAACACCCGAAGATGCAAAAACAAGTTTCTAAGGCAATCCAAGAACTACGTAAAGACGGCACCCTCAAAAAGCTCTCTAATAAGTACTTTGGCGGAAACGTCACGGATAAATAGCCACACTTCGCCGGGCATCATTCCGGCGATTACATAGCACCATCACTTATTTCACAGGAGGATTTTCATGGATTCAATCTGGCACATTATCGTCACCTCGGCACCGCAGATTGCCGTTGCGGGCTTAAAGTACACCATTCCGATTGCCATTATTTCGTTTGCCATCGGCCTCATTCTGGCCGTCTTAACCGCGCTAGTTAAGCTATCTCCACGCCGCGGCTGGTTTTCAATTTTAAAAGCGGTGGCCTACTTTTACGTTTGGCTATTCCGTAGTACCCCGTTACTAGTGCAATTATTTATCGTCTACTTCGGCCTGCCCTACCTCAAAATTAAGGGGATTTGGCCCAACGGGATTCAGCTTGATCCGTGGACGGCCGGGATTGCGACCTTTTCTTTAAACACCGGGGCTTACTGTGCCGAAACGATTCGGGCCGCCATCTTGTCAATCCCCCAAGGTCAGTGGGAAGCCGCCTATTCAATCGGTATGACCAAAACGCAGGTTTTACGGCGCATCATTTTACCGCAGGCCGCCCGCGTTTCGTTACCGCCGCTCTCCAACAGCTTCATTAGTTTGGTCAAGGATACGTCGTTAGCCGCCTCAATCACGATTATCGAAATGTTTGAAGTCAGCCAACAAATCGCCGCCGAAAACTACCAGCCGCTCGTCATGTATTCGCTGGTCGCCGCGTTTTACGCCGTCTTATGTACCGTTTTAAGCTGGCTGCAGGGCTACTTAGAAAAACGAACGTCCCGTTACTTACGCCCACTTAATTAGGAGGTCCCGCCATGATTAAATTTGAACACGTTCAAAAAACGTTTGGCGACCACCAAGCGTTGAGTGACATCAACACCACCTTTAACGCCCACGAAACGACCGTTATCGTCGGCCCGTCCGGTTCCGGTAAATCAACATTACTTCGTTCTTTAAACTTATTAGAGCGGCCCGAAAGCGGGCTGTACCACTTTAACGACCAGACGATCGACTTTGCAAAGCCGCTGACGAGTAAAACCGTCCTAAACGTCCGCCGCAAAACCGGGATGGTCTTTCAAGATTACAACCTCTTCCCCCACCTCAGCGTACTTAAAAACGTGATGGAGGGTCCGGTTCAGGTCTTGAAACAAAAACCAAGTGCGGCTAAGCAAACCGCCCTCGACCTCCTCACTAAAGTGGGCTTAGCGGATAAGGCCAACGCTTTTCCGGGCCAGCTTTCCGGTGGGCAGCAGCAACGGGTCGCCATCGCTCGTTCACTCGCGATGAACCCCGAATACGTCTTACTAGACGAACCAACCAGCGCCCTCGATCCCGAATTGGAAGCCGGCGTCCTGCGAGTCTTACTGGCATTGGCACAGGAAGACAACTCGATGATCATCGTGACCCACAATATGGAATTTGCCCGGGCCGTTGCCGATAAGATTCTCTTCGTAGAAGACGGTAAAATTTTATTTGACGGCACCCCCGCGGAATTCTTTAAGCAACCGACCCAACGCATTGCGGACTTCCTAGCCGCCATGACCTTTACCACCATTTCAGACAAAGCTAATCAATAAGTTTCACCCTGTTCAAGGCCCGTTTGACTTCAAGTTGAACGGGTCTTTTTGTCGAGGTTAGTTGACACAACGAGGGGCTTATCCTATACTACGAATTGAACAATACTATACGACGTATAATATCGCAGGAGGAATAATGATGGCCATTCAAATTAGTTCCGAATTACTGGACGGCTGCGTGTTAGCGTGTTTAAAAACGCAAGATTACTACGGCTACGCACTAACCCAACGCCTACAGGCTTCCATTTCCGTTTCTGAATCGACCCTCTATCCCGTTTTGCGGCGATTAAAAAAGAACGGCTGGGTCACCACGTACGATCAAGCCTATCAGGGGCGGAACCGGCGTTACTACCAAATTACGACGACCGGCGAAGCACAACTAACCACCATTCAGAAAGATTGGGCAACCTATAACCAAGCAATTAATACCTTACTTCAAGGTCAAGGAGGAGCGTTGGCATGAACAACTACTTAGATAAATTTAACGCCTTACTCGTTCAGCTGAAGGATACTGAACGAGAAGAAGTCGTTGAATTTTACCGGGAATACTTACTGGACGCGCAGATTCAAGAATATGACGAGTGCGTGGCCGAACTGGGGACACCCAAACAACTAGCCCGTAAAGTCCTCGCCGACTATTCAATTAAGTTTAATGAAGACCTCAACGGTAATACTTCTAAAACGCAACAATCCCGGGCCGGAATTCGAACAATTTGGTGGGTCGTTTTAGCCCTGATCTCCACACCCATCACCATTCCAGCCTTACTCGTCATCGCGCTGGCCCTCGTGGTGATCGCCGCCCTCGCCTTTGCGGCGGTTGCGACCGTCGCCGCGTTAATTTTCGCTGCCACCATGCTGGCCATTTCGATGTTAGTTGCCGGTGTTGGCGTAATTGGCCAATCCGTTTGGGTCGCCTGCTTCTACATCGGTGCCGGTTTGACGGTACTCGGTGGCGAATTACTCGTTGCCCCGATCGTTATCTGGTTCGTTAACCTAATTATTCAGGGGATTTCAATCCTCGTTCAACGACTGTACCACCGGTTCGTCAAAAAAAACCGTGCTGAGAGAGGAGGCCGCCACCATGCGAAAAACCGTTAAAGTCGGCGTTATTTTATTGGTACTCGGCGTCATTATGTTAATCTTTGGGATCGCCAATAACGGCATTCAATCCGTTTACTGGGAAAAGGGCTTTAAAGTCGTTAAAACTCACGAAAAGACTTACCAACCAAAAAAGATTACGGACATTACATTAAGCAGTAATGAAGACGTGGTCATTGAACGTGGCGACGTCGCGACCATTAAAGTCACAACAACCCGCAAACTTGCTGACGTCGAAATCAACAATGGTCACGTGACCATTAGCTCCAGTTCTCCAACCGCGACGTCCGACACGGTTGGCTACATGTTTAACGACGGTAGCGAAAGTAACCGAATCGTGATCACCATCCCCAAACGCACCACGGTTAACTGGATCAAGGATACTGACAAACAATTTGGTGACGTAAACGTCCAAAACGTCACCGCTAAGCACGTCCAATTGTTAAACGGCAACGGCGACGTTCGATTATCCAGCGTTAACATTAAAAACCAGGCCGAGTTTTCAGCGGACACCTTACATTTAACTGACGTTACCGCTCCCACCCTAAAAGCCAAGGGAAGTGACGTTACCATCAGCGACAGTCACTTTAACGACGGTGCGTCGAAGGTCCAATCCAATGATGGTGATATTAAGATTGGGGAAACTCAGTTCAAAACGGCCAAGGTCCATTCAGACGATGGCGATATCCGTTTAAACCAAAACCACGTTACCAGCCTCAGCGCCACCACCGACGACGGTGACATTCATTTGTCAGCCAATAAAAGGGTTGGGGTTTACGCCCAAACCGACGATGGCGACCTCAGTATTTTTGGCTACCGCAGCGATACTGATCAAAGTTACCATTACAATAAAACGGCTAAACAGCAGTACCACCTGACTTCCGGTGACGGTGACGTTACCGCAACGGCAGCCTAAAAAAGTAGCCTAAAACCTTAAGGGGCGTAAATGACTCAAAGTAAACTGAGTCATTTACGCCCCTTGTATTTTCGTAGTGATGGTACCAAAAGTTACTTTTTACAACTGACCATTATAAATATCGAACCAAACTAAGACTAACGACAGGATAAACATACCGATAAACGCGACCAGGTGCCACCACTTGTTGCGCACGAAGATGGCAATGTATTCACGAATAATCGCGTCCGGTAAAAAGAACCGGGCCGTTCGAGCACCAATACCGTCCGCTTTTAAGCCGGCCTGCTTAGCAAACATCCCGGCCCGAAACGTGTGGTAATTATTGGTAACAAAAATTGTTCGCGGCTTTTCAACCGGCCCCTGATCGATTAAAGCTTTACTGTACTGCATATTTTGGAGGGTCGTTTTAGAACGCGTCTCCGCCCAGCCGTGTTCTGCCGGTAGTCCGTGTTTAACGGCGTAATCCAGCATGGCTTGCCCTTCCGGGACGGTTTCATCGGCACCCTGCCCCCCGGAGAAAATCATGACGGCCGGGTGCTGGGTCTTGGCCTGCTGCTTCTTATAAAACGCTAACCCGCGCATAATCCGTTGACCAAGTAACGGCGACACCTGGTCACCGTCTAACAGGCCGGCACCCAGCACAATAATGTAGTCTTGCCTAAGTCGCGGCCAATTAAATTGGTAAATGACCAACATTGTCAGGTAGTTATAAAACCAAAACGCCACGTAAAAAATAACCAGATTCGGGAAAATTGCCATCCAGTAACTAACCGGTTGGGGCACGTGGTTGCTAATTGTGTTGCCAACAAACGGTAAAATTAAAATTGCCAATCCCAAGAATAAGGTCAACATGTTCGCCACCGTATGACTTTCGCGTCGCCAGACGATCCACGCGTTCCAGAGCAGCAGAAACGCTTGTAAAACAAACACTAAGCTCAGTAACATTAAAAATAGCACAAACAGCGTCCCACAAATGATAATCAACCAGTGATTGTTCGTTCCAAAAATTGACATCGCCAGTAACGCTAGAAACGAATAGAAAAATAGCGAAAACCAAATGCCGTTGCTTAGTCGCACCTTATTATGATGATAACGCCAAGTAAAAATCACCCCGAAAGTTATCGGAACGAGCCACGCCCAGTAAGCCATTGCTGGAATCGGGACCCAAACCGCCGAATTGTTCACGCCAACACCCCCATTGATGATTAATTTCATGTTTTATAATAGCATATTTAATTAACCAACCAGTACCGGGACCCGTTCTAATTACTTCAACTGTTTCTGGGCGTTATAGAAATTGCGGTAAGCTAAGTAGCAGGCAATGATCGAACCCAAGCTGGTTGCCGACAGCAACATGAAGGTCACCATGATCTGGTACTTGATGGCCCGCACCGGATCGACGCCGGCAAAAATCAATCCCGACATCATCCCCGGCAAACTAACTAGTCCCACCGTTTTGGCAGAATCAATGGTCGGGGCCATTCCGGTCCGGATTGCTTCACGGACAATGGCGATCGACGCGTCAAGCAAGTTGGCCCCCAGTGCGAGTCGTTCCAAAACACCCTGCCGCTGATCGTGAAACTGACTATTAAGACTACGAAACGCTAACCCAATCGCCACCATCGAGTTTGACGCAATCATCCCGGAAATTGGAATCATCTGTGACGGGATAAACTTGATGGCACCCGACAACACGAGCACGCCCAGCGTTACCCCGGTACTAGCTAGGATTGCCAGTAGTGAGATGGGCAGGGCGTGGTCGATGCCCGCGCCCCGCTTTTTAGCGTTCCAAGCCGCGTTAAAAATGATAAAGCCCATCATGGCAAGTGTCAGCCACAAGTTATTGACCCGAAAAATATACTTTAACAAGTACCCCACGATAAACAGTTGGACCACGGCGCGGACAACGCCCACCACGATGTCCTTGTCTAATCCCAATTTTTGCCACAAGCTAATTCCCAGCGCAACCAACACCAGCATGGCAGCTAGAAATAGCGACGTATTATTAACGGCTAAATTCATTTTCCCACCTCCAAACGACCATTAACGACCCGCATTAACTGGCTGGCTGCGGCAATCTCCTGCGTATCGTGGGTAATCATGATCGTTGTCACTCCCCGGTCCTGGTTCAAATGCCGTAACCAGTCGTGGATAATGGTTTTGTTCCCCTCATCCAAGCCGGCCGTTACTTCGTCCAACAGGAGGACTTTCGGTAAAAATAAAATATTGCGAATCAGTGCGACCCGTTGCCGCTCCCCACCAGACAAATCGGTGACTTTTTGGTGCAGCGTTTGTTCCGTCAGCCCAACGTAAGTCAAAGCTTCCAAAACGTGCGCGGAATCAACCGGCAATTTACGGATTTGATAAGGAAAGGCCACGTTATCTTCCACGGTTGCCCCGAACAGGGTCGGCTGCTGAAAACAGTACGAAACCTGCCGGCGGTACGCAATTGGGTCGTAATCCTCAATCGGGCGACCATCAAAGAACAATTCGCCACTTGTTTTGGAAATCATTGACGCGATAATTCGCAACAACGTACTCTTACCACTACCGGACGGCCCGGTCAAAGTCACGTGCGCCCCCGCTGGTATTTCCCAGTTCACGTCGTGTAAAATTTGTTTATCCCCGACCCGGTAATTAACTTGTTCTAGTGTCATTAAAGCTGTCACTCAAAAGGCCTCCTCACTTTTGTTCTAGTTTAGAATCATTATAACTAATTGGTTAAACCGTTTTCAACTACGACGCTCACCCTTTTACCCTGCGCCTAACTTTAGTAACTGCCCACCGCCATGCTATAATGTTCTGAAGGCAGTTCTCACAGAAAACGAGGTTAAGAAATACCTATGAAATCCAATAATCATTATTCTAATCAACACCGGTCGAACCGTGACCGTCGTGGTACCCACCCAACGGAAAGGGTTCAGGCTGACGTTCAGATTGGTCAACGCTTTCCCCTGACCATCAAGCGGCTCGGCATCAACGGCGAAGGGATCGGCTACTATAAGCACGTTATTACCTTTGTTAAGGGGGCCCTCCCCGGCGAAGTGGTCGTGGCCGAAGTCACCGCCGTTCACCCCCGTTACTTGGAAGCCCGCTTACGAACGTTACGTAAACCGAGCCCCGACCGCGTGGATCCCCGCGACGAATACACCGGTGAAGTCGGTGGGTTTGAGCTGGAACACTTGGATTACCCGGCCCAATTAAAGTTCAAACAGGATCTAATTCGCCAGGCCCTTGAAAAGTACCGTCCGGCGGGTTACCGCAATTACGAAGTCCGTCCAACCATTGGTATGGCCGACCCTTACGAGTACCGTAATAAGGCTCAGTTCCAAGTTCGGATGATCGACGGTCACGTTGCCGCCGGGTTATATAAAGAAAATAGCCACGACTTGGTCGACCTGCCGACTTGCTCCGTCCAAATGCCGGTGACCATGGAAGTCATGCGCCAAGTGGTCGCTTGGTTGGAAGAGCTCCAGGTTCCCATTTACGATGAAGAACACAACTCCGGGATCGTTAAAACGGTGGTTGTCCGGGCCGCTGCGGCCACTGGTGAAGTTCAGCTAGTCTTCATCACTAACACACCCAAGTTGCCTAAGAAACACCAGTTACTGATGAAAATCGCCGCCAAGTTACCAATGGTGGTTTCCGTGATGCAAAACGTTAACGCGGGTAAAACTTCGTTGATCTGGGGTGATCAAACCACCCTGTTAGCTGGCAAACGGACCATTACCGAAGAACTCGACGGTCTTGCCTTTGACCTGTCCGCCCGGGCCTTTTTCCAACTAAACCCGGAGCAAACGCAAAAGCTGTACCGTTTAGCCCGTGAAGCACTGAACCTAGCGCCCAACGAAACGCTGGTTGACGCCTATTCCGGGGTGGGGACGATTGGGCTATCACTCGCCGACGTGGCCAAGGAAGTCCGCGGGATGGACACGATTCCGGCCGCGGTCGTGGACGCCAACGACAATGCCAAGCTAAACGGTATCACCAACGCCCGTTACGAAGTTGGTGAAGCCGAAGTACTATTACCCCAGTGGTTAGCCACCGGGTTTGCACCGGACGCGATCATCGTGGACCCGCCCCGTACTGGCCTGGACAACGTTTTGATCGACGCCATTTTACAAAGTGCGCCCGAAAAACTCGTTTACATCTCGTGCAACCCGTCCACGTTGGCTCAGGATCTGCGGGAACTGACCCGCGGTTACCAAGTGGATTACATTCAATCCATTGATATGTTCCCACAAACGGCGCGCTGTGAAGCGGTCGTCCGCTTTACTAAGCGTCACTAATTACTTTGGAAGGAAGTTCTTGCGATGGCAGAAACCGATAGTCAAATCGCATTAACGATGACCTTTACGTTACGGCCACCGTTCAAAACGCACTTTTTACTGATTAAAGATTATAACGCTGACGTGCACATTCCCGCCCGCGACGGCGTGTTAACGGCCATAATTGCCAAAAACATCCCGTTATCACCGGCTCTCGAGCAGTTGAAGGCCATCTTTGACGACGTTCAAAATCCGGTTTACTGGCAACTACACGACCAGGCCGTGCACGAATACTTTACCAGTCATCCCAATATGCGGCCGGTGCTCCCCTTAGACTTACTACAAGTCATGCTGAACACGTTATCGGCACAGGGGTTAAGTGATGACCAACTGACTCACATCATGAAGGCCGTTTTTGACCGGTTGCAAACCAACAACTTCAATGGTCAGGCCGCCCAACGAATTCTAACCGAATTTACCGCAAAATAGTTGACCGTACCAAAAAACAGAGTGTGCCAAAAGTCGGTTAGCGGGTGAGCATTAACGGCGTATGGCGAATAATCCTGGGCTTGGATTATTTGACATACGTGGTTAAGCGGAGCCCGCTGACTTTTGGCGCACGTTTCGACAATAATTATTCGGAGATAAAACAGAGGCTGTGACTTTTGCCACAGCCTCTGTTTTGACGTCTGACCACTTTACTTAAAATACCGGGCCAGGACCCGTTGAATGCCCGGCTGATCGTTATCGGTCGTCACTAGGTCGGCGGCCGCCTTGACCTGTGCGGGCGCGTTTCCCATGGCCACGCCAATGCCGGCCATTTGCAACATTGCCACGTCGTTAAAGTTATCGCCAAACGCAATCACCTGATCCGGAGTTAACCCATCGTCTTTAAGCAACGTCCTTAACGCGGCGGCTTTGGTTACTCCCGCCGCCACAATTTCCAGGTAGGTGTCTTTCGAACGATAAGCGGATAGCCCGGCAAAGGTCGAGGCCGTTAACGCTTTTTCAATTGCCCTGATGATTGCTGGTTCCGCCATGATCAGGATTTTATGGACCGGTTCACTAGCCGCCTCAAGCCAGGCCGTTAAATCGGTGACATGTGGCGGAAAACCAATTCCCGCCGCTTCCTGTTGCTCCCAGGAACCGTTTTGGGCTACAAACCAGTCGTTATTAGCGTAAACGTTAATTGACGCGTCCGGCCAGTGCGTCATGACTAACCGGTTGACGGCTTGCGCTAACGTTTGTGGAATCGGCCGCTGTTCAAAAACCTGCAATTCATTAGCCGCGTTGGTTTTAGCCGTGAGGGCTCCGTTATAAGCAATCATCGTGGAATCAATGCCGAGTTGTTGCGCTAGCTGAAACATTCCTCGCGGCGGCCGGGCCGAAGCGAGCACCACGTTAGTCCCCCGCTGTACCGCGGTCCGAATCCCGCTAATGGTAGTCGGTAACAGTTCACCCCGACTGTCTACTGGGGTCCCGTCAATATCACTGATAATTAATTTAACGTCGCTCATAATTTGCCTCCTCTAAGTTAATAAACCGCGTTGTCGGCGGAAACCACGCCCGTTCCGTTAAAGTTAAGGGTTCGTCAGTCAATACTAGTTGTAGTTGATCCAAGCGACCGCCACAAAAACGAGCGGAATTACCAAACTTACGGTGTTCACAAACCAGCACTCCGCGGGCCGTTTGATTGAGTGCCTGGCGTTTAACGGTCGCGTCGGTCGCATCACTGTAAAACACCCCGTTGGCGTTGACGGTCGCCGCTCCAATCAACACCTGATCAAAATACACCGTTTTTAATTCGGCCAACGCCGCCGGGCCCATGAAAAAGCGGTTGTTTTGGTTAAGCTCACCACCTAATAGGTGTAAATCAACCGCGGCGTTCGTCGCTAAACTAATGGCGTTATCCAATGAATGGGTGTACACGGTGCAACGTTGCGTTACGAGCTGGGTCAGTTTTAACAGGGTCGTCGAAACGTCAATGAAGACGTATTGTTCCGGTTCAATTAGTGGTAGGGCCCGCTTGGCTAGCGCCGTTTTAACCGTATCAAACTGTTGTAACCGGTCCTGGTAACTCGGAATCGCACTTCCAAAATTCAGTACTTGTAGTCCACCGTGAATACGCTGAGCTAATCCCCGCTCCGTTACCGCCACAATATCGCGGCGGGCGGTGTCCCGGGAAACCGCCAAGAACACCATCACGTCCGCAACGCTCATTTGTCGAACCTGGTCTAGGTGGGTTAATAACTGCCGTTGACGCGTCACTTGATCCATCTAAATTCCTCCCCCCTTTTGTTACTATTAGTATAACACGCTGTAAGGATTAAATAAGTATTTTTAAGCGGTTTGGTAATTAATTTAAGTAAAAGAGCAAAAACATACTAAGATTAGCTCTGTAAAACCAAAACGGTTTTACAGAGCTTTTTGAATTACAGTGGAATATGTGGAGCTAAAGATCACACATAGCCCCTTGGACTTCGAGTCCGTAACCATAAAC
>NZ_QWZQ01000036.1 GCF_003885105.1 Lactiplantibacillus garii
CCCGGTTACTGGTAGTCATATTATACAACATGTTATTTTAACATGAATAAGCTAAATTTCATACACTAGAAATTTAGGCAATCCCTAATATAAATTTAATTTTACAAGGAAAACCTTAAATTTCAATTTATTTGAACCAAGCTACAACCCACCGTTGGGGCGCGGGTGTTCCGCGTGCCAGCGCTTAATGGCGGCCAAGCGCCGCTGCCAAGCCTGCTCCTGACCCTGGTCGGTCGGCTGGTAGTAAGTATGCCCGGCTAGCTCCGGCGGCATCGTCTGCATATCAGTTAATTTATCGGCGGTGTCGTGGGCGTACTGGTAATGGTCCCCGTAACCGAGGTCCTTCATCAGCTTGGTCGGCGCGTTGCGGATCTGCAACGGGACCGGTAAGTTGCCGGTCGCCTTCACGTCGGCCTGGGCCTTGGATAACGCCGCGTACAGCGCGTTGGACTTCGGTGCGAGCGCCAAGTAGGTGACGGCTTCCGTCAAGTTCACGTTACACTCCGGCATCCCGATCAGTTGGCAAGCCTGATAAGCCGCCACCGTCAGCGGTAGCGCCTGCCGGTCGGCTAACCCGACGTCCTCACTGGCAAACCGGATCAACCGGCGCGCAATGTAGAGCGGGTCCTCCCCGCCGGCCAGCATCCGCGTTAACCAGTAAATGGCGGCGTCGACGTCGCTGTTGCGCATCGACTTGTGCAGCGCGGAAATAACGTTGTAGTGCTCTTCCCCGTTCTTGTCGTAGCGCAGCGACTTGGTATTGATCAGTTGCGACAACCCGGTCGCCGTGACCGTGACGTGGTTGCCGTCGCGTTCCCCGTTTAAGACCGCCATCTCCAAGGTGTTCAGCGCCATCCGACCGTCCCCGTTGGCAAACTCGGCGATCAGTTGCAGCGTATCCGGCTGCAACGTGACCTTTAAGTCGGGAAAACCGTGCGGATTAGCTAACGCGGCGGTTAAGATTTCTACCAGGGCGGTCGTCGATAATTCTTTTAACACCAACACTTTACACCGGGACAGTAACGCGGCGTTGATCTCAAACGACGGGTTCTCGGTGGTCGCCCCGATCAACGTAATGCTGCCGCGTTCGACGTACGGTAAAAAGGCGTCCTGCTGGGCCTTGTTAAAACGGTGAATTTCGTCGATGAACACGATGGTCTTGTCGCCGAAGTCGCGGTTGGCTTCGGCCTCGTCCATAATTTTACGGATCTCCTTAATTCCACTGGTGACGGCACTAAAGGTAATGAAGTGCGCGTCGGTCTGCTGAGCAATAATTTCGGCTAACGTGGTTTTACCCACACCCGGCGGCCCCCAGAAAATGAGTGACGGCAACTGGTCTTCGGCGATCAACTGTCGCAAAAGTTTGCCCGGTCCCAGTAAGTGGTCCTGGCCCTTAAAGCCGTCCAAAGTCGTTGGCCGCACCCGGTACGCCAACGGACTGCTGGCCGCGTGCTCCGGGTTAAAAAGTGATTCTTGTCGCATAGGGCACCCCCGTCCTTGATTAACTCGTTAGTTCTATTTTATCACGAACGTACGTTCTGTACAAAAATGCCCCACAAAAAAAGCCCCCGCAAAGCGGCGACTTTTTCATCAACGTTAGTGTCTGTTTATTGTTCTTCGTACCAAGTGTAGTGGAAGTTACCGTCACGGTCGGTCCGTTCGTAGGTGTGGGCACCAAAGTAGTCCCGTTGTGCTTGAAGTAAGTTGGCGGGTAAAACTTCGGCCCGGTATGAATCGTAGTACGAAATGGCAGCGCTAAAGGCTGGCATTGGTACGCCGGCTTGGATAGCCAAGCTCAAAACGTCACGGGTGGATTGTTGGTACTTCGCCGCGATGTCGGCAAAGTAGTCGTCCATCAACAAGTTGTCCAAATCAGGCTTCTTGTCGAAGGCGTCGGTGATGTTTTGTAAGAATTGGGCCCGGATAATGCACCCGGCACGCCAGATCTGTGCTAATTCACCGAACTTCAAGTCCCAGTCGTAGTGCTTGGAAGCAAACCGGAGTTGTTCGAAGCCTTGGGCGTAACTCATGATCTTGCTGAAGTAGAGGGCTTGGCGAATCTTTTCAACCAATTCTTCCTTGGCTGGCAACTTAACGTCGGCCTTTGGACCTTGCAACTTCTTGGAAGCGGCGACCCGTTCGTTCTTCATCATGGAAATGTAACGCGCGTAAACGGCTTCGGTGATTACGGATTGTGGCACTTGGATGTTCAACGCATCTTCGGAACTCCACTTACCAGTCCCCTTGTTGTTCCCACGGTCTAAGATCATATCCACGATCGGCTTAGTCTTGTCGGCGCCTAAATCATCCTTACGGGATAAAATGTCGGCGGTGATTTCAACTAAGTAACTGCTTAATTCACCCTTGTTCCAGTCGGTAAAGACGTCGGACATTTCGTCCACGGATAAACCAGCAACGTTACGCATCACGTTGTAACTTTCGTCGATCAGCTCTTCATCACCGTATTCGATCCCGTTGTGGACCATCTTAACGTAGTGACCCGCACCGTTGGGGCCGATGTAAGTGACACACGGTGCGCCGTCTTGGGGCGCCTTAGCCGCGATCTTTTCCAAGATTGGGGCAACTAAGTCGTAAGCTTCCTTTTGACCACCAGGCATCAAGGAAGGTCCTTGTAAGGCACCCAGTTCACCACCGGAAACTCCCATACCGATAAAGTTGATCCCAGACTTGTCCAAACGGGCGTTGCGGGCCATCGTGTCGTTAAAGTTGGTGTTCCCACCATCGATTAAAACGTCACCTTTATCTAATAATGGCAATAATTCGTCAATAACGGCGTCGGTTGGTTTGCCAGCCTTGACCATCATGATGATCCGCCGGGGTGTTTCCAGTGAAGCCACGAAGTCTTCGATCTTGTAACTTGGGACTAATTGCTTGTCGGCGTGGTCTTTTACGACCTTTTCCGTCTTAGAACCAGTCCGGTTAAAGATGGCGACCTTGTAGCCGCGACTTTCGATGTTTAACGCCAGGTTTTTACCCATGACGGCCATCCCAATAACACCAATTTGTGGTTTTTCGTTACTCATTAGTTAATAGCCTCCCAAATTTTATTACGCAACTATCGTACCAAAAAAAAGCGGTTTATTAAAGCAAATTGCCGTAAAACATAAAATTAATTTCATTTTTTACATTTTTTGAAGAAACTAATTTTCACTGTTTTAAAAAAATGACTAATATTATCGACTACCCTGATAATATTAGTCAGTTAATACGCACTTAATTATTTTTTAAAATCCGGTTCCCAGAAGCCGACCGTGTTGGCCTTGGTGCTGCCACCGACCGCGTCGAGTTGCGCCACTTCGTCCGCGGACAAGTGGGCGGCGGCGACTTGGGCGGCTTGGTCAACCTGCGCGACCTTGGTGACGCCGATAATTGGCAGCGCCCCCTTAGCAACGGCCCAGGCCATCGCGGTTTGCGCGGCACTGAGGTCGTGGTTAGCCCCAACGGTCGTTAACGTTTGCACTAAAGTCGTCAGTTGTGGTAACTGCTGGTTATAGACCTGCGCCCGCGAACTGGTGGCTGGGAAGGGGTGCTTGACGTCGTACTTCCCAGTCAGCGCGCCCTGTTCCAGCACCATGTAGGCGAAGAACGTCAGGCCGTTTTGCTTACAGTAATCCAGAATCCCTTCACGTTCCGAAGTCCGGTCCAGTAAACTAAAGTGGTTTTGCACGCCACTTAGTTTAAAGCCGGCCGCCCCCAGAATTGCTTGGACCCGTTTGATTTCGGGCAAGGTGTGGTTAGAAACGCCGACGTGCTTAACCTTCCCCGCTTGCAGGAGTGGGATTAACTTGGGCGTCCACTTTTCCACGTCGTCATCGTGGTGGATCCAGTAGTAGTCGAAGTAGTCGGTTTTGAGCCGTTCCGTACTCCCCTTAAACATGTCGCTGACCGGGTCTTCCCCGTCGTCGGCCATTCGGGGCGTAAACTTGGTGGAAATCAAAACGTCCTGGCGCGGCATCTTGCTAGTTAAATTTCCCAGAATTTTTTCAGCGTTCCCCTTGCTGTATGCGTAGGCGGTGTCAAAAAAGTTCAGTCCGTCCTTGATGGCTTCATCGTAAACGGCTTGAAAATGGGCTTCGTCGTAGTGGTTACCGAAGTAGTTATCGGTATCGCCCCACGCCCAGGTGCCTAAAACAATCTTTGGTGTTGCACTCATTTGTTAAATTCCTCCATAAAAATAGTTTTTTGAACACTACTTTTAGCTTAAGGCTAGTTGCGGCCAAGTGACCGGTGGAAAGGTTGATAAGGAAAGCTTGCTTCAAATTAAAAACGACCCATTTCTGAGTCGTTGAGAGTGAATCTATTTAGCTGCTTTAACCACTGCACTCTTCTTAGCGGACAGCGCGTGGTACGTGTAAGTCGTTTTACCATTCTTAACGTGCTTCGTCCGGTAAGCAGCCACGGCAGAAACCTTCTTGGCCGCCTTGCAGTTCTTCAGCGTCTTAGTAAAGTTACCGTTCTTAGTTAACTTAGCGTGGCTCTTGCCCTTATAGTCGGTCAAAATCACGTACTTAGCGGCGTGTTTAGCCGCATGCTTCGTCGTAACCACCTTGCCGGTCACCTTAAGCGTTTTAGCGGTTTTGCTGGCGCTTAGTTGGCTGACTTGGTAGCCGTACTTCACCTTGGTGTAAGTTGGCAACGTTACGTTGTTGACGGCGTACTGGGCGTTCTTGGCGTTCATCCCTAACCGGATGCGCTTCATGTTAGCCTTGTAGCCGGCCAACTTAGGCGTTTTAATGGTAAAGGTCGTCCCTGGAACCGCCTTGACCTTCAACGTCTTAGCAAACAGCCCGTTGCGGTAGATCAAAACGTGGGCGGTTCTTTTCACGGCCTTGCTCGACTTCTGACTGGCGGCACTGACCACCTTGTAGTAGTGCAAATCAAAGTAACTCGGCTGGTCGACTGGTACGATCGTCGCCTTGCCGTTTTTCTTGACCGCCTTAAACGAGTACGTCCCGTTGTTGGCCACGTAACCCTTAATTTTTGGCACCTGCACGTCAACGCTGGCGCCGCCAACTTGGGCGGTCACGTTTTTAAAGACGACGCTGCTCTTGGACAGCCCCTTTAACGTTTTAACGGTCACGTCCCGTGTAATCGTTTGCTTAGTTGCCGCCTGGGCGGTAACGGCGGAGCCACCCACGAAACCAGCCGCACTGGCTAGCGTGACGCCCGCTAATAAACTCGTCATTAAGCGATTAATTTTTTTCATTTTATTCCCCGACCTTCCCCTTGGTCAATTTCACCAATTTTTACATAACAACCTTATTATAGTAAGTTCTAAGCCGCTTGTATATAAAAAGATTGATAATTAACGGCACAAAAAAACTCGCCGAAGCGAGTTTTTAAAGATCGTTGTTTGGTAAAGAAAGGCAACATGCGCCATGGCCGCAATGCCGCTTTTCATCAACTAATCGAAATTAGTTGTTTACTTTAACGACTTGCTTGCCGTTGTAGAAACCACAACTTGGGCAAACACGGTGAGATACACGTAATTCACCACAATTTGGGCATGGTGCCAAATTAGGAGTAGCCAATTTAATATGACCACGACGGTTGCGTTTACGCATCTTGGATGTTCTTCTTGCTGGTACAGCCATCAACCTACACCTCCTTCAAAGTGTATTCACAATAATGTGAGTTTTGATACGCTCGGCGAACTAATCCTTGTCTTCCTGATCAGGGAACAGGTCTTTTAGTTTCGCCAAACGCGGATCAACAGTTTTAAGTTCTGCAGCTTGGTTGGCAAGGTCGTCTTCACTTAAGACTTCCCACCCTTTACCAGTTGGCAAGGGCTCGCCGTTTAACTCAGCTTCAGAAAGAATCTGCATGGGGATGTGAATTAAAATGTTATCCTCTACAGCGACGTCAAAATCGAGAATATCGTCTTCCGGTAAAATAATCACCGTATCCTGCTCCTCATCAAACCGGCTTAAGTCGGTTCCTTCGGGCACGTAATATTCCGTCATTTGAAAGGCCAGCGGAACTGCCACCGGCGTCAGCGACCGGCTGGACGGCAACGTTAAGGTTGCTTCCACGGTCGCCGAGATCAAAACGCTATCCTTATCAGAAGTGACGAGCCCCTTCACGTGAACGGGCTGCACGTCGATAATTTCCGGATAACGCATCATCAGGGGATGTTTTAAGTCCAACGCTTCATCAAACTGAAGTGGTGCTTCACGGGTGCTTTTCAGCTGTGAAAGTGACCATTTCATTTAAAAACCTCCTAATGCAACGTGATAAATTATACCTGTGTGAAAATCCTTTGTCAATGTTTTTTCCTTGACAGCTTAAAATGCCCGCCAACGTTCACTACTCTATCAAGAAAGCGCCCGCGGGTCAACCATGCCGCTTTAAAGTCGCCACGGTTGGCGGTACAAGTCCTGCGAAGCCCCGTTGACCAGCTGGTAGACCCGGCCGGCCCGGTAATCTAAGTTGAGCCCGTGTAAACGCAAGTCCTTATTGATCTTCGTGTACAGCGGCACCGGTAAATCCTTTTTGACCTGGTGCAAGTAGGCTTGCCCGGTCGCGTTAAATCCTAACAAACGCACGTAGTTATGCGCTTGGGCGGTTTGGACCTCCCGCTGGGTCAGCTGAAGCAGCGCGGCGGTCGCGACCCGTTGCAAGCGGGTGTACGTGTACCGTTTGGATTTGACCTGGTGCAAAAAGTCAGTAAAGCTGGTCGCGGTCTGCGCCTTTTCTCGCATCCGGTATTCCAGTCCCTCCGCCATCTGGTCGTACTGGCCGCTCTGCGCGACGTTGACCGTTAACAGCTGGTACTGTAAGAACGGCCAAAAATCGTCCCAGCATTGCAAGCGTTGGGTTTGCAACTGGATCAGCGTGGACGCCGGCACGACCGGTTCAATGGCCACCCAGTCCCGTTTAAAGGCGGCGGCCCGCACGGCGGTCCCGCTGGCAAAGTGACTGTCGGCAATTTTCTCTTCACCGTGAGCGACCCGTTGACGTTTGATCGGCAATAGCTGCATCGGGTGCGCCAAGTGGTGGTTGGCCACGTAGTAACAAAAACCGAGCATGTCGTTGGCGTGGGTCAGCGTGACCCCGGTCGCCGCTTTGAGCGCGGCGTTGAACTGGGTCGCGTAAGTGGCGTTGTAGTGGCTGAAGTCCCCGCTAGCCCCCGCTAAAGCCGTCGCTAAGCGGCCAAAGTCCAATTCGGGGTGCTCGGCCCCGAAGACCAGCTGCGCCACGCCCAGCGCGCTCAAAAGTTCCACGCCCCCGCGGGCAAACAGGTGGGCCGGTTGGGTCGCGTAAAAGACGGGCAGTTCCACGACCAGGTCGGCCCCGGCTTGCAAGGCCAGTTTGGCGCGGGTCCACTTATCCAAAATAGCGGGTTCGCCGCGTTGCAGCCAGTTGCCGCTCATGACGACCACCGTGCAGTCGGCGTCAGTCAGGCGCTTAGCCGTTTCTAGGTGGTAGCGGTGACCGTTATGCAGCGGGTTGTATTCAGTTATCAGTCCCACGGCGTGCATCGCGGACACCCCCTACTCAATTATTTTTGACACGTAAAGAACCAGCGCGTCGTTTGCGCGTCCGGCGCCGTTTGCCCAAAGTCGGCCGTGACCCGCACGTGCTTAAAACCAGCGGCGGCCAGCGCTTGCTGGTAGTCGGCCAAGTCGTAAGTCCGTTCGTGGTGTAACTCACTGACTTCGTCAAAGGCGTCCTTATCTTCGTTATAAATAAAAAACGTTAAATCGTGTTCGGCACTGTGCCCGACTTCCCCGGCGTAACTGGTCCATAAAAAGGCCCGGTCTTCGTCACGGTAGTTGTACATGTACCCCGGGTAAACGTCGTCGGTTTGGTGCGGGGTGATCACGTCAAACAGGAAGGTGCCGTCCGGCGTCAGGTGTTGGGCGACCTGGGTAAACGCCTTTTGCACGGTGGTTAAGTCCGGCAAGTAGCAAAACGAGTCGGCAAAACAGGTCACCGCGTCAAAGGTCCCGATTTCGGATAGATCGAGCATGTCGCCTTGCAGCAGCGGCAACGTGACCGCCGCTTGCTCAGCGTGTTCCTCCGCTAGGGCCAGCATGTTATCCGACAAGTCTAAGCCGGTCACGTGGTACCCGTCCTGCGCCAGTAAAACGCCGAGACGACCGGTCCCACACGCCAGTTCCAATAACTGACCCGCTTGAGTTGGAATTTCACGACGCACAAAATCCAGCCACTGTGCGTACATGGCTGGATCAAAAAGTTCGTCGTAAAGTTCGGCAAACGTTTGGTAGATCACTAGGCGTTGACCCACTTTTGGACGTCAACTAACGGCGCGTCGGACCACAGCTTTTCTAAGTTGTAGTGGGCCCGGGCGTCTTTTTGGAAGACGTGCACGATCACGTCGCCACAGTCGATCAAGATCCATTCACCGGCCGTCCGTCCTTCAACGCTCTTAACGTCGGAACCGGCCTTGCGGATAAATTCAACCACGTTGTCGGCAATCGCCTGAACTTGGCGTTTGGAGTCGGCTGAAACCAACATAAAGTAGTCGGCCATCAAGCTGACTTGGGCGACGTCCAACGCGACGATGTCTTCACCGCGTTTGTCGTCAGCGGCCTCAACGGTTAATTGTAAAAGTTCTTTGCTTTCCATGTAATGCTCCCTTAAATAATTTATTTATGATAAAGTGCCGGCACCTGCCCGACCCACGCGTTATAAGTTGCCAACGTCTGTGGGTAGACCGGGGCGCCCTTTTGCACGAGGTAGTCCAAGGTGTGCTGGATCTGGTAACGCACCCCGTCCGCCAAAGACTGCTTGGTTAACTTGCGGGCGTCGTCCACGCCCGGAAAATCGCGGGCCGGTTCAATGAAGTCGGCCATGAAAACGATCTGTTCGAGCTTGGTCATATACGGCGCGCCCACGGTGTGTAAGCGGACCGCGTTTAAAATGGCTTCGTTGTAAATGTTAAGCTCGGTTTTAAGCAGTTCGGCCCCGACGTACCCGTGCCAAACCCCGTTGCCGTAGGAGACCAGGTTCGGGTCCATCCGGTGGGATTTGATCAGGTCGATAAAGGTCTCCGCGGGCCGCTGCTTGGCGTAGTCGTGTAACAGCCCGGCAATGCCGGCTAATTCCACGTCGACACCGTTCGCCTTGGCGAGTTTACGGGCGGTCGTTTCCACCCGCAAACAGTGCTGGTAACGCTTATCGGTCAACTGGGCCGCCACTTTGGCCATTAAGGCTTCGTGGGTGTACGGCACGAGGTGTTCCTGGTACTCAATTACTTTGCTCATAAAGATGATGCTCCTCAATATAAGCGGCCACCGCGTCCGGTACCAAGTAGCGGACCGTGTGACCGTGGCTGATTTTTTTACGGATCTGCGTGGAACTGATATCGATCAGCGGCGCGTCGACCCAGATCACCGGGTACTGACTGGTCGTCGGGTAACCTGTCCGCTTAATGCCGACAAAGGTCACCAACTTAACTAAGTCGTTGATCCGGTACCACGTATGCAAGTAGTCGACCATGTCGCCCCCGATAATGAAGTAGTACTGGGTATCGGGGTGTTGGGCCTTTAAGGCCTTAATGGTGTCGTAGGAGTAACTTTTGCCGCCCCGTTTGATCTCGGCCGTTTCGAGGCGAAACAGCGGGTTATCGGCAATCGCCGCTTGCACCATGTTGACCCGGTCGACCGCCGGGATGGTCTTTTTTTCATCCACGTGCGGCGGCTGAGCGTCCGGCATAAAGCGGACCTCGTCCAAACCTAACTGGTCGCCAACCTGCTGTGCCATAATCAAATGACCCAAATGCGGTGGGTTAAACGTGCCACCTAAAAGGCCAACGCGCCGGTGCGGTAAAGCCGTCACCGTTTCCGTCAGCACCTTTGTCGCTGTTTGATTAACCGTGTGCACCCGTGATTCCTCCCTACAACTTATCGACTTCTAATGAATAGTGCTGGTCGTCTTCGTGACTAGCCGGCATGTATAACACTAAGACCCGCCCGATCGTTTGCACGACCGTGATCGACGTGTTTTCTTCGATGGCCGCCTTTACTTCGGCGGTCGTCACGTCGGCGTTTTGTAAAATGTTGACTTTGATCAGTTCGCGTTTATCCAACGCACCGACCAGTTGAGCCAACCATTCTTGACTTAACCCATTTTTACCCACGGCAAACAGCGGCCGCATGTTGTGGGCTTCGCCCCGTAAGTAGTGTTTCTGTTTTCCACGTAAATTTTCCATTAATTAATAAAGCTCCTATTTCTTATTGATCATCGCGGGCCGCGTTAACACGTCCACGCCCTTGGGTGCCCAGCCGGCGACCCGGGTATCGGCCGGAACCGTGACCCAGCCTAAGCCTTCAAACACCACGTCGCTCGTGGCGGTCGTCTTAAATTCGTGCCGGACTAACGGTGGGAAGTTTTTAACGGCGTCACCGGTTGGCGGCGTGATTAATTCCCCCACGTGCTTGGTGTAAAAGTTGTCGGCGTTTTCCGTCCGGGTCCGGTGCAGCGGCAAGTTGTTATCCACGTAGACCGTGCCGGCCGGCTTGATGGTATCGATAATGTCTAAGCGGGCCACCCCGCCCAAGAACAACGTTTGACCGTTGCCCAGCTGGTAACCCTTCGGTCGAATTTCCTTTTGCGGTGACACCAGCTTCAAATCGTCCCCGTTTAACACGTGAGCCATTTGTTCGGGATGGATGATTCCGGGCGTGTCGACCATCTTATGACCGTCGTCCAGCGGAATTTCAATTTTATCCAAGGTCGTGCCGGGGAAGCGCGACGTGGTGATCAGGTCCTTCAAGCCGGTATTGTTCGCAATGATCCGGTTGATCAGGGTCGATTTACCCACGTTGGTGACTCCCACGACGTACACGTCGCGGCCGCGACGGTACTTTTCAATTAGGGCCAGCAAGTCGTCGATCGCGTGACCCTTTTTGGCACTGGTCAACGCGACGTCGACCGGCTTAATGCCCTGGGCGCGCACCTGTTGGTTCATCCATTCACGCAGCTTCGTCCGCCGGAGCTGGCGTGGCAAAACGTCTTCCTTATTTCCGACCAGCAGGACCGGGTTGTCCCCAACGAAACGTTGGAGCCCCGGAATAATACTGCCGTTCAAGTCAAAGATGTCAACCACGTACACCACGAGCGCGTTGGCTTCCCGAATGGTCGCTAACAAGTGGCGGAAATCGTCGTCGCTTAACGCGACCGGCACGATTTCGTTGTAATGCCGTAACCGGAAGCAGCGCTGACAATAAAGGTCACGCGTGTCGCTCTCCAAAGCCTTGCGCAACGCACTGGCCGGGGTGTAACCCGCGGCGGTCGCGTCGGTAGTTTGAATGGCGGCTCCACAGCCGATACAATATAAAGTTTCCTGAGTTGTTTCACTCACTATTTAAGTTCCTCCTGAAAATGCATGTCTGGATAAACGTGTGCTAACCGTAACTTAATGAAGCGTTCAAAAAAGCGGTTGATACGGGTATTCCACGCGTCGGTCGTCACCAGCGGTTTAACTAAGATACTGTTCACGCCCGCCAAGTGGGCCGCCCACATGTCCGTGATGTACTGGTCCCCGACCATCACCACTTCGTCGCGCCGCAAGTTCAAATTGTGCCGCGCCTTCGCAATGCCCAGTGGTAACGGTTTGAGCGCCCGCGAAACGAACGGCAGCTCCAGCGTTGCTAACGCCTTGGCAATCCGGGGTTCCGAATTATTGGAAACCACGACTAACGGGATCCCCGCGTCTTGCAGCGCGTGCATCCACTTTTTGAGTTCCGGGGTACCGTCCGGATTATCCCAAGCAATCAGAGTGTTGTCGAGGTCGGCAAACACCGCTTTAATGCCCCGCGCGCGTAACTGCGCCGGCGTGACGTTGTAGATTGCTGGTATCATCCAAGTTGGTTTAAATTGCTTAATCATCGTTATCCCCTTCGCTTCTGCTGAATTATTGGTTCGAGGTCGCACCCCACTAGCCCCATTTTATCATACTAAAACCTTAAATACCGGCGCAAAAAGCCAGAACTGCCGGATAATCGCGACCAGGCCGCGATTTTTGGGTCATCATTATATATTAATTTGTTTTTATAAAATTAGCAACTGAAATTCACCCGCGCGACGTTACCCGGCTAGTTGGCTGAGCGCACGAACTACCCCATTTTTCCCAGTAATGCAAGTAAAACCTCTTGAAAATACGTTCACAAATTTTGACCAGTGCGTTATATTAACGGTGTACCTAGAAACGTTACTTAATTGTGACCCATAGAATAGGAGGTTTTTGCATGGAAAAGAAAGACGTCATGAAGCAGTACGTGACCGACAAGTACTTCTCCAAGGGCCACTGGTGGACCAAGATCTGGCAGACCCTGGTCGCCATCATTGGCTGGATCTGCGTGGCGATCCCGGTCTACTGGACGGTGTCGTCGACCGTGCTGGCGAATAACCAGCGGGTGATCCACGCTTGGAAGTACGAAGAAGGAAAGACCCTCTTTTACTTTTTTGACCGGTTCTTCATCATTGCATTCATTATTATTGCCATCGTGGTCATCATTTCCACGATTCATAATAACCACCGCGTCAAACAACACATTAGTAAGGAGATCCAGTACGACCAGGACGAGTTGGACATTCGCAAACGGCGGTTAAACGACTTTTATGGTCACCGTTTCGGCCAACAAACGTTCCGCCAACACGTCAAACACTACACCGTCGATCCCGAACAAAACTTGGAACCGGACGAAATTCATAAATTATACGAGGACTAGCTTATGGAAACTTTACAAGTTTTACAGCCGTTCGAAAGTGTCTGGAACTTCGTCTTACTACTACTGGTGTCCTACCCGATCCTGGGCGCGTTTGCCTGGTTCGTCGGCGTGTTGTGTTACCAGTTGCTTTACCGGCACCGGCACACCGACGACGTGGAGTTTAAGCCGCTCGCGGCTAAGGACCAGCCGCTGATCACCATCATGATCCCGGCACACAACGAAGAAGTCATGATCGAACACACCATCGACTACTTAATGACCAGTTTAAACTACGCCAACTACGAAGTGCTCGTCACCGACGACGGCTCGACCGACGACACGCCGGCCATTCTGGAACGCCTGCAAACGAAGTACGATAACTTGCGGGTCGTTACCATTACCAAAAATCAAGGGAAGGCCCACGCCTTTAACGTGGGGGTCGGTTTTGCCCGCGGCGAATTTATTTTGAGTAACGACGCCGATTCAATTCCCGAACCGGACGCCCTTTGGAAGTACATGAGTTACTTTTTGGGTGAAGAACACGCCAACACCGCCGCCGTTACGGCCAACATGGACGTGCAGAACCGCAGCGCCATCATCGCCAAGTCCCAGACTGTTGAATTTTCCAGCATCGTCGGCGTGATCAAACGCAGCCAGGTCAGCGCCCTCGGTAACATGTACGCCTACAGTGGCGCCAACACGATGTACCGCCGCGACGCCCTGATCGACGTCGGCCTGTTCCGGCAAGACCGCGCGACCGAAGACATCAGTATCGCCTGGGACCACCAGCTAAACGGCTGGACGACCGTCTTTTCACCGGACATCCTGTTTTACATGAACGTTCCCGAAAACTTAAAGGCCCTCTACCACCAGCGCAAACGCTGGGCTAAGGGGGGCACCGAAGTCTTACTGACCAACTTTAAGCGGGTCGTCAGCCATCCCGGTAAATACCTCAAACAGTGGGCCTTCATTACCGACCAAACGTTGAGTATCATCTGGGCGCTGTTCTTCTTTATTTCAACGATCATCTTTTTGATCTCGCTGGTGACCTTCGTTTTCACTGGCAATTACGAGCGGGTCTACCACATGTTCTGCATGGCCTTCATCTTCGTCACCTTCGAGATGTTCGCCGGCCTGCTTCAACTGTTGTCCGCGTTAGTCGTCGACGACCGCGGTCGCAAGTTGAAGTACCTGATTTTTATGCCGCTTTACATGCTGATCTACTGGCAGGTCAACGCCTTGGCGTTAGTGACAACGCTGATTCCCGCCATTAAAACCATCATGGGTTACGGCAGCGGGACCTGGGTCAGTCCCGAACGCAAACATACAACCTAAATTTAAAGCACTTTAAGGGATCACGGAATTTTGTTCCGGGTCCCTTTTTAGTACGCACCCGCCGTCAATTAGTTTAATTTCGTCTAATTGACTATTCAAGTCGCTGATAATTAGCTATACTAACAAAGGTTCGCCCGACCAAATGCTGACGTCGTAAAAAGCTGTTCTTTTTTGGAGGAATCATTTATGGAAGAAAACGGGAAACGCGTGCCGGACGAAGTCAAAGGCTGGAACTGGGGCGCGTTCATGTTCAGTTTTATCTGGGGGATCGGGAATAAAACGTACCTACCATTACTCACGTTAATTCCCGTCTTTAACATTGTCTGGGTCTTCGTTGTTGGTTTTAAGGGCAACGGTTGGGCTTGGCAAAAGGGGAACTATCAAGACGTGGAAACTTTTAAAGCGGTCCAAGCGACTTGGAACCGCGCCGGAATCGTGCAATTCATCATTGCCATCCTGATTGTCGTCCTGTACTTCACGGTCATCGCTACCGCCCTGACCGCCCTATTTGGGAACTACGACGTTTAACTTATCAAGCATTATCCGCCCGCTTCGTGGTAGCCCAGCTGCTTACGAAACGGGCTTTTTTGTTCGTCATTAGGACCCCACTCAATTAATATAATAAATTTTTACTGAGGACTGCCGCCCCCAAGTCGCCCGCCGCGCTTGTTTTTATAAGCAAAATTCTCACCAATCTATCCAAACACTTAATAATTTGCTACGCTAAACGAACTGCATTAGTTTAGCGACCAAATCCTGACGTCGATAAAAGCTGCGTACTTTGGGGGAATTATAATTATGGAACTGACGACTTTGCGTCGATTAACGAAAGAAGAATTGCAATTTGTCAAAAAGGAAGTCGACAGCCGGGCTAAGTCCCCGGTCGTCGCCTACTGTCTCTGGCTATTTTTTGGCCTGCTGGGTGGCCACCGCTATTATTTAAATAAATCCCGCAGCGCCGTTGTCATGACCGCCCTGTTGTTTATTTTTGGGGGGTTCACCGTCGGTTTGATCATTAGTGGGCTTTGGGCCCTGATCGACGTTTTTTTGATTTACCGCTGGTTGGCCCACGACAAACGAAACGTCGAGGACGCTACCGTACAAAACGTGTTGTTACGCCGGTCGTGGCGGTAATTGACTAACTATTAAAATCAGCGAAGGCGGCCACGTCTAAATAACGTGGTTGCCTTCGCTGATTATTTTAATTATGAATGACGGGTTTTTAATTCAGCGAGCGGTCGTGGCGCTGTTTCTTTCTCACGAGCGCGCGCTAATTTTTTAACCAGCCCATCAATATTAAGATGACTTCTATCGAGTTTCTCTTCAATTAAAGTATAGTGTTGATCTACTAGAGCTGCTAGGCTAAACGCGCTGCCAAAATATCTGAGTAAATTATCCTGAATCAACGATTGCAACCGCAATCCCCGCTCAATATCTGAGAGGGTACTATAGCTTATCCCTACAATGGCACTTGCTTCACGCAAATTCAAGTTTAAAGCGCGACGCTGCTTTTTGATCTCATCAGGGGTCAAAAAATGATATTTTTTCCGATACTGCGCGTAGTCAGCAATTAAGTTTTTATCCGGAAAATCAATTGGTTCTAACCAATTCTCCTCGTCATCAATTGGCTCCCCTTTCGGTACCCAATATTCATGTTGATTAACAAAACTTTCCGTTGCAATTTTAACCGACTCGTCGACAATAATGACATTAAAGCACTCCATTTTATGAGTGGTCTTATTTAGATGTTTCACATTTTTAACGATGCGCACGGCTCCCACCCTTTCTACAAGTTGATCTTGATCCAACTATAATTAACGGCTTTTTCGCGTTCATGGACCGACTCGACTAACGTGCCGTACCGTCCCCGGCTGAATTTTAAATACATTTCCAGTCCATGGACGGGGACAATAAATTCATAAACGTCCATTTCTTCTAAACGGTGGTGTTTAGAAGGCCCTCTAAAATAACTACTGTTCGCCAGGCTATCAACCGCATTTCTTTATAACCAGTTCATACGTTTTACCGTGAGCGCGCAAAAAATGCGTACTTTTGGCTTTTAAACGTTGTTCAAGATGACCAGTTCGAAAATCATGTTGGATCGCCGCAATTTGAATCCTAATGAGTTGCTCCTGCAGATCACTCAAAAACGTGCCACCTCTTTTGTTACTCTAGAGTAACAAAGCAATAACACAATTCCGCATTTCAAGCAATTGATTCATACCCCAATCTTCACACGCTAAAAAATCCGCCATTTAAAATGACGGATTTTTATTAACAACCAATACGCTATTTTATTCAATGATACCATTGATGAACGTTTCAATTTAACATTCATTTCTAAAAAAAGTGGCACTATCCAAGATAGCACCGCTTCATTCACTGATCCTAAACTAGGATTAGATTATTTTTTAATTAAGCAAGGGCCTTTTTAGCCGTGTCAGCTAATGCCTTGAAAGCATCAGCATCGTTAACAGCTAAGTCAGCTAACATCTTACGGTTAACGTCAACGTTGGCTAACTTCAAACCGTGCATCATCTTGCTGTAGCTTAAGTCGTTGATCCGGGCTGCCGCGTTGATCCGGGCAATCCAGAGACGACGGAAGTCAGACTTACGCTTGCGACGATCGCGGAAAGCGTATTCGTATGACTTCATTACTTGGTCCTTAGCAACCTTAAATTGGATGTGCTTAGCACCACGGTAACCTTTAGCTAATTTTAAAATGCGTTTGCGACGCTTACGTGTAACAGTTCCACCTTTAACTCGAGCCATTTTATTTCCTCCTAGATTTAACTAAAACGTTGTGAATTATTTTTGTAATAACTTGTGGTAAGTCTTAACCATTGGCTTTTCAATGATTGCAGTACCACGTAATTGGCGACGTTGTTTCTTAGTCTTACCATGGAAGCGGTGACTAGTGAAAGCGTTGGCGCTCTTAATTTTACCCTTAGCGGTTACCTTAAAACGCTTTGCAGCGGCGCGGTTTGTCTTTTGTTTTGGCATAATCAATAATCCTCCTAGAAATTACTTATCAGTTTTTGGTGCAAGTACTAAGAACATGCTCCGGCCGTCCATCTTAGGATAGGCTTCAACCGTTGAATATTCCTTCGTAGCTTCAATCATCCGGTTCAAGACTTGCCGACCAATATCCTTATGGGTAATGGCCCGGCCCTTAAAACGAATCGAAACGCGAACTTTGTCACCCTTCGACAAAAACTTTTCGGCGTGTTTCAGCTTCGTGTTAAAGTCGTTAGTGTCAATCGCTGGGCTCAAGCGGACTTCTTTAATGCTGACCACTTTTTGCTTCTTACGCGCTTCCCGTTCCTTCTTTTGTTGTTCGAAGCGATACTTCCCATAATCCATGACTTTGGCAACGGGTGGTTTCGCTTTCGGAGCAACCAATACTAGGTCTAAGCTAGCGTCTTCGGCAATCTTCATTGCTTCTTGTCGTGACTTGACACCTAATTGTTCACCATCACTGGCGATCAAACGTACTTCGCGAGCACGGATGCCGTCATTCACCATCGAATCTTTAGCTATGGTAATTCACCTCCGTAAAATTTTAAGAGAAATTCACAAAAAGAGCGGGCGCATAACACGCCCGCTCAACCCCGTTAATGGGAATCAATTCATCGTTCATCTGCCCGATAACTCTGGTTACCAAGGCGAGAAGCGGGTGCTTCTGCTTTTTTTCTCAACTCCAATACTATACCAGCATCCGGAGTTGATGTCAAATTAATCTTGACGTTTATTTGCTGGCACCACGACTGTAGTGTTTGATTTCCTGCGTGATGGCGCCGATAAACATGTCGACCCCTTCAGATTCAGTCCGTTCTTCACCGTATTTACGAACGGAAACACTACCGTTGGCCACTTCTTGATCACCGACAACTAACAAGTATGGGACCTTCTTCGTTTGTGATTCACGAATCTTGTAACCCATCTTTTCGTTGCGGTCATCGATGCTGACCCGGACACCTTCAGCGGCTAAGCGACGCCGAACCGTTTCAGCATAAGCTCCGTGGGCACCGTTGTTAACTGGGATGATCGTAACTTGCTTAGGTGCCAACCAGGTTGGGAAGGCGCCCTTGTACATTTCAGTCAGGTAAGCCACGAAGCGTTCCATGGTTGAAACTAACCCCCGGTGAATCATAACCGGACGGTGTTCTTCACCATCGGCACCAACGTACTTCAAGTCGAAGCGTTCTGGTAATAAGAAGTCTAATTGGATGGTTGATAACGTTTCTTCACCACCAAGGGCCGTCTTCGTTTGCACGTCCAACTTAGGACCGTAGAAAGCGGCTTCCCCTTCAGCTTCGAAGTAATCCAAGCCCATGTCATCCATGGCGGACTTCAACATCTTTTGGCTCCGTTCCCACATTGCGTCGTCATCGAAGTACTTTTCCTTGTTGGCTGGGTCGCGGTAGCTTAACCGGAACCGGTAGTCGGAAATATCGAAGTCTTCGTAAACTTCAACCATCAAGCTCAGGATCTTCTTGAATTCTTCCTCGATCTGGTCCAACGCCACGAAGGTGTGCCCGTCGTTCAAGGTCATTTCACGAACCCGTGATAACCCGGTCAACGCACCTGATTTTTCGTAACGGTGCATCATCCCAAGTTCGGCGATCCGGAGTGGTAATTCCCGGTACGAACGGATGTGGTGGTTGTAAATTTGGATGTGTGAAGGGCAGTTCATTGGCCGTAATTCCAACTGTTCGCCGTCACCCATGTCCATTGGTGGGAACATATCCTCACGGTAGTGGTCCCAGTGACCGGACTGCTTGTAAACGTCCAAGTTGGCTAAAACTGGGGTGTAAACGTGTTGGTAACCGTTGGCAACTTCCTTATCAATGATGTAACGTTCGATTTGACGACGGATCGTCGCACCGTTTGGCATCCAGTAAGGTAAACCGTTCCCGACTTTCGGGTCAACGAAGAACAAGTCTAGTTCGTTCCCGATTACCCGGTGATCCCGTTCACGAGCTTCTTGACGCCGCTTTAAGTCGGCATCCAAGTCCTTTTGCTTTAAGAAGGCCGTCCCGTAGATCCGTTGGAGCATCGGGTTACTGGACTTGCCTTGCCAGTAGGCGCCGGCAACGGACAAGAGCTTGAAGATTTTTACTTTACCGGTGGAAGCAAGTTGGGCCCCGTCGGATAAGTCCACGAAGTCGCCCTGCTTGTAAACGACCACTTGGCCGTCGTTAGCCGCCGCGCGTTCGTTAACGAGGTCCTTTTGGTAAGGATCGTCGCCAACTAAGGCTAAGGCGTCGGCTTTGGATAACACTTCGCGGCTGATTGGTAAGTTTTGCTTAACGATTTCGGCCATCTTTAAACTAATGGCTTCAAGGTCGTCCTTACTAATCTGTTTACCGTCTTCTTCGGGATTATCGGTGTCAAAGAAGAAACCATCGGCGTTGCCTTCACCACTCCCAAAGTGAATGTTTGGGAAAAGTTGTTTGATGGCGTTCGCTAACACCTGCGCAGCGGTTTGACGTAAAACGTTCAAGCCGTCTTCGCTATCACCAGCGATAATTTCGATTGATCCGTCAGTGGTTAAAGGTTGACGATAATCGACGATCTGGTCGTTGAACTTACCTGCAACTGACCGTTTAGCCAATGAAATACTAATTGACTTTGCAATATCTTCCGTCGTTACGCCGGCATCAAATTGCTTTTCAGCACCATCTGGGAACTTAACATTAATACTTGCCATAAATTTGACACTCTCCTTAAAAATTTACCCACTCACCAAAACACCGCGCCGGGACGACAAAAAAGTCCCTAATACCAGACTTAACTAGTATTAGGGACGTGATTGACGTGGTTCCACCCGATTTTTCGGCCCGTTCAACGGACCGACTCATTAGCGCTAATAACGGACGCGTTCCGGCTCAATTGAGCATTAACACAAAAGTGGTATCTCCCAAAACTTGGTCCGCAGCTTCCAGAACTAGGCCGCGGTCTCTGTAATCACAAGTAAACGGAGCATGTCTTTTGTTTCTGTTTTCATTAAACCACTTCTAACCAAAAAGTCAACCGCCATTTGGGTGAAAAACCATGAGAATTAGTTTTAACCGTCTAATGCATTTAGCCACTTAAAAACGGCGTCACGCGTTAAACCGTGTTTCGCCGCCATAGTTTACTTTTAATTATTGTTCCGGATTTAGTCGCCGGTTACGTCCAACCATTTCGATCTCGGTAGCCAGAAAACGGACCCGTTGCATGATCCGTTGGGCCTTGATTGGTTCTTCGTCACCCTTTTGCGAGATGGTTAAGTAACCGTCCTGTAATTCCTGCATCGAAAAGTTCGACGAAAAACAGGTCGGCAGTTCTTCTTGCATCCGGTATTCCAAAATCACCCCGAGCACGTCGTCCCGGATCCAAGTTGACGACGCGTCGGCCCCGATGTCGTCGATCATTAAAATCGGCGCGCGTTTGATGGCGTCGACCTTGTCCGCCGACGTGTTATTGCTAATGGAGCGTTTCATTTCCACCGCAAAACTCGGGAAGTGGATCAAAGTCGTTTGAAAGCCCTTGGCGGCTAACGCGTTAGCCATTGCACCCAACAGGTAGGTCTTGCCCACCCCGAACGAGCCGTACAAGTACAACCCGCGGTGAAAACGTTTGGGCGCCTGGGTGTAAGCGTCAATAAAGTCTAACGCCGACATCAAGGCCGCCGCGCGGTCGCCGTCCTGGTCGTACGATTTTAAATCGGCCGTCTGGATGTTTTTCGGCATGCTGATTGACCGGACCCGCTGCTGGAGCTCCCGGGCCGCTTGTTCTTCCTGGAGTTGCGGCGTCGGCTGGTACGCGATGTCGATCAGATGATTGCTCATCACCAGTTCGGGTTGGTACCCCGGTGCCTGGGTCGGTTCGTGCCGGGCAATTTTACGCTTCTCTTCGCAAAATTCGTAGAGTTTAGCCGCCGAACGCTCCAAGGCGTCCTTGGACAATTCCGATTGGTGAGCGGCTAAAAATTGACGAACGTCCGTATCTTGATAGACCGCGTCCATCAAGGCTTCGTAACGGTGGTTCAGATTGCGCCGGTTCATCAGCGTTTTTAACGTGTCTGAAACATTCTCCATTTTTTAGTCCTCCTTCTTGGAATTGGTGTCGAGCTTGGCGACCCGCTCCGCCAACTGCTTGCGTTGGGCCTCGGTTAACTGGTTCGCCCCGCTGTTTGCCTTGGCGTTGGCACTGCCGGTCGCCTGTTTTTGCGCCCACTTCGGTACGATCTCTTTGCGGACCGGGCGGCCGTTATTATTGCGCCGGCGTGCCCGGGCCGGTTGCTTCGGCTGCTGGCGGGTCTTGATATAGGTCAGGGCTGCTTCCGGTGTCGTAATGGCGTGCTGTTGCCAGTCGTTGGCGACCGTCTCCAACAAATTGCGGTTCAGCGCCGCTAGTTCCCGGTTTTGCAGCAAATAAAAGACCAGCATGTTGATCACCGGGTTCGGTAAAACGCCCCGGCCCACTAAATCGTGGATCAGGCGGTTTTCACCGGCCGTGACGAAGCCGTGCTTTTCCTGCTTTAAATCGGCTAAAAAGTCGTACGGCGTCGCGGTCTTCGCGTAGTTCACCAGCTGCTGTTCGGCCGCCGTTAAGTTGCCGGTCGGTTTTGTCGCAGTCACGTTAGCGGCCGCCTTTGTCGCATCAGCCGGTGGTTCACTGGCCGCTGGGGCGCTGGGCCGTTCATAGCGCCGCGCGATCACTAGTTTCAGCTGGCTTTCATCAAACTGACCGGTGGTTAAACTCGCCACTTCACTAATGAGCTTCGCCATTTCAATTTCGTTGAGCCCGTAGACCCGGCTTTCGGTGATGATCAGTTGGCGCGAACCCGCGACCTGTTTTAAGTCCACGTAATTCTGTTTTAAGATCTGACCAAGCAGTTGCCAGTCAAAACCGTCGTCACTGACTGCCGAACCGGTGGCTTCCACCGGCTCGTTGGCCGCTAACTGGGCGCGCACCTTCTGGACGGGCAGCGGGGACTGGGTCACCTTCTGACTGTCAATGTGGAAAACGTCCAGCACGTTAGCGGTCACGTTTTGCGCCTTCGAAAGGTCAATACTGACGGGCGCGAAGTCGTCGGCGAGCTGCTGGTAGCGCAATTCTCCGACCGTGTCTAGTAGTAACACACTTAACAGGTCGTCGGCAAAAAACGGCAACGCCGCCAGCGGGGCCTGTAACTGGTATACGTACACGGCGCCCAGTTCGTCCTCCTGAAAATAACTTTGTAACAGCCCGGTCGCCTCCAACTTTTTACGGGCCGCTAACACGGTCGGCAAGTCGGTCCCCAAAATTCCGAGAAGTTCGGCGTGGCTGCGGCGGTTACTCAGTTCATTTTCCGGACTTTGCAAGGAACGCAACGCCGCGTACAAGCTGTAGGCTAACGGCCCGATCAGCGGTAAATACAGTTCCGCCAATACGGCCTGTTGAGCGGCGCTTAAAGCCGGCGCGGTCGGGACCACTAATCCCGTTTTGGGCGTTAACTGTGGTTCGTTATTCGTTTGCATTGCCTGCACCATTCTTTATCTTTAATCTTTTTTCGGTTTCGGGGCGTGACCGGTCTTGGACTGCTTCGCCAGTTTGACCTTGTCACGTTCCATCATGTCCTGGAGTTCATCCAAGAAAACGTGCATATCTTTAAATTGCCGGTAAACGCTGGCAAAACGGATGTAGGAGATTTCATCGATATCCGCCAATTTTTCCATGACGTATTCCCCGATCACCTGACTGGAAATTTCATTTTCACCCAGTGAGCGGACTTTGTTTTCAACGTCATCAACGACCCCGGTCATGGTTTCCATGCTAACGGGCCGTTTTTCAGCGGAACGAATAATCCCGCGTAAAATTTTCTCGCGGTTAAATTCTTCCCGGGCGCCATTCTTTTTGATCACTAATAACGGCGTGGCTTCGACCCGTTCAAAGGTCGTGAACCGAAAACCGCAGTTTTCACATTCACGCCGGCGCCGGATCACGCGACCGTCATCGGTCGGTCGGCTGTCAACGACGCGCGAGCCGTTATGATGGCAGTGTGGACATTGCATAGACTTCTCACCTCATTTTGCTAGTAACGATAAGTTTTTGTTTAAGAATTAATCATTTTCAGCCATTTTAACACGGCCGTTCGCGTTTGTTCAACGTTTTCTCCGTTGTTGATGACCACGTCTGCCCGCCGAACCTTCGTGCTTAACGGCAGTTGGCTGTCCATCCGGGCCTGCGCGTCCGCCTGGTTTAAGTGGTTCCGGGCCATCAACCGTTTGCGGATCACCGCTTCCGGGGCCGTCACGACTACGACTTGGTCACAAATATGTTGCCAGCCGCTTTCAAATAACAACGGGACGTCTAGGATCACCGCGGCCGGGTGGCTTTGCCCCGCGGCCACGATGGCTTTTAGCATGGCGTACTGGATCGGCAAGCTGGTGATCGCCGTTAGTTCGGCTAGGGCTTGGGGGTCGTCAAAGACCCGTTTGCCCAGCCACGGCCGGTTCAAACTGCCGTCCGCCAGTAACGTTTGTGGACCGAAGTGGGCCGCGATTTTCGCCGTGGTCGGTTGGTGGGGGCCCTCAACTTGCCAAGCAATCTTGTCCGCGTCGACGATTGGAAGTCCGGCTTCCGCCAGCATCCCGGCCACCGTGGACTTGCCGCTGGCGATCCCGCCAGTTAAGCCAATAATTTGCGTCATAAGTGTCACCTACAGTTGTTGCTCGTGCGGGCAGAAATGGGTCCCGCGCTGAGCAACCTTGATTTTTTCAATAAGCGTTCCGCACCGTTCACAGGGTTCACCTTCACGTCCGTAAACATGCAGGTGATTTTGGAACTGCCCGGCTTCGCCAAACGCCGTCGAAAACGAGTGGACGGTCGTCCCGTGACCCTTAATGGCCATCGCCATTTCGTCGATGATGTTTTGTCGTAAGGCGCTGATTTCGTTTTCGGTTAGCGAATTGGCCGGCCGCATCGGGTGAATCTTACTCATCCAGAGGGTCTCGTCGGCGTAAATGTTCCCAATCCCGGCAATCTTGCTCTGATCAAGCAGGAGCGGTTTGATCATCTTTTTAGACTTGCCAAAGGTGTCTTCCAGGTAGGCCAGCGTCAACTGATCCGCGACCGGTTCCGGCCCCATCTTTTTCAACCCGCCGACCGTGTTTTCTTCGCCGGTCGGAACTAGTGTCATCCGGCCAAACTTACGGGTGTCGTTATAAAGTAAGTCGCGGTCGTCGGTCAAATGGAAAACCACGTGGGTGTGCTTGGTTTGATCCTCGCCGCGCGGCACCACGTTGTACTTGCCTTCCATCCGCAGGTGCGACACCATCGTGAGGCCGTTAGTAAACCGGAATAACAAGTACTTGCCGCGCCGGTCGATTTTTTCAATCGTCTGACCCTTTAGACGGGCTTCAAAGCTTTCGACGTCGTTATTAATAATTTTCGGCCAAAATACTTCAATGCTGGCGACCGTCGCGCCCTTAACGAGGCGGTTCAACCCGCGGCGGACCGTTTCAACTTCTGGTAATTCAGGCATGTTGATTCCCCCTATTTTGCATCGTACCACGTATCGCCAAAGTGACTTTCCACTTTCAGCGGCACGTCTAACTTGACGGCGGAATCCATCACGCTCGGTACTAACTTTTCAAGCACCGGAATTTCTTCCTTCGGTGCTTCAAAGATCAATTCGTCGTGGACTTGCAGCAGCATCGTGGCCTTGAGCCCCTCCGCCTTCAAACGGTCCTGCATTTTGATCATCGCAATTTTAATGATGTCGGCGGCACTCCCCTGAATTGGGGTGTTCATCGCGGTCCGTTCGGCAAACGAACGCTGGTTAAAGCTCTTCGAGTGGATATCCGGCAAGTAGCGACGGCGGTGCGAAATGGTCTCCACGTAACCCTGTTCGTGAGCCGTTTTAACAATGTTCTCCATGTAGGCCTTCACGCCCGGGTATTCCCGGAAGTACGAGTCGATAAAACTCTTGGCCTGTTTACGGGTAATGCCAATGTTTTGGGACAACCCGTAGTCACTGATCCCGTAGACGATCCCGAAGTTAACGGCCTTGGCTTGCCGGCGAATGTTCGGGGTCACGTCTTCCGGTGACTTTAAGTTAAAGATGCGCATCGCGGTGGCGGCGTGAATGTCGTCACCCTCCTTAAAGGCTTCCTGCATGTTGGCGTCGCCGGTAATGTGGGCGAGCACCCGCAGTTCAATTTGCGAATAGTCGGACGAGAAAATCTGCCAGCCGTCGTGACTCGGAATGAAGGCCTTGCGAATCTTACGCCCCTCTTCTAAGCGGACCGGAATGTTTTGTAAATTCGGGTCAACTGATGAGAGTCGTCCGGTCTGGGTCAACGTTTGGAGGTACCGGGTGTGCACCTTTTGATCCGACGAATGGATTGCGTCGAGCAACCCGACCACGTAGGTGGAGTTGATCTTTGAAATCTGCCGGTATTGCAAAATATTGGCCACGATTGGGGCTTCCGGCGCCAACTTTTCCAACACGTCGACGGCCGTTGAGTAGCCGGTTTTGGTCTTTTTAATGACCGGTAACTTCATTTCTTCAAACAAAATGTGGCCCAACTGCTTGGGGGAGTTGATGTTAAACTCTTCGCCGGCTTCCTGGTAAATCGTTTGTTCAATTTCGCTTAAACGTTCCTTGAACTGACTGCCCATCGCCTTTAACGTGCCGCTGTCTACGGTGATGCCGGCCATTTCCATTTGGGCCAGCACGATTGCCATCGGCTTTTCAATGTCGTCGTAGAGCGGTGCCTGTTCGTTTGCCGTTAACTTTTTCAACAACTCCGGCTTTAAAGCCGCAATTGCCGCGAGCTTGCGGGCCAGGTGGCTAAAGAACACCTGGTCGTCATCCGGAATCGCACGTTTAACGCCCTTGCCGTAGACGACTTCGTCACTCGGCAAATCGCTGTAACCGTGTTGTTCGGCTAAACTGCCGAGGTCGTTACTGTTATCGTTGGTGTCCAACAAGTAGGAGACCAGTAGCAGGTCAAAGTCGACCGTGCCGAGTTGAATGCCCAAGCGGTTCAGCCCGACCATCGTGCGTTTCATGTCAAAAACGTCCTTTGTGATACTGGTACTGCTTAACAGGTCGCTAACGGCCGGTTTCATGAGTAATTCGACGTCACGACTGATGAACCACTTGCCGTCCGCGCCAATCGCAAAGCCGGCAAAGGCCGAGGTGTGGTAGTTCGGTGTCGGCATTTCGAGGTAGAAGTCGACGTGGTCGCTAAACTGGGCCAGTTCATCCAGGTTAGCGCTGGTTAAAACGGTAAATTCGATGGGCTTTTCCGGTTCGTCCGACTGCACGTGTAACTTTTTCAAAAACGACTGAAAGTCCATCTCAGTGTAAAATTCGGCTAGCTTGTCCACGTCCGGACCGGCGTAGGCTAAATCAGCCAAGCCGACCGTGATTGGCGCGTCGCGTTTGATGGTTGCTAAAACCTTCGCGCGGGTTGCTAAGTCGTGGTCTTCAATCAGGTGTTCTTTCATCTTGCTCTTTTTCATGGCGTCCACGTTTTCGTAGACCCCTTCAATTGAGCCATATTCCTTTAATAGTTTTAAGGCGGTCTTTTCACCGACCTTGGTGACCCCCGGATAGTTATCGGAAGTATCACCAGTCAGCCCCTTCATATCAATGATTTGCTTGGGCGTGATGCCTAATTTTTCCTGGACGTGTTCCGGGGTGTAGCGTTCCACTTCGGAAACTCCCTTGACGGTCACGGCGACCGTCGTGTGGTCCGTCGTCAGTTGGGTCAAATCACGGTCCCCGGTCACCACCGTCGTCGTGTAACCGGCGGCGTCCGCCTGACCGGCCAGGGTCCCGATAATGTCATCGGCTTCAAAGTCTTTTAATTCGTAATGTTGAATCCCGTACGCGTCTAGTAATTGCTTAATGTACGGCATTTGTTCGGAAAATTCACCCGGGGTCTTGGCCCGACCGCCCTTGTAGTCGTCGAACATTTTCGTCCGAAACGTCGTTTTACCGGCGTCAAACGCGACGAGCATGTCGGTCGGCTCAACGGCTTTGATCATGTGGTCCAGCATGGTGTTGAACCCGTAGATGGCGTTAGTGTGCAAGCCGTCCGCGTTAGTAAAGCGTTCCAGTTGGTTGTGTAACGCAAAGAACGCCCGGAAAGCCACGCTGTTACCGTCGATCAGTAATAATTTTTTTGCCATGTTTAGTTTGCTCCCCGTTTTAATAGATTCTGTCCTAATTGGTAAATTGGTTCGCTGCTGTTAAAACTACGCTAACGTTGCCCGTAAAGCTGAGCAGAATTAGCCATAGTACCTACTTAATTGTACCAAACTATTCCCTAAAACGGGAGTTCGGTAACCGGAAAATCCGGCGTTTTTACCGCGTTAAAAAAGGATTACGACGCGGTGGTCGTAATCCTTAAAAGTTATTTTAATTATTAGTCGCGGCTTGAACCAGCGAAAATTTGGACGAAGTATAAGAACAAGTTAACGAAGTCCAAGTACAGTTGTAAGGCCCCGGTAACGGCTAACCCGGTTGAAGAAACCTGATCACCGTATTGGAGGTACATCTTACGCATGTTGTTGCTGTCCCACATCGACAACCCGGCGAAGATCAACACCCCAATGTAAGAAAAGATGTAACTGATCATCGCGCTTTGGAGGAACATGTTAACGATCGAAGCGACTAACAACCCAATCAAGGCGGCAAACAAGTGCGTGCCTAATTTGGAAATGTCGCGCTTGGTCGTGTTCCCAATCACGGCCATCGTCCCGAAGACCGCGGTAGCGGCTACGAAGGCACCGGCAATCGTGGCACCGGTGTATAAGCTCAACGTGACGGACATTTCAACCCCAAAGACGACCGCAAACGTCATCAGCAAGGTAAAACTCAGCGCGGGATTGCGGGTCGCGTTGCGTTGGATTCCACCGATCATTACAAACATTGAAACGATGAAGATCAGCAAGAACCAGAACGGGTGGCTGGCAAACATGCCGTTAATGGCGGTGGCAAACACCGTCATTGATAAGTAAGCGGTAATGGCGGAAACCAAAACGGCGAGCGACATAAACCCGTACATTTTGGATAAGAAACTCCGCAGCCCAATTTGGGTATTGATGGTCCGTGGTTGCGGATCATTTTGGAAATTATTCATAGATTATCCCTCTTTCACCTAAAATTTAACTAGTTAACACAAACCCGAGTTGCGGGTCTAACTGAAATTTTAAAAGCGTTACTACCGCCAGGCGTTAGTAACCACCCTCACGCTAGTTTATCAATCAAAGACACTCGACTAGCCATCACAATCAGACACCTCAACTTTCTTGACACCTAGTGTATCAGATTAGTCAGGGAAGGTAAAACAGTTTGTACTTGAGAATTAGATAAGAATTTCTTATATTTGGCAAGCCTTCCGCGCGTTCAGAACTCCGACGCTAAATGTAAAGGTCAAACTTTAACTAACCTTTTCTTTTATTTTAAAAAAGTACGCGCAACTTGAGTGGTTACGCGTACTTAATCATTAGAAGCACTATTTCATATCGTCTTCGTAAATCTTTTCGTATTTCTGAATGTCACCGGCACCCATGAAAACGACCACGGCGTCGTGGTAAGCTTCCAGTGCCTGCATGTCGTCAGTGGTGATGATTTCGCCACCGTTTGGCAACTTAGCCGCTAAGTCCTTGGACGAAACGTCGCCGGACTTTTCACGGGCGGAACTGAAGATGTTGGTCAAGAAAACGTGGTCCGCCATGCTTAAGCTCTTGGCAAAACCGTCCATTAAGGCCTTGGTCCGTGAATAGGTGTGGGGCTGGAAGACGGCCAAAATTTCCTTGTCCGGGTACTTCTGTCGGGCGGCGTCTAAGGTCGCCTTGATTTCAGACGGGTGGTGCGCGTAGTCGTCAATCAGCATCATGCCGTGACCGACCTGGTGTTCAGAGAAGCGCCGTTTAACCCCGCTAAAGTTCAGGAGTTCCCGGCGAATTTCGTCCAAATTGACCTTTTCAAAGTAGGCCACCGCGATAACGGCGGTACTGTTCAAGACGTTGTGTTCCCCAAACAACGGAATTTCAAATTCACCTAAGGATTCGTCGTGGTACTTCACTTCAAAGGATGAACCCTTGGTCGTCCGCTTGATGTTAACGGCTTGGAAATCGTCGCGATCCTTGGTCCCGTAGTAGTAGATCGGCGTCTTAACGTCTAAGTGGCGTAAGCTTTCGTCGTCGCCCCAGGCAAAGATGCCCTTCTTCACTTGGCTCCCAAACTGTTCAAAGGCCGATTGAACGTCGGCTAAGTCCTTGTAGTAGTCCGGGTGATCAAAGTCAACGTTGGTCATGATGGCGTAGTCCGGGTGGTAAGCAACGAAGTGCCGCCGGTATTCGTCGGCTTCAAAAACGAAGAAGCGGGCGTCCGGCGTCCCCTTCCCGGTCCCGTCACCAATCAAGTAACTGGTGGGGGCAATGTGGCTCAAAACGTGGGATAATAAGCCGGTCGTCGACGTTTTTCCGTGGGTTCCGGCCACGCCGATACTGGTGTAGCCTTCCATCAATTTACCCAAGAATTCGTGGTAACGGTAAACGGGCAACCCCATTTCACGCGCCTTTTTAATTTCAGGGTGGTCATCCGTAAAGGAGTTCCCGGCAATCACCGTTAAGCCCGCGTGAATGTTGTCGGCGGAAAATGGCAACATTTTAATGCCAGCGGCGGCTAAGCCCTTCTGCGTAAACGTGTACTGTTCAATATCGGAACCTTCCACTTGGAAGCCCTTGTCATGCAAAATTAAGGCCAAGGAGCTCATCCCGGAACCCTTGATCCCAACAAAATAATAAACCGTTGCTTTATCCATTGTCTAATAATCTCCCATGTTCGCAATTCATCAGTTAAGCGGTGAATCGGTCGTTATTTATTATGAATTGGCTTGTAACTTGGTTAAATCATCCGCGGTGAAATAAACGTCGCGCGGCTTGGAACCCTTCGCGGCGGAAACGTAGCCGCGACTCTCGAGGTCGTCCACCATATTGGCCGCCCGGTTATAGCCGATTGAGAAGTTGCGTTGCACCTTCGACGTGGACGTGGTGTCCTCGTCGGCAATGTACGCTAAAACTTCGGGCATTAACTCGTCCTCGTTTTTAGCCGCTTCTTCGTGCTTCAACAGGCTATCCGGTTGGAACTCGTAGTGCGGCGCAGCCTGGTCGCGCACAAACTGGGTAATGTCGTCAATCTCGCGGTCCACGAAGGTCCCTTGCAAGCGCATCGGGTTACTTTGACCGTTGCCTAAGTACAGCATATCACCTCGGCCTAATAATTGCTCCGCTCCGCTCGTATCTAGGACGGTTCGTGAGTCCACTTGACTTGACGTCATGAACGCGATCCGGGTCGGAATGTTGTTCTTGATCACCCCGGTTACGACGTCAACACTTGGCCGTTGGGTCGCAACCAGCAAGTGAATCCCGGCCGCCCGGGCTTTCGCCGTGATGCGGGCAATGTAGTCTTGGAATTCACTCGACGCCACCATCATCAAGTCGGCTAATTCGTCGATCACGATGACGATGTACGGCATTTTCAGTCCCGGTTCGTGATGTTCTTCCGCTAAACGGTTGAACTGTTCAATGTTGCGGGCGCCACCAGCGGCTAACCGGTCGTAGCGGTTGTCCATTTCATCCACGGCCCACTTCAAAGCGGCCGAAGCGGCCTTCGGATCGGAGATCACCGGTGCCAGCAGGTATGGAATCTTATTATACGGTGCCAGTTCCACGGCCTTCGGGTCAATCAACAACAGTTTGACCTGTTGCGGGTTCGCCCGGTATAACAGTGAAACCAGGATACTGTTAATGAAGACCGACTTCCCGGAACCGGTCGACCCGGCAATCAGGCCGTGCGGCATCTTCCGCAGATCGGTCACTTGCGGCTGACCAAACAAATCGACCCCTAACGCCACCGTTAACGGTGATTTACTTTCTTTAAACGGTTTGGAATTTAACACTTCCGATAACATGACCGGCCGGGATTTTTTATTCGGAATTTCAATTCCGACCGTGTTCCGTCCCGGAATCGGCGCTTCAATCCGGAGCTGTTTGGCCTCGAGCGCCATTTTAATGTCGTCTTCCAGGTTGGTAATTTTGCTGACCTTGATCCCCCGTGCCAGTTTAACCTGGAACTGGGTAATCGTCGGACCGACCGTCCAGTCGACCACGTTGGCGTTGATCTTAAACGCGCTCAGGGTCTCTTCTAAGGCGGTCGCCTTTTGTTCGATCCAGTCGTCCATTTCGGACTCGTCCAAAATAACCGGTGGTTTTAACAAACTTAACGGTGGGAAGTGGTACGCCGCCAGTTCTTTATCGGCTAAGACCGGCGCGGCGGATTCACCACTATGCACGGCCGAAGTCGGGGCCGTCACACTCGCCGAAGCTGGCGCACTTTGGGCTGCCGAACTCGTTGGTCCCGCTTGGCTAGCCGTTGAAATCGGCGTGCGAACTGGCGCAGTCGAATCCTGAGCGGCCTGACTAGTGGTCTGTGGCCGCATCCCGACTGGCTGGTAAGGTTCATCATCATCATTAACGGGCGTGGTTGGCGCTTGCGAAGCCGCCGTCGATTCCGCGGCCGGTGCGGTCGTGGTGGCCGCACCGGTTGTCGGCGTTGCCTCTATGGACGTCTTTGAATCAGCTTCGGACGACGCACTGGCCCCCTCCCCCGCCGCAACGGGTTTATCCTTAAATGGCGCCAAGTCCGATTGAGCGTCGTGTTCGGCGGACATAATAGCCCCTAATGACAACCCTAAGCCGTGACTTGGCCGAACCGCGGATTCAGCGGCGCTGAGTTCCGCCGTTGCCGCACTCGTGACTGGTTCAGGTTCGGTCGCACTAATCGGGTGCGTCGGTTCAAAGACCACCGTCGGGCCAGCTGGTTCCCGGTCCATAACGGGCTGGGTCGGTTCGAACACCTCGGTCGGCGCGCTGGACGTCACCGTCGCCACCTCACTTTTGGCAGCGGTAACGGCCTTGGCGGGTTCAAAGACCACCGTTGGTAAGGCGGCGCTCGTCACCGTGACGGCCCGCGGCGCACTGCTTTCCGCTTGGGCAGATTGGGCGGCAACGTGTGGTTCAAACACTTCGGTTGGCGCGCTCGCGGGCGCGGCCGAAATTGGCGCCGTTGGTTTGATCAGTACCGTGGGACCACTGTCGGGGGCCGCCACCGTACTTGCCGCCGATGCTGCTTGTGATTGGGGTTCAAATACTTCGGTCGGCTGGTCACTAAAGCCCGCCGCGTGCGGCTCGAACACTTCGGTCGGCGCGCTACTCGTCGGTTCAATCACCGGTGCCGTCGACGTTGCGGGTACCGGCCGTTGTAAGTCAACGGTTGGTAACTCGGCACTCGTCGCGTCCGCAAACAGTAGAAACGAATCCGCCGATTTATGCAGACTCGCTTCGATCTCAAGGTAATTTTTATCATCTTTTTGGCGAATAATCCCCCCGTCCGTTAACGCGGCGGACAGTTGGGACGGCACCTTTGACGGGTGAAACGCGCCGTGGGTCCCCCCACTAAACGGAGCGTTACTCGTAGGTGCCGACTTGGCTGACTGGTTTGCTGCGGGTTTGGCTGCCCGCGAACGGACCGGGGGCGTCGGTTTTACGGTCGCCCGTTTAGCCGGATGGACCGGCGTGGCGGGACGATTCGTACTGGTACTAGCAGAAGACGCTGCAGGAGTTGATTGACTGGCCGCCGCTGACGTATTCACTTGTGGGGTTGTTAAACGATATTTCCGGAAAAAAGCCGGGCCATCATAATGGTTCATTTTCAATCATCCTATTTTATAAAAATTCCGTTAGTCGGTAAATAACGTTTGGGCCCGTTTGAAATCAAAGGCCGCCCCGACTGGTTGGTAGTCGGCGGGCAAAATCAAGGCCCCGGGCCGTTGGGGAGCGTTTGGTAATTGTAATTCACGCCCCGAAACGATCATCCCGTCACTTTCGACGCCCCGTAATTCACCGGGCCAAATGATTAAACCGTCGGGCATCATCGCGCCCACTTTGGCGACGACCACTAAGATGTCGGCCTGCATGTTCGGTGATCCACTCACGATTTGGAGCGGTTTGTCGGCGCCGACCTGGGTCTTCGTCACTTGTAAGTGGTCGGACTTCGGGTGGGCTTCGGCGGATTCAACGTAGCCGACCACGAACTTCGGGTCGGTGTCTAATTCTAATTCGGGATCAAAGTCGTTTGCTTTTAATAAATTATTTAATTGATCAACTTGTTCCGCCGTTAAGTGGACCTGACCATTAACGTCTAATTGACCTAACGTTTTGGAAACATCAAAGAAATTGTACCCAAGGGTTTGATTCGTTTTTTCGTCACTAATCCGGGTGACGGTCGCGTGCGTTTCAACTTTCTGACTCGCCGTGTCTGGGCGTAAAATCGCGATTAAAGTATCGCCTAATTCGGTTGGATTATAACTTGTAATTAACATAGGAAACCCCTTTACTCTCATTTTAAGCATTCAATATTTCATTATAGCGTATTTTGCAAAATCTTACTG
>NZ_QWZQ01000037.1 GCF_003885105.1 Lactiplantibacillus garii
AAATTAGTATATTGTATGATTATTACATTTATGTGTAAATTTTATCCGTGTTTTATAGACAGCAGTCATACTTTTGGGTAAAAACAAATTACACTATTTACACTTTTGTGTCCGGATAGCCGGTGTGCGCCACGAGTTGCGAGTACGTCTCGTGCAGGGTGACCGCCGCCACCTTCCAGCCGAGTTTGAGGATTGGAATTAAGCGCAGTGGATCTTCGACCGGAATCTTATGCTCGTGCGCGAACTTACAAATCGCCGGCAAAACTTCCATGTCGGAATTGGCAAAGTAGTAGTTCCCCGCGTCGGTCAAAACGAAAATGGTTGCCCGAAACGCGTGCCGCGGGTCTAAGCCCTGGGTCACGTGCCACCGAATCGCCCCGATTTGAATGCGCCGGATGTCCGTTAGCGGCATTTCACCGAGGTTGCGGCCCTCTGGCGACCACAAGATCACCTGACGCGGCGTTAATTCAACAATCGCGTACTTGCGACTCCGGGTCCCCGATAAACGCCGCAACCAGTTGCGCTCCGGCTGCGGTTGCGGGTACTCCTGCCCCTGAATCTCAAAGTGAAACGGCACGATGCACTTTTGCGCCCGGTCGATCGCCCGGTAGTGCCCCGCAATCTGATGATTAGTAAATATTGATGCCATTGGTTTAAACATAACGGTCACGCTCCCCTCACCGCCAGTATACGCTTTCACAACCGAAATAACAGTCATTTGGTCACGGCAGAATCCAGCCACTTGCGTCTAAAAACGGCGACTAGTTACGTCCGTAACTTGGTCACCGTTTTTAGCACTTGCCAATTAGTCCTGATGTATGTGTCAAAATGCTTCACCGCGCTATGTGTGCTGCCGGGTTCCAAACTTGAACCCGACACCCCCAACTCAGAAAACTAAGGGCTGGCTTGCCTGACGAAATCGGTTGGCTGCTAAAACTAGCGACCCCTTTTGACTTCCGAAAAATAGCTTTTTACGCCACGACCTACTTTGGTCTATGCCCATTGTAACACCTTTGTTAACGCTTACACAATCCCTCATTGTAAATTTTAACTCAAATAAAAAAAGCCCACCCCGTAAGGTAAGCTTAAATTGAAACTAGTCGTTGGGTTGGTTGGCCTGACTGTCGTCAAAATCGGCCGGCATGATGGCAAAGTTGCTGGCTTCCGTTGAAAGTAACGCGGCGTAGGCCCGGACCTTGGCGGATAAGGCCGGAATGATCGCCCCGTTTAAGTTATTCAACATTTCTTGTTCGTCGTCTTCCACCTTTTTATCAGCGGATTGACGTTCGATAATGCCGACCATTTCACCACTTAGACGCACGATGGCAAAGACGGTGGCGGATAAGTCGTACATATCTTCCTTGTACGTGACGTCTAATTGGGCCTGAACCACATCGTCACCGAACGTTTTTTTAACGTCGGGATTGGCCGGAGTGTAGCTGAATTGACCTTGGCCGGGTTCGTCCTTTGATTCGTCACGGTCGTAAACAATTTTGAAATGTAAATCTTGAATGGCTGAGTTTAAAATTTCAATATTCATGTACGGAAACTCCCTTTTTTATAGTACCTTCACCATAAAGGAAAACTGCTGAAAATACAATCACAATTCGTCGCTTTCCGTGAATAATTTATCAATATTTGATTAACTTCGCGTAAAGGCGGCCCTTGCCGCCCATGGTTGACGAATGCCCGCCGAACCCGTAGACTGGGTGAGTTAGGGAATTAGGAGGAGCTTTTAAATGAAAAAACACCGATTAATCACCACGCTGGTTATTTTAAGTTTGGGGACCGGGCTACTCGCGGCTCCCGACATGACCGCCCAAGCGATGCGGGTCCGCGCGCCGCGCACCTTTTTACGTTGGCGTTTTCGGCGCCATTCCGTTAAAAAACACCGCGCGAAGGTCCACCGCCACCGGGTCCACACCCGGCACTACCGCTAATCAAAACGAGGCTGTGACAAAAGTCACGGCCTCGTTTTCATCTCCGAATAATTATTGTCGAAACGGGTTTCAAAAGTCAGCGGGTTCCGCTTAACCCCGTATGTCAAACAATCCAAGCCCAGGATTATTCGCCATACGCCGTTAATGCTCACCGGCTAATCGACTTTTGGCACACGCTTTTTTTACTGTTTCGGTTGACGCTGATTTTGACGCCGCACACTGTCCGGCACGTTTTCCGCCAGTAAGTATTGCCGGATCAACGCCACGATCTGCTTATTTTGTGGCAGATCCGAATGGGCGGTGTTGGCCCCGGTCACCGTGATTTCGGTAAAGTGTTTGACCTGGTTTTGATAGATGTACTTCCCGTAGTTCACGCTGTTGGCCGGCACGGTCCCGTCACTGGAATAGTTTTCGGTCCCGGCAATCGAATAAACCGTTAACGACCGCGGCAGCCCGCTGCGATAGCGGTACAGCTCCTTAAACATGCTCGTTTTAGCGGTCGTACTGGTCGATTCCATGTTATACGGCGAGGCGATCGTCATTAGGCGGTCGATTTGTACTTTCGGCGTTTCCTTGAGGTAACGTTCCAAAAATAGCGTCCAAATCAAACCACCGTTGGAATGGCCGAGGGCGTAAAAGTGGTTAAACCCGTACGTTTTGACTAACGCCTTAAACGCCGTGTTCAACCAAACGGCCTGTTTATCAATGTTGGCCTTACCGTCCTTATTATTGGCAAACCCGATCACGATAAACGGCTCGTTATCCTTACGATCAATGCTGCCACTATACTTGATGGTCCCGTTAGTTTGGACCGTCAGTTTTAACACGCTGTGCTTTTTGGGCGTTTCTTTACCCAGTTCGGTGATCAGACTGTCAAACCGGTTCTGCGTCGCGCTGGAACCGGGGATCATAATGACCGGCGCCATCCGCGTACGCCCCGCGTTTTTCAACGTTTTAACGTTGGCCTTAGACCAGTTATAGGCCGGCCAGCAGACGCCCATTAAAACGAGCACGCCCACTAACCACTTCCACCAATTACGCTTCATGGTCACGCGCCCCCTCTTCCGTCTGGTTCGCCAGCAACACGAACGGTAAATAAATCGCTGTGGCCACGGCTAAGTTCACTAAGCTGACGAGTAACGCCCGCCAGTCGCCCCCGGTCCCTAACCAGCCAATCAAAAAGCCCGGGGTCGTTCGGCCGACCGGATAAACGACCGGCGGCATCAGTTGCAGCTTTAACGCCGTCCAACTGATCAGCATGCTGGCTACCGGTGCCAACAAGAACGGAATCGCCAAGAGCGGACTGTACGCGATCGGCAACCCCACTAACAACGGTTGGTTAAAGTTAAAAATGGCTGGCAGCCAGCTCGCCTTGGCGACCGCCCGGTAATTGCGGTTGCGCGACCGCCACAAAATGGCGATGACCAATGCTAAGGTCATCCCCGGACCGCCAACGTTGGCGAAACTATCGAAGACCGTGTGCAGCGTGATTGGATTGGGCGCGCCCCACGCGGAGCCGTGCTGCAGCGCGTACTGTAAATTTTGGACCGTGCTGACGGCGCTGTTACCGCTGTAATCCACGGGGCCAATGATCCCAATCAACCAGAAAACGTTGCTAAGCAGCGTCGTCCCCAACATGGCCGTTAGCACGGCGCCGGGGTTGCCAAACGGCAGCGCGAACACTTGGTAAAAGAGCCCGTTTAACCCGCGCTTGCTGACAAAACTGATCCCGTACCCCAGCCAGCTAAACAGGAGTAACCCGCTCACCAGCGGCAACCAGTTATTGCGGGCCCGGCGTAACAAGTGCCGCTGCGTTTCCACGGCTTGGTGGACGTGTGGCCGCCGCACCAGGTGGTTAAAAAGCCAACCGGTCACTAAGCCCACTAACAGGGCTAAAAAGATCCCCTGACTACCGAGGTTGGTTTCTAAAAACCGGGCCGCGTTTCCGGGACGGCCGTCAAAAAACGCGTAGTTAAAATTTAGCATGACAAAACTAACGGCAGCGCTCAAACCGGCCAACAGGTTGTCCCGTTGTGCTGAGCGGGCCACAAAGTTGGCGGCCGCAAACGCCGCAATGACCGCAATCAGCCCGTTAAGGCTCAGACTGAGCATGGTCGTATAGACCCCTAGTTGCTTAAACGCCGGTACCCAGTGACTGAGCCCGTAAATATGGTTGAAAAAGCCGTTTTTCTGAAAGCACACTTGGTTCATCAAACTAACGTACGCACCAATCAGAACAAACGGAAACAACAGGGTCAGCGTATCGCGTAAAGCGCGCCAATAGCGTTTACGTTCCACGACCCGTTCAAAGGTCAATAACCCGTTTTTGATTTTGTTAATGGTCGTCATCCCCCACCACTGCATTAATTATCTAAATCATACGCCAATGTTGCTTTCCTGCCTACCCGGACCACTTATCAAGTGCGTTTAATTTTTCAGTCCCCCGCTTATCATTTATAATTATAGTAAATATAAATGGAGGTGGTTGTTATGCCTAGTCGTTATACCCACGTTTTAGTTCCCGTTGATAGTTCCGACGCTGCTCAGGCCGCCTTTACCGAGGCCGTGAACATTGCGCAACGGCACCACGCCCAGTTGACCGCCCTCTACGTTGTGGACGACAGTGCCTACCACACGCCGGCCCTCGACCCGGTCTTGACCGAGTTACTGGACGCGGAAGCCGCCCACGCGCGGGACGCCATGCGCCAACGTCAGCAGTTCGTCACCACCACCACGGTCCCGGACTTTAAAGCCGAGATCACGTACGGCATTCCCAAACACACGATTGAAGACTACGCGAAGCAGCACGCCGACATTGACCTAATTGTCCTCGGCGCGACTGGCAAGGATTCACCCCAGCGCGTGGCGGTCGGCTCAACAACGAGTTACGTCGTCGACCACGCCCCGTGTAACGTCATCGTGATTCGTTAAAGCCACTTCTTCAGCGTTGCGACGGCTACCCTAGTTGGCAACCGGCGCAGCGCTTTTACTTATTATCAAAAACACCACCTAATTCTCATCAAAGTTTTAAGGCGGGTGCGCTCCGGGCATAGTATGATTAAGTTACCAATTAATTCCGGTAATTCACACGCTATCCGCACACTTTGGGGGACCCCGCATGCGTCGAAAACAACCACGCTACTTAGGCTTACTGATCATTATTATTGGACTGAGCATCTTGGCCCTGTCCTGGCTCTTCATCGGTTACGACAACTCCGATGCCAGTACCGGTAACCACCGGCTCTTTAAAACCGAACTCCACCACGTCACGGTGACCGACCGGGGGGAGTGGCGGGTCAGCGGGACGACCGACGCCCCCGCCGGCTCTAAAATCGTGGCCCTCGGAACGACCGACGTGGCCTCGGTCGCCAGTTCACTCGCCAGCACCACCGACTGGGCCCGCGTCAACAACGGCCGCTTTACGGCCACCATCAACGCGTACAACGCCATCGACGGCCACGACTACCACAATGGTCAGCGCGTCCCGGTCACGGTGGTGGCGGTGACCGACTACCAGCAGCGCCAGTACGACCTGCTTCCGGCCGGTTTACGTGACCAGTTGCAACAGTTTGCGCCCCACCAATTAAAGCTCACCGAACAACTCGCGCAATATTGCCGGGACGCCTACCACCAGTACGACTAACCTCACTTATGAACCATCCATTTTTAACTTATTAACTATAAAAGTTCGTGTACGTCCCCGGGTGCCTCTCGTGTACGTACAATTATTCATCTCAGTTATTCAACCATACTCAGAAAACAAAAAGGACACAAAATGTTGTTTTACCAACGTTTTGTGTCCTTTACTGTTATGACCATAATCGCAAATAGCGGTTCGATGACCCCACCCGGACTCGAACCGGGATCAACCGCTTAGGAGGCGGGTGCCCTATCCAGTTGTGCTATGGGGCCAAAGGAATGATCCGTAAAATATCATCTCACGGATCGTTCAATTTGGCAATTGCCTATTTACCAAAACGCTCGCGGTTCTTCTTCCGCATGCCCTTCTTCTTAGAGTGCTTGTTATGTCCCCTATGCTTCTTTAAAACCGTCTTTTCCGCCTTGACGGGTTTAACGAGTTGGTCCTTGGTCTCCGCGACCCGTTTAACCTTGTCGGGGTGCCCCGCACTGGTGACCCGGTGGCGGCCGTTTGCCGCTTCGCCGGCCTTATCCGGGTGGTCAAAGGTCAACGGCGGCACGCTGCGACTTGGTTTGGTATCCACGATTTGGTACCCGACCAAGTACCCCGGCTTGATGTCGTAATCGGTGGTCGCCATCAACTTCTTAAAATCACGAATATCGTGGTCGTCGCCCAGGGTCAAAACGACCCCGTCGGCCCCCATGCGGCCCGTGCGGCCACTGCGGTGAATGTAAGTCGTGACGTCCTTCGGCAGCTGGTAGTTAATGACGGCGGGCAGCTCGGGCACGTCCAGTCCCCGGGCGGCGAGGTCGGTCGTGAGTAACAGTTCGACCTTGCCCTGCCGGAACAACCGGAGGGCCTTTTCCCGTTCGACTTGACGCTGGTTACTGGTCAACGCCACGTAGTTAACGTGTTGGTGGCGGAGTTGGAGCGCCACGTGCTGGAGTTCCTGCATTTTATTAAAAAATACCAGGGCGCGCAAACGGTCGACCCGGCTGAGCCGTTTTAATAAATCGACCCGGTGACGGTTACCGACTTCCATGGTCCGGTGACGAACAACGCCCTGGGTTTGATCAATCGCCCGCACGTCGATTTTCTCAACGTTTTGGCCGAACCAGCGGGGCAGTTCGTCTAAGATCTTGGTTTCCGTCGCGGAGAAGAAGCCTAACTGCAACGTTTCCGCGAAGGTGGCGTCCAAAATCTCCCGCACCTGGTCGAGGGTCTCGTCCGTCAAGAGTTCGTCGGCTTCGTCCACAATCATTAACTTCAAGTGGCCGAGTTTTAACTTCCCGTCGGCAATCAGGTTGGTAACCCGCCCCGGCGTCCCCACGATCACTTCGGGGTGTTTTTTCAATTTCTCGGTTTGGCGCTTGACGTTGGCCCCACCAGTGATGGCGAGCACCTTGACGTCCACCAACTGGGCCCAGTCGCGAACCACGTTGGTCGTCTGCATCGCCAGTTCTTGGGACGGCGCTAAGATCAATGCCTGGGTCCCTTCACCGGCCCGGACCATCTCCAGCATGGGCCAGGTAAAGGCCAGCGTTTTCCCGGAGCCGGTCGGAGCTAGTCCTAAGACCGATTTTCCGGCCGCCATCGGTTCCGCGACCGCCGTTTGGATCGGTGAGGGCTCCGTGAACCCCTGGGCCGCAAACTTCGTTTTAAATACGTCTAACATAGTGCCTCGTTTCTATTTATCGGTGGAGTCGCGTTCCGCATCGCTAAAGTAGATGTGACCGGACTGCCGTAAATTAAATAATAGTTTGTTCACATTGCGACTAAGCCGCCGCCATGCTTGGTACTCCGCCTGATGGGCCGCGGGATCGTTGATCACCATCGCAAAGTCGCGCGCTTCGGCTAACATCGGGTTCTTGTCGGGTTGCACGCCCAAATTGTGTGCCTGGCCGTCCTGATCCTGGTAAGTGACCTTACCGAGTTCGGCGGCGTTATCCATCACGATGGCGTCGCGTAACCCGTTGATCTCCGACGGTAGGAACGAATTACTGGTCTTACCCACGTTCAAGGTCACGGTAAAGGCCGGGTACCGTAAAATGGCGACCCCCTTACCGTCCACCTCGGTCGGTAACAAGGTTGGGTAGTAAGCAACTTCGTCCGGCATCCCGAACCAGCCGACCGCGTCGTAGGCTAAGTAAACACCCAGGTCTTGTAACGCCCCGCCGGCAAACTTCAACGAAAAGATGTTCGGTTCTTCACCAGCCCGGACCGCGTCAAAACGCGACGAGTACTTCATGTACGTTAAAGTCGCGCCCTGGATCTGGTCCATTTTGGCAATTTGATCCTGAACGCGCTTAAAGTTAACTTCGTGGATCTGCCGCGCGGCTTCAAACAGCAAAACGTCCGGGTGCGCCTTTAAACATTCGTCCAACTGTTCAAACTCCGCCTGGTTGGCCACGGCCGGCTTTTCCACGATGACGTGCTTGCCGTGGGCCACCGCTAACTTGGCCTGTTCAAAGTGCAAACTGTTCGGTGACGCGATGTACACCACGTCAAAGCTGCCCCGTTCAAAGAACGTGGTCAGATCCGTAAAAGTCTCGGCAGCGTGGTTCTTATCCGCAAAGCTCTGCGCCGTTTCCTGATGGCGTGAATAAACGGTCGTTAACTGCCACTCGCCCGATTCGTTAGCGGCGTCGACAAATTGCTGGGTGATCCAGTTGGTACCGATGATCCCTAATTTTAACATGTCCAATACCCCTCTCGTTAACGGCAACTAGTCGTGACTGGTTGCGCTTACTGATACGTTCATTTTACCAGTTTTCCGAACGGATTGGGGATTGCGAACTTTAAAAATCGGCACTCGTTTGACGGCAAAAAAAAAAGTCGCCCCGCGGGCAACTTTTTAAAAGTTCAATTATTGAGGAACAACGTTAGTAGCTTGTGGGCCACGATCGCTTTGTTCTTCGTCAAAAGTAACTTTTTGACCTTCTTCTAAGGTCTTGAAACCGTCGACTTGGATAGCTGAGAAGTGAACGAATACGTCGTTGCCATCTTCACCAGTAATAAAACCAAAGCCCTTGTCAGCATTAAACCATTTTACAGTACCATTTTTCATGAATACAAATCCTCCTAGGATTATCAAATCTAAAGTAACGAAACTATGTTATCAACACCTAAAAGAATTTGCAAGGTAGCAAACTAATGATACTTCTGAACTTCTGTTAAATGCCAATTACATATTATAGATTAACACACTCACCCACTGAATAACAAGAATTACCTACATTTATTCTCGTTTTATCATAAAAAGCGTTATTAGATTAACGAATGATGACGTTCATTACTGGCCGGTAACAGCCGGTTAAAAGGTTTACTAAGAACGGGCGATTTCGTGACGAAAACCCCGGTTTAGTGGTATATTTTAAGAGTAAACATAAACGAAAGAAGGTTGATCCGGTGAAGCGACGTGGCGCCATTTTATTTGGCCTCTCATTATTAGCAGGACTTTCAAGTACCCTAGTCCGCAAACAGCGTCCCAAGGTTGCCAGCGGCGACTTAGCCGTCTTTTACGCGGGCACGTGGACCTACCGTGACGAAGAACATCACCGGGATCATAAGCTAGAAATCGACCCCAACATGATCATTCGGATCGATGGGCGTCCCATGCCGGCAACCGTTGAATCAATTTCGCCCAGCAAGCTAGTCTTGCTCGACAAATACGGCTTTCATTTAGAAATCAAAGCCAACGAACAACGTCCGGTCACCCTGTTTGACGAGGCGGATAATCGCAATTACGTGATCCTTTCCCCCCGCCAGTTAGATCAGGCGACCGATTAAACCAAGAGACCAAGCGTTTTTCAGCGCTTGGTCTCCGTTCATTTTTAGCCATTATAATTATTTTTATCATCACGCGTTTGGCCCGGTTGCCCAACGCTTTTTTAACACCCTTTAATCGAGGTTGGACGCAATCAGGTGATCAAAGCTTTTCAGGTCACCGTTATACAAAACGCCGGTAAATTCCTGGCGAGTCCCGTTTTGCCGGTACACCGCCCGGTAGGAGTAGTGCATGAATAACACCCGTTGCGGCTGGTGCTGAGTGGCGGTCGTGTCGTACCACAGCGGCGTCTTTTTAATAGCCGGTTTAACTAGCAACTTGGCCACCGCCGGCGTGGACCACACCACGCACTGGCGGTCGTAATAGTTGGTCAGTTTTAAGACCAGCGCGCGTAACTTGGTCCGTTCCCGTTTGACTTGAACGGTCTTAGCCGAATAGTCCCCGTAGTACTGGACCTGAATCGCAATCGGCAGGTTACCGGTATTGGCGCCAACCGTTTTCTCAAAGTAGGCCGCCTGGGCCGCTGCCGAGCTCGAAAAGCTAAAGACGTGGACCACGCCGACGCCTAAACTGGTTCCCAAAATTCGCTGGTAGTTGCTGGAAAAATTATCGTCGGAATAGCTGGCACCCTGGGTCGCGTGGAGGTAAATAAACTTTAAGCCGTCGTTTTGCAGCGCGGCAAAGTCTAAGTAACCGTCATTTTGCGACACCGCGACGCCGCGCACGTTAAAACCGTCCACGACCTCGGCGTGCCGCCACTGGATCCACGCGAAAACACCCCACGCGCTGCCAATCATGACCAGCAAAATAAACAGCCACGTTAAACGGCGACGCCACCGCGCCCCCCGTGTCCGCGCGTAAACTGGTCTTAAGCGCTGTTGTTTTGCCATTCTACATCCATCCTTACAACCGTTATAATTCCGTGCGGGTCTCGCTGATCGCGTCGCGGACCCGGCTCAGACTCGCCGCCATCTTGATGTTGCCGTGCACGGCGGTCATCAAAAACAAGCTGTCGATGATACTCATCTGTGCAATCAAAGAGGTCAGGCCTTCCGAACGGTAGTTGATCTCCTCGGCCACCGAAATAAAGGCCACCGTGCTGCCCTTGGCGAGCGGAGAATTGCCAAAACTCGTGAGTGCGATCACCGGGACCTTTTGGGCGTTGAGCGTTTTTAAGATTTGCAAGGTTTGCTGGTTACGCCCGGTGTGTGAGATCACCACCGCCACGTCTTTAGGCGTCATTTGGGCCGCCTGCATCAGCTGCATGTCGTAGTCCCCGTTATGCGCACAAGTGATCCCGGTGCGAACAAACTTGTGGTAACCGTCTAAGGCCGCCACGGCCGAACCACCGAGCCCGTAAAAACCAATCGTTTGCGCGTGCAATAACAGGTGGACCGCCCGTTTTAAATCGGCTTCGGTCATCACCTGACTCGTCTGGTCCAGCGAGCTGCGAATACTACTAAAGGTGGACTCGGCAATGCCCTTAAACGTCGTTTGTTTTTCGACGTCTTGAAAGACCTCGGCGTTGGTGCGTTCGATGGGTTCCGCCGCGGTCAATTCCCGGGAGAAATCCCGGAAGCTATTAAAACTGATCCGCTTGACGAACCGTGACACGGTGGCCGTTGAAACGCCGACCGCCGCCGCGAGGTCTGAAATTGATTGGGCCGCCGTTTTAACGGGGTCCTGAATAATATAATCCGCAATCTTACGGTCCGTCACGCTCAAATTCGGGTAATACGACCGAATAAGGGTGAGGACCCGGTTACGGTGTGTGGGTGTTTGTGTGGACACAACTGCCACCTCCATGACCAAATTTTACCACAGTTTGCAAAAACGCCCTAGGGTTCTCATTGCAACCGGTATCAAAGTTACTTACACTAAGATTATCAAAAGCAAGAAAGGAACGTTTTATGACACAAATACTTACCGTTGACATCGGCACGACCAGTACGAAGGTCGTGCTGTACGACCAGACCGGCCGCGTCGTCGCCAGCGCGAACCACGGTTACTCACTCTGCCAAACGACTCCGGGAATGGCCGAAGAGGACCCGGACGCCATTTATCAGGCCGTCGTGACCGGTATTCAAGCCGTCAGTCGGCAAACGCACGCGCCCATCGCCGGGATCAGCTTTTCGGCCGCGATGCACAGCTTGATCTTACTTGACGCCCAGTACCAGCCCATCAGCCGGATGTATACTTGGGCGGATAACCGGGCCAAGGCGGCCGCGGCCGAACTGCGGGCGCTGCCCACCGCACACGCCCTGTACGCTCGGACCGGGACCCCGCTCCACCCAATGACACCGCTTGCTAAACTGCGCTGGTTAGCCCACGATCAACCGGACTTGCACGCCGCGGCCCGCTGGTTTGTAGACGTGAAAGCTTACGTGTTGTACCGCCTAAGCGGCCACTTAACCACCGACTATTCCGTCGCCAACGCTTCCGGCCTGTGGAACTTGCACACCTTGGACTGGGACCCCGAAGCGTTGCAACTCGCCCACGTGACGCGTGAACAACTCCCACACCTGGTGGATACCACGGCGCAACTTACCGGCATGACCACGGCGACTGCCCACCAGTTGGGGCTGACCGCGCCGGTACCGTTAATTGCCGGCGCCAGTGACGGCTGCCTATCCAACCTGGGCCTCAACGCGATCCGGCCGGGGCAGGCGGCACTCACCATCGGGACGTCCGGCGCGGTTCGGGTCGTCCACGACCAGCCCGAACTCGACCCGCACGGCCGGCTATTTTGTTACTACTTAGCCCCACACGCCTGGGTCATCGGCGGGCCGGCCAACAACGGCGGCAACGTTTTTCAGTGGGTCCACGACACCCTCTTTAAGGACGTGCAACCCGCCGTCAGTTACGCGGACCTGAACGCCGCAATTGCCGCCGTGCCCGCTGGCAGCCACGGGTTGCTGATGCACCCGTACCTTAACGGCGAACGGGCACCGCTCTGGGACGCCAACGCCCGCGGCGCGTTCTTTGGCCTGACCGCCCAGCACACCCGCGTCGACATGGCCCGCGCGGCGCTCGAAGGGATCACCTTTAACCTCGCCCACGTGGCCCAGATGGTCCAAGCACTGACGGGGCCGTTTGACAACTTGCAGGCCGCCGGGGGATTCGCGAAGACCCCCGCCTGGCGCCAAATCGTCGCGGATATTTTTAACGCGTCGGTCACGATTCCCCAAAACGTGGAGAGCTCCTGTTTCGGCGCCGCCGTGCTCGGCCTCGTCAGTCTCGGGGTGCTACCGGACCTAAACGCGGTCGCCGACCTGATGGCGCCGGTCACCCCCCGGCAACCCCAAACGGCCAACGTTGCAACTTACCAGCGGCTCTACCCGCTTTACGAACAGCTCGCGCACGATTACCAGCCGCTGTTTAAGACGTTAGCAACTTTTAACTAGCTTAAAATGACCACAAAGCCACCAACGATGCCCAATTTTGGCATCGTTGGTGGCTTGTTTTTTTGACTGGCATCACCGGTAACGCGTAATCATCGCACCACTACGGTGTCCCCGCGTTGGCCCCGATAATCGCCCGGTTACGGGTCCGCTTCGTCGGTTTATTGAGCATGTACTGGCGAATTAGCGCCACAATTTGCTTGTTTTGGGGCAAATCGGAGTGTTGAGCGTTGTTCCCGGTCACCGTAATTTCGGTGTAGTGTTTGACCTGACCCTGGTAAACGTACTTGCCGGCCTCCACGCTGCGGGCCGGCACCAGCCCGTCGGTATCGTAATTTTCCGTCCCGGCCACCGAGTACACCGTGGCGTTTTTCGGCAAGTTCTCCCGGTACTTAATAAAGTCGGCCAACATCTGCGTTTTATGCGACAAGTTCTCTTCCGAAAAGTTATACGGCGAACCGATCGTCATGATTCGCTTGACCGTAATGTCGCTACGGTTAAAGTAGTGTTCAAAAAAGTAGGTATAGATCAAGCCCCCGTTGGAGTGCCCGATGGCCTTAAAATTATTAAACTGGTACTTAGCCGCCAGCTGCTTAAACGCCAACGAGAACCATCGGGCCTGCTTTTTAATGTTGTCGTAACCGTCCTTATTATTCTCAAAACCGACCACGATCACCGGCTCATTGTCCCGTGGACGCAAAGACCCGCTCATCGTGATCTTATCGTCCGTTTTAACGGTTAGTTTAATCAGGCTGTGCCGGCGTTTATCAGCCTTATTGAGCTGTTTGACCAGCGTGTCAAACCGGTTCTGACTGGCACTACTACCCGGGATCATGATGATTGGCGACAGTTGTGAATCGTGCCGCCCGGTCATCGCCGTCACGTTAGCCTGGGTCCAGTGGTACGAAGGTCCAATCAGCAGTCCCAGAAAAACCATCCCCAGTACGAGGACGATCAAACTGCGTAACCGCCGGGGCCAGTTAGGATTTTTCCACATGCCGTGGGCCCCCTTCCCGTGCGAGTTCCGCCTGTGCCGCGTCGGCAATGGCTTCCGCTAAGTGCAGGAACGGTAAATAGATCACGACCGAAACGGCCAGGCACACGATTCCCAGTAAAAAGGCCACCAAGTTACCGTTCGTTCCAATAAAGGCAATCAACGGCCCGGGGGTTCCAATCGGCACCGGATAAACCACCGCCGGAATCCATTTAAGCGCCACCGCGACCGCCGCGATGCCCATGTTTACGAGTGGGGCGACCATGAACGGGATCAGGTAGATGGGGTTATACAAAACGGGTAACCCGGTCAAAATGGGCCCGTTACTGTTGAATAGTGCCGGCAGCAGTCCCCAGCGAGCCACGACGTGATAATTATGATTATTACTATTGATAAATATCGCAATGACTAACGCCAGTAACATCCCGGTGCCCCCGAAGGTCCCAAAAGCGTGGTACAGGGTGTTAGCGGTATACGGAAACGGCACGTTGTAAGCGGAATGGTGGCTTAACGCGTAGCTTAAATTGGTATTCATGGCCGGTGCGTTGGCGACCAGCTGTTGCTGGTACGGGCCGAACAGCCCAATAATTTCCAAAAATAACGTTAACGCCGCCATCCCAAACGTCAGCCAGAGACTGTGCGAGGTCGTCGCAAACTTCTGAAAAGCCGTCCAGTTCTCTTCGGAATAAGTTGCCATGACGACCCAGTGTAACCCGAGGCTCACCACGAGCGCGACCAGCAATGTAATCAGCATTGGTAATAACGACCCAAACGTCCGGCTCAAAATTTCAGCCGTGTGCGGTGAGCGCGGCTCGTCACCCGCTTTGCCAAACCACTTAAAGCACAGTCCGGTTACGCCGCCGACCAGTAGCGCCCCCGTCAGACCGTTCGTCCCCAGCATCAGCGCGTTAAACACGCCAACTTGGGCCTGGTTCGTATACTGGTACGCCATTAACAACAACGCGATGGCACCGGTCAACCCGGCCAACTGTTCGTCGCGGTTCTGCAGTTTAGCGGCGTACTTGGCCGCGCCGTACGCGGCAACGATCGAAACGCTATCTAACGTTAGGTTGGTTAAATTATCGAACGGGTAGTGCAGATACTTATAGTACGGGACCCACTTGGCCAAGTGAAAGACACTGGCAAAAAAGCCGCTTTTGGTCAACACGGTCAACTGAATGATCTGACTGAACGTCCCGATTAGGATAAACGGGAACGTCAGCATCAGCGTTCGCTGGATCACCCGGTAAAAATTAGTTTGGCGCAACCGTAACAACGTCGGGACCAAGCGCTGAATCAACCGTTGTTCACTAACCCCCACAAGTCACATCCCCCTTCAGAAACTTCTCTGAACCAATTATAAGGCTAACGGCGCTCATAAGCCTACCGAATCGAGCTACAAATTTCGCGTGCCTCAAAAATAAGTGGGCGTTAAAAGTTATTGATGTTAGGGGAATTAACGTCAAAATAGCCCCGCTTCCATGACGTGGAAACGCGACTATTTTTAACAAACGCAATGTTAATTTTAATTGTCCCACTGCGGCCGGCGAATGCTCAGCTCAGTTTGATCGTTCCCGAGGTCGTTTGCCCCTGGATCAAGTACTGCCCGGTCACGCCGACCCGGCCGGCCTGGTAGCCGTCCGCCAAGTGGGTCGCCGTGCCGTTTTTAGGTGCCACGACGCGCCCGCTATGGGACTCGAGTTCGTAAGCGTAACTCGCGTCGGTCGGCACCGTCACTTTGATGGTTCCACTCTTGGCCATGAGGTGCACGTCGGCCACCACCGCTGCTAAATCCAGTTTAAGGCTGCCCGACTTGACCGTCCAGCTGCCCCCACCGGTGAGGGCCGTGCCGCGTACGGTCCCGCTAGTCACGCTGACGATGAAGCGTTCCGCCGTCACGGTCGTCAACCGGGTCCGGCCACTTTTGACCAGCAACCCCAACTGGTTTATGACCCGCAGATTAGTGAGTTCCGCGTCACCGGACGTCACGTCCATACTCAGCGCCCGACTATGCAGGTCGCTCACCACGGCGTTACCGCTGAGCACTTGCAGGTCAAGCGCGTTGAGCCGTTGGAACCCCGCGACCAGCAAATGCCCGGAACGGTTCGTTAACGTTAAGTTACCGGTAAAGTCGGCCGGGACGTGGATCTGGACGTGCACCCGCAGCGGGATCAAAAAGGGCACTTTGCCCTGTACGACTTTTAATTCGTCGCCAGCTTGCTCGATTTGAGACTGGTAGGCCGCGTTTTTATGGTTCATGTATTCCCGCACGATCACTTCCTGTGAAGCCCCCTGAGTCGGAATAATTTTAACTTGGGCGGCTTTGTACGCCACCGTTAACCGGGTCAGCGTCGCCGCGTCGAAACGCTGTTCGTTTACTAACGGTAAGGTTTCTGAGTATTCCTGGGCTAAGTTGATTGGCGCAGCTTGGGGCTTTGCGGTCTGGGCGTCACCGTTCAAGTTGATCCCGTCCTCATCAAAAGTCCAACTGCCCAGTTTTAACCCGTGAGTGTCCGCTTGAATGGCGCCGTTGTTGATCGACACCCCGTCGGCATCGGCTTTGAGGGCCCGGCCGCCCTTTAAATAGATTCCGTCCGCGTTGATTTTGAGCGTCTGCCCGTCATCAACGGAAAGGCCGTCGTTATCCATGACGACGTGGTGGCCGTGAATGGTGGTGGTCGTCCCGTTTTCCGCGTTGATCTGGCGAATTAATTCGTTAATGTCGCCAAAATCACTGAAAGCTTCGGCCACCGCTGCTTCAGGGTCCAGCCCCGCCCGTTCCTTATCGTTCGCCGCTTCGTTTAAATCGGCGGCCAGTTCGGAGCGCAGTTCGGTCAGTGCCGGCGTTTTTGGCTGTTCCTTAAAGTAGCTGGTTAGTCGCATGGCGACCAGTTGTTCAATCTTTGCTGACATCCGCGTCAATCCTTCCTAATATCAATTCATCGATCACTTGCTTGGCAAAATTCCATTCGGCCACGTTATGCGCGAGGGTCGCTTGTCCCTGAACGGTGATCTGGTAATACTTGCGCCGGCCGCCCTGGGTCTCGTTTCCCCAGTAACTAGTAATGTCACCGTTCTTTTCTAAGCGGCGAAATACCGTGTAAAGCGTCGCCTCGTTGATGACGTAGGCCGCGTGGCTCAGGTGCTTGATCGTTTTAGCAATCGCGTAACCGTAGCTGTCACCCTGGTTTAAAATGTTTAACACGATGGTGGTGGTGTGCCCCCGAATCGTATCCTTGGAAATTTCTGGCTGCATTCCCAACTTCCTTCCTGCACTACTTTGTGTGACACAGTAATTCGATGAACATAATATACCACCGATTACTGTGGCTGTCAAAGTAATTTGTTAGACAATATAAAAAAAAACGTGCCCACCGCGGTGAGCACGTTCTTTAAGTACGCGGCTAACGCCAACGAATGCGACTGAGCACCCGTTTGCCCAGGCCGTTTTGTAACAGAATAAAGACCGGGTACGCGCTGATGACTAACGGCACGTATACCCACGCCAGCGACCAATGCCACAGGCTGACCAGTGAAAAGATGGCCCCGCCAAACAGGAACACTAGTAAGAACAGCGTGGCCATTAACGCCACTAACCCAATTTTAAAGCGGTTGAGCGGCCGAGCCGCGATGACCAACGCGTTTAAACTGATCACCCCGGTCAACAACACGCTCAGCGTGGACGTTGTCGCGAAGTTCAGGTCTAGCTGGTTTCCCAGCAGCATGATCGTGATCACGTAACCGACCACGCAAATGGCGGCCGGGACCGCAATCTCCATGACCTGCTTCATAAAGCGGCCGGTGATGCGGGTATAGTCCGGTTGCAGCGCCAAAAAGAAGGTCGGGATCCCGACCATCAGCGTTGAGATCGGTGTCAGCTGGATCGGTTCAAACGGGTAGCTGTGGCTCATAAAGATGAAGATCAGCGTTAAGGCGACCGAATACATCGTTTTAATTAGGTACAGCGCGGCGACCCGTTCGATGTTGTTGATGACCCGCCGGCCCTCGTTGAGCACTTGGACCATCGCGTCAAAATTGGACTCAATTAGCACGAAGTCGGCCAAACTTTTCGTCGCTTCGCTCCCCGTCGCCATCGCAATACTGCAATCGGCCTGCTTTAGCGCCAATAAATCGTTGACGCCGTCGCCGGTCATGGCGACCGTGTGCCCCGCGGCCTGGTACGCTTTAATCAGATTTTCCTTTTGTTGCGGTGTCACCCGGCCAAAAACGGTGTAGTCGGCCACTAACCGGTCAAAATCCGGTCGCTCACCGACCTGACTCATATCAACTAATTTTTCCGCGCCGGCGATCCCGGCCCGGTTCGCAATACTGGCCACGGTAACCGGATTATCACCGGAAATCACCTTTAACGCTACGTCCTGGTTGGCAAAAAAGCCAAAGGTGGTCTTGGCTTGGGGCCGCAACTCATCGGTCATTAAAATGAGTCCCAGAGCCTCCGGTTGCGTCGGCTTCGGGGTGGTTAACGCCGCGACCCGGGCAAACAGCAGGACTCGGTACCCCCGTTCGGCCAACGTTTGAACGTGATCGCGTAACGCGCGCGGGACTTGGTCGTAAATAAATTCCGGGGCCCCCATCACGTAGGCGTGCCCGTTAAACGCCGCCCCGCTCCACTTGCGGGCAGACGAGAACGGCAACACGGTGTCCGCGTGTACGCTGGGCGTGCCAAACGCGGTCTTAATAGCCTGGGCGGTCTCGTTATCATCGTCGATGGCCGCCACTAATTCGGCAAGCCGGGTTTCGACCGCCTTACCGGGAACGCCGCCCCACGGTTCGAGCCGGTCAAACTTTAACTGGCCGCTGGTAATTGTCCCGGTTTTATCCAGGCAAAGCGTGTCGACGCGGGCCAGGGCTTCAATGGCGGGTAATTCCCGGACTAACACCTGGTGCCGGCCCAACGTAAAGGCTCCGGCGGCCAACGCCACCGACGTCAGTAGCACGAGGCCTTCGGGAATCATCCCGACCATCGCGGCAACCGTCCCTAAAATGGCGCGGTTTTGCGATTCGCCACGTAACAGGGTCGAAATGAATAGGCCGGCACCCAGCGGAATAATCGTAAAGGTCAAAATTTTAATGATCCGGTTAATGATCGTTAACAGTTGGCTCGGGGTGCGTCGCTTCTGTTTAGCGGCCTTCGCCATTTGTTTGATAAAGCTCCCGTGACCGACCTCGGTGGCCTGCACCACGCCGTGCCCGCCGAGGATGATGCTGCCCGAAACCATCGCGTCGCCCGGACCCTTGATCACCGGGTCGGCTTCCCCGGTAATCTGGGATTCGTCGACTTCCAGGCCGTCGGTGGCCCGCACGACGCCGTCAACTGGCAGCTGGTCCCCGCGGGTCACGACGAGTAGATCGTCCTGAACAACGGCGTCTTGGGGCTGATCCCCGACCTGGCCGTTACGCCGAACGTGGATCTTGGCCGCTGACAACAGTGACAGCTTATCCACCTGGCGCTTCGCCCGCACCTCTTGGAAAATTCCGATGGCGGTATTCATAATCACCACAAACAAGAATAATAAGTTTTTATAACTCCCGGTAATCAGTACCAGTCCGCCCAGTAAAACGTTGATTAAATTAAACAGGGTCAACAAGTTATCCCGAAAAATCTGTTTTACCGACCGGGTCAGCGGTGGTAACGGTTCGTTTTTGAGGCCCGCCGTCACCCGCTGGCGAACTTCTTCGGTCGTTAAACCAGTTTCAACTGGTGGTAAGTAACGGTCTGACATGTGGCGCCCCCCTTAGCGTTAATTTTAATTTAATTGTAAACGATTTTAGCCAAAAATTATCGGAATTTCACTTAAATTAACTTAGTTTAATCAAAACTATAAAAAATGGGTAATTAGTCTGATTAGAAAAGTCAGATTAATTACCCGTGTTGAACTGCATTTTATCTTAATTTATTTATCAGTTGGCAAATGGGTCTGATCAATGGCCAACTGCATGGTCTTGGTGAACCGTTCGTCTAATTCCGATTCGGGCATCGTGAAAAAGCCCCCGATTTCTTGAATGATAAAACCAAACAACGTCGACCGGTACAGGGTGTTTTCCACCCGGGCCGTGGCGTTCATTTGTAACGGCGTAAACATGTCCTGATACAACTTGATCATGGCCGTCCGGGTTCGCGGAATTTTTAAATTATCGTTTAGATCTAGCAACACCGGGGCCAACCCGCGGTGGTGCAAACAAGCGGAGCGAAACTCCTGGGCAAAGGCCATTAAGGCGTCATCCCCCGTGACGTCCGCGATTTTTTCCGTAAGCTGGTCCGAAACGAGTTGGACGAACTGGAGCCCCACTTGATCCAACAAATCACTCAAACTATCAACGTAGTTATAAATCGATTGTGGCCGCACGTCCAGGACGAGCGCCAAATCACGGATGGTCAATCCGGTAATCCCCTTAGTTTCGATCAACTGATTAGCAGTTGCCAAAACTTTTGCTTGCGTTAACGTTCTTCTTTTTACCATACTTCTCCCCACTCTCAAATTGATTCGTTTATTATTATAACTCAAAAGCGCGTTGACTTTACTTAAAACGACGCCAAACAGTTTAAATAAACCATAAGAATAATTATAAATCATTAGTGCGTGGTCTAGCAGACCGTCCCCGCAACGTTTTAGACTCCAACACGCTGTAATCAGTCCGTTACGATTTACAACTACTGACCAGCGGGGCTATGATAAACTTAAACACTTTAAAAACGGGGTAAAATGATGGCTGAACTGAATTTTCACGATAAAAAATTTAATTTTGAACAATTACTGACCTTTGGTTTTCACCAAAGTGGCACCCACTACCGCTACCAGGTTCCAATCGTTAACGGCCAATTTTCACTGACCTTCGACGTACGCAATGACCACCAACTCACCACTAAGGTCGTCGATACCACGACTAACGACGAGTACGTTTTACACCTCGCCCCCTACGCCAGCGGGACGTTCGTGGGGCAAGTCGCTAACGAGTACCAGCAATGGCTCACCAAACTCGAGACGACTTGCATGGATGCGGACGTGTTTAAGGCCCCGCAGGCCCGATCCGTCATTGATTACGTGCAGGCGACGTACGGCGACCAGTTGGAATTCTTATGGAAAAAGTTTCCTAAAAACGCGGTTTGGCGGCGCATCGACACCCATAAGTGGTACGCGGCATTGCTGACGGTTAAGCGGTCAAAGTTAGGTCTAACCGGGGACACTGAAATTACCGTTTTAGACGTTCGGGCCACTCCCGAAGACGTTACCCAACTAGTCGATAGCGTACACTATTTCCCGGGTTATCATATGAACAAAAAGAACTGGATTACGATTATTTTGGATGATTCGGTCCCACTCACGACCATTACACCGCGCGTAGGGGCCAGTTACCAGCTAGCTAAATAAACATCCGTGACAAGGTTGACTATGACTCAACTTTGTCACGGATGTTTTACTATTCAGCTAAGTATCCCACCACTTTATCAATCATTGGCTACGAATCTAATCTTTTAATGAAACTAGTCGGTAACGCCGTGACACCATACAACATCCCAACAATTTGGCCGGTCAATGCCCCAGTCGAATCTTACTCACCATCATAATTAACAGGTCACCTGTCGTAAATAGGAGCATTTAGACATCGCCCGAAATAATTAGCGTCCTCTTAGAATCATCGTATTCAATGATTATCATTTACTAAAATAGCTTTCATCACGGATAGTAGCGTAATTTTAAACTTCATTCTATGATCAATAGCAACCCTGATATCAGATTAATCCGTACTAGTTGCCTGTTCAAGGATTCTAAACATCTCTTCTTGGTGTCTATACGATAACTTGGGGGTCCACATGTTTCCGTTTTGTTCTAACATAGCTTTCATAATCTTTAATTTTAAACTTTGTTCAACAATGGTCGGGTTTGTACTTACCTTTCCTACGGGATCAATATTACTAAATACGGAATTTCCTGATACGGTAATTAGCGCCAAGTTGCCAAAACCATTCAAGTCGTCATCTTGCCATTCAATTAACTCGGTTGGATGCTGTGGGAAAAAGTGCTCAATTGAATTTCTAAACTGGAACTGCCAATCATCAGCCAGCGGTTTAATCATTTCATGGCCACCATACGAATACCCATCACGGTATAGTAGATAATCTAAATAGCTAAAGACAATTCTTTCAAACTGGAATCCAGATGCTAATTTATAATTAGACTCTGCGACTTTAATACGTGCATATGTTTCTAAAACATTTAAAATATCGGTTATTTCTCCAGCTAGACCTTTTTTCAGAATCAGTGTAATCCAATGCATGGTTTTAGGCGAAGTGTAAGTAATCCGCAGTGCGGATTGGAGTGTCCGAATTTTCTTATTCTTAACATCCCCATCCCCTTCATCAAACGTTGCGTGATAAACTGGCTTGTCCCCATTTGAATCCCGATATCTTTCTAGCCGTTGTAATGACCATTTACCGGTTTCTTTGTAATCCCGTACGTACTCCCGCTTTAAAACGTATTTATCAAATAATACCCGCGCTTTCAACAAATTAAATATAAACGCTTTAGCTGTAACTTCATCCTGCCAGGTATGTTTCAAACTAACCAAAAGATTTCGGTCATCCAGGCTGGCATCATCACTATTTTCATTATTATTCGGGTTTAACGCTGCATTTACTTGGAGTAAAAAATTAGGAAATGATAGCACGGATTCAAAGCGCTCATTTTCCGGCGTTTCAGGCTGCGACGCAACCGACACTCGTGGACGCTTCTTCAATATGTCAGCTAACGTCATTGACGGTTCTGTTTTGGCTGAAACGGTAAACCATGGTACTAGTGCATCAAAATTAGTTATTCCTTTTGCCAGGCTCCCCCAATTCTTGGTAAATATTTTTCGTCGCACATTAATTGAAAAATTCATTTGTACGTACGTCATCATACTAGCGCAATGTTCCCAAATTGCATTGGCAATTCTTTTTTCTGTGGGTGCCTTAATTTGCGCGATTAAGTTAGCTTTTACAATCTCGTGAAGTTCAAGTTGTTCACCGCGCGTATTCATAATTTCAAAATAATGGTTTAAATCAATATCATGTGGGACTTGAACGCGTACTAACAGAACTTTATCTAGTTTTTTGATAAAAGTATCCCGGTCGATTGCCGGGCTACTCATCTTAAAGTAAGCCTCAATATTTTTATACCCATCCAAAATTTCAGTTGATTGCAACTCTTCCGCTAAAGTATCGAACTCGGTGCCAACAACTGCCAATGTTCGATTAGATTTGTCTCGTGCTTCAAACTGTAACGCGTTTCTATCCAACGGCATTTGTAAATAACGTTCCAATAAATATAGTGTCGTGAGTCGTTGCTGCCCGTCGATTACTTCGTAAAGAGCGTTATCCCTTTGATTGACAATCAAAGTACCTAGAAAATAATTATCTTCAGAACTATTGATATCATCAATAAGTTGGTTTATTTGACTAGCCTGCCACGCGTAATTCCGTTGATAGATTGGGACTTCATAATGAACGGCGTCGAAAATTGCGGATACTTTAATTGAACATAATTCTTTCCCCATGGTTATCACCAATTCCAACCTTTCATCAATTCATAAATGTCTTGATAATTTTTAGCGTTATCAACCGGAGCTAACGCAATCGTCTTAAGTTCCTGTGGATCGTTCATTTCTTCGATTCGATTAAATAAGTCTAGGCCAAGGTTCAGCCGTTCATGTTGCCCTAACGCATACTTATTAACTGTTTGGGGATAAACTGCTTTCATTTTCAACCGTAAAGAATAACTCCACGTGTACAATTGATGTAACACTGAATCATCTAGTTCATTGAAACCAAACCGGTCAACAAACAACATTAATACCGCTTCATACAACTGTTTAATATACTGATTTCCAGCGCCTTTATCCGGAAGTTGTGCGGTCGTATAATGTTTTTTGATTTTATTCTCAATTTTTGCTTGTAATTGCACATAGTACAGGGTCCATTTAAAAAAACGTTTTCCAGCAATGATGGGTTCGGTTAATTGAAATTGATTCAATTGATTACATCCCAATAATTCACTAGAACCATTCGAATTCAGTTGTTCAATTAAAATATTACTAGCCCGATGATACGTTGCATAATTAAAGTTATTCGACGGTTTAATCCCCTTAAAAATTTGAATCTTATCGGCAGAATAATTTAATCCGTCCTTGTTTTTCGACCACCTAATAGTCGGATATAAGTATTGTCCAAATAAACATTCTAGATCTTGTTGATTAGTTGCTTCCCATTCTGAAATTAATTTTAACTTGGTTGCTTCCGTTTCATCTTTCATTTCCCTTAAGTGGTACGCTTTTAGCAAATCATGTGGTTTTAGTGCCTTGCCACGCGAATTTTGTGAGTCAAAAAACTGAAAAGCTTCCTGTTCATTATCCGTGACAATCTTAACAACCTTACAGTTATTTAGTAGATAATCTTTAAATAACCGTGATTCCTGCTTTGATAACTCGTGAAGACGTCTAGTTAATAAATCATAATTATCAACAATCGCATTTTGTGAGGATGGCTGGTACGTTTCATTCAGAAGCGGCTGATTATTCTGATCTAAGATATACAAAAGAATCGTTAAAGTCGTCGTTCGCTGCTGCCCGTCTACCAAGTTATATTGATTAGTCGCTGACTTAAAGCTAACACTTTTTTTATGTAAAATAATTGAGCCCAACCGGTACTCTTCAATTCCGGATTTAAACGCTTGGTACGTATCATTAAATAACGTGTTTGTCGACTTTGACGACCACCGATACGGCCGTTGATACTCAGGAATGGTTAAATTTAAAGACAGTAAATCAGCGATGCTCACAATTTCTGATTCTTCTTTTAACAATGCCAACTTTATTTGCCCCCCTCACTTTAATTTAATTATTATAACACGTCGTTAATTCACAGATGACCGTCTAATCTAAGTACGATTCAAACTAGGGCACATCTATTTACATGCTAATATTTCGCATAAACCGTTTTTAGGCCATACTGGGAAACGGGCTGGATAGAGTAATTAAAAAGCCTGGGATCCCTACATACGTTTTACAATCATTTTTAGCAGTCATTCGTTGTTTATTTTGACCACTTTGCTTTTTGGAATCAAAGCCATCATTTTTTCTTTTTAATCCATTTTCGGATACCACTTTTTGGGGTTAGGTTAGAATCAGCAAAAATCGCATTTAGCTTGCAAATGTTTGATAATCGATAGCAATAATGCTAAGATTATCAAAAATATTATTAGGAGGTCTCAATGATGCCCGCAGAAGTTCAAAAAAAAACTGCCAGTGTTTTTACAAGGGTGACGCCTGAACTGAAAAGCCAAGCCGAAGCCGTTTTAGACCAATTACAGATTCCGATGTCCACGGCCCTCAACATGTTTCTGCAGCAAGTGGTAAATCAGGGTGGAATTCCATTTGATGTTAAACTGGCCCCTCAAAAAATCAATACTGACCAACTTTCAAAGGAACAATTTAGTCATGAAATTCAAAAGGGACTTGATGATTTCAGTAGTGGTCACACCTATACTGCCGAACAAATTCGTCAGGAATTCGACGGTAAAAAGTAAACATGCCAACTCGATGGAAAGTGGTCTATGCTAACCAAGCACGACTGGATCTACACAACATTGACGCTTATATCCGGAACGTACGTCTCGCACCGAACAGTGCAACCAACCTAATCAGTAAAATCTTAACTACCATTGATCAGCTAACGTTAATGCCTACTAGGCACCAGTTGTACGCGACTGAGCCGTGGCACAGTCGCGGTTTACGGTACGTTCCCGTTAACCATTACATTGTCTTTTACCTGCCTGAAAAAACTAATCAGACCGTCCAAATTCTCAGAATTATGTATCACGGCCAGGATACCTCTCACCACTTATCGAGTTTTCTATAATCAATATCACTTGATTCTCAGTCGAGAGCATTTTCTAAATTTAAACAAAATACGGTGCCAAGTCAGTTCATTACAAACCAGCTTGGCACCGTATTGTTTAAGGCAGCACGCGTTAAGCGACTGTCCTACTTATTAAAAATCTTAGGTCCCTTACGCATGTTTTTGCGGTCGTTTTTCGCGACCGTTTTTTGTTTATTATGACCGCTCTGTTTCTTCTTTTGAATCAGTGCCATCATTTTTTCTTTTTGATTCATGTTCGGGCTACCGCCTTTTCTGTAGGTGATTAAGGTTACTTACGGGTCAACACGGTGACGCTTTCGATGTGCCACGAGCTGAGTTGATCAATTACACATTTTGGTTTAACCGCTAGTTAAGGCGGTTTTGACTATCCAACAAAAAGCAGTACATCCGTTTACTCGAATCTAAAATGTTGAATCTTGAAGGATTTTTAGTGATGAATAGTAGTTCACGGATTTTGTTAGTTTGTGGGAACATATAAGTTTCAAATAAAATCAGAGTGCCTGCGGACAAAGTTATTTGACATTTAATATGGTAAAACTTTGTGATCAGCTTGAAGATTACTTTGAATTACTTTATAAGTTTTTTCGTGTTCTTCATTAACTTCATTAACTCTCGTTGTATCCAAAATAAGAGTTGCATCAATATACGGATAAAGTTTTTCTGCTGTATTATTGAAATCATTAGTGGTTATAAGGATATTTTTCTTTGCCTTGGCATTCTTTATTGTAGCGCAAAATTTTGGAAAATCTTTACCGTCTAATACCGACTGTACAGGATGGAAAAGTGCAAAGTCTTTATCAAAGCCAAATGGCAAATCTATATTTCTCTTCCATTGTACAAAATTAATAATCATCTCGTACACGTTAAATGAATCTCTTAAATTAAACTTCGGAACTACTTCGCGAAGTCCTTTTTCGAGGAATTGCCTTTCATAAGGAACAGTAGTGTTACCAATTACAACAGTACCCTTATTAAATTCCTCCAAATCATAAAGGCAACTAAATACTAGAAGTAATTTATCATCATCAAAATATCCACGAATTAAAATTCTATTTGTTTCCTTATCAAGCAAGAGTTCTTTAAATCTCTTGATGAATTCTTTTAGTTCAAATTTTTCAATCCTATTACTCAATTTTTACCATCCCCCTTCGCAGCAAATTGTTAATGTTAATGTCCTTCAGCTTGTCTATCTAACTGTATAAGACACTTGATCCGTAATATCACAAATTTCAGAGATTTTTGCAATGATAGCTAAGATAACGGTAGCTGAGAAATTAGTTTCAATCTCTGTTCCATTTTCCAACTTTTCTGGATTCCTATTAACTCTAAATAACATTCTATCAATCTGCCTATTTTCCTTAATGCGGTCAAAATTCAAACTGTCTTTATTCCAAATATCATTCAGAAAAACAACTAACATTTGACGCCAGGTCTTTACCGAATAGTCATCTCCACTAATAGTAATCTGAACAGGTTTCTTACCAGTGACATCAACTGTTTGGTCTATTGTGTATTCACCAGTAATCTCTTCTTCACTAACCTCTTTTATGTCTGGCATTGGGAAGATTTTTATTAGCTCATCAGTAAGCTTTCTAGTGCGGTCAGTGATGGTGTCCTTGCCCCAATGGTCATAAGTCTTCGCTACTTCTCTAGTAAGGAACACGTTTGAATCTTGATAATATTCTCTTTTTTCATCATAAGGCTTGTTACTCATTTCTTGATTGTACTTAGTAAGAGTTAAGTTACCTAGTGTGCCACCAAATTGCTCTTTGACCTTATCCGCATTGGTAACTTGTAATCGCCATTCTGCATTTAAGCGCTGAGGCATAATATGTTCTACTTGCGCATCGTTAAAATCAATTGTTTCTTTAGTACGGTGCTCTTCCAGAATAACTAATGCTAATTTAGCTAAGTGATTTCTTTGGTGATAAAGATCTACTTCCATCAAGCTATCGGACAATTTACGATCATCGGGAAAATTTGCTTTTAGCAGGCGTAGCAATCTTAGCTTTAAATTGCCATTTACCTTTGATAAATCACAAAGTCCAACAACAATTTTATTTAAGCCATTTGTTGGCAATTGGCATGCCTTTAAACGGAATAAGTAGCCCTCTAAAATATGCGCTAACCTATTAGCTTGTCCTTGATCAATTTCACCAGAAGTTATCAAATCCATGAGTAACATCAAGTAAGGGAACACTACTTTACTATCCATGACATTAATATGGTCCAAAATCCTGTTGAATTCACTATCTTCAGTTTTATGGTTTAGTATCTGGTCATAATAGTTGGCAAACTTAAATAAATCCGCTAATGCGTTTTCAGAATTTAATTTTTCAGCAATAAAGTAGTCTTTGTAACTCCCATAAACATTATTTCTCTTTACCGATACATGAGTTTTTACCACTAAGTAATGTCGAATAAATTCTGCAAAAGTCTTAGTTGCAAACATCCGCTCTATCTTAACCCAGTATTTTTTATAAAGGTCCGACTGCTCCTGCGAATCTAGTTTCATTAAAAGAAAGTTTCGCACTAGATCCGAGGATGAGAGTGAAACCCCAGTTGAGTTTAAACTTTCAAAAATGACTTGCGGATTTTCTTCATTAGGGTCACTACTTAACTCAATATAAACCATGTTGAAGTGATTCATTGCTTCATAAAATTTAGAACTATCAATGTCTGAATTACTAATCAATTTTTGAAACAGTCGATAGTTATCGATGACTTTTGACGGCTGATCGTAATCAGTCATTTCATTCATAACAGATTCAAATGCTTCATAGTCATGCTCAACCGGCTTTAACTTAAGGTGATTATTATCATCCAGATATTTATTGGTTAAATATTCTTCCTCAATTTCAGCGTGGTCTTGTTTATCAGCATCTGATAATGCCTTTAGTAGCAGAGTCAAACTAGTTAAACGTTGCTGTCCATCAATGATGCGATAGATATGACTCATCTTATTTCCAGTTTCAGTAACATAAACAATCGCGCCTATAAAATGATCGGTATCGTTTTGTGCAGCTATCGTTAAATCCTTAAAAAGCTGCTCACACTGTGCTTTATCCCATTCATAATTTCGCTGAAAAACAGGGATTTCAAAAATAGTTTTCCCACTTCCTAGGAAATCAAACAGATGGATACTATCAGCTTTCATCTATTCTTCCTCCCCAAATTCTCGTTGGACGACTTCCTGCAAAGTACCTTCTTGGGCATATTTAGCAGCATCAATCTGTTTAAAATGCTTTTCCAGTAAACTATTCTTCAGTTCTTTATCAAATCCAAAAATATAGTTAGTCGAAATCAAATAAATAATCCTCGTTGGTGCCAAGCCATATACCTGGTGCTCCATAATATGCTTAATACGTTCATGGTGATCTGGGAAGAGCTGTTTCATCTTCTCACTGCGAAATACTCTCTTAACAATTTCGGTAATATACAGCCCTGACTTCATATATAGGTCAGCAAATGTTTTATTAGGATCATCAAAAATACCTGGATTATTTGTTTCAAGATCATCCACCATATGTTTAACAACTGCTTTTGGTGTAAAAATCTGATTAGTCTTTTGTGGAGGAATATAATCGAAAATATCCTCCGTGCTATTGTCATCAAAGTAATTGCTTAATTGGTCCTTTTTTTCAAGGAACTGCTGAATAGAATCATTAAACACTACTTCATCAAATAAATGACCATCAAAATGTTTCTCTTCATTGGTTTCGGCATCAACATAATCACCACCATCACGCAAGAAACGGAATTGATCCTCCGTGATGCCTGTTACTTCTTTGAAAACATCATCCTCGGTATAATCGTCAAAATTCTGCAAAGTTAAATTCTTATCACCGTAAGCCATAATAAAGCTGGGAATTGTACGAGAAAAGCCCCGCAGGTGTGCTCTAGCATCTTCTTCAACATTATTTAATTTTTGCTCTTCCTCATGCTTTTCAACACGCTCAACAACTTTAGCTGGAATATCCTCAACTGTCTTCTGGACGTGGTCTTGTACTCTTTTACCAAAATCATCCACAATATTTTGAACAGTAGTTTCGTATTTTGTTTTAGCATCATTAAGCTCTGCTTGATCACGTGCAGTTGCTTGTTCCTTCTTATAGTTAACTTCGGCTACTTTCTTCAGATCGTTAAGTTCATCCGCAATCTTATTTAAGGCCTGTTCATTTTCCTTCTCAAGTCGTTGCTGTTGCTTTTTAGCTTCTCTCTTGGACAGGCCATAATCATTAGCAACTCTATTAACAGCTTCTTTATTTAGAGAATCATTGACTTTCTTAGAAATGGACTTAGCAGCTGATTTAAAGTCTGTACTGTCAGTATCAGTCACCGAGTTTACTAACTGGTTTCCTAAATCAGAGTAAACTTTGTCACCAAAAAGATCCTTAGATTTACCAATTACTTTCTCTTTAGGGATTTCGACTTCACCATCGTCATTAACTAAAACTTCTTCAGCGCCTTCAATAGCATCTCGATCATTCTTTTTAGCTTTACCCTCCTTTGCTGTTACTAGGCCATTTAATATTTCACGTACCTCAGAAGGCGCAGCAAAAATTCGGGAAATGTTGGTAAACAAGAAGTTACTCATAAAGCCACGTTTAACGACCTCTTGTGACTTTAACTGACGAGGAATAGACATAACTTGCTTAGCATCAAGTTCGACCATCTTGCCGTTGTCATCTTCACCGATAACTGGGAAGAAATTCAGTAGTTTACGAATGTTCGTTTCATGCTCAGCAGCGGTCCCTTTGCCATTTGAAGTTTCAGCCATTAAGTCATTAGCAAATTCGTCAAAGATAGTCAGTGTCCGTGTTGGGTCAAAATCAAAAACATAAGCATTTTCTTTTTGCACTAATTCACCATTGCGCTCAAAAGTATATGGATTTTGTGCTCTAAAAGCAGCCTGCATATACTCAGCAGGACTCTTCATACTGGACAGCATCAAAACGGCTGACCAAGGTTTAACTGTTACACCAGTAGTCAATTGACCAACGCTCAAAGTAATAGTCTTATCATATTCTTTAGTTGCTTTTTGAACTTTATCAAATGCCTTTTCATTGGCCTTCTCAAGTTGATCATCATTTAATTGGTCATCATCAGGTTTGCCATCACCCGCCGCAAGAATAATATGATAATGCTTAAAAACAGAATGCTGCTTCAATTTCTTTGCCAGAGCTTTAGCACTATCTACTCGGTTAAGCAGCCAGAAAGTATGTGCAAGTTCTGTTCTTAATTCTGGAGTTGAGAATGGGTATTTTTCTCCAGTAGTCAATGCATCAAGAAAATGATCCACTGCTTCATCGTAAACAAATTTACCATTCTGCGTTCTGAAAAATTCATTTAAATCAAATGCTGGGTCTGCTTTGTCACCATTGTCTAAATCAACACCCTGTTTTAAAGTGTCTGCCATTATTTCCGATAATTGGTAAGTAAACATGTTTAAACGTGGCATTACAGCATATGGATTGCTACCACCTTCGGCCTCTTCATTCCAATCGGCTTTGGCTTGCTGTTCATCAGCATAAGACCAGTTGTAGATTTGATCTGCAGCAAATTTGCCTTTGGCTAGGGCTTTAAACGGCGTACCAGTAAGATGAAGTGTATACTTACGTTTGATTTTGTCGAATGCCTTATCCGTCTTATAAGTATCCACACCTTCATGGGCCTCATCAATGATCAATAAATCCCAGTTAAGATCTTCAATCCACTTTAATTTGTCGTATTCTCCACCAAAGTAAACCGAACCTTTTAACCCTTGAAGACTCTCAAAAACAACCTGACCATAATCATTGCCATCAGAAATGGAATCAATAAATTCCTGACGAGAAAGTACTGGCTTATCTTTTAAGGCATCCGTTTCACTAACGAATTTAAGATTAGTTTGCCAGGCAATAAATTTGTCAAAATCATTAAACCAGGAGTTTGCAATACTAGGCCGATTTGTAACTACCAGTACATTCTGCATTTGCATCTTACGGAATAAATCATAAGCAGTAAGTGTCTTACCAAACCGTGGCTTAGCATTCCACAAGAATTCGCTGCCTTCACCATTTTTAAGAAAATAAGCAATTGTTTGATCAACTGCCTTTTGCTGTTCTTTACGAAGCTCATACTGAACATGCTTATCATTACCTTGAACATTCCCATAATCACGGTCAGCAAACTCATGAAAGTAATGATGTGAAGTTAGACCATCAATGTGAAACCACTCTGTTTTTGGCTTACGTTCAATATGTCGTTTCTGAGTTAAGTAATTATGGAAGTCATGATCAGTAAATGTTTCGTCTGTTCCATCTTCGTAGCGAGCATTCCCTCGCCATAATAATTTTACTTTAGCGTCCACTGTATGGCTCTGTTGTTTTATACGGTCTTCTACTGATTGCGAAGCAGTATATCCTATCTTGGTCCAGCCATTATGAGACACATCATTAGGAGTAGTGTAAGCGTAAATCATTGGGATAATTCGGTTGAATGATTTTATTTTTGGAATACCCATTGTTTAATCCATCTCCTTTATAAATGAATCTATGTATGCCTGTTTCTGTTCATTTAACCCATACTTTTTATACAGACTAGAATCGTTCCATGTTTGAGTAAAATCTTGCATTGGCACAAAAACAAACGTTGACTTACTAATGTGTATAGACGTTAAAGCCTGAAGTAACAGAAATCTGACAAATTTTGTTTTTAAATAATCAATGACATTAGTAGATTCGACTTCTGTATTAAAAGGCCCAATAAATATATATGAATGGGTACATACTTCACCTGGCTCCATAACTTTCATTGACTTAGTGAGAACTTTAAACTTTCCATCAGAAGAAGGCTCTCCTGCATGTTCTGCACTGGTTTGGCTGACCATTGCCCTGTAAGTATTAATCGTGTCTAAACCTTTTTTTACAATATCACTTGAGATATAACTTTCACCTTTACTGGAATTCAACTTTATAGGATGTTGTCCGTCCTGTTTTGCTATACCTCTAACACTTGTCGATAGCCCATATGGACTTATTGCACTAACTATTTGCTCTAGAGTATCTTCATTAAGTTTCTGAATTTTTCTTATAATTTTTACTGATTCGTTGTAGCGAACAAGAACTGGAAATTCTGAAAGATTACGAGCCATAGAACTCTTTCTTCCATGAATTACACTGTTAAAGTCACACTCACCGTCGTAATCCCTTTCCCAGACAAAATAATTTACACCACCACTAATACTTGTATTAGGGAAAACATCTTTTGCGTTAGGATAATCCACAATAGTTTTCATATGACTATCATTCATCATATCATCACGAAATTTATTCAATCCAATCCCACCTGCAAACCACCTAGAAGGTGTGATCATTGAAATTATTGACGTCCCCATTTGTTTTACTTGTTGTACAAATAAATTATATATTGGTTTAGCTTGTCTACCTGTTCCAGCTTTTTCTTCTTGATAAGGTGGATTACCGATTACAACATCAAACTTAAATTTCTTATTAGCCATTTTTACACCTCATATACTTTTGTCAACTGTACCGGTTGATTCTGCTTAGAATCA
>NZ_QWZQ01000038.1 GCF_003885105.1 Lactiplantibacillus garii
CATATGATAAGCAGATCCCATATAAAATTGTTGACTATCTATTAACTTTTTCAAAACGCTTATATCAGTATAATGATAAACAGTATCAACTTTCAGTGGATCAACATCAAATCTACGTGCAATATTTTCTCCAGAGGCGTGTTTTTGAAAATCAGAGTTTACGTCCATAAGTGCTTTTAGAGCCTTAATGCCTTCATCATTTAGATCGTTTAGTTCTGCTTTCACTTTTTTCTCAACAACAGCATTTATAATTGCAGAATAATAATTGCCTATCAAACTGCTAAGTCCTTGTATGTTAATGCATTTTTCGATCAATTCCAAAGATAATCTAGTTAATTCATCCACAATCGTTTACCTCTATTTATAGTTATATATTAAGTATACCGTCTTATTGTAATTTTTAAATTACCAACGTTAACTTAACCCTCAGCACTAAATTGGCTCATTTTCGCATCAGCAGTATTTGCCTTCATATCAACCTTTACGAACACTTTCACCACCCTAATCAACACGACTTGCCAAACTGGACCTTCGTATACTCGACTATCGAAATAGGACATTGAATACTCGACCCGCCAATCCCAAATAGAAAAAGTGTACTAATTCCAATCGTTAAAATCAGAATTGGTACACTTTCAATCATCTGTAAATACCGTCACACCGGCGTTTATCGACTATTTTTCTGTACGTTCAAGGACAGTAACGCTCTCAACATGCGGCGTCTGTGGGAACTGGTCGACCGGTTGGACCGGCGCACTGATCTCGTAGCCGTACTCGGCAAACCGTTGCACGTCACGTACCAGTGTCGACGGGTTGCAGCTGATGTAAACGACCTTCTTCGGGGCCATTTCACCGGCACTTTTAATGAATTCGGCGTCTAACCCTTTACGGGGCGGGTCAACGACCACGACGTCCGGTTTCAAACCGTCTTCCTGCCACTTAGCCATCACTTTTTCGGCACTACCAAGGACAAACTTGGCGTTCTTGATCCCGTTCTTATCGGCGTTTTGCTTGGCGTTTTCCACGGCGGACGGTACGATTTCCACGCCGTAGACCTGCTTAGCGTGTTGGGCCATCGTTAACGAAATTGTCCCGATACCGGAGTAAGCGTCCACGACGGTTTCGTTGCCGGTCAAACCGGCCTGGTCAATCGCCAACTGGTAAAGTTTTTCGGTTTGTTGGGGATTAACTTGGTAAAACGAACCGGCGGAAATGGCGAAGGTCAAACCTAACAGCTGGTCGTTGATCGTCGACTTACCGTACAACACGTTGTTGTCCGGTCCAAGAATCACGTTGGTCTTCTTCTGGTTAACGTTTTGAATGATGCTAACAACTTCTGGTAAGGCGGCCTGAATTTCCTGGGTCACCACGTCGGCCATTGGTAAGTGCTTCGTCCGGGTCACGATGACCACCATCATTTCGTGGCTGTAGTAGCCCCGGCGGACCATGATCGTCCGAATCGTCCCACTGTGGTGGAATTCGTCGTAAGCCGCTTCGTGGTACTTCCGTAAAATGTCCCGGACCACCACGATGGCCTTATCGATTTCAGGATCTTGGATGTAGTAGTCTTCGATTGGCATTAACTGGTGACTGTTCTTCTTGTAAAAACCGGTCGTTAACTTACCCTGCACTTGTCGAACGGGCACTTGGGCCTTATTGCGGTACTGGGTCGGGTTGGCCATCCCAATCGTTGGCAACACTTCAACGTCGTCCATGTGGACCTTGGCAAACAGTTCGGCCACTTGGTGCTGCTTGAACTTCAACTGTTCACTGTATTCTAAATGTTGTAACGGGGCGATCCCGGTTTGACGGTAAACGCGGCCTTTCGGGTTGACCCGGTGGGGACTGACCTGGTTAATTTTAACCACGTCACCAAACGCGAAGTTTTTCGTCGTTTTGGTCACTTTGACCGTGATTTTTTCTTCGGGCAAGGCGTTTTCGATGAAGATCGGATAGTTGTCGACTTTGGCGACCCCCATGCCTTGATACGTTAAATCAATGATGGTGACGTCGAGCTCTTCACCCTTGTGGACTGGTAAATTAGTTTTCATTGGTTCCCTCGATTTTCTTTTTTTGGTTAATGGACTTACAAACTTATGGATTATATCGAAACGTGCTCCGGCTGAACTGGGCTTCCGGTTAGCTACGCAGTTATCAACAGGACAACTCACCTGCCGATACCCGCTGGGCTAATCCTCACCCCAAACCGTTCAGACCTCACACTCTTTTTGAAACGTGCTCGGGTTGGCTGACGCTTGCGTTTGCTACGCTAGCGTTCCAATGCAAAAACCGCACGTTTCCTTACTTTTGTTGCTGAAACGTGTTCGGGCCAGGCTGGGGCTTCCGGTTAGCTACGCGGTTGCCAATATGCCTAAACCGCACACTGTCACCCGGACGTTTTCTTACCTTTGTTGCTGAAACGTGCTCGGGCTGAACTGGGCTTCCGGTTAGCTACGCAGTTATCAACAGGACAAACCACCTGCTGATACCCGCTAGGCTAATCCTCACCCCAAACCGTTCAGACCTCACACTCTAAAAAAATTACCGCTTCCCATTCTACGGGTAAACGGTAATTTAAGCAAGTTATTCAGATTGTTGATCGTTTTCGTTATCGTTTTCCGGTAACTGGTCGACCGCCGAAACGAAGTGCCGTTCCGCGTCTTCCACTTCCGGATCGGTGATCGCATCGTCCGGAATCCGGTCGGTATCGGCAAACATTTCAATGTGCTGCTTTAAGTTTCTAAAGGTCATCGGCGCGTCGCCACCGTACTCCCCGTCAATGTTGATCATTAACCGGTCCTTCGGTGACTTGGCCACCACTTTATGGGTCTTAACGTAAATGATGCTCGGGTCGTTGATGTGCTTTCCCCCGTTTAATACGAGGGTCATCAAGTGGAGCATCTTAGCTAAGTTCCCGGTCTTGACGATGATCATGGTAAACTTCCCGTCATCTAGGGAAGCGTCCGGGACCAGCTGTTCAAAACCACCAACCGAATTGGTCAGCGCTAGGAAAAACATCGAGGCTTTACCGATAAAGTGGCCACCGTCGTACTTCAAGTCCATTTCAACCGGCTTGACCCGCGGGAGCAACTCCGCCCCCTTGGCTAAGTAGGCCGCGTAACCAAAAATCGACTTCAACTGTGACGGAACGTCGTAGGTCAATTCCGTCAACAGGCCGCCCGCGGCAATGTTGATGAAGTACTGTTCACCGGCTTGGCCGATGTCCATTTTGACCGTCTGATTCTTTAAAACAACCTTCGCCGCTGCGACCGGATCGTCACGGGGAATCCGCAGGGCCCGCGCGTAATCGTTGGTCGTGCCCGCCGGAATGATGGCCATTTTGGGCCGCCGTTTTAACCCGGCTAAGCCGTTTACTACTTGATTGATGGTCCCATCACCACCAGCTGCAATGATCAATTCAAACCCGTCCTTGGCACACCGCCGCGCTTCGTCAGCCGCCGAATTGGGTGCCGGCGTCGTCGCGTACGCGCTGGTTTCGTAACCAGCCTGTTCAAAAATACCAAGAATTTCCACCAGGTCGTGAGCCAAAGCTTCACGTCCCGACGTGGGGTTATAGATAAGTCGTGCCCGTTTACGCATGTTCCCTTTTCCTCCGAACGCCCGGTAAGTGTCATTGCACATGGGAAAGGACGCCACCGATTAGGTATCCAGTGATGTCCTTTCGAAACGTGCTTTTACAGGGCAGCCCCCTCCGCTTAGCACCTGAACCGGCCCCATGCCCAAACCGCATGCGACCGGTTCTATGCTAATGCTCAGGGGCTACCGCCCTGTAACGCACTCTACCGCGCCTTTAATGATGTCATTAATAATTGGTTGACCACTTTCGGGTTGGCCTGGCCACGGGTCTTCTTCATGATCTGACCAACCAAGAAGCCAACCGCCCGGTCCTTCCCGTTCTTAAAGTCGTCGATCGACTGCTGGTTGTTTTCCAACACTTCGTCAATGATCGGCTGTAACTTCGCCGGGTCCGACAACTGAACTAAGCCCTTGTCATTGACCCATTTGACCGGTTCACTCCCGGCCATGATCGCCTTGAAGACCTTCTTCGCGATTTTACTTGAAATCGTTTCGTCGGAAATCATCTTAATCATGCCCGCTAAGTTGGCCGGCGTCAAGTCAGTTTGTAACAAACCAACCTTGTTTTCGTTCAAGTAGGCGTTAACGTCCCCTTGCAAGTAGTTTGAAGCTAGCTTCGGATCCGCACCCTTGGCCACCGTGGCGTCAAAGAAGTCGGACATTTCCTTAGTTTGCGTCAAAACGCCCGCGTCGTAGGCCGTTAACCCAAATTCGTTGATGTAGCGTTCACGCCGCGAACCCGGCATTTCCGGAATTTCAGCCTGAACCTTTTTGATCCAGTCGTCTTCGATGTTTAAGGCCGGAATATCGGGTTCTGGGAAGTAACGGTAATCGTCGCTGCCTTCCTTGACCCGCATCAAAATAGTCTTACCGGTGGTTTCGTCAAACCGGCGGGTCTCTTGTTGAACCTTACCGCCGGACATCAGAACCCGTTGTTGCCGTTGCTCTTCGTATTCCAACGACTTGCGGACGTAGTTGAAGGAGTTTAAGTTCTTCATTTCGGTCTTGACCCCGAACTTGTCGGAACCGGCCGGACGAATCGAAATGTTCACGTCGACCCGCATCGAACCTTCTTCCATCTTAACGTCGGACACACCGGTAAATTGAATCCGTTGCCGCAACGCTTCACAGTAAGCGTAAGCTTCCTCGGGCGAGTTGATCTCCGGTTTCGAAACAATTTCAATCAGCGGCGTCCCCTGCCGGTTTAAATCGACGTAGGAGTAGTCGTTTTCGTGGGTGTTTTTACCGGCATCTTCTTCAATGTGCATTTCTTCGATACCGACTTTTTTCTTCTGACCGTCAACCTCAATTTCAATCCAGCCGTCGTGAGCAATCGGCTTATCGTGTTGCGTGATTTGGTAAGCCTTCGGGTTATCCGGATAGAAGTAGTTTTTCCGGTCAAAGTACGTATGTTTTTCAATTTGAGCGTGCAGGGCCGTCGCGGCCTTGATCCCGGCTTCAACCACGCCCTTGTTCGGCGTTGGCAAGACCCCGGGATAGCCCCAGTCGATCACGTTCGTGTTGGCGTTTGGTTCGGAACCAAATTGCACGGGTGACGGACTAAAGATTTTCGAATTCGTTTTTAATTCAACGTGGACTTCCAGCCCAATCGTAGTTTCAAAATTCATTAGTTAGCACCTCCGACTTTAGGCGTTTGTTGGTGAACATCCGTGGCCTGTTCAAAGGCGTAACCGGCTTTATAAAGCGTGCTTTCGTCAAACGCTTTCCCAATTAGTTGTAACCCAACTGGTAAGCCGTCCGCAAAGCCCGCTGGAACCGACATCCCTGGTAACCCGGCTAAGTTGACCGGAATCGTTAAGACGTCGTTCATGTACATCGTGATTGGGTCGGAAATTTCGTCACCAATCTTAAAGGCCGGCGTTGGGGCAACCGGACCCATGATCATATCGTAGTCTTCAAAGACCTTGTTAAAATCGTTGATGATCATCGTCCGGACTTGGCCCGCCTTATGGAAGTAGGCGTCGTAGTAACCAGCGGACAGTGAGAACGTCCCTAACATGATCCGCCGTTTAACTTCGTCCCCGAACCCTTCGGAACGGCTGCGTACGTAAACGTCTTCCAAGTTCTTAACGTCCTTTGCCCGGAAACCGTAGCGAATACCGTCAAACCGTTGCAAGTTGGACGATGCTTCGGAACTGGCGATGATGTAGTAGGCGGACACGCCGTACTTGCTATTTGGCAGGGAAACTTCTTCAACGGTCGCGCCGAGTTCTTCAAACTTCTTAACGGCGTTATTGATCACTTCGCGGACCTTGGGATCGATTCCTTCACCCATGTATTCTTTTGGTAAGGCGATTTTCATGCCCTTAACGTTGCCGTCCAAGCCGGCCGTAAAGTCGGGCACGGCTTGTTTAGACGACGTGCCGTCGTGCTGGTCGTAACCGGCAATCATGTTTAAGGCGGCGGCGTTGTCCTTCACGCTGCGAGTTATTGGGCCGATTTGGTCCAGCGAAGAACCAAAGGCGATCAAGCCCCAACGCGAAACCCGGCCGTACGTTGGCTTCATCCCAACGACCCCGTTAAACGAGGAAGGTTGGCGAATGGAACCCCCAGTATCGGAACCGAACGCGACCGGTACCTGACCGGAAGCGACGGCCACGGCCGAACCACCCGACGAACCACCGGGAACCCGGCTAACGTCCCACGGGTTGTGGGTCACTTTAAAGGCGGAGTTTTCCGTCGACCCACCCATGGCAAATTCATCCATGTTGTTTTTACCAATAATGATGGCGTCACTGGCACGCATCTTTTCAACAACCGTGGCGTCGTAAACCGGCACGAAGTTTTCCAACATTTTGGAAGCCGCCGTAGTGGTCAGACCCTTAGTCACAATATTGTCTTTAACCGCGACCGGAATCCCGGCCATCACGTTATCGGGGTTGATCCCCTTGGCGTCAATTTCAGCGGCCCGCTTCAACGCGGCGTCTTCGTTTAAGTTTAGGAAGGCCCCGAGTTGCGGGTCAACTTGCCGTAAGTTTGCGAAAGTGGCCTTAGTCAGCTCGAGTGCGCTGATTTTTTTAGCAACTAAGTCAGCGTGTAAGCTGGTTAAATCTTGGTCGAAATAGTTCATTATTCGCCGTCCCCACTTTCATCAATAATTGCTGGCACCTTAATTAAGCCGTTAGCCGTTTCCGGTGCGTTTTTGAGTAACGCGTGGCGGAGTTCGTCACTACTCTTAACGGCCTGATCTTCACGCAAGTTAGCTTCGCGCAAGGTATCGTCGCTCAGCCGCATCGTTGCGGGCACGTCGGTCGTATCAACCGTGCTTAACTCTTCGAACATGCCAATAATTTTTTCCAACTGACCGGTAAAGGTCTCAAGTTCGGCCGGGTTAAATTCAAGCTTGGCTAACCCCGCAACGTGTTGAACTTGGTCGGCATTGATCCGTTCTTCAGCCATCAAATTTCCTTCTTTCTCAAATCTTACTGAATTAATTATTCCCCTGGTCACTAAAAATGTGGGTGTAGTAGGAACTCCCCGAAGCCGTACGGGCTAGGAAGCTTTGAATGTCCCCGTTGGCACTCTTGACCGTAATTTCAACCGGTACCCCGGATGGTAAGTACCGCTTAGCGGCCGTTGCCAGGTACTGGGTGAAACTGATAATTTCGGTTTCGCTGTAGAACTTGGTCGTGATGTTAACACTTAACTTACTCAACGACTTGTCTTTATAGTGGGCGTTCGCCGTCACACCGGACAAGTTCGGGAAGAAGTTCTGGACGTGCGACTTGAAGGAACTAAAGTCGGATTCGTCGTTACTGTTAGCCCCCGAGTTCTTCGATTCCGAAGTCGCCGGGAACACGTAGTTTTGCCAGTTCAAAGCTTTCCAGTTCGAAACGGAAGTGGACCCGTTCTTAGAAACCGCGTAGGCGATCATGTTCCCACCTACTAGACTATCATTTGACGATTGCTTGTAAAGCGCCAAAACGATCGGCACGTTCTTTAACGCCGACTTTTGCCGTAAGCGTTGCAGGACGGTGTTAGCGTACTGCTTCCCCTTGGCGGTCAGTTCGGTCGTTGAAATGTTGGTTTCGTAAGTCGCCCCGTATTGGACCTTGGTGTAGTAGTCCACGGAGTTCATCCCTAACCCGATCGTAACGCCGCCCAGCGTTAACTTGCTGCCGTTTTGAACCATGTAGTCCTGTTCTTCAAGTTGCTGCAAGTAGATTGGATTCCGGGTGTTCGGGTCCTTTTTCCCGTTGTTCTTCGGGTTCAACCCAGTCTTGTTGCTCTTAGAATACCGGCCTAACCAGTTTTCCACCGTCGACGAGCTGATGTACTGCCCTTCTTGGAACACGTACTTGCTGGTTGGGAACTGTTTCTTGGAAACGTCCAGTAAGCCGGTTTCAAAGCTCTTCAAGTTCATGACGTTATCGTTTTGGGAAACGTTAACGCCCCGCGACTTACTCGTCCGGTACTGGCCACTCTTAATGACTCCTTGGTAAAACTCACTGCCGGTCGTCCCGGTAGTGGTCGTCGTTTTGGAGCCCGTCGTGGTGGTACTGCTGCTGTTTGACCCAAAAGATGAGTTCTTTAAATTTCCGCAGGCGGCTAATGCCATGGCAACGACTGCCACTAAACCGATCGTGCGTATGCGTTTAACATTCACGCTTGTTGATCCTCCCTCATTGTCTCGTCAAACCGGGCTTCATCCCAGACGGTCACGTCGAGCTGCTGCGCTTTTTGCAGCTTGCTCCCCGCGTCCGCCCCGGCGATCACCAGGTCCGTCTTCTTAGAAACGCTACCAGTCACCGTCGCGCCGTGGGCTTGCAGCCAAGTGGTCGCGTCCGCTCGGGTAAAGCTTTCCAGCTTCCCAGTCAAAACGACCCGTTTGCCCGCAAACCAACTGTCGCTATCTTCGGCAACCGTTGCACTGGGTCCCTGGTACGTCGTGTTCACGTTCACGGCTTGTAGTTCCGTGATCAGCGCGTGCACGTCGTCACTTTCAAAGTACTGCACGACCGCGTTGGCAATGATGTCGCCCATCGAATCGATGGCGGCGATCTCCGCTTGGTCCGCGGCCATCAGGGCTTCGATCGTCCCAAAGTGTTGCGCGATCAAGCGCGCGACCTTCGCACCTACGTGACGAATACCTAGACCGAACAATAAACGTTCAAGTGAATTATTGCGACTACGGTCAATCGCTGTCAAGAGATTTTCCGCAGATTTATCTTTTATTTTATCTAATGTGAGGAGTTGATCCTTCGTTAAACGGTACAACCCGGCCACGTCGTTGACGAGGTGGTTGCTATACAACTGCGCGATGATCCGCGGGCCCAAGCCGTCAATGTTCATCGCGTTTCTGGACGCAAAGTGGACCAGTCCTTCTTGAACCTGGGCGGGACACTTCGGGTTGATGCAGCGTAACGCGACTTCGTCCTCCAAGTGGACGAGCGGCGCGCCGCACGACGGGCAGTGCGTCGGAATCGCCAGTGGTTGGGCATCCTTAGGCCGTTTTTTCAAATCAACCGCCGAAATTTCCGGTATGATGTCGCCGGCCTTGTGTAGCAACACCGTGTCGCCAATGCGGACGTCCTTTGCCGCCACGTAGTCCGGGTTGTGCAGTGACGCCCGGGCCACCGTGGTGCCGGCCAACTGGACCGGTTCCATGACGGCCGTCGGGGTCACAACGCCGGTGCGGCCAACCGTCCACTCCACGTCTTTTAAGAGTGTCGGCTGTTCGTCCGGCGGAAACTTAAAGGCGATCGCCCAACGCGGGACCTTGACCGTGGCGCCCAGTTCCCGTTGTAGCGGCAACGGGTTGGCCTTGATGACGATGCCGTCAATGCCGTACGCCAGGTCCGGCCGTTCGTTTTGGTAGTGGTCGATGTACTTAAAGACGTCGTCCATCGAGTGTGCGACTTGAAAGTCCGGGTTAATGGTAAAGCCCAGTTCGTCAAACTCCGTCAACATGTCGCTCTGCGTCCGGGCTTTTAGCGGTTCGTAGTCGGCAATGTTGTACATGAAGGTACTCAGTTGCCGTTCCGCCGTAACCTTGGTATCCAGTTGACGCAACGACCCGGCCGCCGCGTTGCGGGGGTTGGCAAAGACGCTTTCCCCGGCCGCTTCACGCCGTTCGTTTAACGCCGCGAAGGCCGCTTTCGGCATGTAACACTCGCCGCGCACGTCAATCGTCAGGGCCTTCGTGAGCTTGTGCGGGATCGAGGCGATCGTCATGATATTTTTAGTAATATCTTCACCGACCGTCCCGTTGCCCCGCGTCGAGCCTTGCACCAGCACCCCGTTTTCGTAACGCAGTGAGAGCGCCAAGCCGTCGATCTTTAATTCACAGTTATAGTCGACCGGCGCCCCCACGTTTTGAACTAAGCGGTCGTTAAACTCCTGTAGTTCGCCCTGGGAAAACACGTCTCCCAGTGACAACATCGGAATTTGGTGTTGAACCTTGGTAAAGCCCGCCTTGACGGTCCCCCCGACTAACTGGGTCGGCGAGTCCGGCGTGACTAACTGTGGAAAGGCTTGTTCCAACGCGACCAGTCGTGCGTAGTTGCGGTCGTAAACGTCATCTTCCACGTTGGGCGCGTCGTTATCGTAATATTCCCGCCGCCACTGGTTTAATTTGATCCGTAAATCCGCTGCTTCGGTAGCCGCCGTGGATTGATCCATTGCGGTGATCGGTTGTTCTGCCATCGACCTAACCTCCTAGCACTAGTCTTGAACTTTTTGAATCGGCGCAAACGCCGCTAATAATCGTTTAATGCCTTCCGACTTGAAGGCGATGTCTAATTCGGCATCTTCACCGGCGCCGGTGACTTTAACCACCGTCCCGGTGCCCCACTTACGGTGCTTGACCTTGTCGCCAATCGACCAGCTATTCTTATCGGCGCCGGTGCCGGCAGCCTTCTTAACCGTTGGCCGGGTGCCGACCGGGTTCTTCTTGTAACTTGGGGTAAAGGCCCGCCGTTCGCGACTGTTGCCAAACGGCACGTCCGGTCCGGTACTGCTCTGACCGTCTAAGGTGTTTTCGTTTTTGATCAAACTCTGATCAATTTCTTCTACGAAACGGGAAGCCGGGTTGTTTTGCCGGCGACCGTACAACATCCGCGAGTACGCGTTGGTCAGGTACAGTTTCTTTTCGGCCCGAGTGATCCCGACGTAGGCTAAGCGGCGTTCTTCTTCCAGTTCATCTTCGTCCATCATGGCCCGGGAGAGTGGGAAGATCCCGTCTTCCATCCCAATCATGAAGACCACCGGGAATTCCAGCCCCTTGGCCGCGTGTAACGTCATCAACGTCACGGCCTGTGGTTCCTCTTCCACGTTATCGATATCGGAAACCAGTGCCAAGTCGGCTAAGAAGTCCACGAATTTATCGCTGTCCTCGTCTTCGGGTTGGTAACTGTCGTCAAACTGTTTGGTGACCGATAAAAATTCTTCGATGTTTTCGATCCGGGTCTGGGCTTCTAAGGACTTGGAAGCCACCTGGTCCTTTAAGACCTTCATGTAGCCGGTCCGGTCCAAGATCTCGTTGGTCAAGTCGGTCACCGACAAATACTCGCGCATCGCCCGCAACTCGTTCATCGTGCTGGCAAACTTGGCTAAGGAACCCTTGGCCCGCGTGGAGATCCCGTTGGCCATGTCGACGTTGCTGGCCGCTTCCAACATGGAGTAGCCGGCTTCATCGGCAAATAACCGCAATTTTTCCACGCTGGTTTGACCAATTCCCCGCTTCGGTTCGTTCACGACCCGTTCAAAGTTCATCGAATCCTGGTCGTTAACGACTAACGTCAAGTAGGACAAAACGTCCCGAATTTCCTTACGGTCGTAGAACTTGTTACCCCCGACCATCGTGTAAGGAATGTTAGCCTTAACCAGTGATTCTTCCATGACCCGGGACTGCGCGTTGGTCCGGTATAAAATGGCGAAGTCGCCGTAACCGAACTTCTTTTCCTGCATGTTTTCCTGGATCTTCGAAATGACAAAGTGGGTTTCGTCGCTTTCACTCTGCCCCCGGTAATAGGAAATCAGGTCCCCGGTCGTGTTATCGGTCCACAACTTCTTCGGCCGCCGGGTGGTATTGTTATCGATCACGTCGTTGGCTGCCGCTAAAATGTTTTTCGTTGAGCGGTAATTTTGTTCCAACATAACGGTGTCGGCCTGCGGATAATCCTTTTCAAAGTCGAGGATGTTTTCCATGTTGGCGCCCCGCCAGCCGTAAATTGACTGGTCGGCATCCCCGACCACGCAAAGGTTCTTGTACTTGTCGGCTAACATGTTGACCAACGTGTACTGGGCGTTGTTGGTATCTTGGTATTCATCCACGTGGATGTAGTGGAACTTGTTTTGGTACCATTCCAACGTTTCTTTGTGTTGTTTAAATAACTGAATCGTCAGCATGATCAAGTCGTCAAAGTCGACCGCCTGATCCGCGGCGAGTTCGCGTTGGTACTGCAAATAAACGTCGGCCACGACGCTTTCAAACGGACTAGCCGCCGCTTCCTTATACATTTCCGGCGTCTGCAGATCGTTCTTCGCGTTTGAAATGGCGGATAAGATCGAGCGCGGGTCAAACTTCTTGGAATCAATGTTTTGTTCCGTCAAAATCCGTTTGACCAACGTCCGCTGTTCACTCGTCCCGGCAATCGTAAAGGCCCGGTTATAGCCGATTTGTTCAATATCGCGGCGTAAGATCCGCACGCAGAGGGCGTGGAAGGTTGAAACCCACACGTCCTGCGCGGAATCGCCCAACAATTTACCGACCCGTTCACGCATTTCGCGCGCGGCCTTGTTCGTAAACGTAATGGCTAACACGTTCCAGGGATTGACCCCTTGTTCTTCGATTAAATAAGCTACCCGGTGTGTCAGTACTCGCGTTTTCCCCGAGCCGGCACCGGCCATAATTAGTAGCGGTCCTTCAGTGTCTAAAACGGCTTCCTGTTGCTTGTCATTCATTCCTGCCAATAGGCTTTCTTTCGACACGCTGTTCGCCACCCTTTCTAAAAATCAGTCAACAAATATTATAGCAAATTTTCGGCGTGCTTGCTGGTTTTTAAGGCGCTTTCCCGGACATTCCGCCCGACTTATTTTTGAAACCGTGTTCGCGTTTGTTCGGTCAGGTACGTTGGCCGTCAAAACGTTAAATTTTGGTCAAAAATAAAGATTTTTTATTAGCGCTGATATCCTCAAAGTTAGCGCTACCTTTCCGCCGTCCGGGCGGCCGCGATTGGTCTGGAGCGCGGTGGACACAGCTTGAAGCCAAGCACACCCGCTTGTCTTTAAGTCTGGTCTTTCACTAGGCCGGGAAAATACCCCGACCAAGTGAAATTTCACCGCTGAGCCCATCGCGACACGCCCTCCCGGCTAAACTAGTCGTTGGCGCCGTGTGAAGTGGGTATACCTTGTTATTAATTAGCTTTTACTTTAAAAATTGCTGTTGCGAAACTGAATATAAAATTAAGCTGATTATCATTGGCGTTAAGCTGAATATCTAATTATCAAAGCAATGCGATTTGCTGAATGCGGAAATACCGCAATTTAAATTTCAGGGATTGGTATCAAGAACAGAACAGCCGTTAAAACACCACGATTGTGTGCCAGACGTGGCGCCAACGAGCAGTTTAAGCCGGGAGCGACAGCGCTGATGAGCTCAGTGGTGAAATTTGACTTACGGTCGGTTTTTTCGACCGTTACGTCAAAGGCCGAGGTTGAAGACCGGCGCGGGTTTCGGCGGGCTCCAACTCGTGCCCACCACGCTCCAGCTCAATCAGCGCCGAGCGGGAGGCGGGGATGACCACTAACTCAGAAACTATCAGCGCCAATCCCGTTGTTTTTTCTAAAATCGGCCAGCCCAATCGCGGCCAACCGGACGGCGGAAAGTACCCACCAACTTAGAGGATTTCAGCACAATTTTTAGAATTTAAAAAAGCCGTCAGCGTAAACTGACAGCTAAAAAGCTATTCTTCAGAATAATCGGTGGTTGCGGCCGCACTGGGGCCGTTGAAGTTCCAGATGTTGGTATCGTCGATTTGGTCGAGGGCGTCCTTGACCGTTGGGGCTTCAACAAGGACGTGGCCGGCAACCGGGGCCTTGTCCGCTTGTAACAGCGTCCGGTGGTAGAAATTAAAGAACCAGTTGGTTTTAATTTGCCACTGGGTACGGATGCCGCTTTCCTGGGCCGGCGTGAAGTAGACGGCGACCACGGGCATCAGTTGTTTGACCGGCATTAGTGGTAGGCCGGCCACCGCCCGGAGGTGTTGTTCGGCCATGCTGATGTTGGTGGCGCGGTCGAAAACGTAGCCGGCTTGGTGCATGGCCGGCACGATTCGTTTAACGTAGAGGTTGCCGCTCTTCGTGAGGAAGAAGGCAACTTCAAAGATCCCAGTGTAACTGAGGTTATCACTAATTTCCTTGGTGATCCGTACCATTTCGTCGTTGACGGCGCCGTCAATTTGGGCCGGCACGATCGTGGCTAGTAGTTCGTGGTCACGGTAACGATTTTCCACGGTGGGGAAAAACTCGGTGCTGGTCGCGTTCTTGGCGACAAACACGGAGAGTTCCTTATCGTAAGGAATCAGAGATTCCAGTAAATAGGTCCCCCAGTCCAGGAGGTCGGCGGCCTTAACGATGTCCGACTGCGTTTTGATCACCAGTTGGCGGTTTTGACCGAGTCCCTTTTGAATGGGTTTTAAAATGCTGGGGTAACCGATCGAGCCAATCGCCTGGTAGACGTCGTCTAAGCTGACGATGGTGGCGGACGGGGCCACGTTTAAATTAAGCTGGCTGAAAAACGCCCGTTCCAGCGAACGGTCCTGCATGATTTCCAAGGCGTCCGCGCCTTGCGGAACCCGGGTGTGGGCCGCAAGGAAGTTTACGACCGACGCATCGACCGTTTCGGACTCGTAAGTCACGACGTCGCAGCGTTCGGCGAAATTTTGTAGTTGTTGCTGGTCATTGAGGGCCCCGACAACGCGAAAGTCGGCCAGTTCCATGGTCTCGGTATTTTCATTGTCGCCGTAAACGCCGACGTTAATGCCGGCATTGCGCGCCGCAATCACCAAGCCAACACCATTAGTACTACTTCCAATGATGCCAAGCGTACCACCTGGGTTTAAAATCGAGTTGTCCACTTCAGTTCCCTACTTTCTTAATCCATTTGACTATTTAGTGCTGAGTTTAAACCAACGTTTTGAAACTCAACTTTTATACCGTACGAGCCGCCCGCATGGGGGTGGCACTCCGTTAGTTAATGATACTTGGTGCGCGGTGCGCTTGCAAGTCCCAGCTTAGATTTTTCGCCGGGCGTTGCGGTGGCGGACCCGTTTGACCCAGAAACCACCGGAAATGTAGCGCGGTTCGTAAGCAATCACGAACGCGTTGGGCGTCTGTTCCTTGATCAAACCGTATAACCGCCGTTCGTTTTTACGCGGGGCCAGGATGTCTAGTTGCAGGCGTTCACCTTCCAACCCGTAGGCCGTGTGCTGGGTCACGCCAAAGCCGTTTTCCCGGAGTACACCGGGCAGCGACGACTTGGGATCGGGTAAAATGACCGAGATCATCGTGTACCCGAGGGCCAGCTTGTCTTCAAGCACCATGCCGACGTAAACGCCAACCCCGTAACCGAGGGCGTAAACCACCAGGTTGATCGGGTTATCAAGCCGGTTTAGGACCAGTGACAGTCCTAACACGTAGATCGTGATCTCGATCACACTGGCAAAAGCCGCAAAATACCGGTACCCGCGCATCACGAGCAAAAAACGTAACGTATTTAACGTAATGTAAGCAAAGTTGATCACAAAAATTAAGCCCAACATCCCAATATCAATTCGCATGGTTGCCCCCGCTTTCTTGATTTAGTCCGTTTGTTCCGAAGCAAAGTGGACCCGGTCATCGTCAAACGACGTGATCTGGGCGAGTGATTCCAACCGCACCCCGCGGTCGTGCACGAGTTGGTGACCCGTTTGAAAGACCTTTTCGATCACGATACCGACACCGGCAACGTCCGCCTTGGCCTGGTCACAGATCTCAAAGAGACCCTGAACGGCCTGGCCGTTAGCTAAGAAATCATCAATTAATAATACTTTATCATCCGCGCTCAAAAACTTCTTGGCAATCGAAATGTGATTGGACGTTTTTTTCGTATATGAATAAACTTCCGCGGTGTAGAGGTCGTCGATCAAGGTGACGGACTTGTGTTTACGGGCAAACACGACCGGCACGTGTAAGGCTAAGCCGGTCATAACAGCGGGCGCGATTCCGGAAGATTCCACGGTTAAAATCTTGGTGACGCCGGCGTCCCTGAATAAGTGGGCAAACTCCGTCCCCATGTTAAACATTAGGTCCGGATCGACCTGGTGGTTCAAAAAGCCGTCGACCTTTAACACTTCGCCGGGTAAGACCCGACCATCCTTCAAAATGCGTTCTTCAAGTTCTCGCATGGCTACCTCCTAGATAATGGCAAGTTTTCAGTTATTACTCTCTATCATACCGTTGTAAGTCGTATTTTTGAATAATATTAATTAATTTTTGTGCGTAAGTCGGGTCCGTCGCGTAGCCGGCCGTTTGCAGCGCCTTAGCGGCCGTTTGGTAGTCCGTGGCGGCCGTTACCGCCGCGTAGTGCTGCGCGTCCCAGGGCGTGCCGTTAGCCAGCTTCTTGGCGTGGGCAACTAGCGAGTCGTGCCAGCTATCGTAAACGGCAAAGCGCCGTTTAACGGTGTGGTAGGCCCCGTCGTAATATTCCTGCGTGGTCATCAGCCGCCCGGCTTGCGTGGCGTACGCTTTGACCCCGAATAAGTTGTTATTCTCGGTGGCGTTGGTACTTTGGCCCCAGTCTGATTCCAGAATGGCCTGACTCAAACTGATGCTGGCGAGCACGTGATACTGCTTTTGCACCGCCTGGGCTTCCGGGGCCAACTTCTTAATAAAGCCACTCCGGGTCGTGACCGCACTCGTTGCCGTCGCCGTAGCGGCCGGCTTGGCTTCCCAACCGTGCTTCACGAACCAGCCGAGCCCGAACAGGACCAGGCACACGATCAATAAGTTCAGCCACTGCAGCCGCCCGTTTTTTAAGAACGGACCCGTTCGTTTTTTGCCGCGGCGCCGCGGGCGTTTGCGTTTAGTGGCCATCCACTGCCTCCTAGTTAAAGTCCTTACCGAATCAAGCATACCCTATTCTAACGATTTTCTAGGAAAAATAAAATGGAATCCACCCCGCAATTGTTTATTTTTTTGCTAAAATGAAGGTGTTCTTTATCGATGCTTAGGAGGCAAAAATTTATGGCAAAAACGTACCGGTGGGCGATCGTTGGTTTAGGAAATATCGCCCATAGTTTTGTAAAGTATTTTGACCAACCCGACGGCGAAATTTACGCGGTTTGTTCCCGTTCACAAGCTAAGGCGGACGCGTTCGCGCGCGACCACCAGATTCCTAAGGCTTACGGCAACCTGGACGACCTGTTAAAGGATGATCAGGTCGACATTATTTACGTGGCGACCCCGCATAATTACCACATCGACACCATTTTACCGGCGTTGCGGGCCGGCAAACACGTCCTCAGTGAAAAGGCAATCACGATGTCGAGTGCGCAACTCGACATCGCTAAGGAAGTCGCGCGCAGTAACCACCTGATCTTGGCGGAAGCGATGACCCTGTACCACATGCCGCTGTACGAAAAATTACACGAATTCGCGGCGGAACGGCACTTGGGCGCCCTTAAAATGATTCAGGCCAGCTTCGGGAGTTTTAAAGAACCCGACCCGACCAACCGCTTCTTTAACCCCGACTTAGCCGGGGGCGCGCTGCTCGACATCGGGGTGTACGCGTTAGCCTTCGTCGAAGAATTTTTGACGGCCAAACCGTACGTGACCGGTACGAGCATGCACCGTTTCAGCAGCGGCGTGGACGAATCCGAAACGATCACGCTACGCACCGCTAACGACGAACTCGCGACGGTGGCGCTAACGTTTAGGGCCAAAATGCCTAAACGCGGGATCGTGGCTTACGAAAACGGCTACTTCACGGTCGACACCTACCCGCGGGCTGACGAAGCCACCTTTACCGATAGTGCGGGCCACACGGAAGTCATTAAGGCCGGGGATACCACCAACGCCATGAACTACGAGATCGCCGACATGCAAAAAATGATTGCTGGCGAATTACCGAACACCAGCCTCGCGAAGACTAGTGCCGTCATGGACGTCATGACGGCCGCGCGGGCGCAGTGGGACTACCGCTACCCGTTTGAAAACCAAGACTAATTTGAAATTCTGCAACTAAAAGGAGGCTGTGACTTTTGTCACAGCCTCCTTTCCATCTCCGAATAATTATTGTCGAAACGGGTTTCAAAAGTCAGCGGGCTCAACTTAACGGCTAACCGACTTTTGGCCCACTCTGATTTCTAGCAGGCCGTTGGGTCAGTTAAAAATCAAACCGAGCCCCATGAACACGACGAACGATAAGCAAATAATGGTCGCGTTTTTAATCGCTAATATAAACGTTTCGGTTTTGACCTGTTTGCGCATGAACTGGCGTGTATTTTTAAACACCGGTACCGCGCTAATTAGCGTTAACAGGCTTAGCCACGGTAAAACGCCTAACCAGACCGCCGCCGCTAAGCAAACGTAACCGGCAACGTAGCTCCAGGCAAAAACGCGCAGCATCACCGGTTTTCCTAGGTAGGAAACGATGGTGTGGCGTCCCAGCGCAACGTCTTCGTCCGCGTCACAGATGTTGTTAGCTAACATAATGTTGGCAATCGCAAAAATCGCTAACCCGGACGCGATTAAGACGGCCAGCGTGTTCGCCCAAGTCAGCGGCACGCGGTCGTAGGTGTTGATAAAAACGGCAATCCAAAAAATCATGAAGCCCATCGTAAAGCCGGAAAAGAACTCACCGAAGGGTCCCGAAGAGATCGGTTTGGGACCGCCAGCGTAAAAGTAACCGACCGCGTACGAATACAGCCCCATCCATAACAAAGGCAAACCGGTCTGGGTGACCAGCCACAGCCCCATCACCAGGGAAACGCCGCCCAACCCAAAGGTGATCGTGCGGGCCTGCCGAATCGAAATTTGATTGACCCCGACCACGTTGGTCGTTTCCAAGAACTCCTGGTTGTCGGCGTTCCGTGGCGCGTTTAAGAAGTCCTGGTAGTTATCGTTAGCGTTCGTCGCCATGTGAAACAGTGACGAAGCGATGAAGAACAGGACCAGGTAGCCGAGGTGCACCTGGTGGTAATTATACAGCGCGTACAGCGTGCCCAAAACGAAGGGCAACACGCTGGCAATTAAGGACTTGATCTCAACGAACTCGAGAAAAACTTTTGGTTTCAAAAAAATACCCCCCTTTTGATTGACAACCTTAATAGTTATTTGTAAGTTTAAGTTAAATTGTATTTTAGAATGTGCCTGGCTGCAAGTGTTGGCGTCCTAGCGACTTCGAGCCATTTCTAAGATTAACGGAGGAAGTTTAAGATGATGCAAACCATTTGGCAACCTAATAGCGCCGTCCAAGCCCAGCTGGCCGCGCTCAAACCGTACCTCGCTAAAAACGTGCGGATCGATAACGGGCCCATCAACGACCGGGTCCACGCCCTGTTAGCGGCCGGCGGAAAATTTTTACGACCGGGCTTTTTTTACCTGTTTAGCCAATTTGGTGACGACCAGGACCCCACCCGCCTGCGTGCCGGGGCGGCCGCGATGGAAATGCTGCACGTGGCAACGCTGATCCACGACGACGTGATCGACCAGTCGCCGGAACGCCGCAACGTCACCACCATTCACCAGGACTACGGCCAGCGGAATGCAATCTACGCCGGCGATCTGCTGTTCACCTGCTACTTTGACCAGGTGCTGATTGCCGCGAAGACGGCCAACGACGTCAAGGTCAACACCGCCGCCATGCGGGCCATTTTACAGGGTGAGTTGGATCAAATGGCCCACAACTTTAACCCGCAGACCACGGTGAACGACTACTTAACGGTCGCCCGGGGAAAAACCGCCCGGCTGTTCAGCCTCAGCTGCGAACAGGGGGCCCACCTCGCTAACGCGCCGCTGGCGGTGGTCACGCTCGCCAAAAAAATCGGTGAAAAGATGGGCTTAGCCTACCAAATGTTAGACGACGTACTGGATTACGCCGGTGACGAAGCGCTGACGCACAAGCCGGTCCTGACCGACTTACGCGACGGCGTGTACTCGCTGCCACTGATTTACGCGTTGCGCGCGACGCCCCAGCTGGCAGATCAGCTGCCGATGCCCGGCGACCCCGTTGATAACGACCAGTTGCTCCTGATCCGCGATCAGGTCATCGTTTCCGGCGGGGTCACGCGGGCCCAGGCCCTCGCGACCCGGTACACGCAGGACGCCCTGGACCTAATCGACCAGTTACCGACCGGCGAAACGCAGCAAACCCTACGCCGGCTGGTCACCCAGCTGCTCGTACGGAACCATTAAGCTCATCAGTAGCACTTGCAAGTGAACTAAAAATAAGGCGGCTACGTTACTAAAAGTAAACCGAGTAACGTAGCCGCCTTATTTTTACGTCTTGTCAATGGCAATATTGCCGAAACGGATACCAAAAGTTAGGTTATTCACGTTAAGGTTCACAAGCTAACCGACTTTCAGCTCACTTTGATTTTTGGCCCACTCATGATTATTCAAGTTATGACGCGTCCCGCCCGCGGTCCAAATCATAGAGCCGTTTAAACCTGGGCGCGTTGGCATACAGTTCGTCCGGCGTGCCGGCCATGTCAAACTTGCCGGCTTCCAGGAAGCGGACCTGGTCAACGTTTTCGACGCCGGCCAAGTGGTGAGTGACCCACAGGATCGTTTTATCGTGTAAGACCCGGAAAACGGTCGTTAACAGGTGAGCTTCCGTAATCGGGTCAAGGCTGACGGTTGGCTCGTCCAAAATGATGATGGGCGCGTCCTGTAACAGGATCCGGGCCAGCGCTAACCGTTGCCGTTCACCACCCGAGAAGCGGGCGCCCCCCTCTTCCACGACGGTTTCGTAGCCGTCCGGTAACGTTTGGATCAGCGGTTCCAGTTCGACCGCCTTTAACGCGGCCTTGACCTGTTCGTCGGTGGCCCGTTCGTTCCCCATCCGCACGTTATTTAGAATCGACGTGTTAAACAGGTACGGTTGCTGATCCAACACACCAAACAGTTGGGCCCGCTGGTTTTGCAACCGGCTAACCGGGACGTCGTTAAGTTGGACGCTGCCGTCATCCGGTTGTAAATCACCCAAAATCAGCTTCAACAAGGTACTCTTCCCGGTCCCGGACGGCCCGAGCAGCGCCAGCTTTTCGCCGGCTTGCAGGGTCAAATTCAGGTGGTCAAAAATCGGCCGGTCACCCGCTGGGTACTGGAAATTCAGGTCAGCGACCCGCAGCACTTGAAACGGTTCTGTCAGCACGGTCTGGTCGCTTTCGTCAACCGGCGCGGTGTCTAACGCGTTGACCCGCCGAATCGACCGTTGGTAACTCGGCCACTCGCTGACCCCCTGACTAACGGACAGCAGCGCGTCCACCAGCGGGAATACGGACAAAACGAAGGCCGCGATCCAGTTGGAACTAGCTTTGTCGGTGGTCCAATAAAAACTGCTCCAAACAAGCAGTGCGAGGCAGATCACACCAAAGACCATTTGGATGGTGAAGTCCCGCCACCACTGGAAACGGTGGTCCTGGCGCCTAAGCGCCGCAATCTGTTCAATCGGTTGGGTTTGCCGGTCGTAAAAGTCACGCTGGCGACCAGAAATGAGCCAGTCACCTAGTCCCATCACCGCGTCGGTCAGCTGGGTGTAAAAGCCCTGTTGAATTTGCCGGCTCTGCGACTCGCGGGCCCCGTTTAACAGGACCGACCACAGCGGCATCACGATGACAACTAACCCAAGCAGTAACAGCATCAACAACCCGAACCACCAGGTAAAGTAACCCAGCGCGAGGACGATCAGCACGTACATGATCAGCGCGATGACCGTCGGAAACACCGTCCGCAAGTAGAGGTTTTCAATGTGGTCGATGTCGTCGGCTAGAAGGCTGAGAACGTCGCCAGTCTGAAAGTTCTGGCGGATAGCGACGGCGTGCTTGGCAACCGCCTGGTACAACTTTTTCCGAAAATCGGAAACGATCCGCAGCACCCAGTTATGGCTGGTGATCCGTTCGGCGTAGCGAAACGCCGGCCGGCCGATCCCAAACGCCCGGGTCAAAACGATCGGGACGTAGATCATTAAAATGTTATAGGGATGGCGGGCGGCCTTACTGATCAAGTAACCGGAATTAAACATCAGCGCAGACCCGCAGAAAAAGGTCATAAGTCCTAAAAACAGCGTCAGCGCCAATAATTTTTTGTACTTGCGCAGGTAGGGCATGACCCAGCTATCGTGTTTAAACGTTGCAAAAAAGTCTTTCATTACATGGCACCTACCATTTCATGCCGTAACCGGACGTACGCCCCGTTGTGCGCTTCCAGTTCGGCGGGAGTTCCCTGTTCCACGATCTGCCCGTGGTCCATCACGAGCACGTAGTCCATCTGGTTGATCCAGTGGAGCCGGTGGGTCGCGAAGAACACGAGGTGGTCGTCTAAGACCGGTAAAATCGTCTTTTTGAGCTCGGCTTCGGTCTCAATGTCCAGGTGGGCGGTCGGTTCGTCAAACAGTAACACCTTCCGTGAGTCGTCCAAAAAGGCCCGGGCTAACGCGATCCGTTGGGCTTGGCCGCCACTGACCCCGCGGGCGCCCTCCCCGATCTGGGTGTTGAGGCCGTCCGGCAAAGTCTTGATCCAGGCCGTCAACCCGGCCTTGTCCGCCGCTTGACCAATCGCACTCAGGCCGGCTTGCGGTTGGTAAAAGGCGATGTTTTCGGCGAGGGTCGCATGGAAAAGGTACGGATTTTGGGGAATGTAAAAGAAACTTTGCTGCCAGGCCTGCTGGCTCAAGTGGGTCACGGGTTGGCCGTTGACCGTAATCGTCCCCTTACCGGGAGTGGGCGTTAGAAAACCGCCCAACAAGTTGATTAAGGTCGACTTGCCGGAACCCGACGCCCCGATGATCCCAATCCGTTGGTACCCGTGCGCCGTTACGTTTAACTGCTTGAGGGCCGGCTGCTGATCATCATAGCTAAAATCAACGTTCGTTAGAGTTAACGTACTATCCGCCTGCCAGTGTAACGGCGTGGTCCCCAACTGCTGGCGTTCGTCCGCAACCGGTAAGGCCAGCATCGCCTGTACCGCGGCAAAGGCGTTTTTCCCGTTTAACGTGGCGTGGTAGTCGCTGGCAAACTGTCGCAGCGGTAAAAAGTAGTCCGGTGATAACACCAAAATCACTAACGCGGGCAGTAGGCTGATGGTCCCGTCAACCAGGCCAAAGCCTAAGAAGACCGCGACGACCGCGATCGACAGCGTGGTGAAGAAGTCCAGCGCGAAGGTCGACAACATCGCAATCTTGATCACCGCCATGGTTTGTTTACGGTAACCCTCACTCACGTGGTAAACGTTGTTGGCGTACTGCTTGCTGAGCCCCAACTGCTTTAAGGTCGGGAGTCCCCGCAGCGTATCAACAAAGTGGTTCGACATGCGCTGGTAGCCAACGTACTGGCGGTCCGCCTTGGCCTGCGCCGCGTAGCCCAAAATAATCATAAACACGATGATCAGGGGAAAAATGGCTAATAAAAAGAGGGCTTCGCGCCACCGTAAAAAGGCGATGTAAATCAAAATGACCCACGGGATCACCATCATGTCGATAACCTTGATCACGACGAGCATCAGGTAGGTTTGGACCTTATCGATTCCTTCGAGCGCGGTCGTCACCACGTTCCCCGTCCCGGTTTTAGCCACGTAACTCGGGCCCAGTTGGTACAACTTTTGCATCACTTGACGCCGCAAGTCCCCGCTCGTTTTTTCAACCATCGGGTACATCAAACGGTTCTTAACAACCACTAATAACTGGCGGCCGACCCACGCGAGCGCAAAGATCAGCATGGGCTGCACGATTGAGCTGAGGCTGTGCAGCTGCCACAGCCCCACGATGGCCAGCGACAAAAAGTACGCTTGCGCAATAATACATAAACCTTCGACGACCGCTAACAGCGCTAATAACACCGTTAGTCGGCGCATCCCCGGTAGTTTAAATAAAGCCGGATCAAACACAGACGATCCCTCCCAGCTAAAAAAATAATTAAAGGGTCGTGACTCGGCACCCCGGCCAAGTCACGACCCCTCCGTGCTATTAAATTCATTGTACCACCGCACGCCGTGGTACCCCGTTCAAAACGTCACTCGTTACGAAGCTAAGCGCTTGTAAAAGACCCAGTAGCTCCAAATGAAATAGATCAACATGATCGGTAAGACCGTCAGCGAGATCACCGTCATCAAATGCAGCGTGTACGGTGAGTTTGAAGCGTCCTTGATCAGGATACTGTTGACCGGGTTGTTGGCGATCATGACCCGTGGGAAGAGCCCGTTAAATAACAGTACCACCACGTCGATCAGGGACAACCCGCTACTAATAAACGATAACCATTCGTGGTTGCCGTAAACCCCGTAAGTTGCTAGGCAGGTCAAAACGACCAGCGCAACTACCAGGATCAGGGTCGAAACCGGCTTTTTCGTAAAGAAGTCGGTGTTAAAGAAGAGCAGGATGGCGAAAACGACTTCGCCGGCAAACAGGACCCAATAGAGCGGTTTAGCCCACTTTAAGGCCCGTTCGCGCAGGGTCCCGGTCGTCTTTAAGCGGATAAAGTTTAACCCGTGGAGGTAGCAGAGTAACGTGACGGCGACCCCACCGACGATTGAGAACAAGTTCACGTAGTCGGTAAAGTGCGCGGTCATGTCGCCGTTCGCGTTGATCGGCATGCCCTTGACCATCGCGGTAAACATCATCCCAAACAGGAAGGCGGCACAGCCGCTCCCAATGGCCGCGGCCCATTCCCAGAAGTTCCGTCCGGCTTCACTTTCCATCCGGCTGCGGAATTCGAAGGAAACGCCCCGCATGATCAGGGCCACCAGGATCAGCAGTAAGATCAGGTAAAACCCGGAGAAGAGTGACGCGTACCACATTGGAAACGACGCGAACATCGCCCCGCCGGCCGTGATCAACCAAACTTCGTTGGCATCCCAGTGCGGGCCGATGGTGTGAATCACCACGTCGCGTTCTTCGCGGGTCTGCGCCAGGCTCTTAATGGCCATACCGACCCCGAAGTCAAAGCCTTCCAGGAAGAAGAACCCGCTAAACAGCACGCCCACCAGAATAAACCATAAAAATTGTAAGTTACTCATTGCTGAACGCCTCCTTACCATAAGGATCGTACGGTGCATCGTCCGGCGCGTTCAACAAGTCGTCCGGACCGTGGTGTAACGCTCGCCGTGATAAGACGATCATGACGATTCCTAAACCACTAAACAGGCAGAAGTAGATAATGTTGGAAGTTAATAACGAAGCAACGCTGACGTTTGGTGAAACCGCGTCGGCAATCGTTAACAGCCCGTAGACGACCCACGGGTAACGGCCCAGTTCGGTAATGAACCAGCCGGCCGTGTTAGCGACAAACGGTAGGAACGTGCAGATTCCCAGGACCCACAGGAACCAGCGTTGCCGCTCGATCAGCGTGGAACTGGCCCGGTTAAAGATCAGCCCGATAATGGCAATCAGCGCGAACAGTCCCCCGGAAAAGGCCATCGTCCGGAAGCTCCAGAACAGGGTCTTAGTTGGGACGTAGTAGTTCATGTCCTTGCCAAACTTCTTATCGTACTTGGCGTGTAACTCTTTGTTGATCCGGTTTTGGCCCTTCACGTTCCCGTGGAGTTTGTGGTAACTCAAAATATCCAAAACGTACGGTACTTCGATCGACCACTTACTCTTATGGTTTTGTGAATCGATACCTTCAATGACCGCCCAAGCCGCCGGTGAACCAGAATCCTTGTATAAGCCTTCGGTCGCGGCAAACTTCATCGGTTGTTCTTTAATGATGTAACGGGTTTGAACGTCCCCCATGCCGACCACGCCAATCGTGGCGATTAAACCAATAATTAAACTAACCTTGATCGACTTGCGGAAGAACTGCACGTTCTTTTTCTTTAAGAGCGCGAAGGCCGCCATCCCGGCAACGACGAACGAACCAGTCACGAACGCCCCGAACAAAACGTGGGGTAATTCGTACCACAACTGGGGGTTCTTAACAACGGCCCCGAAGCTGGTCATTTGGGCCCGCCCGGTTTTGGCGTTGATCATGAACCCCACCGGGTTTTGCATGAAACTGTTGGCGGCTAAGATCCACATCGCCGAGATCATCGTCCCAATCGACGTGAGCCAGATAAACGCACAGTGCAGTTTGGCGTTAAAACGGTCCCAGCCAAACATCCATAACCCGATAAACGTGGATTCCATAAAGAACGCGACCAGCGCTTCAATCGCTAGCGGTGCGCCAAAAATGTCACCCATAAAACGTGAATATTCAGACCAATTCATCCCAAATTGAAATTCTTGAATAATCCCCGTCACGACCCCAACGGCGAAGCTAAGTAAAAAGATTCGGCCCCAGAATTGCGCCATATGTTTGTACATCGTGTCTTTTTTCACGACGTAGATTGTTTCCATGACCGCAACTACGAAGGCTAATCCAATTGATAATGGCACGAAGAAGAAATGAAACACCGTCGTCATCGCGAATTGGAAGCGTGCTAAGGATAAAATACTTAATCCGAGATTCATAATGGTCCCCCCTTTATTTAAAATTGCTGTTTCAACTATAAGAAAGCGGAAACAATGATTCATCCTTATCATATCAAGCGATAAGTGAAAATTCAATCAATCTCAACTTTTATTCCTAAAATAGTCAAACTGGTTAATTTTCAAAGCCGGTTGCTAATTGATTTGGCGTTGATTAGGTTAGTTTACGGACCACAACTTGACGACTCCAAACGCGGTACCACTACTTCTAAACCCAAAATTGATGTCCAACCCGCGTCGGCGGTCACGTGACATTTAGCTTCATAGTATGAACAGATACCGGTAGCATTTAAAAGCCTCCGTTTTTGACCATTATAAAATTAATAAGCGCTAACAAAACCCGTTATACATGGTATATTCGTAATGCGAAATAGATTAAATCATTGCGAGGAGTAAATAATGAACAGAAAACCGCTAACCAAGCCGGTCATTAACCGGTATAAGATGTTTAAGTACGGTAAGCATTGGGTCTACGCGGGAATCACGTTAGCTAGTGTGGGGACAACGCTATTACTGACGACCACCGCCCAAGCAGCTGCCACCAATCCAAACGACGCGACGCCTAACGCCGCCGTCGCCGCACAACCGACCACGGCCGCGCTGACGACCGCAGCCGTGACGGACGGGGCCGCCGCGCCGGCAACAACGCCGGAAGCGACCGTTCCTGACGCCGAAGGAAACGGGGACGGGACGACACCAACGGACAATCAGGGGACGACTAATGATGTCCCAACCACCCCGGGTTCTGAAAACAACCTGCCCACTAGCCAGGACGGTTCCCAAGCCGACAACCAGCGCCCTTCCGATGCCGGAACGGCGAGCGACGCCGGGCAACCGTCGCAAGGCAGTACAGACGGCTCAAGCGAAGATACGGGTGCAAGCGCCGCGCAGCCATCCGACGGCACCGTTAATTCCGACGCGGCATCGGACGACCAATCTGGCGATGCCACGCCCGCGGACAGTTCCGAAGTCACGGATTCATCAACGGCCGGTACGCCGGCAACTTCAACGAACGGTACTGACCAGTCGGAAGCGGCCACCACGCCAACCCTAAAGCGCCCGGCAACCGTGTCGGCCGTGGCGACGAGTGCACCGCTAACGACGGCGGCGTCCCACGGTCCCGTCTACACCACCGACGACAAAACGTTGTATAACGACGGCAAAGTCACCATTGAACAAACCGGGCCGTACGCCATTACGTGGAAACAGGTTTCCAATACGACCACCACGGAGACCCGCACCGTCACGCTGGACGCCAGCGACTTCGTTAACCTAGTCAAAACGATCAACGACGCGACGGGAAACACCGCCAAAATTGCTGCGGCCAAGGCGAAGTATCAAGAAATGCTGGCCCAGTTAAAGGCCCTGCCAAGCAAAATTGCCAGCCAACTCGTCGGCAACCTGCTTTACCAAGTGGTCTTTACCGGAACCGGGTCCCAGGCGCTCTCCAATTTCCGGACGGCGTTAGACCCGACTCGTTACGACATTTCCAATACTTGGACTGGGCTTGATCCGGTGGCCTACGCCGCCGACCGGGCTGCCGCCGAAACTTACTACCCGGCCGCCGTGACTTGGTACAACAACGTCGCTAAGGAAACCTGGTCTTTGCCAGAGTACAACCAGCCGACGCAGTACGTCCGGGCGACCTACATTCAAAACGGCGACGCCACCAAGACGGTCGTCATTGGTCAGGGGTGGACGGAACGTCCCGACTGGATCGGTTACGTGTCTAAAATTTGGTACGACATGGGTTACAACATTTTAATGCCGAGTCAGCGGGGCCAATTTCTGAGCGACGGCAACGACATGACCTTCGGCTACCAGGACAAGTACGACTGGCTCAACTGGGTTCGCTTAGTTGACGAACGAAACGGCAAAGATAGCCAGGTCGTGTTCTACGGGCAGTCGTTAGGTGCCGACACGGTGATCGAGGCGGCGTCCGTACCGGGCCTATCCAAATCGGTCAAGGCCGTGATCGCCGATGCCGGTTACGCGACCCTGCCAGAATTAGGGAGTTCGCTGTATAACAAGGCGGTCGCCGCCGTTTCGACCAAGCTTCAATCGGTGGGCTTACCAGCCATTACCAGCATCCCGTTCTTGTCGTACGACCAAGTGTTGGCCGTCATCAACAACCGTTTAATGAAACAACAGGGCTTTAGCATTGACGACGTATCCGGCGTGAGTGCCGCTAGCAAGGTCACGGTACCGCTAATGCTGATCCACACCGAAGACGATGCCTTTATTCCGTACACCCAGTCCTTAGAACTGGCCGCCGCGAATAATTCCAAAATCAAAACGGTATGGATCCTGCCCGGCGAAGTGGGCGGACACGCCGGTGCCAATAACGCCGTGTTGCAATATACCCAGCACATTAAGGACTTCTTAGCCGAAGCCACGGCAACCGCCACCGACGTGGATACGGGCGAAGCAACGGTACCCGATGGAACGACCACTACTCCGGATGAAACTACCGCTACGGACGGTCACACGACCCCCGAAACTCAGCCCGACGCGGGTACCACTGGTCAAACAACCACGAGCGGTCAAACCGGCAGCCAGGCGACTACAAACAACGGTCAGCCGAACGGGACTGACCAACCGAAGAACCAGACACCAACTGAGACTGATAATGCGGCCGTCACTGACCAACCGTCTGCGGACAACGGGCAGACCAGTCACCCAACGATCACCGTGTCCGAGAGTACCAGCACCGATCAGTCAACTGATCAATCGTTGACTTCGACGACGGCACCACGGACCGGTACGGTTGAGCAGACTCCTAACGCAACGACTGCGCCATCAATAACGCCGGGTACCACGACGCTGGCCCAAGCCGAGCCCGAGGACGTCGACGCACCGACGAACCCGGTCACCTTAGCACCAACGACTACCAAGGCGGCCACGCCAACTCAGCCAAGTACGGCTGTCGCATTAAACGTGTTAACGGACACCAACGCGAGTCCCGTGAGTGCCGCGGCCATCGCAGCCGCCCACAATTTGAACGCTTCAACGGTCAAACCAATTCAAAACGCCGACCAGTTGATCACTCAGGATCACAGCGGTTCGGTCGTCACGGCCAGTTTGATGGTTGACGAAAGTACGCCGGTGGACGCGACAACGACGCTGGCCACCGTTGCGCCCGTTGCCACCACCGCCGTCGTGACCCCGACCCCCTTAGTGGATCACACGACCGCCCCCACCAGCGCGGCCGCGGATCACGCTAAAGCCGCGACGTTACCGCAAACGTCCGAACGGCCACAATCGTGGTTAGCCGCGTTCGGTGCGAGTTTAGCCGCCCTGGCGACCGGACTGTGGGCCAGCTTGCGGCGCCACTTCAACCGTTGATCACTATCTAAAAAATCCTAACCGTGTTATAGTAACGACACGGTGCACGGGGAGGAAATTGGCACGCAGGTTCACTTTAAATTAGAAGGTCAGCCGCACGTTGGCACGATTGCCAAGGCGTACACCAACGCTTACCTGATTGAATTTGAAAGCACGGACCCTGAAATTGTGGATAAGTATCATAATAAAGTGATTATTAGTCAGAAGCAGGTTCAGGCCGTCAAATAGCAAAAACGCGATCTTCGAATGAAGGTCGCGTTTTTTTGATGGTCTTTTAATTAGTTGCGCTTAAATCGTAACAGGGCCGTCCCAATCAGCGGCGTTAGGATCCCGGCTAAAATGGCCTCCGGTACCCCGTTGGTCCCCACGATAGTCAGCAGGTACGGCATAAGTTTACTCAGGTCGAGCTGGTAAAAGCCGGCCGCCTGGTTGCGGTACAGCGTCCCAATCAGTCCTAGTACGAGGATGGTATTGGTCAGCGACCCGGCCACCCCCGCGAGTGTTAAACCCAGCGTTGGTTGTTTGCGGCGGTTGAACCAGATAAACAGCCAGCCGGCCATCACCCCAATCAGGACCCGCGGAACGACCGATACCAACGGGTTGGTAAAGACGATTGGGGCTAACGCGCTGGTGGGCGCCACGAAGGCCCGAATCCAATCGATCAGTCCCCAGATGCCGCCAATTAACGCCCCGTCCCTGGGCCCTAAGATCACGGCGGCAATGATCACCGTGATGTGGATCGTCGTCAAACTCAGCCCCGCAATCGGAATGTACCCGAAAAACGGAACAATATTTTGAATAATAATAATTGCCATTAAAACGGCTAGAACACTAATGTGGTAGGCGTTTGACCGTCGCTGCATCCCCGTTCACCCCAAACCTTCGAATTTACTGAATGTGTTCATTATAACATTGCCGTTTTGCGCGGACTAGCTAAAAAACGAGCCCGCAAGCGGACCCGTTTTGATAATTGTTTAGTTATTTTTCCGTTTGACGCAAGTTGGCTCGAATACGGGAATGCCGGTAACTGTATAGGAAGTAGATAATGAGCCCAATCACTAACCAGATGGCAAACATGTGCCACGTAAAGGCCTGCAGGTTGATCATGAGGTACAGGCACGCGAGAAACGATACAACCGGCAATACCGGGTAGAACGGCACTTTGAACGAACTGTTAATTTGTTGCAGCGTTTCGTGTTGCCGTAAAAAGACGACCCCGATCGAAACCATCGCGAACGCAAACAGCGTCCCAATGTTAACGAGTTCGGCAATTTTATCCAGCGGGATCACCGCGGCGAAAATGCTGGCAATCACGCCAAAGATCCAGGTACTCTTGACCGGCACCTTGGTTTTAGGACTGAGTGTCCGGAACGCCTTGGGTAACAACCCGTCCCGGCTGATAGCGAACAGTAAGCGGGTTCCCCCGTACAGCATCACGATCAGCACGGTCGTCATCCCGACTACGGCCCCCAGGGAAACGATTCCGGCCGCCCAGTTTTGGTGGATCACGGCGAGCGCGTAGGCAACCGGGTCACCCACGTTTAACTTGGAATAGTGCACGACCCCGACCAGCACGGCCGCCATCGCAACGTACAGGATCGACGCGACGACCAGCGAGCCAATGATCCCAATCGGCATGTCGTGCTTGGGATTTTTAACTTCTTCGGAGGCCGTTGAAACGGCGTCAAACCCGATGTAGGCGTAAAAGGCTAGCGACGCCCCCTTGACTAACCCGTGGACCCCGTGGGGCATGAACGGGTGGAAATTGGCCGGCTTAACGAAGAAGATCGCTACGGCAATGAACAACACGATCACTAAAATCTTAACGATCACCATGATCGAATTGACCCGGGTCGATTCCTGGACCCCGCCAACCAGCAGAAGTGAAATTGCTAAAACCACTACGAAGGCAATGATATTAAACCCGGCGTGCGGTGCGCCGGCGGTCCCGGCCGCGGCGGACCAAAATTCCGGCAGTTTAAGTCCAAAACCACTAATTAAGTTTTGGAAATACGACGACCAGCTGACCGCCACCGACGAGACCGCGAACAGGTATTCAGAAATTAAGGACCAGCCTAAGATCCACGCGAGAAACTCACCAAAGACGGTATAGACGTAGGTGTAGGCACTCCCGGCGAGCGGGATGGTCGACGCAAACTCGGCGTAACAAAGGGCAGCTAACGAACAAACCGCGGCAGCAATCACAAAGGAGAGCATGGCGGCCGGCCCGGCGTACTTCGCCGCGATGATCCCGGGGGTGATAAAGATCCCGGAGCCGACGATCGCCCCGACCCCCATCATCGTTAAGCTAAACGCGTTTAACGTTTTGGCGAGGCCGCTTTTATTAAAATTGGCTGGATTGACCGGCTTTTTCACCAGTAGCCGCCGTGATTCTTTCATTTTATCGTTGCCTCCTAATCGAATTCTTATTAATACAACGTTTTTAATTTTATTGATTTTCACACAAAGTGTCAAGCAAAACCGGACCACTTCGACTAATTTTCGTTATAAAGCCGATAAATAAGCGGTTTCATCTACTTTGGTCATTTTAAACAAACGTTGATTTTTATCCATTACGGTGGCAATTATCAAAACTTATTATTCAATTAAAATTAATCACATTCTAATATTAAAAATTTGATCGACAACCTCAAAAAAATGGCTATCGTAAATGGCAAAACTTTATCTATCGAGTTCAAGTTTCATTTAAAATAAAAATTACAAAAAAGAACCCAATTCGTAAATGAATTGGATTCTCAAATTAGTCCTTATCAGCACCGGTTGACAAAGAGCCTTTAAAAATCAACCAAGTCGACAACCTCCAATAATTTGACGACTGTCGACCTGATTGATTTTTAAATGTTATTTCAGAGTAACATCTCATTACATCCACTACTTCATATCATTGGTCATCTTCTATACACTCATTATAAGAATCATTCATCTCATAATGGTACCACCAATTGCCGTAACAACTTTCCATACATATTCTAGGAGTTTTTGTAGAAACGAAGCATTAAAAAATTTT
>NZ_QWZQ01000039.1 GCF_003885105.1 Lactiplantibacillus garii
GTAAGACCCCTGAAAGATGATCAGGTAGATAGGTTAGAAGTGGCAGTGCGGCGACGCATGCAGCGGACTAATACTAATCGGTCGAGGACTTAACCAAGTAATTGGTGTTCAGGTTCATTAAGGAAATATTTGATATTAGCTAGTTTTGAGGGCACAAGTTCTCAGTAGTGTGGTGACGATGGCGAGAAGGATACACCTGTTCCCATGTCGAACACAGAAGTTAAGCTTCTTAGCGCCGAGAGTAGTTGGGGGATCGCTCCCTGCGAGGGTAGGACGTTGCCATGCGATTATTCCGACATAGCTCAGTTGGTAGAGCGCTTGACTGTTAATCAAGATGTCGACGGTTCGAGCCCGCCTGTCGGAGTTATCTACGTAAGCCATGGAGAGTTGTCCGAGTGGCTGAAGGAGCAGCATTGGAAATGCTGTAAACGGGTATTACCTGTTTCAAGGGTTCGAATCCCTTACTCTCCGTTAGTTAGATATATTTAATATGACCCCTTGGTCAAGTGGTTTAAGACACTGCCCTTTCACGGCAGTAACATGGGTTCGAATCCCGTAGGGGTCATTTATATGGAGGATTAGCTCAGTTGGGAGAGCGTCTGCCTTACAAGCAGAGGGTCACAGGTTCGAGCCCTGTATCCTCCATTGATGAATTAGGTTTCATCATTAATTGAATAGTTACCATCATGAAGAATGATATGGCTCGGTAGCTCAGTCGGTAGAGCAATGGATTGAAGCTCCATGTGTCGGCGGTTCGATTCCGTCCCGCGCCATTTATGGAGGGGTAGCGAAGTCTGGCTAAACGCGGCGGACTGTAAATCCGCTCCTTCGGGTTCGGTGGTTCGAATCCACTCCCCTCCATTCTTTATAGGGATATAGTTTAATGGTAGAACAACGGTCTCCAAAACCGTCGGTGTGGGTTCAACTCCTACTATCCCTGCCATGATGGCGGTAGTGGTGAAGTGGTTAACACACTGGTTTGTGGATCCAGCACGCGTGGGTTCGATTCCCACCTACCGCCCTTTGATTGGGTTATAGCCAAGTGGTAAGGCAATGGACTTTGACTCCATCATGCGCTGGTTCGAATCCAGCTAACCCAGTTGGGTTTGGGCAAGAAATGATGGCGGTATAGCCAAGTGGTAAGGCAGAGGTCTGCAAAACCTTCATCACCGGTTCAAATCCGGTTACCGCCTTTCCTGAAAAGGTTATAATCCTGATCAGTATTTATTTCCATGGTTCCAATCTCCATTTTGCCGGCGTGGCGGAATTGGCAGACGCGCTGGACTCAAAATCCAGTTCCCGTTGAGGGAGTATCGGTTCGACCCCGATCGCCGGTATCAGATAGCTGAAAAGCTTACGGATACCTAGAAGAGTAAGCTTTTCAGCTTACTCTTTTTTGTTGGATTTAAAGGACATTATTTTTTACAGATTACTCACACTAAATCGTGTGAATTTTTACATTACCGCGGTATGATGGATGTGAAAAAGAAGGGGGAACGCGAGATGGAAGCTTATTCTAATATTGGTGAAGTTGCTAATTGGTTTATTGCACACGATCAGAATATTACCCCTAAAAAATTACAAAAATTATTATATTACGCATATGCTTGGTCACTAGTGTTTTTCAATGAAGATGTTACCGAGTTAGATAATCGGCTATTCCAAGCTGATTTTCAAGCGTGGGTGCACGGCCCCGTTAATCCATCCATTTATGAAAAGTATAAACACTTTGGTTATAATGTAATCACTCGTCCCAATCATGCAGCCGATGTTTTAGTCGGTAATCCAGATTTACTGGATTTATTAGAACAAGTTGAAAGTGTGTACGGACAGTATGATGGTAATTCGTTGGAACGCTTAACCCATTCTGAAGCACCGTGGCAGAAAGCCCGTGGCAATGCACGACCATTGGATAGTTCAAACGCATTAATCAGTGATGTCGATATGTATAATTACTATGGTCAACTTTTAGGTGATTAAGGGATGTCCCAAAAACGTAAACGATTAAGCAAAATCGAACCGCGAGTTGCTAAAGCCATTGATTCAGCCAGATCCATTCCGATTCCCCATTTAAGGGACACGAATGGATTTAATTTTTTCTCAATTTATAGCTGGCTCGACTCTACGGATGAATTTTTTAAAACGGCTGGTTTTACAATGTGTAAACCGACCTAATTTCATGGCACGATTATGGCTAATTAACCAACGTGAGGGTGAGGTTGCTTCGATCATTATTGTTGAAAAAATAAGCAAGTGGGGGTCAGACATTAAAACGCGTAAATTGCTCAGTTTACTTTGAGTAATTTACGCGTTTTGCATTTCCGTGGTAAGGGTACCGAAACGTGCGTCGACTTAGTGCGATTCGGATTGTAATAATGTTCGGCGGGCGTCCATTAATTCGGCTAGTTCATCCAAGTCGGCCGTGGTTGCCCGGTTCTTAATAAAGCTGCGGGCCGCTGAGCGGGCGTTTGTGTAACGAACGCGTTCCCGGTTTTGCGTGTTCCACTTTTTGTTGGCACGCTTTTTGGCTTCGGTATATTCTGCCATTACTTCACCCTCCTTACAACTAAGCTCGCTGCCGTGAGTACGACGGCGGCAGCGAGGGTGGCCGCTTTCTTTAAGCCGTCCGTATCAACGTCTAAGCGGACTTTTATTTGGGGGGTATCAATGTTAATTAAGCGCATTTTTAAAGGCGTCCTTTCTAAGTATTACTGGTCAGCATACCACAGTCACAAGTGATCAGGGCTGCTTTGAGCGGTGGTTAAGGTAATCTTGGTGTTTTTTTAACGATTTAAGCTCGGCTTCCATTCGGTTATTCTGTTCCTCAAGCTTTTTCATCTGGTTATACAGTTTATCAAACTTAGTTTCCTGGTCCCGACCAAAAAAGTTTACGATGGTGCTGGTGAGGATCCCGATGAAGCCGACGCCCACGATCATCAGTAAAATCGCGGCTGCCCGGCCGACCCAGGTGTGCGGCGAAAGGTCGCCGTAACCGACCGTCGTTGCCGTGACAATGGCCCACCAAAACGCGTTGCCCCACGAGACGTTTTCTGCGATGGCGTAAACCGTGGCCGAGACCAGTAGGAGGGCGATACAGGCCCACAATAAGTACATAAAACCGTTCGTTCGGCCGAAACGTTTTAACTGGTGCTGGGCCTTGCCGATAAAACCTATCAGTCGGACCAGTTTAAAAATTCGGAAAAGTTGCATGACCCGAACGAGCCGGGACAACCGGAAGAAACTGAAAACTGAACTGAACGGAATGATGGCTAAGAGGTCAAAAATATTATGTTTGAAAAACTTTAGTTTGTCCCGGGCGGCAATTAGGCGGGTAACGTAGTCAAAGGTGAAAACAATCAGGATCGCATCGTTCAGCACGTTCCAAGGTGCCGTGGCTAGGTTGATGGTTCCCGCAAAGTCGAAAATGGTCATGGCAATTGAAAAGAGGGCGAGCAGGGCAATTATTAGTTCGTAGATCTTATAGGCGTGTTTCATTTCAAAACCTCGGTTAGTCAATTAATTAACTTAATCGTACCATGTTCAGGACCCGTTCAGTTCGGGAAGCAACTCGCTTTTTAACGGGGATGACGTAATAATGACAATGGAGCGGCCCTAACGAGTAACGAACACCCGTTTGAACCGCTCCATTGTGCTTATTCGATTGAAATTTCAACCGGTTTGATCAAATCCTTATCTTTCATTGATGCCGCGACCAGCACGGTGTTGTCCGCGTCTTCCTCGTAACCCATTGTGAGGGTGTCTTGCCCCTTTAACTCCCGCGCCGCCTTGGTGATGGTTTCCTGAATCCCGGCTAGGTACATCTTTTGATCTGTCGAAGCAGTCTGGTTTGATACCGCCGTCTTAGCTTCCTTAACGGCTTTGAGCACCTGCTTGTCAGTGATCAAAACGCGAATTTCTTGATGCGGCACGCTTTTGCCATTGACCTTTTTAGACTGATCATCAATAACTTCGGTAGCCGTCCGGACCGTGACGGCCTGACCATTTTTGTTGAATTCCCGCGCAACGTGCTGCGCAATTTTTCGATTGTTGGCGGTAACCGACTTAGTTGAACGCCGGGCAGTGGCTGTTGAGTGCTTGGCTGATGACGGTGAAGCGGATTGGTGGCACGCACTTAAAAGGCCCGTGCTCAGTAAAACTAGTCCCCCAGTAATTAGTTTGTTCATTTGAAACTCCTCCAAAAATTAATCAGCTTTTAGTGACTTCAGTTGTTGGTCGAAAAGGGCAGAAAAAAAGAATCAAGTTGAGTTGCACAACGAGTCGCAACTTAACCCGGTTCTTTTGGCTTAATTTAAAATAGTGGTAAGGGTGCTAAAAAGTCGATATCACTCCGGCTAGCGGCGTTACCTTCGGCTAAAATGGCTAACTGCTTAACGACGATTGCGCCAGCCTGGTCTAGGAGCGCGCGTGCGGTGTTTAACGAACCGCCACTGCTAATGACGTCGTCGACGATCACAACGCGCTTACCCTTTAGCAGGGCGGCGTCTGCGCCGTCTAAAACTAATTGCTGGTCCGAACTGGTCGTAATGGCGTGAACGGCCGCGGTCAGCGGCGCGTGCATGTAATCCTTAACGCTTTTTCGCAACACGATGAAGTGCGGGTGGTGGGTCGTATCACTCAAAACCTGCGCTAACGGGATGCCCTTGCTTTCCATCGTGACTAAGTAGTCGAAGTCCGTTCCGTTCAGTTTCTTGCTCAACTGCTGGGCGGCGTACTCGGTCAGTTCGGCGTCGCCGAGTAAAACGAACGACGCAATCGTGGTCGTGGGGCTGATCTTAACTAACGGTAACTCCCGCTTAAGCGGCCCCAAGGTTAATTCGTAAGTGTTTGACATGTTAGATCCCCAATCCTAATAGTGGTAAAACAAACTTCAACACGGCGCCACTCAGTAACCCGGTGAACGGATCAACGAGGGCGGTGATCACCAGCGTAATACCGGCGACCGTTCCCATGGAACCGTGCATGGCGGTCGCCGCGTTTTCCGGAAAAATCACGACGGCGCCTAAAATAAACAGAAAGCCGGCAATTGACGCGCTCGGCACGTACTGGCCAACCTTTGGCAACCAGCCCATCAACAGGATGATTGCCATGATGACCATCATTAAGATCCCGGCAATTACGGGTTCCGGGGCGCTGGCCGTCGCGGAAATGATCGTTTCAACTGGCGCGCCACCCAGTAAACTGGTCCCAAAGTCGGCTAGCGCTTGAGTACTCGTCAACAGGTTCAAGTTGACCGGGTTTGGTTTTTGGCCGGTCATTTGGCCGGTGATCAACCCGTAGGAAATGTTTGCCCCGATGTTTAAGCAGGCCAAACTCAACGCGCCCCGCATGATTTTTAAGTTGACCAGCGGTTTGACGAACTGAAACTTGCGCGCGGTAACGTGTTCGGGCAGGGTCACGTGGTAGTGTTCCCCGACGACCGCGTACAAACTCGTCCCAATCACTGAAACGGCAATCGTCCAAACCAGGTCCTTGCTAACGACGTAGGTCACGGCCGCCAGCCCAATCGATAACCAACCGAAGTGGCGCTGTTCCTTGGTCATCTGCAACGCGATTTTGGCTAACATCAGGCCCACGCCGGCCATCATGCCCGCCATGATCTGGTTACCTAACAGGTCCACGATCTTGGTCAACGACCCCGTAAACCCAATGACTAACATGATCGCGGCCCCGAAGAAGATGATCGAGGTCCGTTCGCGTAAGTTCTTACCTAAATGTCCGGTCAACGCCAGGGATTCCGCCTGAAAGGAAATCGGGCGACTGAGCCGGCGACCCCGTTGACCAGGGCGGCTAAGCCAAATGAAAAGGCGGTCGGAAACACGGCGAATCCGAGCGTCATCGCCATGATCCCCTGCGGAATGCCGTTTAAAACGACCCCCACGGCTGCCAGTAGATCTGCTAACCAATGCACAATTAATTCCACCTTTGCTCTTGATACGAACAATATACTATAAAATTCGGTGATTTTCCAGTAAATTGCGGAACTATTCCGAATGATTAAAAACACAAACTATTTATCGTTCGCTAAATATTATTATTTTGATAGTGGTTCATTAAATTGTCAAAGCGTGTATACTAACAGGCGAAGGGGGCGGTTGGCATGCCAACTGGACGGGATTATTATCAACCAGCGTTACCGACACTGTTATTTTCGACGCACCCGCAACCGGCCGCGGCCATGGTCGCCGGCACGAAACGACTCGAGTACCGCCGGCGGTTTTATCAGGGGGCCTTCCAAGCGTTCGTGTACGTGACGGGTCGCGCGGGGGGCGTGGGCTTATACGTCCAGTGTGCGCCGGCCGTGGTGGCGTCACCAATTGTGTTAGGCCAACTGGGAGCCGTCCTGCAAAATGATGATCCCCAGGCGGTCCGGGCTTACTTGGGCACCCACGCAAAGGGACTCGGCATTCCCATTACCGGGGTAGCCGTGCTGACGCCAATTAGTTTGGTTCAGCTGCGGGTCGCGTTTAATAACTTTGTGGCGCCGCGCAGTTACGTTTTCTTAGACCGGCCCGCGCGGCAAGCCCAACGGGAGTTTTTCTTAGATCAGCCCTGTCAGCCGCTCCGCCGTGACGAGCAACTGCTGGCACAAATTCAGACCCAACTAAAAAAATGAACCCGGACCAAGTGGTCTGAGTTCATTTTTGATTAATGGATTAATTTTTCGTAGACGTAGCACACGTCGTCTTGGTGGTAAACACCGACCATTTCACCGACCCGTTCAAAGCCCATCTTGGCGATCAAGTGTTGCATCGCTAAGTTGTCCGAGTGGGTGTCGATCCGAATGCTTTTAATTTCGGGATGCTTTTCACTAACGTGGTGGATCACTTTTTCAAATAACTGGGTCGCGTAACCGTGACCGGCGTGGCTGGAGTGGATCGCGACGCGGTGAATAACGCGGTAGGGTTCGGTTTCGTTTAACCACTTGGCATTAGCCGTATCGTAGGTGGCGTCCGGTGAAGGCACGACCGCGACGGCGCCGACCGTGGCGTTATCGTCGTCGTTAACTAGGAACGCGACGCCCTGCATAATGTCCGCCGTGATTTGTTTGCGGGACGGGTAGTCGCCCTGCCACTGATCGACCCCGGCTTCGGCCAACTGGTTACGACCATCGCTCAAAATATCAATGATCGTGTCCAGATCATCGAGGGTTGCTTGTTTAAAGTACATATTGATGACTCCTCTCTTAAACCGGGCGTTTCGCTTCAACGCTCGACTTAAACAGTATACAGAAATCTCGTCAAAATGAAACTATTTTCCCTCGATTTTCAAGATTTTTTCAGCGGCGGTTATCCGTTAAAATTAGGCGGGCCATTTTATCCATGTCATGCTGGATATTGTAAGCGGCGACAGCACTTGGCGCGTACTGGTACGCGTTGGTTTTTAACGTTTGTTCGTAAAATTCAAAGTAGGGCAGGTGGTCGGCCCGGGCGATTTTGATTGCTTGGCGCCAGTCAAAAGCGACCCGCCGGTAATCGGTTTCGCGCAGGCCGGTTTCGTCGATCGTTAAAATCAGGTACGATGCCCGGGGCTGTCGCAAGTGCGGGTTGATGGCGGTCGGCAGCCCGACCGTGCCGGCGTTTAACACTAACTGTCCGCGCGTGGAATAGCGCATGATCGGTTGGTGGGTGTGCGCGTAGATCACGAGGTCGACGGCGCCGGTCGTGGCCTGGTCAAAGTTGGCTTGCTCGGCGGTCGGGGCCAGCGAGTGGCCACTGGCAAAGTTGGGCAGGACGTGCTGCAACCGGACCGTTAACGGCCCCACGTGTTTGGTTACGGTCAGCGGTAATTGTAATAATTGCTGAAAGTGTAACGGGCTTAACTGTCGGCGGTCGTAAGCGGTCAAAATCGTCGCCATGACTTGTTTTGGTTTGGTAAAGTTGGTCGGGGTCGCCTTGAGCACTTTTTGATAGTTTTGCTCGTGGTTCCCGAGGACGGCGGCAGTCGGGTGAACTTGATCAAGCAGGTCTAAACAGCGCTCGGATTCGGGCCCGCGGACCGTCATGTCACCGACCGTCCAAAACTCGTTAACGCCCTGTTTGTGGGCGTCTTCCAGGACGGCGGCCAGGGCGGTGGCGTTGCCGTGCACGTCGGAAAGTACCGCAATTTTAACCATCTGTAAAACTTCCTTTCTATGTATCCCGGCGGGCCAGCTTTAAGTTGACGCCGGGTAAAAGTTGGGAAACTATTTCGCAAGTTTGTAATTACTCTGCAAAGTCTCCGTAACTTTTATCTGTTATAATTAAGGTCGAAACGAAGTAATATATAGCACGTATATTCAAGCCAATTCGTTTCGTAGCCGTGGTTATCCTCGTGATAACGACGGTTTTTATTTTAGCATAAACTGCCCCTTGTCGGTTGATAAGTTAATGGCGTAAAATGAAACGGTGATGGAGGCGGTTACATATGCAACCAACGATGAACGAAGCAATTCAACAATTGCGGCACGATTTTAAAGCCAACGACGACCGCCGTGACGCCGGTTTACCAACCGAAGTGGCGGGCGTTAAACGGCTGAACAACTTACCCTACGCGGGCGACGACGTCTGGCACCAGCTCGACTTATACCTGCCGACGGGGGTGACCGGTCCGCTCCCGACCATCATCAACATTCACGGTGGCGGCTGGTGCTACGGTACGAAGGAAACTTACCAGTTTTTCGGGCTAAACTGGGCGCAGCGGGGGTTCGCGTTTGTAAACCCGAACTACCGCTTAGCACCCGATGCGGTTTTTCCCGACCAGTTGGACGACGTCAACGCCTACGTGCACTGGGTCGCCGAGCACGCGGCCGACTACGGGCTCGACCCCAACAACGTGTTTCTAATGGGGGACAGCGCCGGTGGGCAAATGGCTGAGCAGTACGCGGCGATCTTAACTAATCCCGTTTACCGGGCTAAGTTTGACTACCAGCCAACCGCCTTAAAGTTCCGGGCGCTGGTTTTAAACAGCGCGGCGGTCTTTTTACTCGACCCCGGGATGATCACCGCTGCCGTGGCGCCCTACTTCCCACCCCGAATCGTCAAAACCCAACGCGCGCGCTTAGCGACCGAAGATTACTTGCAGGCGCCGTACTTGCCAACCTTTATTTGTACCGGCACGCACGACTTTTTACGCAATAATGCGGCTAAACTGGACGGCTTTTTGACTGCGAAGGGGATTCCGCACGTTTTCAAAATGTACGGGACCCCAACCGATCCGAAGGGTCACGTCTTTATGGTCGATCAAAAGGACCCGGTCGGTCAGCAAGCTACGACCGACGAGCAGGCGTTCTTACGGGCGTACCTAGTTGACACCCCCGACTGATTAACGCTTCTTAACCTTGACGACCGTACTTTGAAAGTCTGGGTTAAAGCTTGATAAGAATTGACTTATTAAAATTAAAATGTTGTAATGACTCTAAATCACTTACGGGTTCAAATCCTACTTTGAACTGGTTGATTGATCCACCATCCTAGTCACGATGGCAAACGGCCCCCTCGGTTGAACTGCTGAGGGGGCCGTTTTTACGGTTAAAATAGATTAATAATTAAATCAACGTTTAATAAGCTAATGATAATAGCTAACGCGTAGCCAACGCTTTTGACCAGCGGGCCGTTAACGTGGCGGCCCATCAAGGACTGCCGGCTGGTTAAAACGACCAGCGGTACCAGGGTAAACGGTAAAGCAATGCTCAGGGCGACCTGCGCGTAGATGATTAGGTTTTCAAACGCCTGGTCACTAAAACCGACGAGGACACCGATAATCAGAATGGGGACCAGCGTGACGCAGCGGGTCAGTAAGCGCCGTTGCCAAAGTGGCAGCCGGATGTGCAGGTAGCCCTCCATCACGATTTGACCGGCCAGGGTGCCGGTAATTGACGAGATTAGGCCGGTGATCAACAGGGCCAGCGCGAACAGGCCGCCCATCAGGGGACTGGCGAGGGTGCCGACGACCGCCGAACTTTGTAAGCCGTGAAACACCGCTTGTAAACTCGCCAGGGCGTGGGTGTGACCGAAAAACAGGCTGCCCCCTAAAATCAGGAGCAACGCGTTGATCAAAAACGCCGCGATCAGGTGAACGTTCGAATCCCAGTTGGCAAAGCGCAACGTTTCTTGGACCTGCACCGGGTCGTGGTAGTCGTAACGGCGGCTCTGCGCCAGTGAGGAGTGCAAGTACAGGTTGTGCGGCATGATGGTCGCCCCGAGAATCCCCAGGCTGAGGACCAGGGCGGTGTGGTTTTTAAAAATCAACTGGTTGGGCACCAGCCCGGCCAGCACGCTGGTCGCGTTCACGTGGGCCCGGGCGACTTCGATACCGAAAATCACCCCGACGGTCAAAATGGCAACTAACACGATCACTTCCACCCGGCGAATCCCGAACCGCAAAAATAAGAGAACCACCAGCACGTCACCGATCGTCAGCAGGATGCCGGCGAGTAGCGGCAGGTTAACTAACATTTTTAACGCCAGCGCCGTGCCGATCACGCCGGTCATGTCGGTCGCCATCATGGCCACTTCGTTTAAGAGCCAGGCGGCGTAACGCACGGGGCGCGGTAACTGGCCGGCAATCGCCTGGGCTAAATCTTGGCGGGCGACCACGCCCAGTTTGATGGCGAGGGTCTGCATGAACATCGCCACTAAAATTGACAGGGCCAAAACCGATAGCAGCCGGTACTGAAACTGACCACCACCGGCCAAGGACGTTAGCCAGTTGCCGGGGTCCATGTACCCCACCGCGACCAGGGCGCCGGGCCCGCTGTACGCGAGGAATTTTTGCCAAAAGGCGCTCTGGTAAACGTCGGGGACGGCGACACTCTGGTTGATTTCTTCCAAACTCTTGTGGTTACTTGACTTCATTTACGGGCACCTCCCGGGGATGGGCGGTCAGCTGCGCTAAAAACTGTGCAAACTGGGGGTCGGCGTTAAAGCAGGGCACCAGTTCAAAACGGTCGCCGCCGCTCGCCCGAAACGTCTGGTAGTTTTGCACGTTGTTTTCTTCCAAAGTTTCCAAACAATCACAAACAAACGAGGGGGTTACGACCAGCACATTGCGTTTACCCAATTCGACCAGTTCGGTTAGTTTATTGCGTAGGTACGGTTTTAACCACGGCAGCGGGCCAAACTTCGATTGGTAAGCCGTCACGACCTTTTCAACGGGTAAATCGGGTAAGTAGTTGAGCACGCCGGCCGTAGTTGCTTCGCACTCGTTCTGGTACGGGTCGCCGTGGCGGACCATCGCGGTCGGAATGCTGTGGTAACTAAAGACCACCGCGTCAAAAGCGTGCTGCTGGTAACTGGCCCAAATTCTAGCCGCCAGTAATTTTTGGTAAGTCGGCTGGTCGTAGAAGTGCTTGATCAACGTGTAGGGCACGCCGGAAGCGTCGGCCTGGTTAATGATCCCCTGGTGGGTACTCTGCGTGTACTGGGGAAACAGCGGTAACACGATCGGTCGCTGACAGCCGGCCGCGGCCATTGCCCGCAGCGTTTCCCCGATGTCCGGTTGTCCGTACGTCATGGCTAGGCGCACGTCCCAGTCGGGCAGGACCGCCTGCACCCGTTCACACAGCGCCTGACTATGGACGATCAGCGGTGAACCGTTTGGCAACCAGCAATCCTTGTAAAAGGTCGCCGAGCGCCACGCCCGCATTGGCAAAATAATTCCCCGTAACAGGGGTTGCCACAACGCCGGTGGCATTTCAACAACGCTGCGGTCACTTAAAAATTCCCGCAAATAACTTTTCACGGCGACCGTTTCCGGCGTGGCCGGTGACCCTAAATTCACGAGCAACAATCCCGGACGCATTTCCATCAACTCCATTGACTAATTTTAATTAATCATAGCATAAATCGTTTTATGAAAACGTTATAAACGCTGATTTAACACGGTTATCGGTTGATAACCAACTCAGTAAGCGATTAAGCGTTACGACCGTGGTTAGCGGGATTGCGCTGATATGCTCTAAGTTAGCGAAAGCTTTTTGCCGTCCAGTTGGCAGCGCTGGGACTAATTAATGGTCCTGAACCTCAGCGGACGCGCCAGTGATAGAACGGTTGAACACGATATCTTCGTAATAAACGACCAGCGTTTCTGAAATTGCCGTTGTGGTTTTAGAAGGCTATAATTTTGATTATCAGAGGAGCGTGAAAACAATGCGAATTCCAGATGCCAATCAAGTTTATCCAAATCCAGAACTTAAAGAAGTTGTATTTATCAAAAATGTTATCACAAGGCCTAATATCGAAATTGGAAATTACACTTACTACGATGATCCAGTTTCACCAGAAAAGTTTGAAGATCACGTGACACACCATTATGAATTTCTCGGCGATAAATTGATAATCGGTAAATTTTGTTCCATTGCTAAAGGAATTGAATTTGTTATGAATGGTGCTAATCATGTGATGAAGGGGATATCAACTTATCCGTTTAACATTATCGGGGGAGATTGGGCTAAAAACGTCCCAGATTTGGCAGATTTACCGTTGAAGGGTGATACGGTGGTTGGTAATGATGTCTGGTTTGGTCAAAATGTAACGGTGATGCCGGGCGTTAAAATTGGGGATGGTGCAATTATTGGCGCAAATAGTGTCGTGACAAAAGATGTTCCGGCCTATGCAATAGTAGGAGGTAATCCTATCAAAATTATTCGTTATCGCTATGATGATGAGACCATCGCCTTATTAGAAAAATTAGCCTGGTGGAATAAGAATACCACGTGGATTACGCAACACTTGTCACAATTAACCACTAAGAAATTTGACACCGAGATACTAAAGCGCCTGATTTAAGGGTAAATGCAGGTGATATTAAGGGAGTAGTTCTAAGACTTTACAACAGTGTAAGGTTCCTAGGCTGCTTTGTGTTGAGCTAACAAACTGCTCGGTATCAATCTTTCTTCTTGTAACAGTGCGACTAAAACAGGTTTTTCACTAGGCCTATCGCTGCATGTCCTCCGGTTAGACGGATCGGTGGCGCCAAACTGGGTGGTTAATCGTTAGGAATAAAAAAAGTATCGTCAGTGTAATGTGGTCATTACGCTGGCGATACTTTGCCAATATTAATTTCAATTAGTTTTAAGACTTATCCGTCAGCTCTTAAAATTATTTCACTATTTATCAAATTCATAAGTAGTCATCAAAGCTAGAAGGATGTCCTGGTTAACTGAATCGTGTGATTGTCGTGGCGCCAACGACCAACCCGAGCGGACGGCGAGTATGACCACTAAAACTAGAGCATATTGGCGCTACCCAACGGGCCCTTTTTAACAAACAATTATTTGGTCGGTTTAAATTTTCGGCTCAGGTAGTAACCGGCGTAACAGATGGCGACGAACGGGACCGTGTAGTACAGGGCGATCCGCTGGTTGGGGTCAAACCAAATCAACAAACAGGATAACCCGCTTAAAATGAAAGCCAACCACGGCACGATGGGGTAACCCGGTGTTTTGAAGGCCAACTGGTCGAGCGACTGGCCACTCTTCACGTAAGCTTTACGGAAATTGATCTCGGATAACGCGATCGCCATCCAGACGATCACGACGGCTAAGCCGGAAATTGAAACGAGGACTAGGTAGACCGAACCGGCGGCGTACACGCTGGAAAGTAACGCTAGGACGCCGCCCACCATGCTGGTGATCAGGGCGATAAGCGGGACGTCGCGCTGGGTGGTCTTTTTAAAGATTTTCGGGATTGTCCCTTCGTTTGCGAGTGACCACAACATCCGCGTGGAGGCGTACAGTCCCGAGTTAGCGGCCGACATGATGGCGGTCAGGACCACGAAGTTCATCAGGTCCGCCGCGTAGGGGATGCCGATTTCTTTAAAAACCAGTACGAACGGACTCTGGGTGACACCGGCCTGCTGGTACGGAATTAAAGCGGCCATTACGGCCATGCTGCCAACAAAGAAAATGATCAGGCGCCAGAGGGTCGTGCGAATTGCTGTCGGAATCGTGTGGGCCGGGTCCTTGGTTTCACCCGCCGTGATCCCGATGAGTTCGGTGCCGGAAAAGGCGAAGTTGACCGTTAGCATGGTGGTAAAGACGCCGCCAAAGCCGTTCGGGAACCAGCCGTTTTTGGTGTAATTGGTTAAAAACGGGGCGCTGGCGTGACCGTGCAGTGGCAACAGCCCGACGATGGCCAGACCGCCTAAGACGATGAACGCGATAATGGCAATGACTTTGATGCTGGCAAACCAGAACTCGGCTTCCGCGAACCAGCGCACGGACAGGGCGTTTACGGTGAAAATGATGACCATGAACAGCAGGCTCCACAGCCAAGTCGCCACGTGGGGAAACCAGTTTTGCATGATCAGCCCCGCGGCGGTAAATTCCGAACCGAGGGCGATCGTCCAGGTCAGCCAGTAAAGGATGGCGACCGTAAAACCGGTGCCGGGTCCGATGTACTTTTTAGCGTAAACGTGAAACGCGCCGGTGTAGGGCATGGCAACCGCCAGCTCACCCAGACACAGCATCACCAGGTAAACCAGGATGGCGCCGATGGTGTACGCCAGCAGCGTCCCAATCGGCCCGGCCTGGTGGATCGTATAACCGGAACTGAGGAACAGCCCGGTCCCAATCACGCCGCCCAGGGAGATCATCAGCACGTGCCGGGACTCCATTTGGCGGCTTAAATGGGTTTGTTTTGACATTTTAAAACGGCCTTTCTGACTTGCAAGAATGTGTTAATTAGAATAAGATGAGGAAATCGACAATGCTATTAGAATAACATAATTTCTAAGCGGAGAGGAAACCATTTATGCAAACGACAACCGTACCGGAACTATTAAAGCGGGGGCCCATCGTCTTGGACGGGGCGATGGCGACCGAACTAGAAAAGCGGGGCGTGAAGACCGACAACGCGTTGTGGTCGGCAACCGCCATGCTGGATCATCCCCAGGCCATCGCGGCGGTCCACCAAAGTTACTTTGACGCCGGCGCCCAAATTACGATCACCAATACGTACCAGGCGAACGTCCCGGCCTTCGTGCACGCCGGGATCCCGGCACCGCGGGCCCGCCAATTAATTCAAGACGCCGTTAAAATTGCTCAGGAAGCCCGGACGGACTACGCGGCCAGTCACCCTGATTTTCAGGCCCTGATTGCCGGCAGCATCGGCTCGTACGGCGCCTATTTAGCCGACGGCAGTGAGTACACCGGCAAGTACCACCTCGACGAAGTGGCCTACCAGGAATTTCACCGTGAACGCTTGGGACTAATCATGGCTGTTGGGGTGGACTTGCTAGCGGTTGAAACCATGCCCAGACTAGACGAAGTCCAAGCCCTCGTGCACCTGATCAACCAGCAGTGGCCGCAGCAGCGTTACTGGGTCAGCTTTAGTATTCGTGACCCGCAAACGCTGAGTGACGGTACGCCGCTAGCTAAAGCGGCCCGGTGGGTGGCCCAACAGTCCAACGTCGTGGCGGTCGGGGTCAACTGTACCACGCTGGAAAACGTTGAACCGGCACTGCGGACGTTGCGGGCGGCGGTGGACTTGCCGCTGATCGTTTACCCAAACTCCGGTGACGAATATGATCCGCAAACGAAGACTTGGCAACCGACCGAGCGCAGTCACCAGTTTGACACCTACGTACCGCGGTGGCTGGCGGCCGGCGCTAACATTATCGGCGGCTGTTGCCGCACCACGCCGAAGGATATTCAGACGATTGCGCGGTTAGTGCGTCAAAACTAAAAAAGTAGCAAAAAAGCGGTCGCAATTCTCGTTATATCTGAGAATTACGACCGCTTAATTATTTTACTGGGAAACGTGCTTAGTATAGTAGGAACATCAACACGACCTGCACCGCGGCGTTGATCATCAAATGCCAGCGGGTGCGGCCAAACGACTGCTGACTAAACCAGGTGGCAATCACAATTAAGATCGCCACGATGGTTTGCCAAGTCAGCGGCTGCAGGAAGATGGCGACCACGAGCAACGCCCCGGTGACCGCCGACACGATTTGGTTGATCTGACGCTGGTGACTAAAACTGGGAACGTATAAAAATACGTAACTAGTTAGTAGCGGGGTCAGTTCCCATAAAAAGGTGGTGGAGAGGTAGTTGTTTTGCAGGTCAAAGACCGCGACCGGAATCGTGAAGGTCATCACGACACTGAACACGACCAGTCCGAAGTAGTTTTGCATCCCAAACCGGGGGACGGCCAGCACTAACAGCCAGACGCTGCAAGTAAGCAACAGGTATAACAGTTCGGACTCGCGGGCAATGATGTTGGTAAAGGCGAACGCTACCGAGACCCCGATGGCGATCAGGCTCCACTGCGCGGGAATTCGCCGGTCTAAAATAATGAAGATGGCGGCGGACACGGCCAGCGTGTAGCCAATCAGGGGGAGTTGCGCGGCCGAGAACTGCGCGGTTTCAAACGAACGGCCGTAATCGAGGGCGGCCCACCAACTAATGATACTTTGTAAAATGGTGAAAACGGTCAAATGGACGTAATCACGCTTGAGTTTAAGCTTTCCAATTCGAATCATAGGCCAACGTCTTTCTAATTGAGATAATATTTCAATCCTAACGGTCACCGGTGAAACCGTCAATAATTTGGGAAGATTCTTTTAAAAAAACAAGGATTGTGATAACCTGATATAGTTATGAGCCGTTCCCGAAAGGATAAGTCCGTTCATTTGCAAAATGACCGAACGTGACTTAGATGCCTTGTAACCGAACTAATCAAGGGGGAATTTACAGTGAGTGAGAAGCACTTATTTACATCCGAATCCGTTTCTGAAGGTCATCCCGATAAAATCGCGGACCAAATCAGTGACGCCATCTTGGATGCCATGTTAGAACAAGACCCACAAGCACGGGTAGCCATCGAAACGTCGGTCACTACCGGGTTAGTGCTGGTCTTTGGTGAAGTTTCAACCAAGGCCTACGTTGATATTCAAAAGGTCGTGCGTGACACGATCAAGTCGATTGGCTACGTTGACGGCCAATACGGTTTTGACGGTGACAACTGTGCCGTCTTAGTTTCTTTAGATGAACAATCACCGGACATCGCGCAAGGGGTCGATGACTCGCTGGAAACGCGTGAAGGCGATGCGGACCCACTGGATCAAATTGGGGCCGGCGATCAGGGGATGATGTTTGGCTACGCCATTAACGAGACGCCCGAACTGATGCCCCTCCCAATCGCGTTAAGCCACCGCTTAATGCGTAAAATTGCCGAATTGCGGAAGAACGGGACCATTAAGTGGTTGCGGCCCGACGCTAAGGCCCAAGTAACGGTTGAATATGACGAACAAAATCAACCAAAACGGATCGACACGGTCGTTTTATCGACCCAACACGATCCGGACGTGGAACTTGACGAAATCCGGCAAACGGTGATCGACCAAGTCATCAAGGCCGTTTTACCGGCCGAATTATTAGATGATCAGACCCGCTACCTGGTCAACCCAACCGGTCGCTTCGTGATTGGTGGCCCCCAAGGGGATGCTGGTTTAACTGGTCGTAAGATCATCGTCGACACGTACGGCGGGTTTGCCCACCACGGTGGCGGGGCCTTCTCTGGTAAGGACGCCACTAAGGTGGACCGTTCCGCTAGTTACGCCGCCCGCTACATCGCTAAAAACATCGTGGCCGCCGGCTTAGCCGACCAGATCGAAGTTCAATTAGCGTACGCTATCGGGGTGGCCCAACCGGTTTCAATCGCCGTTGATACGGCCGGTACCGGGAAAGTGAGCGACGACGCGTTGATCGACGCTATCCGTAAGAACTTTGACTTACGGCCGGCCGGGATCATCAAGATGTTGGACTTACAACGCCCAATTTACCGCCAAACGGCCGCTTACGGTCACTTTGGTCGGACCGACGTCGACTTACCGTGGGAACACACGGATAAGGTAGCGGCTTTAAAAGCTGAATTTAAATAAAAAACAGTAACGAGCATGCCAGATCGTTACGGTCTGTAGGTACTCGACGCTAAAAGCGACCTTTTTTAGGGGGTCGCTTTTTTTGCGGCCTGGACGCGCGCGGTAAAGGGGGCCGTCCCAAGAAAATTAACGAAACTGATTTTGATTTGAGAGTGAAGGGGTATTAGAAAATATGCAACAACGGAAAACAAACGTGATGGCCGTAACGGTGGCCATTTACGTGGCGACTTTTATGAGCGCTATCGAAGGGACGATCGTGTCGACCGCCCTGCCAACGATCGTCGGTGACCTGCACGGGGTCGCGCTGATGAACTGGGTCTTTTCAATTTATTTATTGACCAACGCGATGATGACGCCGATTTACGGTAAGCTGACCGACTTGGTGGGTCGTAAACCGGTCATGCAGGCCGGGCTGATCATCTTTATTATCGGCTCGATGATGAGCGGCCTGTCCGACTCGATGCCAATCTTGATTTTTTGGCGGGCCGTGCAAGGTATCGGGGCCGGCGCGTTAATGCCGGTTTCAATGACCATCATTGCCGACATCTATTCGTTTGAACGGCGGGCCAAGGTGCTCGGGTTCAACAGTTCGGCCTGGGGGATTGCCTCGGTCCTGGCACCGTTGATTGGGGGCCTGATCGTGGATAAATTAAGCTGGCACTGGATCTTCTTCATCAACGTGCCGGTCGGGCTGATTACGCTATTTTTATTCCAATTCTATTTACGCGAGCCCAAACGCCATAACCAGGTTAAGGTCGATTACTTAGGCAGTTTCTGGTTGATGCTGTTTTTACTGGGATTGATGCTTAGTTTTCAACTACTCGGTAACGCCACCATTAGCTGGGGCACGGTAATCATCGCCTGGATCGTCAGCGCGCTCAGCTTAGGGCTGTTTATCCGGCGGGAAAGTCACACCGACGAACCGGTGATTTCGATGGATTTATTTAAAAACCACACCTTCGTGATTCAAAACGCGGTGGCGGCGCTTGTCAGCGGCTTTTTGATGGCGGTTGAAGTGTACATTCCGACTTGGACGCAGGGGATTTTAGGCGTACCGGCGTCGTTAGCCGGCTTTGCCGTCACGCCGAGTTCGTTAATGTGGATCGTCGGTTCGTTTGTGACCGGGCGCCTGCTCGCTAAGTGGGCACCGCGGCGGATCTTATACCTCAGTCTGAGCTTTATTCTGGTGACCAGCATCTGTTTGGCCCTGTTGCCGGTCAGCACGCCGTTTTTGTGGTTCTTCCTGATTACCGCGATCGGCGGGATCGGTTTTGGGATCACCATCACGGCCACGACGGTCACGTCGCAACACCTGGTTTCCGCCGATAACGTTGGGGTGGCGACTTCGTTTAACACCCTTAGCCGAACGATTGGTCAAACGCTCATGATCTCGATTTTCGGGATCGCCTTAAACGTCGGCATGAACCAGGGAATCGCCCAGCACGCCGGCACGAACATGGCGATGATGAACAAGCTGATCAACCCGCAAACGGCCACCAGCCTGCCCAAGAACCTGTTACCAACGCTGCACGGTATTTTGTACACCGGGCTGCACTGGGTTTACTGGATCGGGTTAGCGCTGGTTATCTTAGCCTTCGTCGTTAATACGTTGGACCGCGGGCCACAACTGACCGCCGCGCGACACGCCGAAAAGTTGAACCAGTCAAAACATAATAATTTTTAACTTGTAAAATAAAATAATAACGCCCGTCCGGCACTCAATTTAGGCTGAGTACTGGACGGGCGTTATTTGTTGTGGCAATGCAGATCAGAAATAAATTTGGTCGCCGTGGTCATTACCGTTTTTGAATGGCGATCAGGTAGGGTGGTGTGTGGATCTGGTTGATAAAGCCGTACCGCAACACTTGGAACTGGTGTTGATCCAGTTCGTTGACGTGTTGACTGAGCGCGTCGGCTTCGTCCTGACCGCCGGGGTGACCGGTGTAGACCATCAAGATAATCAAACCGTTGGTGGCTAAGCGGTCTTCCAGCGCTTCAACGGCGGTTAGCGTGGTGGGAGCGGTGGTGATCACCGTTTTGTCACCCCCCGGTAAGTAACCCAGGTTAAAAATGGCACATTTGACCGCGGTGCCGGCGGGGAGCACGTGGTTCAAGTTTTCGTGACCGGTCTTGGTCAGCGTAACTTGGTGGTCCAGTTTGTCCGCGGTCAGGGCCGCTTGGGTAGCGGCAATTGCCGCGTCCTGAACGTCGAAGCCGTACACGTGGCCGGTGGGACCTACCAGTTTTGCCAGGTAGGTGGTGTCGTGGCCGTTTCCCACGGTGGCGTCAACCACGACGTCGCCGGGATTAACGGTTTGGTTGATCAAAGTGTGACTGTAACTTAGTGCTGAACTGAGTTGGATAACGAATCCCTCCCAAAGAGTATCCTAACTAATTTACGAACGTTTTTTGAAGTGGAGTTGGCCGGTCCGGTGTCCGGTCGTGAGGCGGGTGCTGACGTATAGCAGCAGGCTGCCTAAGATGGCGCCGCCAACGACGTCACTGGGGTAGTGGACGCCCACGATCACCCGGCTGACCATCATTAAACCAATGGCAACGAGGCCGAGACCTAGTAGCCAACGCTTTACCACCGAATTTTGCAGCAGGTCGTAGGCGATCACGAGTAAGCTGCCGATTAAAACGGTGGTCGTGGTGGCGTGACCGCTCGGAAAACTAAAGCCGCCGATGTTAGTCAACCGCCAGGCGGTTGGGCGCGGCCGTTCGATAATTTGTTTAATAAAGTAATTCCCGTAAGCAGCAAGCAGCGCCGCGTTGACCACGAAGAACACGGCACTCTTCGTTTGGCGGCCGATGATTAAAATTAAGGTGACCACGATGATGATCACCGTCATACTGTGGGGGTTACCAAACAGGGTGTAGGTCAGCATGGCCGACTGAAACCACGCCGGCGTGTGGTGCAACCAGTTCGCCACCCCGTGGTCAAAGCTGACCAGCCAGGCGGTTCGTGACCAGACGGCGTAGGCCCAGTACAGCCAAAACAGGAATAAAAGCAGCATCGCGGTGTCGCGACGGTGCCAACGGTTGGTCATCCCGTCACCTCCGATAAAAATTTTTCTCCGCTTATTATAGCATTGTTTATTATTATTTTAATCGGGAAACGCACGAAAGTTCCGGATTTCGGTGGTTGGGTGCTTGAAAAAAGGGGGCGGGTTTGCTACCATGAAAACAATAACTTTACGACTCCGAGAAGGATTAGTAGGCTGGCGTGTTTTTCAGAAACTCCGTGGTGGTTGCAAACGGGGATTCACGGCGACTGAACTCACCTTCGAGTCTTCCGGCTGAAAGTGATGTAGGCACGGACGTGGTTTCGCGTTAAGAAAATCAAGAGGCCACGGCAACGTGGAATCATAGGTGGTACCGCGGAATCATTTTCGTCCTATAAGCTTATAAGTGGCTTATAGGGCTTTTTTTATGCAGAGTGTGAGCGAGGGCGGGAGTTGGTGAGCATTAACGTTGATTAGGTGATGATCCGGTTTTTGGATCGTTACCTGATCAGGGTTAAGCGGAACCAATTGCCCGAGTAAACACGTTTCAAAAGAGTGTGCAGTCTCGGCGGTTTGATGGTGAGGATTAGCCTAGCCGGAGGCATTATGCGGGTTATGCATGGTGCTTGCGGCGTAGCTAACCGGAACCGTCAGCCGAGCCTAAGCACGTTTCAAAAGCCGCCGCACCACTTTTCAGCTAAACGCAGTCGCAATGCTAGTCTACATACAGGCAGCAAGAAAGGGGCACCATTATGGCATACAACCATAAAGTCATTGAACGCAAATGGCAACATTATTGGAAGGTCAACAAGACCTTTAAAGCACTCGACAACACGGATAAAAAGAAGTACTACGCCTTAGACATGTTCCCGTACCCATCGGGCCAAGGGTTACACGTCGGACACCCCGAAGGTTACACCGCGACGGATATTATGTCCCGGTTTAAACGGATGGAAGGCTACAACGTGTTACACCCAATGGGTTGGGATGCGTTTGGGTTGCCAGCTGAACAGTACGCGCTCAAGACCGGCCATAACCCGAAGGACTTTACCGCGAAAAACATTAAAAACTTTAAGCGCCAAATTCGCTCACTCGGTTTTTCATACGACTGGGACCGCGAAGTTAACACCACCGATCCAAGTTACTACAAGTGGACCCAGTGGATCTTCGAACAACTATACAAAAAAGGTTTAGCCTACGAATCCGAAACGCTGGTAAACTGGGCCCCCGACATGATGGGTGGGACCGTGGTTTCCAACGAAGAAGTCGTGGATGGTAAAACCGAACGGGGCGGCTACGACGTTTACCGGGTGCCAATGAAACAGTGGAGCTTGAAAATCACCGCCTACGCCGACCGCTTGATCGACGACTTGGACGACATTGACTGGCCCGAAAACATTAAGGAACAACAACGCAACTGGATTGGCCGTTCCGTTGGGGGCTCCATCAAGTTTAAGGTTGCCGGTCAACCCGACGATACCGAGATTGAAGTTTTCTCAACCCGTCCCGACACGTTGTTTGGGGCCAGTTACATGGTCTTAGCACCGGAACACGAGTTGGTTGACCAGTTGACGACGCCGGAACAAGCCGACGCCATCAAGGCTTACAAGGCGAAGATCGCCAGCAAGTCCGACCTCGAACGAACCGACTTAAACAAGGATAAGACCGGGGTCTTCACCGGTAGCTACGGCATCAATCCGGTCAACGGTGAAAAGTTGCCGATCTGGATCGCCGACTACGTGTTGGCGTCGTACGGGACCGGGGCCATCATGGCCGTACCAGCCCACGACGACCGGGACTTTGAATTTGCTAAGAAGTTCGACTTGCCGATCAAACCAGTCATCGCCGGCGACAACGATTATGATCAACAGGCCTACACCGGCGACGGTGAACACATCAACTCCGGTTTTGTGGACGGTTTGGCTAAACAACCCGCCATCGACAAGATGATCGACTGGTTGGAAGCCCACCACTGTGGTGAAAAGAAGGTCAACTACCGCTTGCGGGACTGGATCTTCTCCCGGCAACGTTACTGGGGCGAACCAATTCCCGTTATTCACTGGGAAGACGGCGAAACCACGTTGGTTCCGGAAGACGAATTACCGTTACGCTTACCGGCAACTAAGAACTTGGAACCATCCGGGACCGGTGAAAGCCCGTTAGCCAACATTGACGACTGGGTCAACGTGGTGGATAAGAACGGTCGCAAGGGGAAGCGCGAAACCAACACCATGCCGCAGTGGGCGGGGAGTTCGTGGTACTTCTTACGTTACGTAGATCCGCACAACGCCGACGCCTTGGCCGACTACGATAAATTGAAGTACTGGTCACCAGTTGACTTATACGTTGGTGGGGCCGAACACGCCGTTTTACATTTACTTTACGCCCGTTTCTGGCACAAGTTCTTGTACGACCTCGGCGTGGTTCCAACCAAGGAACCGTTCCAGAAGTTGGTTAACCAGGGGATGATCCTGGGTAAGAACCACGAAAAGATGTCCAAGTCCCGCGGTAACGTGGTGAACCCCGACGACATCGTGGACCAATACGGTGCCGATACGTTGCGGTTATACGAAATGTTCATGGGACCGCTGGAAGCATCGATTCCGTGGAGTACCGAAGGGTTGCACGGGGCCAACAAGTGGATCGAACGGGTTGGGCGCCTGATCATTGACGACAACAACCGGGTTCGCGACCGCGTCACGACCGTTAACGACGGTAAGTTGACGAAGGTTTACAACGAAACCGTTAAGAAGGTCACCGAAGACTACGACAACATGCGCTTTAACATTGCCATTTCACAAATGATGGTCTTCGTCAACGAAGCCTACAAGGTAGACGATTTACCGGTTGTTTACATTGAAGGCTTTGTGAAGATGTTGTCACCGATTGCACCGCACATCGCCGAAGAACTCTGGGCGTTGTTAGGTCACGAAAACACGATCACCTACGCCGCATGGCCAACTTACGACGAATCCAAGTTAGTGGAAGACACGGTCCAAATCGTGTTGCAAGTTAACGGTAAGGTTCGTTCGCACGCGACGGTTGCCAAGGACATGGGCAAAGACGAGCTTGAAAAATTGGCTTTAGCCGATGACAAGATCAAAGAATTTACGGCTGGTAAAACGGTCCGTAAGATTATTGCCATTCCTGGGAAACTGGTTAACGTGGTGGCTAACTAAAACTTTGAATTAAATAAAACGTGTGCTTCACCGCTGGGTGGGCACACGTTTTTTAGTGATTTTAAAGGTTTAAGTCTACTTTGGTTGCTTAAGGAGGGTTTAGTTCTTCAAAAACGGGCCGCTGCGTTTTTCACGAAATCGGCAAAATTTACCCGCAACAAGTCAACAGGGCCCGTTGACGCCGCTTGAATAATAATTGATAATACGGATACGCAATAATTCTGGAGGCGTTTAACAAATGACAACAACTGATGAATTGTTAACCAGGCTTAAACAAAGCTATGCAACTGTCCTAGCAAATAACCTAGTCGGAATCTACCTGCACGGGTCGTATGTTTTGGGCGGCTACAACCCACAAGTTAGTGACTTAGACTACGTCATTGTCGTTGAGCAACCGCTCACTTTACGCACCAAACAGGAACTCATGACCGTGACGCTTGATCAGCTATGGCCGTTGGCACCAAAGAAAGGATTAGAATTTCACGTGTTGTTACGGTCAGCCGTGACGACGTTTCACGCGCCGTGCCCGTTTGATTTTCATTTTTCCAAGTACCACTATGACCACTATGTTAAAAACCCCAAAAGATATTTGCAGGAAATGCAGGGAACGGACCCCGATTTAGCCGCTCATTTGACAATCATCAAGCGTTACGGACAAACCTTGGTTGGCCCCGCCATTGACCAAGTTTTCGGTCCCGTAGCGGCTAAGGATTATTGGGATAGCCTCATGTTTGACATCGAAGACGCACAAACGGCCATTTTTGCAGAACCCGTGTACGTCGTTTTAAACCTATGCCGAGTTTTAGCCTACCACCAAGAACAATTGATTTTATCAAAAGCGGCCGGTGGTGCGTGGGGACTGGAAAATTTACCCGCCGCGTTTCACCCGTTAATAACGGCCGCAATCCAAGCCTATTCGGGTCAGACTAAGAAGCAGCTTCAATGTGGAACTAGTTCGGATTTAATGAATTACGCTGATTGGATGTTAGCCGCAATTAACGACTGATAAAGTGGGTGTTAAAACCCGCCAAACGAAATTGACAGTGAAATCAGACCAGTGGCGATAAAGTAATTCCGAATATTAGTATCGTCGTACTTGCCGGCTTGGACGTCTTTTTGAATCTGATTATAAAACACGATCATGGCTTTGGGCACGTCGTGGTGCGCAACGTAGCGTTGTGAAATGGCGTGAGACAGGTCGGACACGACCTTGCCAAAGTCCTCGTCGTTGTTCAACCGGTTTGCGGCATTTTGAATCATCGCCCGCAGTTCCGGATTCTTTTGAACGTCCCCGTCTTGGTAAAGCTGACTTAACTGGTTGATCATGGCATTTAGTTTTTCATCGCTCATTATAATTCCCCCATATCCTTTATTATTCAATAGTCTACCGGTTCAGATGGTAAAGTCAAGGCGCTGTTTGATAAGGTGATTAACTGAACTAACGTTGTTTAAGCGCTGTTTTTTTGGTATTCTTGAGCAGTTCGAGTTAGATTTTAAGAAAAGCGGGGGAATTGAATATGTCAAAACGTCAGGATGCTTGGTTAGAAACCATTTTATCCGTCTTTTTAGTGGTGGTAGTCGTGGTGAACGTGGGGTGGATGATCTACCGTTACGGTGGGGAACACTACTACTTACGGGTTGGCGGCGATCAGGGAAGTTTTCCGTTGTCACTACCAGTGAGCGTCACTTGGAATGGTCATACTTACCGGGGCACCGCGGTCAACGCGCAAGGTCACACTAAGCGGCTGACCGTGAAAACGGTGGCCGATAATCCGGGGCCGTTTCACCGTGGGGAGATTCTCCGCGTGACGTATAACCGGCACTATGGCGTGACCAATTATAAATTAGTGCGGGCCAATCAGGTGCCGGCGGGCGTCCGATTAGCGCGTTAAATAAAAAAGATAATGGACCGACTTTAACCACGCTAATCCGGGCTAGGGTCGGTTTTTAATTTGACAAGCTTAGTTAATGAACCATGCTTAAGGTTCGGTAAAGCTCACCGATAAGTTCGGATTTAAATTGCAACTTGAGGGTATTTCATCTAAAATAGTTAAGATTGAACTAAGAAAGTAGGTACGAACATGTCTGAGGAATCGAAAGCTAATCAGTCGCAGAATCCACACGTTAATTCCGAAGCCGAAGCCCACCAGAAAATGGTGCGCGGGTCGGCGTGGATGACGGCCGGTAGTCTCTTTTCACGGGTGCTCGGGGCAATCTATATTATCCCGTGGGTGCTGTGGCTAGGTAGCAGCTCGACGCAGGGGAACGCGTTGTACGCCAAGGGCTATAACATTTACAGCTTTTTCCTACTAGTGGCGATTGGTGGGATTCCGTCCGCCATTTCTAAACAAATTTCAGAATATAACGCCCAAAACGAGTACGCGGTCGGTCAACGGCTCTATAAACGGGGACTGTTACTGACGTCCGCGTTCGGGCTCTTCTTTGGCCTGATCATGTGGTTCGGGGCCGGGATGATTGCGGCCGTGTTCGGGGGCAGTGATCCAAACGTCATTCCGGTATTACGGGCACTGGCGATTGCGCTGGTGATCATTCCGTCGATGTCGCTGACCCGGGGTTTTTTCCAGGGTTACCAACAAATGGCGCCGTCCGCGATTTCCCAGTTCGTGGAACAGGTCTTTCGGGTGCTTTACATGTTGGGAGCGACTTACTTCATTATGCGGGTCCAAAGGGGGGACTGGGTCGATGCGATCACCCAGTCGACCTTTGCCGCGTTTATCGGGGCGGCCGCAAGTTTCTTACTATTAGGGTACTATTACTACCGCAAGCGGCCGGAATTAAACCAGTTAGCGGCGCAGAGTGAAAATAAATTAGCTATTCCGGTGTGGCAGCTATTTCGGGACATCATCGTGCAGGCGATTCCGTTTATCGTGATTGACACGGCGACGACCGTCTTTAACTTGTTAGACCAAGCAACGTTCCAGCCGATGATGCAAATGATTTACCACTTGGACGTTTCTAAGATCAACGCGTTGTACGCGTACTTTGCTTTTAACGCCAACAAGTTGGTCATGATCATCGTTTCGTTGGCGTCCGCCATCGCGGTCACGGTGGTACCGATTTTGTCGGAATCGCTGGCGAGTCACAACATGCGCAACATTCGGAAACAGTTGGAAGATTCCATTATTTTATTCCTGTTTATTATGATCCCCGGCGCGCTCGGGATGGCGGCCGTGGCGCAGCCTCTGAACACGCTGTTTTACAGCTACGACCAAATCGGAACGTTGATTTTACAAATTTCCGCGTTTACCGCGATTGTTTTGGGGTTGTTTACGGTGGTCTCCGCCCTCATGCAGGGGCTGTCACGGAATCGCGATATTATCCGTTACTACCTGGTCGGCTTGATTGCGAAACTGATCGTGCAGTGGCCGTGCATTTACTTCCTGTCAACGGCCGGTCCGTTGGTGGCGACCGCCATTGGGATGATGGTTGCCTGTGTTATGGCACTGTATGACTTGGAAGTGAACTTTGGGATTCGCTACGTCAAGTTACTGCCCAAGGTCAACCGCATCTTGGTTTATTCCATTTTGACGTACGTTGCCGCGCGGTTAGTTGTTTTCGGGTTAAACCTGTTGTTAAACGAGCAGAGCAAGACCCAGGCCTTTCTGATCGTGGTCGTGGCCGTCATCGTTGGTGGCGGGGTCTACGCGTACTTCGCGTTGAAGTCGCGCTTAGTTGATTTGATGATTGGTGGCCGGGCCGCGGGCTTACGGCGCAAGTTAAAGATTAAGTAGGTGAAAGTATGCGAATCGATAAATTTTTACACGCAATGCGAATTGGGACCCGGACGCAGGTGCGCCGGTTAATTAAAGACGGCCACATTACGGCCAACGGCGAACCAGTCATTTCGGGTAAGCAACAGATCAATCCCGGTAGCGACGCCGTGTTCTTAGACGATGAACAGGTTCGTTACCAACAGTATTTTTATTACGTGATGAATAAGCCGGTCGGAGTAATTACCGCGACTAGCGACGCCACGGCTAAGACGGTGATGGATCTTTTTAACACCACTGATTACCGTGACGACCTGTTTCCAGTCGGCCGTTTGGATAAGGACACTGAAGGGGTGCTCGTTATTACTAACGACGGCGCCTTGTCACACGCCTTATTAGCGCCGGCCCACCACGTCACCAAGGTCTACGAGGCCGAAGTGACCGGTGAAATCACGGCGGCTCAGGTGGCCGGGTTTAACGACGGAATCACGCTCAAGGACGGGACCCAGTTACAACCCGCCCAAGCGGAGATCGTTGAATTCCACGAGATTGAGGACTTTACCACCATTCGGATCATGATCCATGAGGGTAAGTACCACCAAGTTAAACGGATGGTCGGGACCCTCGGTGAACGGGTGGTTCAGTTACGCCGAATTAAGTTTGGCTCGCTGAGTTTACCAGTCGGCCTGTTAGCCGGAAATTACCGGGCCTTGAGCGAAACGGAGCTGACCGCTTTAAAACGGGACGCTAACCAACCCGTTACTGAATAATTGAAATCATGATGAAAACTGCCACTCGCTAATGCATTAATTATTAGGATTTAATATAATTCATTTTATTTGATCCGTCCGGATTTGGGCGGGTCTTTTTTAATTGATTTTGTGGAATTGTGTCTTTACTAAGTAGTTCTATATATCACTTTATTAATCAAGTAATAATGGTATGATTATTTTTAGTGAGTATGGATTACACATAAAAGGAGAAGTTTTACATGAGGCAAATTACAAGTTTAATCCGAACAAGCCCGGAAACTTTCAATGGCAGTCTGTTGATGATGGATTTTTAATGGTCGTTGATTAATAAGCTCAAGTGCTGCCAGGATTTCATCAGTCGTTATC